>JAGAZJ010000016.1 GCA_018110925.1 Oscillospiraceae bacterium | reverse complement strand
CTCAGATGGAGCGCAGTATCGGGCGCAACGTCATACAGGGTGTACAGCTATTCAAACGGCAAATACACCTGTCTCGGCTCGACCACGGCAACATCATACACCAAGACGGGGCTTACGGGGGGCGTGAAGTACGGCTTCCTCGTAAGGGCGTTCAGGGGTGACACAGGCTCTGCATACACCACCGCAGACGTGAGATATGCAACGCCCACTGCCGCCGTCGCAAAGCCGACGTTGACCGCCACCCCGGGAAGCGGCTCCGTGACCCTAAGATGGAGCGCAGTATCGGGCGCAACGTCGTACAGGGTGTACAGCTATTCAAACGGCAAATACACCTGTCTCGGCTCGACTACGGCAACATCATACACCAAGACGGGGCTTACGGGGGGCGTGAAGTACGGCTTCCTTGTAAGGGCGTTCAGAGGTGACACAGGCTCTGCATACACCACCGCAGACGTGAGATATGCCACACCCACCGCCGCCGTCGCAAAGCCAAAGTTCACCGTGACACCGGGCAACAAGCAGGCGGTCATAAAGTGGAGCACAGTGAGCGGTGCAACAACATACAGAGTATATCGTGTTGACAACGGCAAATATGTATATCTCGGCGAGATAACGGGAACAAGCTATACGGCAACAGGACTTGCAAACGGAACGAAGTACGGCTTCCTCGTAAGGGCGTTCAAGGGCAGTAACGGCTCGGCATATACAAGCGCAGACATCGTTTACGCAACACCAAAGACATGATCATATGGGCGGACGGGATCACCTGTCCGCCCATATTCAAATTAACGATTGCTATTGACATAAATTTGGTTTGATGATATACTAATTGTGTCCTAATCAAAGTTAAGGAGCAATACATATGCTATTTTCATCGACAGTGTTCTTGTTTATATTTTTGCCGCTGACGCTGTTCTTTTATTATATAGCAGACAGAAAATTCAAGAATTATTTTCTGCTTGCCGCATCGCTGATATTCTATGCGTGGGGAGAGCCAAAGTTTATATTTGTCATGCTCGTCTCCATATTTGCAAACTATGTGTTCGGTCTGCTCGCCGACCGCTTCCGTGAGAAAAAGGCGGCAGGGCGGGCGGTCATTGTCGCGATGTGCCTGTGGAACATAAGCATTTTTTTTGTGTATAAGTATCTGAATTTCACCATCACACAGATCGACAGGTTCTTCGGTGCGGATATACCGCTGACAAAGTTCACTCTGCCGATTGGTATCAGCTTTTTCACATTTCAGGCGATGTCATACGTCATAGATGTTTACAGAAAGAACGGAGAGGTTCAGAAAAATCCCCTCAGTGTCGCATTGTATATCACGTTCTTCCCTCAGCTCATCGCAGGGCCGATAGTCAGATATGAGACGGTCGCCAGAGAGATAAAAGACAGAAAAGAGACCCTCTCCGACTTTTACAAGGGCTTGAAACGCTTTGTCTACGGCCTTTGCAAGAAACTGATCTTGTCAAATTCAATGGCTGTGGTCGCCGACCTGTCATTCAATGCGAATGACCTCAGCAGTGTTTCCGTTGTGGGAGCATGGCTCGGTATGCTTTGTTATACACTCCAGATATACTATGATTTTTCGGGATATTCGGATATGGCGATTGGTCTGGGTCTGATGTTCGGATTTCATTTCAACGAGAACTTTGACCACCCCTATGCATCAAAGTCCGTGTCCGAATTCTGGAGGCGCTGGCATATCTCTCTCGGCACATGGTTCAGGGATTATGTGTATTTCCCCCTCGGCGGCTCACGGGTAAAGAGCAGGGCGAGACTGGTATTCAACCTGTTTGTTGTATGGTTCCTCACGGGCGTGTGGCACGGTGCGAGCTGGAACTTTATATTCTGGGGCCTGTTCTACTTTGTGATACTCACCTTTGAGAAGCTGTCGGGGATACCGAAGAAGCTGACAAAAAAGCCGGCGGTATTCATTTACAGGGTCTTTACTTTGTTATGTGTCATGTTCGGCTGGGTGCTGTTCAGGTCTGAGGGGCTCAGAAGGGCATATCAGTATTTCAGGGCGATGTTCGGCACATACGGAAATCCTGTCACCGACCCGTCCGTTGTCTATAATGCTCTGATGTATCTGCCGCTTATCGTGATATGCTGTGTTCTTTCCTTCCCTGTGGTCAGAAAGATCAGGGCACGGCTGGATTATATGTTCACCGGGCTTGAGAACTGTGTGCTCTTCGGGGAATGCTGCCTTATGATACTGCTTGCAGTGACGGCATTGTCGTATGCGGTCTGTGTATCGTATAATCCGTTCATCTATTTCAATTTCTGACGGGGTGGCTTATGAAGGTTAAAGCAGATAAGGTAATAATGACTGCGGGCATATCGGCGTTTTTCGGTATGATACTGCTGTCCGCCCTGACTTCGGACATAAAGGGCGGGAAGGTCTCCGAGACACAGAAAAGAAAACTGGCAACATTTCCTGATATAACAGCAGAGGATATGACACCGGGAAAATTCACTCAGGGTATGGAGGACTGGTGCAGTGACAATATCGGCTTTGCCGATCTGTACAACAGGTTCTACACCGCCGTGAATGTCAGACTGCTCGGAAAAATGACGAACTCACAGGTGCAGGCGGGCAAGGACGGCTTTTATTTTATCACCGAGTCGCACAATACCGAGATAGGTATGGGTCTTTACAAGCTGTCTGAGGATACTCTGAAAGAGATAGCTCATGAACAGCAGAAGGTCGCTGATTACTATAAGCGCAACGGTATAGAGTATTACCTTGTGCTTGTCCCCTCAAAGGCAAGCGTTTATCCTGAGAAGATAAGTGGTGGTGATTTTGCCGTATCGCCCACCGTTGTGGATCAGATAGAGGAATATCTGACCGCCAATACGGATGTAAGGGTCATCAATGTCAAGGATGTGCTGACAGAGGGCAAGGCTTCTGCGCCGATGTTTATAAGGACGGATACTCACTGGACTGCTCAGGGCTCGTATCTTGTCTATGAAAAGGTAATGGAGAGACTGCTTGCTGACGGCTGTATAGACGCTGTTTCCGACTTTGAGCCCGATATGAGCGTGACGGCCGAAATTGAGGGAGACCTGTCGGGTATGATAGGTGTCGGTGCACTGGAAAAAGAGGTAGTCTCTGCCCCGGTATGGGATACTTCTGTGGCGGAGGACACACAAAGCGGGGAATATAAAGCTTTGGAGGCTGTGCTGGACAGACTCCAGAAAGAAGCCCCGATGGAGATAGCTCGTCAGGAAAAGATGTGGCACAACGATTCGGCGGTAAATGACAAGAAACTGCTGATATACGGCGACTCGCTGTATCGTGATCTTCCCGAGAGACCAGTATCAAGATATTTTGCCGAGAATTTCAGAGATACCGACTATTTAAGGGTGCGTGCAGGGGCTGAGGAGCTTGACAGATGTGAAAAGCCCGACATAGTTCTTTTCTCCTGCTATGAGCGCTTTGCGGAGAAGGTTCTGACCACAAGACCCCTCGTCTCGGACGATGCGGAGGAACTGAAAAAACGCAGTGAGCTGCCTCAGCAGACTGCGGACATATGGATAGCCGACAACGGGCTTTGTCTGAATAATGACGGCGGTGTCGTGAAATGCGAAAAGGGGAGTATAGTGCTTGACCCCGACGAGGATGTGTATGCATTCAGGGGATGGGCGATAGACTATCGGAACAGGTCAGACCTTGACGGCATGATAGTCATGGCGGACGGGGTGCAGATATCCTGCCCCTATGGGCGCAAAGCAGGGGACATCACCGAACATTTCAATGAAGAGGGCTATCGGAACTGCCGGTTCAAGTTTACCGTTGATAAAAATTTCATCACGGACAATGATGTGAAGAAGCTGACATTTTATCTGCTGAGTTCCGACGGTGTGTCATATTACGCACCGATCGAATACGATGTGTCCTTTGGCAAGCAGTGATGCTCCATAATAAAAAACACCCGGGAGAAATCCCGGGTGTTTTATTGGTATTATGTATCCTGTGAGACGACCTTATCAGCCGAGCTCTGCGAAATACTTGATAGTTCTTACCATCTGGGATGTGTAAGAGTTCTCGTTGTCATACCAGGAAACTACCTGTACCTGATAGCAGTCATCGCTGATCTTGGAAACCATGGTCTGGGTAGCATCGAAGAGAGAACCGTATCTCATACCGATAACGTCGGAGGAAACGATCTGATCCTCGTTGTAACCGAAGGACTCGGAAGCAGCAGCCTTCATAGCAGCGTTGATGCCTTCCTTGGTAACATCCTTGCCCTTAACAACAGCGGTGAGGATAGTTGTGGAACCTGTGGGAACAGGAACTCTCTGAGCAGAACCGATGAGCTTGCCGTTGAGCTCGGGGATAACAAGGCCGATAGCCTTAGCAGCACCGGTGCTGTTGGGAACGATGTTAGCAGCGCCTGCTCTTGCTCTTCTGAGGTCGCCCTTTCTGTGAGGACCGTCGAGGATCATCTGGTCGCCGGTGTAAGCATGGATCGTGCTCATGATACCGCTCTGGATAGGAGCATAATCGTTGAGAGCCTTAGCCATGGGAGCGAGGCAGTTTGTTGTGCAGGATGCAGCAGAGATGATCTTGTCATCCTTTGTAAGGGTCTTCTCGTTTACGCTGTAAACGATAGTGGGGAGATCGTTGCCTGCGGGAGCAGAGATAACGACCTTCTTAGCGCCTGCGTCGATATGAGCCTGAGACTTCTCCTTGGAGCAGTAGAAACCTGTGCACTCGAGAACAACGTCAACGCCGATCTCGCCCCAGGGGAGCTCGGCAGCGTTAGCCTTGGCATAGATGGTAAGGGTCTTGCCGTCAACTGTGATAGTGCCCTTCTCGTCATCAGCGGAAACAGTATGAAGGTTCTCGCCGATTATGCCGCAGTAGCCCTTCTGAGCAGTATCATACTTGAGAAGGTGAGCGAGCATGGAGGGCTTTGTGAGATCGTTGATAGCAACTACCTCATAACCCGGAGCATCAAACATCTGTCTGAATGCAAGACGACCGATACGGCCGAAACCATTGATAGCAACTTTAACTGACATTGGGATTTCCTCCTAAGATCAATAGATTTTTGAATGGGTAATGCCTTGACGACATACCCCCATAAATATATAATATACCATTTGAGCGTATTTTGCAAGTGTTTTTTGATATTTTTTCGTAATTTGTCACAAATGACGGCAAAGCTCTGAAAGCCTTATTTCATGCGCCTTTTCGGGCTTTGCCCGATGGGGTGTTCCGGTCGGCTGTTGCTGATTTGTAACCTTTTTAGATATTTGTAAGGCTTTAAATGATGATATTTGTGTATAACGCCTAAAAAAATCCGCCGAATTTGTTAAATTGACGGTTTGGCATTGGTTGACTTTGCATTCAAAATTATGATATAATGTAATATATGTCAAAATGCGGTTTCATGGGCTTTTGCGCATCACCGCACTGATAACGTTTCATAGATCCTTACGGATCTGTACGGATATATTTCTCTATGGGGGGCTTATGATGGAACAGACACAGACCTATGAGTTTGACAGCTATGCGTCGTTTCGGGAGACCATAACCGATCTGACGGAAGAACTCAGTCAGCTCAGAGAATATGCTCAGTCACTCAGCCTGGACAACACCGCTCAGTCTATCGGCGATGTTATATCCAAGGCAGAGGAGGACCACTTTGAGGTCGCCATTGTCGGCGAATTCAAGCGTGGAAAGAGCACTCTCATAAACGCCATACTCGGTCAGGAGGTCCTTCCTGCGGACGTTCTTCCTGCGACTGCTACCCTTAACAGGGTAACATACAGCAAAGAGCCGTATGTTGTCGTAGAGTACAAGGACGGTCAGACCGAAAAAGTTGATATAAACAAGCTGGCAGACTACGTCACCAAGCTGTCCTTTGAGTCTGAGAAAAAGGCAGAGACCGTAAAGGAAGCCACGGTATACTATGACACCGATTTCTGCAAGAATCATGTGGATATAATAGATACCCCGGGTCTCAACGATGATGAACAGATGACAAATGTCACCATGTCCATACTTCCCGAGATAGATGCAGCTGTATTCGTCATAAGTGCGAACTCCCCGTTCTCACAGTTTGAGAAGGATTTTCTTGAAAACAAGATGCTCACCTCCGACCTCGGTCGTATCATATTCGCCGTAAACTGCTTCGGTACGTTCTCAAAGGAGGATGAGGACAGGATAGTGGAAACTGTCGAAAAGCGCATAAGCAGTTATGTTATGGACAAGGCGAAGAAGGTCATGGGTGAGAACTCAAAGGAGTTTGCCGTGTACAAGCGCAAGATAGGCAAGCCCAAGGTTATAGGCGTTTATGCAAAGAAGGCTCTCATGGCAAAGGAAGCCGGCGATATGGAGATGCTGGCAGAGTCCAACTTCCCCACCTTTGAGAACGTCCTTGAAACGATGCTCACCAAGGAAAGAGGTTCTATTACCCTCCAGATACTTGCAAACAAGATCATAAGCTCCGGTTCAGAGATAATAAACTCCATCGTCCTCCACGAGAATGCCCTTGTCATGGAGACAGACGAATTCATGGAGAAATACCAGCTCGCTATCGACGAGATCGAGGATATCCGTACCAAGAAGAGAGAGGAATTCGTGCGCATAAACAATGCGGCGAACAATGTTTTTGAAAAACTCCAGCCCATACTTGACGAGTACTGGGTAAAGATAGAAGAAACGGCTATGCAGGTCATAGACGACTATCAGATGAGCGCTGAGGATCTCAAGCGCGAGAAGCTGAAGATAGTCTATGAGAAGCTCACCCAGAAGATAAAGGAAAACATCGAGAACAAGGCTCAGCTCATCTGTGAGCAGATCCAGAACGATATCAACATAGGACTTTCTGAGGAGGCAGTGCGTTTGCAGTCCTTCCAGGATGAGTTCTTTGAGTCGCTCAACCGTATCCAGGAGCTGTTCTCCGTCGCCCCCGAAAGACGTGCGAGAGCCGGCGGCGTCGTTGACAGCGTTATCGGCTCCGTTATCGGCACGGGCGGTATAGGCGGCCTGTTCGTGGGTTTCAGGGAGGCAGGCGTCAAGGGCGCCCTACTGGGCGGCCTTACGGGTCTTACCACATGGCTCGCAACATCCTTCCTGCTCGTTACCGCCTTTGTCGGCGGTGCGTTCCTCACGCCCGCAGGTATCTGCCTTATGGCTCTTGCAGGCTTTGCAGGCACGTTCACGGGCAAATTCGCCGTTGACAAGTTCCTTGTTGACGAGCGCATAGAGAAGTTCAAGCAGAGCTTCAAGCAGAGCGTTTCAAAGCAGTTCCACGAGATGAAGATAAACTCTGACTTCACGGAATCCGTGCGTCAGCAGGTATACAGCTCGTTTACGGGACTTAAAAACCAGATCGAGCAGGAGACAGAGATAATCCTCAAGGATACACAGAAGACCCTCGATGATCTCAACGAGACCAAGCAGCAGAAGAAAGAAATGTCGGATAACGAAAAGCTGAGACTTCAGAATATAGCCGAGAACGTGGGCAGTATGCTCGCCTCGACCTATACTCTCCATAAGACGCTGACCGATATACTCTCTGATGAGGAATAACGGGAGGCATGACAGTATGATGGATAATAATCCCCTTATGGAAATAAATACGTCGTTCTCTGACTACCTCGCACAGCGCACACGCTCATATCAGGAGCACGTCATAGGCGGTACTCTCGATTATGCGTTCGATGCGGACTTTGCGATGAGACAGAAGATAGGCGGCTTTGCCGGCTGGTCAAAGCTGTACAAGACGATAGTATCGGCGGATATACCCAACCGCTACAAGAGATATTTCCAGTCTGCCGATGTTGCGGGCTCTATGCAGTATGCCAAGGCATACGAGGCTGCCAAGACCTGCAGTGACAGGCTCCAGATAAGCCTTCCCGAAGTGCTCGTCAAGAAGGCGGGCGACGTGCCCGATATATTCTGTCTTGTGGGCGACGGTGTGGAGAACTGCATCGTTATGTCGAGAGACATCGCAGAAATGTGTACCCATGATGAGCTTTGCTACCTTATCGGCTGTGAATGCGGCAGGATACAGAACAGGCACTGTCCCTTCAACTATGCTTTCACATATCCCGGCATCAGCAAGGGCGACCTCACGGGCGACGGCACTCTCGGCGACGAGTCAAAGTCGAATATAAGAGAGCTCAACTACAACCTGAACAAATGGCTGGTCGCAGGCGATATAACTGCCGACAGGGCAGGAATAATCTGTCTCGACGACCCGACCAAGTTCCCGGAGATTTTTGCTTCCGTCAGACAGAAGGGCATACCCGATTCCTACGGCAAGCAGGACAAGGATATAGACCTTGCGGCTATCATGGAAAAGCATAGCAAGCTCCATGTGACGCCTGTGAGAGAACTTCGCCTCTCACCTACCACAAAGCCGGACGAAAGACGTATATTCGCAGGGACGGAGTTCACGACCTGTGAGATACTCTACATATGGCGCCCCGACCTTAAACGCCCCTCGTCGCATATCAGCAACAAGCAGACTCTTGAGATACGCTGTGATATAATCGCTGATATGGATGAACAGGACTGAGAAAGGGGGGTCTTATGATGGAGAAAAATTACGACAATGCCGAACGTGACATAGAATTTGTGCGAAACGAGCTCGGCAGGCTGATAAAAGACCCTGAGCTCTCTGCTATACTCGGTGAGGACGTCACACAGAGAATGAAAAAGTGGGACTCCATAATCGACAGCAAGATGAGCGAGCCCTTCTCTCTGGTCATCATAGGCGATTTCAAGAGAGGCAAGAGCACGATAATCAACGCCATTCTCGGCCGTTCCGCCGCACCCGTGAACGTAGCGCCCGAGACATTCACGATAAACCGCTTTTCCTACGGTGAGACACAGTCGGTGGAGGCTGTGCTGTCAAACGGCAAGAGGGTCACGCTGACACCCGATGACCTGAGCCGTGAGAGATTGCTGGGACTGCTCGATTATTTCCCCGGTGCGCTGGAATACATAGATGTCAAAAGTGATGCGCCGATACTAAAGGAGATACAGGTGGTCGATACTCCGGGTCTGTCCGACCTTGATGAGCTTGACTATCTGGTTAAGGACTTCCTTGTAAAGGCCGATGCGGTCATATATGTGGCATCTGCGCTGTCGCCGTTCTCCGAAAGTGAGCAGTATTTCATAGCGAGCCAGATCGTTCCGCAGAATTTCAGCAAGGTGTTCGTGCTGATAAATATGATAGATGCCATGAACTCCATGGAGGATATAGAGCGCATAGTCAACCACATAAGCGAGAAGTGTGCGCAGATAATACCCGTGGCGGAGGTCTACGGCATCAGCGGTATTGATGAATACCGACGCAAGATAGGTCTTAACCGTCCCGACATAAAGGGCTTCCAGGAATACTATGAGAACCAGTTCCTGAAATTTGAGCGTGCGCTGGGGCGTGAGCTGATAACTCAGAAGGACACCATACGCACACAGCGTGTGTTCTCAATGCTCCAGATAATGATGACTGATACCCTCAGCAGGCTCAATATGATAAGCGACATGATGAAGATGGACAAGGAGAAGCTTGAACGTTTAAAGACCGATTTTGAAAAGGAATGCACCACCCTTGCCGCCGCTCTTGACAGCCAGAAGCCGAAGATACTTCTCTCTATCACAGAGATGAAGCAGGAGGCGGAGCGCTGGATGTATGAGTTCTTCACCAAGCTGAGAGAGGATATAGTAAGTTGCCGCAGCACTGCCGACGAGGCTGATGTGGAGCGTCACTTCTACTCCTACCTCATGGACAAGGTGGGCGAGGCTTACAGACGCTGCCTTGAGATACACGGTCAGCGACTCAACGACATAATAAACGAAATGGGCTCACAGCTCTCCAGAAAGCTGGGTATCCAGAATCTTTCAAGTGCAAGGATCTCTTGCAGTGAGGCTGTGAACGTGAATACCTTCGTAGCGGATAAGATAAAGCAGGCGGCTTCGCAGGGCGCATCGAGAGATGTCGGCTTCCCTCTTGCGACCATGCCCTTCTTCCGCAATATCATGAAGAAGAACAGACGTTCGGATATCATAGACTCAGCGCTTGAGAACTATGACGATATAAGGAACAGCACCATAAAGGATCTCAAGGATTGCTACAAGAATTTTGAGACCTTTGCCCTCCAGCAGCTGGATGACATCTACCGCACGCAGGAGGAGGTCGGCAGGGAAACTGTCGATCAGGCTGTTGAGATGGCTCGCTCCAACGAGAGCACTGAAACTATGCGAAAAGACATAGAACGTGCTACCGAGATAGTCATAGGTGCAATAAATGTGCTGAAAAACTATTGATTTTCAAAAAAAACTCTTGACAAACCGAGATTTATGTGGTAACATAACACCAATATCAAAATGCTATGACGGGTAAGAAGCACAGCATCTCAGATGATGAGTCCCGATACAGAGAGCCTGCGGACGGTGTGAGCAGGTGACGGAGGCTGTGGGTACGCACCTATCAGCAGACCGCAGGAAATGGCGGTCCGTGCAGCAGCAGAGCACGTTACAGCTTTGTAGAGGCATTATCTTTGACAGATAATGCGAAGCCAGGGTGGTACAGCGATCCATCAGAGATGATATTTCGCCCCCGGTATGCTATGCATACCGGGGGCTATTATATTACAAGGTGGTGTAATCATGTTGAAACTTGTACAGATCGGCATGGATGAAGCAGAAACGGTATGGCAGATGCAGAAGTCGGCGTTTGCGGAGCTGTATGAGCGATACCATGATACAGAGACAAATCCTGCCTGTGAGCCGCTTGAAAAGACCGAACAGCGTCTGGGTATGCCTGAAACGCATTTCTATTATATCGTCAGTGAGGATGAGAAAGTCGGTGCGATAAGGGTGTATGATGCCAATGATGGCACACCGAAGCGCATATCACCGCTGTTTATCGCTCCCGCTCACAGGAAAATGGGATATGCGTCAGACGCTATCCGTGAAGCAGAGAAGATACACGGCGCTGACAACTGGGAGCTTATGACGATACTGGAAGAGGCGGGCAACTGCCATCTCTATGAAAAGATGGGCTATCATCAGACAGGTTTTGTCATTGTGATAAATGACAAAATGACGCTTGTGCAGTACAAAAAGTAAGATCATAGATCATTCAGGAGGTATAACAAATGACTTTATACGAGGAACTCAAAAGAAGAGGGCTTATCGCTCAGGTGACCAATGAGGAAGAGATAAGCAAAATGGTGAACGAGGGCAAGGCAGTTTTCTACATCGGCTTTGACCCCACGGCAGACAGCCTTCATGTTGGTCACTTCATGGCGCTGTGCCTTATGAAGAGACTTCAGCAGGCAGGCAACCGCCCCATCGCACTTCTGGGCGGCGGCACGGGCATGATAGGCGACCCCTCCGGCAAGACCGATATGAGAAAGATGCTCACCCCCGAGACTATCCGGCACAATGTGGATTGTTTCAGAAAGCAGATGAGCAAGTTCATCGAATTCGGCGAGGGCAAGGCTATGATGGTAAACAATGCCGACTGGCTCCTTTCTCTCAATTATGTGGATGTGCTCCGTGAGGTGGGTGCGTGCTTTTCGGTAAACAAGATGCTCTCATTCGAGTGCTACAAGCAGAGATGGGAGAGAGGCCTTACTTTCCTTGAATTCAACTACATGATAATGCAGTCCTACGACTTCTATATGCTGTTCCAGAAATACGGCTGCAATATGCAGTTCGGCGGCGATGACCAGTGGGCAAATATGCTGGGCGGCACAGAGCTTATCAGAAAGAAGCTGGGCAAGGATGCCCATGCTATGACCATCACTCTGCTCACCAATTCCGAGGGCAAGAAGATGGGCAAGACCGAGAAGGGCGCTGTATGGCTCGACCCCGAAAAAACCTCACCCTACGATTTCTTCCAGTACTGGAGAAATGTGGGCGATGACGATGTTATCAAGTGCCTGAAGCTCCTCACATTCATCCCCATTGAGGAGATCGAGGAAATGGAGCGCACTCTTGAGGGCGCGGCGCTCAACACCGCAAAGGAGCGTCTTGCATATGAGCTCACAGCCATGATCCACGGCAAGGAAGAGGCTGACAAGTGCCTTGATGCTGCAAGAGCCCTGTTCGGCGGTGCTAAGGACACATCGGATATGCCCACAACAGAGATATCTGCCGCAGAGATAGGCGACGGCATAAATATTCTCGACCTGCTCATAAAGACAGAGCTTGCTCCCTCAAAGAGCGAGGCGAGAAGACTTGTCACACAGGGCGGCATCGCCATAGACGAGAACAAGGTTACAAATCCCTCCGCCCTTGTTGCCATAGATGACAGCATCATCATAAAGAAGGGCAAGAAGGTATATCACAAGGCTGTAAGAGTCTGATACCGTACCGAAGTCCGTTTGCCGATCGGTGTGATGCCGGTCGGTGCTTTGTATACTGTAACGGAAAGGGTGATCTCATGATAACGGAATACGGAGACAGGAATGCCCCATGCGTGGTGCTTATACATCCTATGCTGACCAGTGCCGAAATGATGTATAACGTGATAGGCTCACGCTTAAAGGGCAGATACAGGATAATAGCTCCCGATCAGGGCAGTCACGGCAGGAGTCAGCGGGAATTTGTATCCGCAGAGGACGAGGCGGCAAGACTTCATGACTACCTTTTATCCGAGGGCATCACTAAGATAGCTCTTGTGTACGGCGCATCGCTCGGTGCGGTCTGCGCCATGAAGCTCACACATTATGAAGATATCGAGATAGAGGAGCTCTATCTCGACGGTATACCCTTTACAAAACGGCCTGCCTATGTAGCTCCGCTTATGACCGCTATGGTATATGCGTGGAAGACCTTCGGGAAAAATGCGGACAAGGTGCTTTCCCGTGCATACGGGAGTGCCGGTACTGCCATGGCGGAGTGCTTGAATAAAATGAAGCTCCGTACATTCGCACGGATATTCCGGGACTGTACCGCAGGCTGTGAAAGAGAGTTCGATTGCAGACGGCAGAAGCATCTATTCTTTGACTACGGCGAAAAGGAGCTCAGCTGTTATTACGGTTATAAGACCGAAAAGAAGCTTTATCCCGAGGCAAAGTTTTTTATACACAGGGGTTATTCGCACTGCAACTATCTTGTGAAGAATCCCGACAGATATGTTTCACGTCTTGAAAAAATAATACAAAGGGGGATAAAGTCATGAAACTGGCAGAAGCGCTCAGAGAGAGGGCAGACCTTACGAACAGGATAAACGAACTGCGCACGAGGCTGACAAACAACGCCACCATGCAGGAGGGCGAAGAACCTGCGGAAAAGGTGAAGGATCTGCTCAAAGAGCTTGACACTGCGATAGACCGCCTGGAGCACCTTATAAGATGCATAAATCTCACCAACAGCACCGTGCAGACGGAAAAGGGGAGCATCACCGCTCTTATGGCTCACAGGGATGCAGAGCGCATAAGGCTCAATGCCTACAAGGAGCTTATCAACAACTGTTCCGACCTGGTGAGCAGGGCAAGATATTCCGAGATACGAATACTCCCCACGGTAAAGGCAAGAGAGCTCCAGCCCATTGCGGACAGCATTGCAAAGGACATAAGAGAGACAGATGTGCTCATCCAGCAGACCAACTGGAACACAGAGCTTATCGAGAGCGATTGATCGGAGCTTGATATACAGGTGTAGTCTTTACGGGGCGAATATGATCTCCTGCACGGAGAACGAAGTGCACTTTGACAGGCGATGCGGCACAGCCGATTTTTATCGTGAGCCGTTAATATTTACAAACGCATCGTTACCGTTCATCATAACTACCTTATTATTGACCGTTAAGACGAGGGCGGGGCTGTCTTCGGACAGTAGCGGGAAATAGAAATACTACGCCCCGGAACTGTTTTCGGGGCGTAAAAAAACAGGGGCGAAAAGCCCCTGTTCTCACATCATATTCATCAGCTTGTTTGTCAGCTTTTCATCGGTCTCAAACCGTCCTCTGAGCGTTATCGTCTTGGTAAGGGCGGGCTTTTTTATGCCTCTTGCACTCATGCAGCTGTGTCTGCCTTCTATTATCACGGCAACATCGGGCGTGTCTGCGGCAAGGCTCATTATCTCGGCTATGTCGGTACCTATGCGCTCCTGAAGCTGCAGGCGCTTGCACGCCATATCCGCTATCCTTGCTATCTTTGACAGGCCGAGGACTCTTCCCCTGGGGATGTATGCAACCGCTATCTTCATATCATACATCAGAGCCAGGTGGTGCTCGCAGTATGAGAAGCAGTCGATGTCCTTCACAAGCACGATATCGTCCGATGTGCTCATGCCGAAGGATTTGTTGAACATCTGCGCTATCTGCTCATTGGTGTAGCCTGTGCCCTCAAATACCTCAGCACACATACGGGCCACTCTTTCGGGCGTTTCACGCAGTCCCTCCCTGTCGGGGTCGTCGCCTATCGCCTTGATTATGCCCCTGACGTGTTTTTCTATCTCCTTTGTGTCTACCATTGCTATACTCCTCTTTTATCCGCATCCCATACTATTTTGTGGAGCTGCAGCTGTAACTTCACACCGTTCAGACGGTGCTCCAGCATAAATGCCACTATCTCCTGCGGGTCGATCCTGCCCCATACGGGGCTTATGTGTATGTGGCATGAGAGCGAGAATTCCCGTATCACTTCAAGAGCACGGTCAAGATCTTCTCTGCTCCCTGCCACGAATTTTACAGTATCATCGGGTGACAGAGACATGAAGTTGGCTCTGATCATCCTGCTCTCCATGCCGCTTGACGGCAGCTTGTAGTCTATCGTCAGCACCGGTGCGGGCACTATGCCTCTGCATATGCTCACGTCCACACATCCTGATGTCTCTATTTCGACACGCACGGGAAGCTGTGACAGGCGTTCGAGCAAAGTGCGCACGCCCTTTGACGCAAGCGGCTCGCCGCCCGTGAGAGTAACGTTTCGGATGCCGCTTTCGGTGATATATGCGGCTATGTCATCCTCGGTCATGACAGTGTGAGGACTGTCGAATGACAGTGCATATGCGGTGTCGCAATAACTGCACCTTAACGGGCATCCGGTCAGACGGACAAAGACCGCAGGCTCTCCTGCCCGTTCACCCTCGCCGTTTATGCTGGTGAATATCTCCGATACTTTATATTCCATCCGAATACTCCGCACAGTTGTCCGGGGTCTCATAAACTGTCAGCGACACCATATCATACCCTTTGGACTTCATCTTGTCGTATATGTATCTTGCCAGATTTTCCGCTGTCGGTCTGAACGGCACGGCGAAAAGCCTGAACCCCTCTTCACATAGCGCATCGACGGTCTTTGACATGAGTGAGCCTTCCTCATATATGAGTATATGGTCAAGGCTGTCCGCTATGGCTCTGAGGTCGTGCTTCAAGTCACCGAAATCCACGACCATGCCTCTCTGCTGACCCTCTGCGATGAGCTCGCCCTTTACCTTTGCTTCTATATGCCAGCGGTGGCCGTGCAGGTTGGAGCATTTGCCCTCATAACCGTGCAGGAAGTGTGCGGAGTCGAAATCCGCCTGTGCAGTCAGTATATACATATCAGTTACCCTTGGTCTTTCTTTCCATTGCCAGCTTGTCCGAGTTCTCGGTCAGAGACTGTTCGCTCGGCTTGTGCAGTGCATCATATTCTATGACGAATTCCATTGCGTCCGCTTCCCTGAGCGGTTTGCTCATAAGATAGCCCTGAATGTAGTCACACTTGAAGTCAGAGAGTATCTTGTACTGTTCCAGGCTCTCAACGCCCTCTACGACTGTCTTGATGCCGAGCTCACGCACCATGCCGATGATAGAGCTCGCTATCTGGTAATCCTTCTGCTTGCTGCCTATCTCGTCAACAAAGCTCTTATCGACCTTGAGCGTCTTTATGGGCATATCTTTCAGATAGCTGAATGAGGAATAACCCGTTCCGAAATCGTCGAGCGCCAGTGCTATGCCCATATCGGCGAGCTGCTGCAGCTTCTTGCCGTTCTCGCCCTCCAGAATGTCCACAAAGCTCGTTTCGGTGAGCTCTATCTGCAAGTTGGCAGGGTTTATCTCAAATATGCTGAGTGTGCGCATTATCTTTGAGATGAAATCGGAGCGTTTCAGCTGTACAGCCGATACGTTTATCGACATGATTATGTCCTTGTTGTAGGCATTCATCTGTCTGAGCGCCTTGCATCCGTTTTCAAGCACCCATGTGCCTATCTTTTCCATTATGCCCGTTTCCTCTGCGACCTCAACAAAGCTGGCAGGGGATACATAGCCGAGCTCCGGATTTTCCCAGCGCACGAGGGCTTCAAAGCCGTGAAGCACGCCGTTCTCAACGGATACGATAGGCTGGAATACAAGGAACAGCTCCTTGTTCTCGACAGCCATATTGAGCTTTTGTGCAATAGCGGACTTGCTCTGCACCTTTTCATGCAGGGATGTGTTGAAGTATTCGGTGTGACCCTTGCTCTTTTCCTTTGCCCTCTGCATCGCTATGTCGGCGTCTCGCAGAAGCATATCAAGGTTCTTGTCATCATCGGGGTATATCGAGATGCCTGCGGAGAATTGGGCATAGAGCTTGTTGTTGAGTATCTCTATGGGTACGCGGAACTGCTCCCTGATATTGTTTACTATCTCTTTTATCCTGATCTCGTAGTCGGGAGTGTCAAGCTCTGTGACGACGATGAATTCATCGCCGCTGAAACGGAACACCCTCGGCATGATCTTCTTTATCCTCTGACCGAATTCACGGAGAAAGGCGTCGCCCTGCTTGTGACCGAGCGTCTCGGTGATCCATTTGAAGTTGTCAATGTCTATGAAGATAAGGGCGAAGCGGTCGTTCTCGTCCTCTCTCACCGCCGCAAGGTCCTCTATGTACTCATACATCTTGTAGCGGTTGTAAAGGCCTGTGGTCGCATCAAGGTTCACATAGTCGTCTATGACGGCGTTCTTGTCCTGGAGCGTCTGCGCCAGTTCATCCACGGACCGTGCGATAAGACCTATCTCGTTTTCCGAGGTGGAGTTTATCCTGAAATTGTAGTTGCCCTGTGATATCTGGGCGATAGAGCTGGATATCTCGGGTATGTCCTTTGCCTCATGGCGTATGGCGTTGAGCGTGGCGATGGTCTCAAGTGCGAACAGACAGGCAAGGATGATGACCTGCTGGGTGTAGAGCCTTGTGAAGTCACCTATTGCCACCTTGCCGTCAAACAGCACGGAGATGACCCATCCGGAGGACAGCTTCTGATTGTAGAAATAGTGCGTGGTCTTGCCCGAATGGAAGCGCAGTATGTTGCCGCTCTCGGCAAGACCTATCTCAGAGAGCCTTATATCCGCTTCGGACATGAGGGAGTTCACGCCCACGGGGGAGAACACGACCTTGCCTTTGGGGTCGTATATCACGGCATATGCGCCCTCGTTTGAGAGATTGCGGCTCACATACTCGCCCATTGCGGGTATGTTTATTTTCAGATATACCGTGCCGCTGCCTGCGGAATTGTAGCGCTGGCACATGATGAAGCCCAGCTTGTCGCTGTAAACCAGAGAGAAATATGTGGGTGACTCCGCTCTTATGCTGATAAGGTCGGTGGGGTCAGCTTTGCCGTTCTTGTCGATGCACTCGCCCGAGGGGGAGAAGCACCATATATTGTCTATCATATCAGAGCCCGATATGAGGGAATTGATCTCGTTCACCATATCGGTCCCGTCAGATGAGCCCTCAAAAAAGCCCTCTGCAAAGGACGATGTGGTCAGATAACGCAGGGTGGCGTTTATCTGTGTCATACAGCTCTCAAAGGAGCGGCAGCTCGTCACCGCAGAGTTAGTCATGAGAGAATGGACATTGCGGTCGCTGTTGCTCTTGATGATAAAAAAAGTCATCGTGATGAACAGTATGACTATAAGTATATTAAAGGCGCATATCAGCGTAACAAGACTGCTGATAAAGCTCTTCTTGACATTTTTGGGATGATCCATCAGGCCGTCTCCTTATGTTGATTTACATACGAGTATGCACATACAATTATTATAGCATATAAATGAAAATATTGCAATATAAAATAAATGCAAATATATACAAAATCATCGCATCATACTGCCTGTTCTGTGTGAATTGGTCATATGATGCCGTATATTAAAATCATCAAAGAAATATTACAATCACATTAAATAGCTTGACATTATTCCGTATATATGGTATAAAGGGAGTATGGGCGGTCGGTACAGACCGCACTAAACAATAGGAGGAATGAACAATGGAACAGGATTATGAGTCCCTGTATGAAGGTGTAGCATCGGCGGTGGGCGGTACATCCTTCCTCATATCGCTGATATTCGCAGTGATAAGTATCGTGGCTTTGTGGAAGATATTCACGAAGGCGGGCGAACCCGGTTGGGCAAGCATCATACCCATATACAATTCATATGTCCTCGCCAAGATCTGCTACGGCAACGGTCTGAAATTCCTTTTCTGCCTGATACCGCTTCTTCAGATCATCTTCCCCTTTGCGCTCTATCTCAGGCTCGGTCAGAGCTTCGGCAAGAGTACGGGCTGGTGCATAATCTTCCTGTGGCTACTGACACCGATAGGTCTGCTTATGCTGGGATTTGGCAATGATTATTATGAGGGACCCAATACCACTGCGTTTATCTGATGCGTGAGACGTTTTTGCAAAAGAAGGATGACTGCCCGCAGGGGTTGGTCATCCTGTTTTTGTAAAGATGAAAATTACGTTATGTATAATATAGCGAATAATATACCAAAGGTGATATGATGAAAACAGACAGGCTCATCGGCATATTATCCGTGCTCCTGAGACGTGACAAAATGACGGCGGCGGAGCTGTCAAGGATGTTTGAGGTGTCTCGCCGCACCATACTGCGTGATGTGGATACGCTCTCCCTTGCGGGGATACCCGTAGTGTCGGAACAGGGACAGGGCGGCGGTATATACATCATGGAGAACTACAAGGTAGACCGTGCGCTTCTCTCGGAGGACGACATGAGGGCTATACTTACGGGGCTGAAAGGCCTTGACAGCGTGACCAACAGCGGCAGTTACCGCAGGCTGGCGGCGAAGCTCTCTGCCGAGGAGGAGAATGTCAAGCCCGACGATCATATCATAGTCGATCTCTCCGGATGGGACAAGGCGGCTTATGCTGACAGGATAGAGATAATAAAGACGGCTATGGATAGGGATGAGAGGATATGCTTTACCTATCATTCCCCCACGTGTGAGGGCGAGAGGACGATAGAGCCCTATCACCTTGTATATCAGTGGTCGGGCTGGTATGTCTGGGGCTGGTGCTGTGACAGGTGCGACTGGCGTATGTTCAAGCTGACAAGGATGACCGCCCTGGAGCTAACGGGCGAAAAGCGTATCCGCAGGGACATACCGCCCTATGAGTGTGACAAACTGCGCCATACAAAGGGCGAGATAGAGGCAACGGTCAGATTTGACAGCTCTGTACGCTGGAGGATAATAGACGAATTCGGCGCCGAATGTGCGGAGAATGCCGGCGGCGACATCATACTAACCTTCACATGGTCGGATGTGCCTGCATTCTACCGCTATATGCTCACATTCGGAGACAAGGCGGAGATACTTGCCCCGACGGAGTACCGAAGTGAATATCTGGCTCTGCTGGAAAATATAATAAAAAAATATAAATGACCGAATGAATATGACATACTGATGTCACCTTTCATGTGATATGATGGTATCATCAAATATGAAAGGGGTATATCATGGATATGGTTTTTGAGATCGTTGAGCTTGAAGAAAGACGTGTTGCGGGCTTCACCGCACGCACGAGCAATGCTTCGCCCGATATGGGGGCTGTTATAGGCGGCCTTTGGCAGAAATTCTTTGAGGAGGGCTACGGATCGCTCCCCGGAAAGATAACGGGCAAGACCATGGGCATCTATACAGATTATGAGAGCGATGAACACGGCGGATACACCTTTATGACCGCCAGTGCGGTGGAGGGGGAAGTCCCCGACGGCTTTGAAGTGCGCACTTTGCCCTCAGGCAGATACGCAAAGTTCGTGGTCGTGGGCAATATGATGACGGCAGTCGGCGAATTCTGGCAGAAGCTGTGGCAGATGAAGCTGGACCGCAGCTATGTCTTTGACTTTGAGGAGTATCAGAATGCCGATCCCGAGAACTGCGAGATACACATTTACATTGGCTTGAAATGAGGGGATAATATGCCGAGACCTACAAGCAAGAGCGACCTGCTCACACTTTCACAGCAGAATTTTGAAAAACTGATGCAGTTTGCAGACAGCATGAGCGACAGGGAGAGAGAAACACCGTTTGACTTTTCGGGGGACAAAAGCAAGACAGAAGCCCACTGGGGGCGTGACAAAAACCTGCGTGACGTGTACATACACCTGTACGAGTGGCACAGACTGCTCATAAACTGGGTGGGCAGCAATATGAACGGCGGCAGTATCACCTTTCTGCCGGCACCGTATAACTGGAAGAACTACGGCGATATGAACAGGGCTTTCTGGCAGGCACATCAGGAGACAGAGACCGACAGTGCAAGAAAGATGCTCGAAGCTACCCACAGAGAGGTCATGGCGCTTGCCGAAAAGCTCTCGGAGGAGGAGCTGTACACAAGGGGATATTTTGGCTGGACGGGCAATAATGCCCTTGCATCATACTTTATAAGCAACACATCATCGCACTACGACTGGGCTCTCAAAAAGCTGAAGGCTCATCGCAGGAAATGTTCGTGAGACGGAGGGCAATATGGATATCGAGAGAAAAGACATAAGCGAGGAATGGGCACATTCCGGAATAATCAAGGCAGGGGACTACTGCTTTCTCAGCTATTGTGTGGGCAATATCGGCGGCACTGTGGAAGAGCAGATAAACGGTGCATTTGACCAGATGGAACACCGCCTTGCCATGTTCGGGCTGACCCTTGAAAATGTGGTGCAGATGGACTGCCTTTTCAGGGATGCGTGGAACATACCCATAATGGAAAAGGTCATCAGGGAACGCTTTCACGGCAAGTATCCCGTGAGAAAGTCGATACAGACAGAATTCGCCCATGTGGGCGGAGAGAGCGGACTGAAATTTCAGGCAGATGCGGTGGCATACTGCGGATAGGGGGAGAATATGCCGTCTGCAAAAGGATATCTTGATTTCATACTTGAACAACTCCCCCATACGGACGAGATAACCTATCGTGCTATGATGGGCGAGTATATACTTTACTTCCGAGGAAAGGTCTTCGGCGGGATATACGATGACCGTTTTCTTGTCAAGCCCACAAAGTCCGCAAAAGAGCTTATGAAAGATGCATCTCTCGAACTGCCATATGAGGGCGCAAAGGAGATGCTCCTTGTGGACAATGTTGAGGACAGGGAGTTTCTCAGAGAGCTTTTGGATGCTATGTACGATGAACTGCCCGAGCTCAAAAAGAAAAAACACTGAGGTGATACCACTTCTGCCGATGCACGGGCTATGCTTGATGCTTTACCAATGAAGAACTCTTCTCCCGCAGATATTATGACGGGACAGGCAATAACTCACCGGGCAGTTTTTTACAAGCAGCCTCTCATCTCACTACGATTGGGCACTGAAAAAACTGAAAGCCGGTCGGTTTATAAGGAGGGCGCTATGAAATGAGAACTTGGTATAGCAAGATGCGGACCGGCTTGTTGTCTGTGCAGTGAAAATGATCACTGTGCAGGCTGTGATTCGGACGAATGCCCCGATAAGTCTTGGTGTGAGAACAGAATATGCTCACTTGAAAAAGCATATACACACTGTCATGAATGTGAGAGTGACTGTGCGAAAGGTATGCTTTCAAAGATGAAGCTCTGATAAACTTTATAATGACAGGCATAAAATAATGGATGAATTTGAAAGATTATGGGCTGATATAGGTACCCACAGTGTTATGGTGCTTTCGACCTGTGCGGACAACAGGGTGACCTCACGAAGCATGAGCGTGGTGATATACGGCGGCAGATTTTACTGTCAGACCAACAGGAACTATCTCAAATGCAGACAGATAGAGAATAATCCGAATGTATCGCTGTGCCGAGGGAACTTCACTGTTGAGGGCATATGCAGTATCAAAGGCAGACCGTGCGATATGCCCGATTTTATTCGGGCTATGGAAAAAGCCTTCCCCGATGCGGTGAAGCGCTGGTCTGGCATCGAGGATGAGGTCGTGCTTGAGATAACGCCTGTATGCGTCATGTCATGGATATATGAAAATGATGTGCCCTATATAGAGAGCTGGAACTTTAAGAGCTGGGGATACAGCAGAAACAGGCAGTTGTGATACCCGGACAAAACGTTAGGGGGACATAGGATATGGAAGAATGGGAAGAAGAGGTCAGAAAACACTGGGATAGGGTCGCTGATTCCGAGTGGTACAAGTCATTAAGGACCGAGGAGAGACTTGACAGATTAAAGAAAGACCCGGGGACTGCCTTTCATCCCGAAATGCTGTCACTGCTGAAGAAACACATGGGGAGCTTTGCAGGAAAGAAGATACTGCTCCCTTCAAGCGGTGATAATCACGCTGCGTTCGCATTCGCTCTGATGGGGGCAAAGGTGACGTCGGCGGATATAAGTGAAAGACAACTGGAAAATGCAAAGGTGATCTCTGACGGCTGGGGACTGGATATAGAATATGTCTGTGACAATACGATGTATCTGTCACAGACAAAGGATGCTTCATATGACCTTGTATACACATCAAACGGGACATTGACATGGATCGGTGATCTGAATGAAATGTACAGGAATATATCGAGAGTGCTGAAGGTCGGAGGATATTCGGCGGTATATGACATGCATCCTTTCAACAGACCTTTTGCCGGAGAGGCATGGAAAGCCCCCGAGATCAGAAAATCCTATTATGATGTTTTTCCCGATCTGCACTGGAGGGTACAGGATGTGATCAACTCCATTATATCGGCAGGTCTTGCCATATCGGAGATGGCGGAGCTTCCTGCAACGGATGCATCGTTCTGGTATACATACGATGAACTGAAAACCAAAAAGCAGGAGGAGACCGAGAATATAAACGACTGGAAGAGCAACCCTATGGCAGCGATCCCGGCGTGGCTGGCTGTGATCGCACGGAAATCCGTGTGACCCGATACAGATGTGTCCGTGCGGACGGACAGGGTAAGGAGCGATATATGAGCTTTGATTTTAAAAAGGAATACAAGGAATTCTACGCACCGAAAGTCCCTGCTGTTGTAACTGTTCCGCCCATGAACTATATTGCCGTGAACGGAGAGGGCGACCCCAACATCGAGGGCGGCGAGTATAAGCAGGCGATCACGCTGCTGTACGGCGTGGCGTTCACGATAAAGATGAGCAGAAAAGGCGGCAGGAACATAGAGGGCTTCTTTGACTATGTAGTGCCTCCGCTGGAGGGCTTATGGCGGCAGGACGGCACGCAGGGGATAGATTATTCCCGCAAGGCCGACTTTAAATGGGTTTCGATGATACGTCTGCCTGATTTTGTGACGGGAGCAGACGTTGAATGGGCAGTGTCAGCGGCGGAGAAGAGCAAAAAGGCAGACTTCTCAAAGGTGTGGTTCATGACCTATGATGAGGGTCTGTGTGTACAGTGTATGCACATCGGTCCGTATGACGATGAGCCTGCTTCGGTGGAAATGATGCACAGGTTCATGGAGAGCGAGGGTTATACCCTTGACATAGGTGAAAAGCGCCTGCACCATGAGATATATCTCTCCGACGCAAGACGGGTGCTGCCCGAAAAGCTTAGAACTGTCATAAGGCACCCGATAAAACACATATAAAAAAGCCGCCCCGATTAGCGTCGGGGCGGAATTTTTGTGCTTGTCAGCACATCAGATAAAACAAGGAAGATAACGAAAAGTTCTACCGTCTGCATCGGTAAAACAGTATATCAGGATCTCACGGGAAATCCGATCTGACTTGTTGATGATATGATTATACCACAGCTTACGGGATTTGTAAAGGGGTAAATCACATTTTACGCAAATTTTCATTCTTCTTTCACAAAACAGTGTTTGTGTGAGATCTGCCCTGCCGAAAGACGCCTTTGCGGGTAATCAGGAATTGAGATAATTCTTTACGAGCGCCTGAAGGAGCTCATCCCTGTCGATATGTCTCACAAGGCTTCTTGCGTTGTTGTAGGTGGTGATATATGTGGGATCTTCCGAAAGGATATAGCCTACTATCTGATTGATGGGATTGTATCCCTTTTCTCTGAGAGCATCATATATCATCGTAAGGTTCTTTTTAAGCTCTGCTTCTCTGTCAACATGAACTGAGAAAGACATCGTCTGCTCATCATTCACAGGCTTCTATCCTCCTTATAGACCGACTGTCTCATACTCTTATACTACAATATAAGTATACTCTAAAAATCGAAAAATTACAAGGGCTTTATGAAAAATCAACGAATTGCACAATGAAATATGATATGTATTAGTGATTTTTAGGGGGATGACAAGAGAGTGTCAGAAATAGAAAAGATCCTCGAATTTTTTGTCGAGTGCGATGCACAATATCAGCGCCAGCTTGGCAGTGGGACTGTACTGACCTGTCTCAATGGAGCTGATTGTATTGCGGGAAACACCTACCATCTCAGCCAGCTCGGACTGAGACAGTTTGAGCTCTGAGCGCACTTCCCTGAGCCTGTTGTGCAGTATGAGCCTGTCGTCCATCACACCGCAGCCTCATAATAGCGAAAGAACTCCGCCACTGCCATTACGGTCATGATCCCCATAAACGCACCGTATGCCAGCCACAGCCATGATCTGCCGTTTATGCCGTTTTTCTTCATAAGTATGAATGCGCTTATACCCTGTATTGCCGAATAGCCGAAGAACATCGCCCAGAATACGGGTGACCTTGCATCATATCTTATACTTGCTATAAGGTTCAGCACAGCGCCTATGATCATAACGCCTGCGCCCGCCAGACCTCTTGATACACCTGCGATACGCAGGGAGACAAGGTCGGCGCCGCTGTTTTCCTTACGGCTTCTTGACAGTACCTCTTCTCTGGTCATAGCCGCACTCCCTTTCTTTTGCAAAGTTAACTTTGCATTTCGTTCATGGGTGTATTATATCATTGCCAAGTAAACTTGTCAACACTTTTGCACAGTATACTTGGCAAATCGGCTTTTTGCACAAATACAGCACACAAGTGTCAGACAAAATGACAGGCGGACTTTGTGCCTGTAAATCGGGATTACACAGGATTTTCACCTGCTTTTCCTTGAAATCACGGTAAAGTTGTGCTATACTGTACGGTAAAAGGGGTCATAGATAAAGGGGGGCGTATCTTGGACATCAATACGGTTTTTGCTGTGTTGGCAGTAATATGGGTGTTATCTCCCATACCGCTTTTTGTCCTGCTTATGTCGGAAAAGCGGAAAACCAAGGATCTTCGGGAGAATGAGCGCTATCTGAAAAGCGAGCTGAACATACTCCGTGCAAAGCTTTCGGACATCCATCTGAGCGGCCGGATGTTCCGTGATGAGAGCTGGGACAAAAAATACGAGCATGAGGCACCGCCCGCTGAAACGGCAAGGGCTGAGACGCCTGCTGTACCGTCATCTGTTCCTGCGGCGGATAAACGTCGGGAGCAGGCCGTCCAGGAACAGGCAAAGCCTGTGCAGACTTCACAAGTCGCCGGACCTGTCAGACCGGTACAGCCCGCACGGCCTGTATACTCTGCACCGCAGAGAAAGGCTTCGCCGCCCGTATATACATACGGCGCTGTGAGCGGTCAGCAGAGCAGACCTGTCTCCGATGTTCGGCCTGCCGAATATCGGAATTCGCACAGTGAACCTCAGACAGAGAAAAAGCCTGCCTCTCCCATAAACATAATACTTGCACTGGGCACACTGTTCGTCAGCCTTGCGGGATTTGTGTTCGCAGGGTCGGCATGGGGGATGCTGTCCTCTCTCGGACGTGGAGCGGTGCTTATCAGCTTTTCGGTGCTGTTCTTTGTCATACACATCATCGCAGAGAAAAAGCTGGAGCTTCCCTCTGCCGGCAAGGTGTTCTATATCCTGGGCTCGGTCTTTCTGCCTGCGGCAGTGTTCTCTGCGGCGGTGCTGAAAGTGTTCGGCGACGGCTTTTCGTTCTCTGACAACAACGGCGGCCTTGTCATATCCGTCATGGCTCTGTGCGCAGGGATATGCTCGCTCACAGGCGCCGTACACTATGACAGCAGGCGAGCCGCCAGAGCAGGATATATCTTCATAACCCTTTCGGGTGCGGCGATAGGTGTATTCCTTGACGGTGCGTTTGCGGCGGCGGAGATGGCGGTCGTGGCGTTTGTCATTATGATGTTTGAGGGACCGATAAAGCGCTCCGAGCATATAAACAAGAACCTGAAGGATGAATACAGCTTCTTTGTTTCGGAGAATATATATGTCTCTGCGCTTGTGTCCCTGTTCCTGTCGGACGGGTCGCATATATTCGCAGTACCTGTGCTGATATTCTCTGCGGCTTTTCTGATAAGCGCCCTCAGGAGAAGTCAGAAAAGCTCGGATATGCTCGCATTCTGCGTGTATATCATGATAGGTGCGTATCTTGCGGTGCGCCCCGATAGCATTGACAGCGGTCTGCTGCTGTTCTCACTGGTGATGATAGTTTACAGCGTGCTGAGCTTTATGGATATGGTGCCCGACAGTCTGAGAAGTGCCGTATCTGCCGTAAGGATCATTGCATCCGGCGCTGTTATAGCTGTCGGTCTGATTATCATGATCGCTAACGGTGGATTCAGCCTGCCCGTGATGATCTCAGCCCTGTGCGTGACCGTTCAGTTTCTGATAACAGCGTACAGGGGGGACAAGGCATCGCTTTATGCTGTCGCACCTGCGGTGATCCTGACAGCCTGTGAGGCGGGCAAGCTCTTCGGAGTATACGCACCTGCGGCGGCTGTTGCCCTCAGCCTTGTATGGCTGATAGTCATGCGCTTTGCAAAGAGATATCACACATTCTCTGCGGATGTGATCATATCCGTTTTCAGTGCGGCAGAGCTGGCGGCGGCTTCACGCCGGGAATATGCTGTGGCTGATGTATCCGCCGTTTTATGGGTCATGCTGATGGCGTGTGCGTTCATATGTGCCCTCAGACCGAAGGAAGGTATGGGGCTCTTTGGCAGGATATCTGCGGCTGTATCCGTTCTGATGATGGTATTCCCTGCATATCTGTATACACACGATGCGGAAATGACACTCACGGCAGTGGCTGTATGTCAGGCTTTATTCTCTGTCCTTGCCGTTATCGTGCCCGTTGAGAAGAGGGGCTTTGCAAAGCCCTTTGAATGCGGCTTTGCGGTTGTCGGCGCCGTTTCCCTTATACTTGCCGCCATAAACGGACTTGATGACAGCGGGCTCGTCGTACCGCTGTGCATAGCCGGCTATTTCATAGTGCGCAGTATCGTCATAAGACAGAGCAAGGAAGTGGATTTCATATTCGGCTTCGGTTCGGATATGGTTTTCTGTCTGTATTTCGGGCTAATGCTGTTTGTGTCCGCTCCGCCCGTATGCACTGCGGCGCTGTTTGTCTGCCTTATCGTAACAGCAGCGCTTTCGGACGGCAAAGTTAGGGCGTGGGCACTGCCCGCGGCGCTTCTGCTGCTCATCGTGCCTGTGAGAAAATACATCACGGATGCGGATATGTCTGCGACGATCACAGCATCGGTATACGGCATTGTCACAGCGGCGGCGGTATTTTTCGGCAAAGGCATACGCAAAAATCTTATAATCCTTTTTCCTGCGCTGCTCATACCTGTCATCACGGCAGCAGATACACGCTGTATCACAGCTCTCGGCGCAGTCGGAGCGGCGGCGTTCCTCTGTACTGCGGCGATGCAGTTCAGAAAGGAGCACAATAAACTTCGCATACTGCTTTCGGCAGTGACCTGTGCGGCGTTTTACGTGGCAGCTTTCTGCAACATCGGCATTAATGACGATCTCAGCCGTCTGATAGGTGTTGCGCTGTGGATTTTCACGGTGGTATCGCTGGCGCTCGGCAGAGATAACATCTCAAAGTGGCTGTTCCCCGTGTCACTTATGAGCCTGTATCTGCCTATGACGGCGTTTATCGGGAATAATAATGCGGAGCTTTTCCGTGATGTGAGCGGTGCGGCGTCTGCGGCGGTGTTCATAATCGGTATGTTTCTCACGGGCGGCAGGAGGATGCAGTTCAAGGCGGCAGGCGCACTGCTTTTGTCTTTACCTGCCTTCATCTATACCGTATACGGTCAGGAGTGCAGTTTCACCCTTGCGGCTGTAACGGCGGCTGTGCTGATACTTTACAGTACCGTCGGCAAGGAAAGCCGGTCGATGCGCCGTTTTGCGGCGCTGTGTATCAGTCTCTCGATCCTGTTCGTGCTGTCGGGTCTGTGTGCCGATATTCACATATACAATGTGCCTGCAAGGGTCGTCTTCGGTCTGATATGGCTGTGCATACCTGTTGCATTTACCCGTGAATACAGGCGGAACGGCGGATCTTATGAAGAGATAGCCGTGCTTGTCAGCCTGCCTGTATCATATATTGTCGCTATGATGATATTTGACATCCCGGATCTCAGTATGGACAAGGGGGCGTTATCCTTTGCCGCAATGATCGCTGTGATGTGCATATACAGGCTCCTGTGCCTCAGCGGAAGGCTCATATCGCAGAAAATGGCTCATCTTATCATGCCGATCTCACTTGTATTGCTCTTTGTGATCGATGAGACAACGTTGCCGTATGTCCTTTGTACTGCGGCGGTACTCGCAGTGTCATTTGCCGATGCTTATCTTTCCGATAAGAGCGGTCACAGACGATACATCTACCCCACATTTGCGGCGCTCATGCTGCTTGCGTACAAGTGCGCCAAGTGCATGGGAGGCGAACACACAAGAGAACTGGTCGCAGTATGTCTGACAGCGGCGGCGGTGCTGGTAATGCTTCCGTCTCTTCTGACGAACCGCACATTCGGCAGGGCTTCAAAAGCGTTCACATTCGGCATCATGCCCGTTGTTTCGGCATATCTGATGATATCGGCGGTCATCAGCCATTCTCTCATCATACTCATATGCTCATATGTACTTGCGGCGCTGTCCGCATCGGCGGCTTACGGCATGGAGAACACACTGCTCATGTACGTTTTGCTCCCGTTTGTCCATATCGGCACATATATGTTCACGCTTGACGGAAACACTTTATTCACGCTGATACCTGCGGCGGTGACGATGATCACGGGCAGGCTGATGTTCAGAAATACACTGGCAAAGAGCAGGCGTTTCAGCGATGCTTTTGCCATCACGTCCGTTTTCGGCATCGCTCCCTTGCTCGCCGCCGATGACCGCTTTACACGCTGGTGGGCAATGCTTGCGCTGGCAGTATGGTTTGTGAGCCTTTACAGAAAGGGCGACAAGCCCGTGGTCAGAAACACTTTCCTTACGCTGGCGGCGTGCCTGACGATACCGCTCTGGTGGTTCGAGCCGTTTTTTGAAGTGCCCGAGATAGTCCGCACCGAGGTCTCTCTCGTGCCCACCGTAATAGCTCTTGCACTCATCTATCTGATACACAAGGCTCACAGGGAAGCTGTGGACAAGGTGGCATTCATAGCGGCGGTCATTGAACTGCTGATACTGTTCCTTGATGCGGCAAAGACAGGTTATGCCTTTGATGCGGTGTTCCTCGGCGGGGTAATACTCTGCATACTCGGTCTGTCCTTTGTTTACAGGCAAAAGCGCTGGTTCGCACTGGCTGTATGCGCCGCAGTTGCGGAGGCTCTGCTCATGACCGTCAAACTGTGGAACAGCCGCATATGGTGGGTATATCTCCTCATAGCCGGCGTGATACTCATAGCCGTCGGCATAGGCAACGAGATGAAGAAAAAGCGCATGGAGAGAGGCGAAAAGACCAGGCTCGAAAAGGTCATGGAGGAATGGACATGGTAGTCGGGTCGGCAGTGCCGACAGCCACCGCGCTGATATATGCGCACGGTCATACACATCTGCGGCACGGTAACTTTTTCGTGTTACAGCGGGGAGAATTACGGGTCGGCAGACCAACAGCTGCCGCGCTGATATATGCGCACGGTCATACACATTTGTGGCACGGTATCTTTTCCGTATTACAAAGCGTTGGATAGTTTAAAACCAGCAGACCGCATCTGTCGTCAGGCAGATGCGGTCATTGTTATTCAAAATCCTGCACATCTATATCCGGCGGTGCGTCGATCTCTTTGCCGACGTAGCCGCCGTTTTTGCGGCGCTGTTTCACACATTCGTTCAACAGGTATTCTATCTGACCGTTGACCGAACGGAAGTCATCCTCTGCCCACGACGCTATGTCGTTGTACAGCTTTTCCGACAGGCGAAGTGGCACTTGCTTCTTAGCCCCCATCAGTAGATGCTCCCCGAGTTTACGACGGGCTGTGCATCGTGATTGCCGCAGAGGACTACGAGCAGATTGGATACCATAGCCGCCTTTCTTTCGTCGTCAAGATCCACCACATTCTTTTCCGAGAGCTGTTCGAGAGCCATTTCAACCATACCCACAGCACCGTCAACGATGAGCTTTCTTGCGTCCACAACAGCCGATGCCTGCTGTCTCTGGAGCATAGCTGCGGCAATTTCGGGAGCGTATGCAAGATAGGTGATCCTTGCTTCGATTATCTCTATGCCTGCTATCTCGACTCTTTCCTGTATCTCGTCACGGATACGCTTTGCCACAATCTCGCTTGAACCTCTGAGGCTTCCCTCATCCGCTACGCCGTCACCTGTGGTGTCAACATTCTCCGCAACGTCATAGGGGTAAAGGCGCACTATGTTTCTGAGTGCCGTATCGCACTGCAATGAGAGGTATTCCTTGTAGTTATCGACCTCAAATACAGCCTTGGCGGTGTCTGTGACCTTCCACATAACGGCGATGCCTATCTCAACGGGATTGCCGAGGCAGTCATTTATCTTCTGCTTGTTGTTGTTGAGCGTCATTATCTTGAGCGATATCTTCTTATCGGGAAGTACCGCTGACGATGCTGTTACGCCCTCGGTGCTGAGCTTCACAACGGGGTTCGCCTCGCCGGAAACGTCACCGGACTGTCTCAGCTTTGTGGAAGCTGCAGGGTTGAATGCGGTACAGAAAGGATTTACCCAATAGAAGCCGTCGCCCTTGAGAGTGCCGTAGTATTTGCCGAAAAGAGTGAGCACCAGAGCCTCTTGGGGCTTCAGTACCTTCAGACCGAGAAAGATTATCCAGCCCACCATCATCCATACAAGACCGATGATACCGATCACAGTGCCGGCGGGTGTTTCCGATGCAAAGCCGCCGGGTACCGCCGCACCTGCCATGATATATGATATGATGCCGAACAACAGCATAGCCATGCCGTTCTTTTTTGTTGTTATGATGCGTTCTTTCATTTTTTGTTCCTCCTGCGCATAAGCGCTGTCTTTGTTTATCAAACATATCTCTATTTGATATTAAAATGATATCACATCAATATTGATTTGTCAAGATGCAAAAAAACGATTTGTATAACTGTACAAAATAGTAACACGGATATGAGCATAATGCATAAGCTTAATTGTATATATATGCGGTACTATTACAAATAGTATATTATTTCAACAGTCTTCTTTTTGAGACAGGAATTTATTTAAAATACCTTGAAATATCCGTAAAAATATGGTATGATTACTATATATGTACAATGGGGGCGTATGTATGGGCGGATATATAAAGACATACATGAAAAATACCGAGCGCGCCATAGATGACGACAGCACCGACCTTGAGGCGCTCAGACAGGAGCATCTTGTGCAGATACAGTTTATACAGCACGAACGTCTTATCCATCTCATGGTCACGATAATGTGCTGTATACTCATGTTCATAGGCTTTGCGATATACTTTCTCAGCGGCATCACTGCCATAATGATAGTCAACGGTCTGCTGCTCATACTCTGCTTTGCCTATCTGACGTATTATTTCTTTATCGAGAATGCGGTGCAGGCGATGTACAGGCAGTACAACAGGATATGCATAGCCATCGGCAGACAAAATGACTGCGCTACGGCGGTAAAGCTGCTTGACGATGAGAAGCTGACCACAGAAGACCCTATGAACACGGGAAGGAAACAGAATAAAAACCGACAGGGGAGATAGTCCGTGAAATTTGCTCCGGAAAAGCTCAGAGATGTTATAGAGAATGAAAATATAATCACAGAGTTTCAGCCCATATACTCGCTCAACACACAGAAGTATATAGGCCTTGAAGCCCTGTCAAGAGGTGTGTCGGGCGAGGAGCTTATACCGCCGATACCTCTTTTTGACTACGCCCGTGAGAATTCCTGCACGGCAAGGCTCGACAGGATATGCAGAGATAAGGCGATGAAGGCTTTCTCCGCTCAAGGGAGCGCCCCGGCGCTGTTTTTGAACTGTGCCCCGGAGCTCCTGAACAGCGATTTTGCCCGTACCGATGAGATACTGAAGGAAGCTGCCGATAACAGGATATCGCCGCAGAACATCATACTTGAACTGTCTTCTGCGAAGAAAGACCCGTATGATTTGATGATGTTTGCCGACCACTACCGTTCAAGGGGGATGCTCATAGCCCTTGACAACGTGGACGAGGGGCTTGACACCATAAACCGTGTCATGCTGATAAACCCTGACATCATTAAGATAGACCGCAGTATCGTGTCGGGCATTGATGCGGATAAATACAGGCGGGAGGCGTTCCGCTCGGTGATAGCCACCGCCGGCAAGATAGGCGCTATGACCGTAGCTGAGGGCGTTGAGCGTGTCGATGAAGTGATTACCTGCATGATCATGGGAGTTGACTATTTTCAGGGCTTTTATTTTCAGAGACCCGAACAGTTCAACTACCTTTTCTCCAACGAAGCGAGACTTCGTGTGGAGGATGCGGCAAAGCGCCTTAACATCTCCACCAAGAACAACGAGACCGTTGCGAATATGCGTGTTGAGAGCTATAAGCGCATAATATACGATCTTGTTAACCGCCTTTCCTGCATGGAGGGGGCTGACTATGACAAGGAACTCCGTGAATATGTGAACGAACATAGCGAGATAGAATGTGCGTTTCTCATAGACAGCAAGGGCTTTCAGATAACAGATACTGTCATGGCCGAGGGTACGGAGATACCCGGAGACTGCACCCCTGCCATAAAGGGCGTCAACCATGACATAAAAAATTATTTCTATGCTATAAAGGAACGGATAGAGGATCCGTTCATTTCAGGCTGGTATGTTTCAAATGCAACAGGCAGGAAATGCAAGACGATATCCTCTAAGATGTATGACAGTAACGGCAATATGATCGTGGTATGCGTCGATCTCAAAAGCCGCTGATACATTCCGACTGGTGATGATTTGGACAATTTCGATAAGTATCTTTCGCTGAAGCGAAAGAAGGCAGAAAAGGCGGTCATGCTCAACCTCAAACGCAGATACGGAGGGGATATATCGGACAGACTGCCTGCCGCTCTTGAAAGAAGCGGCGCATACAGAGAGCTTGTCTCTGAAGAGGGCGTGGCAAAACTCAGACGGTATTACGATGACAATAAAGAGGCGATAGATGCGCTTATCGCATCAAACAGCCCTATCACAGACTCTGCCGTTGCACAGAAGCGCACAGAGAAGGATATGGAGCATTATTTTGCTGCAAATATCCGTCCCTGCTGCGACAAGCACAGACAGCACTGTGAGGATCTTGCGGCGAACACCTTTGAGAAGGCAAGGGTCACGCTCAATATCGGCGGCACGAATTACAGGCTGTCTGCCGATAATGTTGAAAGATTCATAGATATCTATGAGGAGAGCGGCTTTTCACGGCCGCTCATAAACGGTCTGCCCATATGCCATGATTATCTTCACAAGAGGATAATAAACGATCTGACCGAGGGCTATCTTAAACAGACAGGCCTTGACAGACGGCAGTATGAGTGGATATTCAGGGGCGTGGCAAAGCAGAGGCTCAAAGACGGTCAGTATGTGTGGCAGGTGCTCGACAGCATAAAGGAGCATCTGACGGTACCCGTGCTGACAGACCTTATATGCAGGAACCGCTTCTTTGCCGAGACAGGTGAGCTGATAAGACAGGCGGCGGACAGCTATCTGCGCCTGAAAAGCGATATACTCGACAGCATACCCGATTCATACGCACTGCTCTATCCCGAAGCAAGGCGGATGAAAAGACATTTTGTGCTGTGTCTCGGTCCTACAAATTCAGGTAAGACCTATCTTGCGATAGAGCAGCTCAAAAAGGCGGAAAAAGGGATATATCTCGCTCCGCTGAGACTTCTTGCCTATGAGCAGTTTGAGAACCTGAACTACTGCGGCAGGGCGTGCAACCTTGTCACAGGTGAGGAATGCATATACATACCCTGTGCGGATATACAGTCATCTACCATAGAGATGCTCGATACCGACAAACATTATGATGTGGCTGTCATAGACGAGGCACAGATGATAGGGGATGAATTCAGGGGCGGCGCTTGGACAAGGGCGGTGCTCGGTGCGTGCGCCGAGACGGTATATCTCTGTGCCGCTCCCCATGCCGAGAATATACTTATACAGCTCATAAACGAGTGCGGAGATACCTATGAGATACACCGCACCGAACGCAGGACTCCCCTTGAATTTGATGACAGCTTCAACCTTTTCCCCGATGATGTGAGAGAGGGTGATGCGCTGATAGTGTTCACCAGACGGGATGTACACGCTGTTGCCGCAGAGCTCCAGCGTGACGGTGTGAGATGCAGTATAATTTACGGCGCTCTGCCCTATGATGTTAGGCATGAGGAAGCCAGAAAATTCAACACCGGCGAGACGGATGTGGTAGTTGCCACGGATGCCATAGGCATGGGGCTAAATATGCCCATACGCCGTATAGTGTTTGTGGAGGACAGCAAGTTTGACGGCAGGAACAGGCGTGAGCTCCGCCCCGATGAGATACAGCAGATAGCGGGCAGAGCAGGCAGATACGGTATGTTTGACAGCGGATATTATTCCGCACTGTATTCACCCGAGCTGATAACGGACGGTGTCAATACCCCCGTTAAGGATATCACCCATGCCATAATCACATTTCCGCCCTCTCTGCTTGACCTTGACGTAAGTTTGTCAAAGATACTTGAAAAGTGGAATTCCATAGATGACAAGACCGGCTATACAAAGGCAAACATAAAGACGGAACTGAAGCTCTGCCGCACTCTTGAACGCCTGACCTCGGACAAGAGGCTCATATACGAGCTGATATCCATACCGATAGATGAGAGAAATCCCGACGTGTACCGTCTGTGGGAGGAGCTGTCGGAGAGCGTGATTCGCCATGCCCTTGTGCATCTTGAGGATGTTATGCCCATATACTCCGAGAAGAGCGGCCTTGCCGAGCTTGAAACAGCATACAAGCTGTGCGACCTGCTGTTCCATTTCTCCACAAAGTTCTGGAAGGACGGCTCTGAGCGTGAGATAATAAGGGTGAAATCGGATATATCCGCCATAACCATGAGGATACTCGGCGAACAGGCGCTGACAGGCAGGGTGTGCCGCTCCTGCGGCAGACATCTTCCCTGGGACTATCGTTACGATATATGCGACAGATGTTACAGCAGGCGCATGGTGAAGCGGAGCCGCTGACATGAAAGCGGGCTTTGAAAGGAGAACTTTCTGTGAAGGGTTACAGGATAAGCATACTCAGACACGGCAGGACAGAAGCCAATGACAAGGGCATATATATCGGAAAGACCGACCTGCCCCTGTCGGAGGAGGGCAAAAGAGAGCTCAAAGAGCTCTATGAGACACATGAATACCCCAAGGTGCAGAGGGTGTATACATCACCCCTCGAAAGAGCCGTGCAGTCTGCGGAGATACTCTTTCCCGACAGGGAGATGACAGAGATAGATGACCTGACGGAGATGGACTTCGGTGCATTTGAGGGCTGTTCCGCAGAGGAACTGGCAAAGCTGGATTCATACAAAAAATGGCTCAGGGGCGGTCTTGACAATCCTCCCCCGAACGGAGAGAGCCTGAGAAATATGATGGTGCGCTGTTATACTGCGCTCAATTCGGTGATACTCGACATGATGAAGGACGACATTACCGATGCGGCAGTCATGACACATTCGGGCATACTGATGAATATGATGTCTTGCTTCGGTCTGCCCAAGTACAAGCCCATGGAATTTGCCTGCCCGATGGGTCACGGATATGAGGTGCTCGTCACCGCACAGATGTGGCAGCAGGGCTATTGCTTTGAGATACTGGGCAAGGTGCCCGATTTCGGCGCATTCGGATATACCGATTCGGGAGAAGTCATCGGCAGTGAGGAAGAGGATAACGGCTATGAGGGATATGACGATCAAGAGTATCAGATCTGAGACGCTCACCCGTATGAAGTCATGCTGGCCCGAGATGTCGTTCATAATAGTGCTGGCGGCGGGTATCGTCTTTTTCTTCTATGCCGCACTTGTATTTATGGGTCAGGTGCTGGGCGTACACGATTCGTTCTATGCCATTCCCTCGTTGTCACTGGCAGAGCCTGCATATATAGCGGGCGTGCTGGGACTTTACACTGTACTGTATCTGGGCTCTGTGCCGCTATCGTACGGTATACGCTGGTTCTACTGGAACCTGTCGGGGGGAGCGGTGATGCCGCTCAGCTCGCTGTTTGCCTGCTACGATTCATGGCACACCATACAGCGCTGTATCATAGTAAGGCTGATGACAGATCTCAGACGTATCACAAGATTTATCGTGCTCGGCACGTTCGGATATGCGGTGTTTTTCATCTGCGCCCGTGTGGGCACGGGGCACGAAAGGCTGATAGAATCGATCGAGACCTTCACGGTGTTCGTACTCCTCGTGATATATTATGTCAGCACTATGGACCTGTTCTTTGTGCCGTATATATTTGCCGACAATCCCGACCTAGACGCAGGCGAGATCATAAACCGCTCCATCCGTGCAACGAAATACAGATACAATTTCTCGGTGAAGCTGTTTTTCTCCTGTATCCCCTGGTCCCTGTCGGCAGTTCTGGTATTCCCAATGATGTTCGTTCTGCCGTTGGTGAATATAATACACGCTGTCTATCTCAGACGCATAATGGATGACATGAATGAGAAGAAGGATACAGATACCCGTACTGCGTGACGCAGATGCGGGTGATATATTAAGACAGCACGGTGTTTCCGCAAGGATGCTGTCAGAGCTGAAAAAACTCCCCGACGGCATACTTCTTGACTATGCCCCGTGCAGAAGCATCGACAGAGCCGTGGTCGGTCAGACGCTGACGATCACTTTTCCCCATGAGACAAATCCCGCTCATTGTTCCGACAGGAAAGTCCCCGTGCTTTATGAGGATGAGGATTACATCGTCTATGACAAGCCGCCCTTTATGCCCGTCCACAGGTCGGCAGGTCACGGAAATGATACCCTTGAGAACATATCCCCCGCAGACTGCGGCTTTCATGTGATAAACCGCCTTGACAGGGATACATCGGGCATTTGCCTTGTGGCAAAGCATTCCTTTGCGGTGACAAGGGCTGACAAGGTCTACACTGCACTGTGCTGCGGCAGCATAGACAGACCTATGCGTATAGATATGCCCATAGCAAGAGAGGAAGGCTCGCTCATGCGCCGCACCGTCTCGGAGGACGGACAGCGTGCGGTGACTTTTGTGACGCCCGTCATGCAGGCAGGGGGCTATACATTCGTCTCTGTATCTCTGCTAACGGGGCGCACTCATCAGATACGGGTGCATATGTCTGCTGTGGGTCATCCGCTTGCAGGGGATACCATGTACGGCGGCGACACCTCTATGCCCCGCCATGCACTGCACTGTTCGGAGCTTTCGTTCACTCACAGGGTGACGGGCAAGCGCATCCGCATAACATCAGGTCTCCCGGATGACTTTATCAAAATAGACAATATTACGGCGCCGTGATTGTAAAAAGCGTCGAAAATAAAAATCACCTATTGATATTATCCTAAAATGTGATATAATTAAAGTAGATTTTTTGTTTATATTCTATAAAGCACTGTGCTGCTCCCGGCAGATATAAACTTGTACAGACAGGAGGGGTCTTGTGGAGATCGAATATCTTTCAGAGCTGAAAAATCCGAATGATCCGATAGAGCTCTACAAAGCCCTTGAATGGTACCAGCTCAGCGGTTATACCGATGAGGACATCGCAAAGGCAAATGACAGCTTCTATTCCGTCTATGCCTATGACGGCGACAAGCTGGTGGGTCTTGGCAGAGTGGCTTCCGACGGGCTCATAGCCGCAGTCATGAGCGGCATATGCGTCAGGAGCGAGTACCGCAAGCACGGTATAGGCGCAGAGATAGTCCGCAGGATCGTGGAGCACTGTCAGACAGGTCTGTATAAGCTCAACGTGCAGATATTCTGTGAGGACAGCCTCATAAAATGGTATGAGGGTATGGGCTTTGAGAAGCTGGCCGTGGGCATGAGAAAACCGATGCCCATGAAGGAAGAGAAGTCCGCTCTCAAAAAGAAATTCGGCGAGATATACGGCATCGAGCAGATAACCGATGCAAGCGACGATTTCTACTGGTACGATTTTGATGCCTACGGCGATTTCAGCTATTATGCGGGCTTTGGCAGTGAGAATGTGAAGGTGCCTTTTGTTAAGATGACGCTGTATTCTCACGACCCCGTTAATCTCACGGCAGAGATAATATTCGAGAATGTGAGCGAGTTTGAGATAGGCTCTCTCGGTGTTCGCACACCGCTTTTCGGCTTTGATATAATATCCACTGAGAAATACGGCTATTCCGACAAGAAGCGGTATAAGGTGCGTTCCCTTGAGGATGACGACATATCCTTCTTCTGCGAGAAGTTCAGGATAATGAACGTGGATGTCTGTCAGGACAGGATACCGCTCTCATGTGAAAAGCACGAGGAGACAGACCCGTATATGCTCCGAGGCCTGCTCGGCGTGGACGATGAGATCACACAATGACTTACAGGGCAGTAATACTGCCCTGATGTGTTTTAAGGCAAAGGACAGCTATGATATATATTTCTAATTCTCCCGAGGAGACCATCGGGATAGGACAAAGGCTCGGCGCTCTTATGAAGGGCGGCGAGATAATCGCATACAGGGGCGACCTCGGCGCAGGCAAGACCACCATGACACGGGGCATCGCACTCGGTATGGGCGCAGGCGATTGTGTGAGCAGCCCAACATTTGCGATAGTGAATGAATACCACGGTGCTGAGCTCACTCTCTATCATTTTGATATGTACCGCATAACCACACCCGAAGCGCTCGAAGCGACGGGCTTTTATGATTATATAAGCAAACGGTCCGTTATAGCCGTTGAGTGGTCTGAGAACACGGAGGGGCTTCTTGACGAGAATATAACCGTGGATATACGCACCGACAAGGACGATCCTGACAAGAGGACGATAGAGATAACCGGCATAGACCTGTAAGGAGGACTGTATGGACAAGCGCCTTGTATTTGACACCATACCCGAGCGTTTTGACAAATGGAGGATAAGATACAGCAGGGAGCTTTTTGATGCCATTATCGAAAAGTGCGGGCTGGCGCAGGGCAAAAGATGCCTTGAGATAGGCCCGGGCACAGGTCAGGCGACGGATTTTGCGCTTGATACCGGCTGTGATTATACCGCGATAGAGCTCGGTGAGCATCTTGCCGCTAAAATGTGTGAGAAGTATTCCTCGCGCCCGAATTTTACCATAATAAACGCGGATTTTGAAAAGTATGACTTCGAGCCGCAGAGCTTTGATGTGGTATACTCGGCGGCCACGATACAGTGGATAGATCAGGACATCGCATACAGAAAGGTCTTTGATATACTGCGTCCCGGCGGATATCTTGCGATGTTCTTCCTTTACGGCGACTACAAAACGCCCTGCCCGGAGCTTTTTGACAGGATACAGAAGGTGTATGATGCGTATTTTGTGACCGATCAGCCGTATACACAGAAGTTCGATTATAAGGCCGGTGCGGACTATGGCTTTGAGTATCTCGGCGAAACGCACTTCCACAACACAAGGACCTATACCGCTGATGAGTATATCGAATACATAAAGACGCACTCCACTCATATCACGATAAACGAAAAATACAGGGACAGATTTTTCGGCGGCATACACGAAGCTGTGGAAAGCTTCGGCGGCATAACCTTCAATGACACCTATCCGCTGCACCTGTACAGGAGACCGTTATGACATACAGGATGATACTCACAGACCTTGACCATACCCTGCTGAGGTCGGACGGCACAGTTTCCGAAAGGACACTCTCCGTTCTGAGAGCTGTTCAGCAAAAGGGCATATACGTCACGCTTGCGACAGCCCGATATTATATCGGTGCGGAAAGATATACCGACATGATAAAGCCCGATTTTATCATAAACACCGACGGTGCGCTGATACACAGACACGGACGCTGATAGGAACGCTTCTTGAGCACGATGAGGATGCAGAGATCACAGCCGCCGCAGGAAAGACGGTCTTCTGGAACAATGAGGAACATATCAGAGCCTCTGAAAAACTAAGAAAAGCGCAGTACATCGACTTTGCACAGCCCTTTGAGATAAGGGCGAACAAGATAGCGGCCCTGCTTGACAGTGATTTGACCGCACAGCGCATCGCAGATACTGTCGGATGCAGGCTTCAGGGATACCGCGGGGAGAACTGGTACAGCTTCATGCCGCAGGGTACGGGCAAGACAGCGGCGATAGAAGCTCTTGTACGGATGCTGGGCATATCTCTCTCGGACACTGCGGCGTTCGGAGATGACAGCAATGATGTTGATATGCTCAGACTTTGCGGCACGGGCGTTGCGGTAGCAAATGCCGTGGAGGAAGCAAGAGCCGCCGCAGACTGCATCACCGCATCAAACGATGATGACGGCGTGGCTCTCTGGATAGAACGATCCATTCTTTGACGAAAGGTGTTATTATGCTGATACTCGGAATAGATACCTGCGGCACGACAGCCGCCTGTGCTCTCTGCTCGGAAACGGAGGTCATCTCTGAATGTTCCTTTCTGACGGAGCACACACATTCTCAGGTTATACTGCCGCTGGCGCAGAAGGTGCTTTCAGACGCTGAAAAGACATTGAAGGATGTGGATATATTCGCCGCAGTCAGCGGTCCCGGATCATATACGGGGCTTCGCATAGGCATATCCGCAGTTCAGGGGATGTGTTATGCCCTTGACAGGAAATGCGTGGGAGTATCCGCTCTGGAAGCCCTTGCATACAATGCGGTATGTGCCGACAGCGTGATATGTGCTGTGATGCACGCAAGACAAAGGCTCATGTATGCCGCATTTTTCAGGGCGGACGGCATGACCGTCAAACGGCTCACGCCCGATGAGATAGCGGATGCGGATGAGCTTGCCGCAAGGATAGCCGCCTGCGGCGAAAAGGTCATCTGCGTGGGAGATCATGCAATGCTGGCTCTGCCGGACAATGCCATGCCTGCGCCTGCTTCTCAAAACGGCAGAAGTGCGGTGAGCCTGTGCTTTGCAGGGCTGGCGCATGAACCGTGTTCCCCGGAGTTGCTTCTGCCTGACTATCTTCAGGTGACAAAGGCAGAGAAAGACCTTGACAGTGCTAAAACCTGACGTGAACCAAGATGATAGGTATAAAGCTCCCCCTGTGTGATCGCATCACACAGGGGGAGCTTTATGTATAGGTCATTCAGGTTATCATCATACCTGATCGGCTATGCTCAGTATGAGCTGTTCCGACTTTGCCCAGCCGAGGCATGGGTCGGTGATAGACTTGCCGTAGATGCCTTCACCTATCTTCTGAGCGCCGTCCTCTATATAGGATTCTATCATGAAGCCCTTGACAAAGCGCTTGATATCGGGGTTGTGGCGGCAGGAGTGGAGCACTTCGTTGCATATGCGTATCTGCTCCTCATATCTCTTGCCCGAGTTGCAGTGGTTGGAATCGACGATGACTGCCATATTCTGAAGGCCTTTTTCGGCATACATCTCATAGAGCAAAGCAAGATCCTCATAGTGATAGTTGGGGTGAGACCTGCCGTGCTTATCGACATATCCCCTGAGTATGGCGTGGGTAAGGGGATTGCCCTTGCTGTGAGCCTCCCATCCTCTGTAAAGGAACGTATGCTCTGACTGTGCGGCTATTATGGAGTTGAGCATGACGGAATAGTCGCCGCCTGTGGGATTTTTCATGCCCACGGGTATCATAAGACCGCTGGCAGTCAGCCTGTGCTGCTGGTTCTCGACAGAGCGGGCGCCGATCGCTACATACGACAGCAGGTCTGAAAGATATCTGTGGTTCTCGGGATAGAGCATCTCATCCGCACAGCCGAGACCTGTTTCCGTGAGCGCTCTTGTGTGCAGCTTTCTTATGGCGATGATGCCCTCTAGCATATCCTCGCTCTTGGTGGGGTCGGGCTGATGCACCATGCCCTTGTAGCCCTGACCCGTGGTGCGGGGCTTGTTTGTATATATACGGGGAATGAGAATGAGTTTGTCCTTCACCTGTTCCTGCACTCTCGCAAGACGGTGGATATAGTCCATTACAGCGTCTTCCCTGTCGGCAGAGCACGGGCCGATGACCAGTATGAACTTGTCGGACCTGCCTGTGAATACATCGGCGATAGCCTTGTCCTTTTCTGCCTTGACAGCCTTCACCTCATCGGATATGGGGAACTGCGCCTTTATCTCCTGCGGTATCGGGAGCTTGCGGATAAAATCCATGTTCATCATAATATGTCACTCTTTCTTCATACATTCACTTTATGCCAATGGGAGTTTAAAGTTTTAGCTCATAAAAGCATATTATATTATACCACTGAAACGCCCGAATGTCAAGCGTCGGGCAAAATTTTACAATTGATACAAATATTTTGGGGCAAAATATCCCGCAGGCAGTCTGCGGGATCGTTCATTACTTCTTGAGCTTCTTTATCAGGTCTGTGAAAACACTGTTTTCGGTCTTTTGCTTTTTGTCCTTGCCGTCGTCGGGGATGTATTCGCCGCTGTTGTAATATGATGTGGTCTCATGGGCAAGCCCTCTGCTTTTGAGTATGCTCTCGACAGCGTCCTTGATCAGCTCATAGATCACCGCAAACAGGGGCACGCCCAGCACCATGCCGCCAAAGCCGAACATACTGCCGCCCACGAATATGGCGAACATTACCCAGAATGCCGAAAGGCCCGTGGAATCGCCGAGTATGTGAGGACCGAGGATATTGCCGTCAAACTGCTGCAGCAGCAATACCATTATGATAAAGGGTATGGTCTGCCTGGGCTCCGAGATTAGGAGCAGGAGCGCCGACGGAACAGCGCCGATGATAGGCCCGAAAAAGGGTATTATGTTCGTGACACCCACTATGGTGCTTATCAGCAGGGCGTATTCAAGACCCATGATCTTCATGGCAATAAAGCAAATACAGCCTATGATGAGCGAATCGAGTATCTTGCCCGAAAGGAAATTCATGACCGACCTGTTGGTCTTGTTGCATATATCCAGCACATGAGCGCTCGTTCTCAGGGGGAACAGCGCCGTTACCAGTTTTCTGCCCTGTGCAAGGAACTTTTCCTTGTCGGTGAGGAAGTATACCGACACGATAAAGCCGATGGCAAAGTTGCCCACTCCGCCGATAACCCCGACAGCGCCGTCCTTGAGTTTTGAAGCCCACTGGGTCAGATTGGGTACGATGTTGTTTATCGCATTGAATACCGTTGTTCTGATAGTGTCGTACTGTTCATTGACATATGCCGCAACATCGGGATAATTTTCAAGCATACTGTTGGTCCAGGTGTATATGTTCTGCATATACAGCGGGACATTTTCAAATATGGTCTGAACACTTTCAAGCACCTGCGGCACGATTATGGCAACAAGGGCTGAGATAGCACCGAGACCGATGACCACCGAGCAGACCACAGCCAGCGTTCTGCACAGCTTCGGGTGCGGAGCCTTCTTCTCTATGAGCTTTTTAAAAAGTGCCTCCAGCCGCACCATGATGGGATTTAGCAGATAGGCTATCGCAAAGCCCCATATTATGGGCGCTATCGCCTTCAGAAACTTTGCCGCAACTGCCGTGACCGAGGCGAATTTCACTATCACCAGCATTATCAGTGTGCATATGCAGAAAACTATCACGGCATAGGCAGATATGGTAGTATATTTACTGTTCCAGTCTATTTTCATCATAAACTCCTGTATAGTATGCCCATGGGGGCACAATTGGAAATATCACATTCAAGTATACTATATGTCATGATAAAAGTAAATAGATTTTATAAAAAATTCTGTGAATAATGACGGCTGATGCATGGGGATACAAAAAGGGTGTGCGTGGATGCACACCCCCAGTGGTTTTATACCTTATTCCTCAAAGTTGTCGTCTACCTCGACCTTGATCTCGTCAGTCTCTGCAACTGTTTCCTCGGTCTCCTCAGCGGGAGGCTCGGGTCTCTCGATCTTTGTGCCGCACTTGCCGCAGAAATCATACTCAAGAGGAACGTCTGCTCCGCAGTTGGGGCATACTGTAACGCCCTTGATCTGGCGGATCTGCTCCTTGATGCCCTCGATCTCGGCACTCTTTACGGTAGCTTCGGAAACGAGCTGTACAAGCGCATCGCTCTGGGGAGCATCCTTGCTCTCCTCATAATAAGCCTTGCCTATCTCGGTGAATATGTCGCTGAGATTTTTCTGCTCGGTGCTGAGCTTATAAGAGAGCTTTACGATGTCAGTGCCCATCTTGGTCTTGTCGCCGACGGTCTTGCCGGTAGCGGTGATAGCTTCGGAAACCTTATCAAAGAAGTTGCTCATAGTTGTTACCTCCAAAAATTTGTTGTTTTTATCTGTCGGTGAACTTCGTTTCACCTTATGTACAGATTATAACTCTTAGAGATCTCAAAGTCAAGAGAAACGACCCATTTCTCATCTAATTATGATTTTTCTAATCTGTTTTTAATGTTTCCTGAATCTGAACCTGTTGAGCATGGCTGTGAGCACGTTGAACTGGCTCGACAGCTCCTCCGATACGGCGGCATTCTGCTCGGCGGTGAGGGAGTTGTCCCTGATGCTGTCGTTTATGGTGGTCATACCCTTGTTTATGGCGGATATGGCAACAGCCTGCTCGTCGGCGGAGTCTGCTATCTCGCTGACTATCCTGCGTGTACTGCCGACCATATTTGCCACATAGTCAAGGGACTGCTCGGTCTCCTTGGCGTATCTTGTGCCGTTTGAAACGGAACGCAGGGAGTTCTCTATCAGCTCTCTCGTCTTTGACGATGCCTCGGCTGACTTTATGGCAAGATTTCTCACCTCATCGGCGACCACCGCAAAGCCTCTGCCCGCTTCGCCTGCCCTTGCGGCCTCGACAGCGGCATTGAGTGCCAGTATATTGGTCTGGAAGGCTATATCGTCTATAACGCCGATTATAGTCTCGATCTCGGATGCGGTGCGCTCTATGTCGGATATCGCCTCTGTCATGCGGCGCATATTCTCCATGCCCTTGGCGGCATAGGCATCCGACTCTGCGGTCATTTCACGGGCTCTTGATGCTTCGTCGGCGTTGCTCTTTATGCGGGCGGTCACTTCATCGACAGCTTTTGCAAGGCCCTCTGATGCGGATGCTTCGCCGAGTGAGTTCCTTGACAGCACTGCAGTGCCGTCAGATACATGACCCGAACATTCGTTTACGGATATTGCGGCTTTCTGCACCTCGCTGAATGTACTGCTGAGTGATGAGAGTATCCTTTCCAGCGACTCCTTTATGTTTACGAAGTCACCCCTGTAATCTGCGTGTGGGGAGACCAGCAGATCGCCCTCCGCCACACCGTCGAGGACCTGTCTGATGTCGTTTATGTATGCGTTGAACGATGTGATGACAAGGCTCAGCGAACGTAGGAGCGACATGGTCTCGTCGTTTCTGTCCGTTTCGGGGGCGGGGCTGGTAAGATCGCCCCTTGCAAGCTCGCCCATGCGGGCGGATGCGTCCTCTATGGGCTTTGTCATACGTCTTGCTATCAGCACGGCGAGGATCGTTGCCACGATCACAGCGCCCATGCCCAGCAGAGGCATCACGACCATAGATGAGCGGTACTGTTGCATCACATTGTCATAGGGTATGAGTATCATGACATATATATTGTCATAGTTCTTGATATTTGCCCAGGAAGTATAATATTTCCTGCCGTTTATCTCTATGAGCGCCTGCATATCCTTCTGCGTCACGGTTATATGCTCGATGAGGTCTATGGAGGATTCATAGTGAGGCTGAACATTTGCCACAAAATTGGCAAGCTGTGCAAATCCGGGCTCATTGTTGCCCCTGTCTATAAGGTCATCGCCCTTTGTGATAAGGTCTATGCCCGTTTCGGACATTACGGTGCAGGTCTTTGACATTATAAAGCCCGTGCCGCCGTACTTGTTTATGCTTCTGAAATCGCTGAACATCCCATCGAGGAAGCCTGCGTTTGAATATATATCCGCATTTGACACCGCCGATGCGTAGGAGAGGGAGAGAAGCTCTATCTCTTCAAAAGCGGAATCGTTTATGTGTCTGTACATACTGTACTGGTGGAGGAGTATGAGTATCACTGCCGTTGCGGCGGTCGTCATGGAGGACAGGCGCACTATCCTTGCCAGTATCGTGGTCTGGCGGTGCTTGCGCTTCTTTGCACCTGTCTGTGCGTCCTTTTTCACAGCTCTCCCGAAAAGGGGCTTTCTGTCACGCTTCACTTTTGCTGTCTTCTGAGTTTTGTCCTTTTTGTCCAAAAAGCACCCTCCTTTACAGATATCTATACAAATATTATTCTACCACATCAGGATATAAATATTGTTAAATTACTATTTCCAAAATATTTCGTAAATATATTTTATTGTGATTTTCCCTTATTTTCATATCACGGAAGACAAGAAAAATGACAAAGATATTCAGCCGCACTCTATGGACTTTTTTTCATGGGTATGATATAATTGATGTGCTGACTTTTAGTGATATTCCGAAAGGACGATATATATGACCTATCTTGACAATGCCGCCACCACAAAAGTATGCGAGGAGGCGGCGGAAGCCGCCGTAAAGGCGATGAGAGAGACATACGGCAATCCGTCCTCACTGCACCGCATGGGGCTCGATGCGGAGCTTCTCGTCACCGATGCGAGAAAGGCGGTCGCACAGGCACTGTCTGCCGCTCCCGAGCAGATAACTTTCACATCGGGGGCTACGGAGTCAAACAACACTCTTATCCTCGGTGCCGCAAGGGCATATGGCAGGAGAAAGAAGACCATAGTCGCATCTTCCGTGGAGCACCCCTCCGTGGAGGAGACACTGCGTGTACTTGAAAACGACGGCTTCACGGTGAAGCGAGTGAAGCCCCGTGCCGACGGCAGGGTGGATACGGTGGACTATCTCTATGCGGTGGACAGTGACACGTTCCTTGCGACCTGTATGTATGTCAACAACGAAACAGGTGCCGTAAATCCCGTGGCTGATATTTTTGAGGCTGTAAAGCACAAGCAGCCCGACTGCATAACTCACACGGATGCTGTTCAGGCATTCCTGAAACTGCCTGTCAAGGTAGCTGCGATGAATGCCGACCTGGTGACGGTCAGCGGACATAAGGTACACGCTCCGAAGGGCATAGGCGCTATGTACATCAAAAAAGGGATAAGGATCCCCGCACTGATAACGGGCGGCGGTCAGGAAAAGGGTCTGCGCTCGGGCACGGAATCCGTGCCGCTCATATCGGCATTCGGTGCGGCGGTGAACGCCCAGCTTAAAAACATCGACACTGCGTACAAGAATGCCCGTATGCTCAACGACAGACTGCGCACCCTTCTCGCTCCTCTTGACTTTATCACGATAAATTCGGATAAGGATGCCTGCATACCCTACATACTCAATTTCTCGGTGCAGGGCATACGCTCCGAGATAATGCTCCACTTCCTTGAGAGCAAGAAGGTATATGTATCCAGCGGTTCCGCCTGCTCAAAGGGCAAGCACAGCAGGGTGCTGTCCGAAATGGGCATATCGGACAAGCTGGCGGACAGTGCGATAAGAGTATCCTTCTCGAAAATGTCGGCATGGGGTGAGCTGGATCAGCTCACGGGCGCACTGAGAGAGGGACATATGACTCTGGAAAAAACAAAGTGAGGTAAGATATGATATTTTTGATAGACTATGAAAACGTGACCTCCGCAGGGCTCGACGGCGTTGAAAGGCTGACGGAGAACGACAGGGTGTATATATTCTACACCGCCGCACAGTCAAATCTTTCGTTTGAGGCGCACAAAGCCATACTGTCGTCAAAGGCGGCATTCTCATATTTCAATGTCGCAAACGGCGGCAAGAACGCCCTCGATTTTCAGCTTGCCAGCTTCACAGGCTATCTCGTGGGGCGCTCTGAGGACAGGCAGATATATATAATCAGCGGCGACAAGAGCTTTTCGTTCATATGGCGCTTCTGGGAAAATGCCGATGTGGAAAGGGTCAATATATACACCGCTCAGAGCGTCACAAAGGCGCTTATGAGAACTGTCACATCGGATGCCGTAAGGATAGGTGATGTTGCCGCACAGACAGCGCCCGCAACGGAGCAGGCCGCTGTGACAGATGCTGCGCCCACAGAGGAAAAAGCGTCTGTACCCACCGAGATCCCGGCGGCTGAGCCTGTCGTCGAAGAAAAATCCGCCGTTGAAGCCCCTAAAAAGAGGCAGAGCAAGGAAAAGAACGGCAGGGGCTCCGTGACCGCAGACATAAAGAGATATCTCACAGAAGCGGAGATAGATGTGTCAAAATGCGGCATGGTGGTGAACCTGCTCGCAAATGCCGCCGACAAGCAGCAGTTCTATACGGGCATGACAAAGGCTTTCGGCATGGACAAGGGTCTTGCTGTGTACAAGGTACTGCGTGCGGACTATACTAATCTGAAAAGAATGGTTGATGAGAAATGAAAGAACTGATACTGCTCAAAGAGGGCGAGATAGCATTAAAGGGGCTGAACAAGCGCAACTTTGAGGAAGCGTTCATACGCAACCTGCGCCGCAGTCTGAAAGGCATAGGCAAGTTCGATTTCAGGCGGGATCAGTCCATGATATACTGCGAGCCTCTTGAAGAGGTCGATATGGACGAAGCGGTAGAAGCGGCTTCAAAGGTATTCGGAGCGGCGGCACTCTGCCGTGCGGGCATCACCGAAAAGGATATGGACAGGATAACCGAGGATGTGTTCGTATACTGCGCAAAGGAGCTTCTGGCGGCAAAGACGTTCAAGGTGGCGGCAAAGCGTGCGGACAAACGCTTTCCTTACAGCTCCCCCGAGCTCTGTACGGAGCTTGGCGGACGTATCCTTGACAAGTTCCCTCATCTGACCGTTGATGTGAAATCTCCGGACGTTGTGGTGAATGTTGAGATAAGGGAAAAGAACGCATATATCCATACGGGCAACAGACCCGCCGCAGGCGGTATGCCCGTGGGTACATCCGGCAGGGGTATGCTCCTTCTGTCGGGCGGCATAGACAGCCCCGTGGCAGGCTATATGATGGCAAAGAGGGGCGTGGATATATCTGCGATACACTATGTATCTCCCCCGTATACATCGGACAGGGCAAGGCTCAAGGTGGAGAGACTGTGCGAGAAGCTGGTTCCGTGGACGGGTGAGACGGCGTTCTACTGCGTGCCGTTTACGAAGATACAGGAGGCGCTCCGTGACAACTGCCCCGAGGAGCTTTTCACCATAATAATGCGCCGCATGATGATAAAGATAGCACAGAGGATATGCGAGAAAAACAATATCCAGTGCCTTATCACGGGCGAGAGCGTGGGTCAGGTGGCGAGCCAGACCATGGGCGCTATCGTATGTACGGACAATGCGGCGGATATGCCTGTATTCCGTCCTGTTATCGGCATGGACAAGACGGAGATAATCAGCATATCCAGAAAGATAGACACATTTGATATATCCATAGAGCCCTATGAGGACTGCTGTACCGTGTTTACGCCCAAGCATCCCAAGACACGCCCTGTGCTGAAAGACGTGATAGTGGCGGAGAATTCCTACGATTTTGATGCGCTTATCGAAGAGGCGGTCGAGGGAACGGAAGTAAAGATATTCAGATGATGCACGAACTGCTGATGAAAGCAGAGTGCAGTATTCTGACGGTGATACCCATATCATGCGATATTTACAATTTGCTCTTGACATTTTGAGATGTATATGATATGATTATAATGAACAATCGGGACTGTATGCATTTGTGTATTTTTCCGAAATAAAAAGTCAAAGGAGTTTTTACAATGGCATATTTAGAGATCGTCGACGTAGTCGGCAGAGAAATACTTGATTCAAGAGGAAACCCCACCGTTGAGGCTGAGATAGTTCTCGATGACGGCACAGTTGCAAGAGGTACTGCACCTTCCGGAGCTTCCACAGGTGAGTTCGAGGCTCTCGAGCTCCGTGACGGCGACAAGTCCAGATATCTCGGCAAGGGCGTTCAGAAGGCAGTTGACAACATCAACGGTCCTATCGCAGAGGCTATCATCGGTCTCGATGCTTCCGATATATATGCAGTTGATAAGGCTATGATCGAGCTCGACGGCACAAAGGACAAGTCCAAGCTCGGCGCTAACGCTATCCTCGCGGTTTCCATCGCTACTGCAAGAGCAGCTGCTGCTTCTCTCGATATTCCTCTCTATCGCTTCCTCGGCGGCGTACAGGGCACAAAGCTCCCCGTTCCCATGATGAACATCCTCAACGGCGGTGCTCATGCAGACTCTGCTGTTGATACCCAGGAATTCATGATCATGCCTGTCGGTGCTCCTTCTTTCAAGGAAGGTCTCCGTTGGTGCGCAGAAGTATTCCACACCCTCAAGAGCCTCATCAAGAAGATGGGCGACGTTACCGCTGTCGGTGACGAGGGCGGTTTTGCTCCCAACCAGCTCAAGAGCGACGAAGAGGCTATCGAGAAGATCCTCGAGGCTATCAAGGCTGCAGGCTTTGAACCCGGCAAGGACTTCATGATCGCTATGGATGCCGCTTCCTCCGAGTGGAAGAGCGAAAAGGGTAAGGGCTTCTATCATCAGCCCAAGTCCGGCAAGGACTTCACCACCACTGAGCTCATCGACCACTGGGAATCCCTTATCAACAAGTACCCCATCATCTCCATCGAGGACGGCCTTGATGAAGAAGACTGGGAAGGCTGGGTAGAGATGACCAAGAGGATCGGCGACAAGGTTCAGCTCGTTGGTGATGACCTCTTCGTTACAAACACCGAGAGACTTTCCAAGGGCATCAAGCTCGGCGCAGGCAACTCCATTCTCATCAAGCTCAACCAGATCGGTTCCGTATCCGAGACACTCGAAGCTATCAAGATGGCTCACAAGGCAGGCTACACTGCTATATCCTCTCACAGATCCGGTGAGACCGCTGACACCACCATCGCTGACCTCGCAGTTGCGCTCAACACCTGCCAGATCAAGACCGGTGCTCCCAGCCGCTCCGAGAGAGTTGCTAAGTACAACCAGCTCCTCCGCATCGAGGAAGAGCTCGGCGACAGCGCTGTATATCCCCAGATGGGCGCTTTCAACGTAAAGAGATAAGTTCTTTCGTATGATACGGTCCCGCAGACAATTGTCTGCGGGATTTTTTGATACCGTGCTGTTCGTCATCTGTTATTCGAATGCCTGCAAAAACTTCAGGACAAGATGTACAAAATATACAAAAATATATTGACAAATTAAACGGTATGTGATAGAATATTTTTGTGTATATTAACATGAACGTATAGGGGGGTGAGAGCAACGGTAGTTATTCCTTTCGATAACATATTCGACCCGAATATGACCATCGACGACAAGACGAAGTACAGCCTGCTGCAACTGTGCTGTACGGTCATACATATGATGCTGTCGATAATATTCCTGTTCACTCACACGGTACCACTGGTGATATTCAACATCGTCAGCACCGTTGTTTATTTCAGGTGCAAGCGCCTTATCATCATGGAGAAATATGCGCAGTTCTGCTATGTCACGTTCTTTGAGATATGTCTTTGCTCCATATTTTCCTCGGTCATGGTGGGGCTGAGACCCGGGTTTCAGATGTATATAATCGGCATAATGCCCGTGATATTCTATATGCAGTTCTCGATAAAGAAAAAGCGTGATTCATTCAGATCCACGCTCCTCGTCGGGATACTGGGCGTGGCGTCGTTCCTTGCCTGCAAGATTGTCACCATACTTGTCTCACCTGTATGCGAAACGGTGGACAGTGTGTTTGACGGCATATACATATTCAACTCCCTGTGTATGTTCACATTGCTGTTGTTTTTCTCAATGGTATTCCTGAAGCAGATGCAGAACACCCATTCCACTCTTGAAAAAGAAAAGGAGGAAATGGAGAAGAACGCCGGGGCAGATGCGCTGACAGGTCTCTACAACAGGCGCAGTTTCGACAGGATCATTGAAGAGATGGATCAGAAGGGTGATGTGTATTCCTTCATCATTTGCGATATAGATAACTTCAAGCACGTCAATGACACCTACGGTCATGAGGCAGGCGATGAGGTGCTCAAGAACCTGTCGATGGTCATACGCTCGGTGGCAAAGCCGCCTGCAAGGTCGTTCCGCTGGGGCGGCGAGGAACTGGTGGTGCTCACCGATCTGCATCTTGACGATGCACAGCGTCTTGCGGACAGGATACGCCGTCATGCGGAGCGCACCGTGACCATATGGGGCGATCAGGACATACGCTGTACCATGACGATAGGCGTTGCCGAAAGCACCGAGGCGGCAAATTGTGAGGAGCTTATGGCTCTTGCCGACCGGAGACTTTATACCGGCAAGACAAGCGGAAAAAACCAGGTGGTATACAGATCATAGGCAATGTTCAATATTCGGGCATTGCCTTTTTCTTTGCTCTGTCGGTCACCATAAACACACAAACGCCATTACTGCTGTGATGTGTGATTGTGAAATATTCCGAAAATAAGAAAAATCCCTCTGACTTCTATTGACACAGGCGTTTAAAAATGGTATAATTCGTTTGATTGCGTTCTATTATCAGGTCATGCCTGATGTCATAGACCATTGTAAACAAAAGGAAAGGACTGGTCATAGAAGTGAAGAGAGTTTCAAAACCGGTTTTTTTCATCGTATTCCTGCTGATAGCAGCCTTTGCCGCTGCGGTTCTGTTCGGCGTCAGGTCATATTACGGTGATAACGAAACGGTTTATATCAAAGGTGCCGATGACATACGATTCGGTATAGATATCAAGGGAGGCGTTGACGTAACGTTCACGCCGCCCGATGGCTTCGATGCGACAAATGAACAGCTCGATGCCGCAAAGGAAGTCATAGTGCAGAGAATGCTCACCCTCGGCATCACCGACTATGAGGCATATATCGACTATAACAGCGACAGGATAATAGTCCGCTTCCCGTGGAAGGAAAACGAGGCGAACTTTGACCCCGAAGCCGCTGTAAAGGAGCTCGGCGAGACCGCCCGTCTCACATTCAGAGAGGGTAATTCCACCGACCAGAACGGTATGCCCACAGGTGTTACCGCAGAGAATATCGTGCTTGAGGGCGCAGATGTCGCACAGGCATATGCGGCATACGACCAGCAGCAGTCCGAGTGGATAGTTGCTCTTCGTCTTGACCCCAACGGCACGGAGAAGTTCAGGGACGCTACCCAGAAGCTCTATGACACCAACGGCGTCATCTCTATCTGGATGGACGATACCATGATCTCCTACCCCAGAGTAAATTCTGTCATCACGGACGGCAATGCTACCATAACAGGCAGCTTTGATGCTGAGAGCGCTGCCAAGCTCGCAAATCAGATAAACTCCGGCGCTCTGCCTTTCAAGCTCGTAACATCCAGCTTCTCGACCATTTCACCGTCCCTCGGTATGGGTGCGCTCGATGCAATGGTGCTTGCAGGTATAATAGCGTTCATACTCATTGCGGTCTATATGATAATAACCTATCGTCTGCCGGGTGTCATTGCAGTTATCTGCCTTGTGGGTCAGGTAGCCGGCACACTTGCATTCGTTTCCGGATTTTTCGGCTTCAGAGAGGGCTCCATACTCACCATACCCGGTATCGCAGGTATCATACTTGCGGTGGGCATGGGCGTTGATGCGAATGTCATCACCGCAGAGCGAATCAAGGAGGAGCTCAAAGCCGGCAAGACCCTTGACGGCGCACTCATAAGCGGCTATTCAAGAGCCCTCAGCGCTATCCTTGACGGCAACATCACGATGATACTTGTCGCTATCATTCTCATGGGTGCGTTCGGTACCGCCGACAGCATCTGGGCGAAGCTGCTCAAGTTCGCATTCTTTATGTTCGGTCCTACCACGGCAGGTACTATCTATTCATTCGGCTACACGCTCCTTACAGGTACTGCGCTCAACCTCTTCTTCGGCGTGCTGTGCGCAAGGCTCATGACGATGTCGCTCTCGGGCTTTAAGGCATTGAGGAAGCCGTGGCTTTACGGAGGTGCGCAATGAACAGACCCGAAACCAAATTCAATATACCGTTCATGGCGAACAGAAAGAAGTTCTTCATCTTCTCGGCGGTACTTGTGATATTCTCGATCCTTTCCACGTTTATATTCGGTGCAAAGCTCGACATACAGTTCAAGGGCGGTACGCTTATCACCTATCTGTATGACGGCAGTATCGACACCAATCAGTTCAAGACCGATGCGGAGACAGCCCTCGGCGGTCTCTCCGTAAATATCACCACAGGTACAGACTTCAACACAGGCAAGAACAACATCACAGTCTCTCTGCTCTCAAACTCCGGTCTTACCGCTGACAAGCAGATAGAGCTCACAAATACTCTTGAAGAAAAGTATGCCGAGAACAATATAACCTTGCTCGAGTCCACTGATGTATCTCCCTCGGCAGGAAGTGAGTTCTTCAAGAAGTGCCTTGTTGCGGCGGCTCTTGCGGCTGTTGTCCTCATACTTTATATCGCAGTCAGGTTCAAGAATATAGGCGGCTGGCTCGCAGGCATCTGCGCTATAATCGCACTTTTCCACGACATCATAATCGTTTACGGTTCATTCGTTGTGCTCCATATGGACATAGATGCCAACTTCATGGCGGTAATACTTACCATCCTCGGTTACTCCGTAAACGATACGATCGTTATCTATGACCGAATCCGTGAGAACAAGGGACTTTACAAGAACAGCTTCTCGCTCTCTGACCTGGTGGACTTCTCCACAAATCAGTCCTTTGTACGTTCCATAAACACGTCTGTCACCACCATAGCGGCTATGATAGTCGTTTCCGTGGTCGCAGTAATGAGAGGTGTGGACTCCATAATCTCATTCTCCGTGCCCATGACTATCGGTCTTATCATCGGTACATATTCCTCGCTCTGCATCGCGGCTCCCCTGTGGGTATACCTTGAAGAGCGCAAGGGCAAGAAGACGGGCAATGAGCCTGCAAAGGCATGATCATCTGATATCAAATGAATATCCGCACATCCTGTGCGGATATTTTAGTATACGGAGGTATTTATGACAACAGAGGAGATAAGAGCTGAGCTGTCGGCAATAGGCGGTGACAATCCTGTTGCGGACATGACCATACCAAACAAATCCAAATCATTCGGTGCAAGAGTTCCCGACCTGAGAAAGCTGGCAAAGCGGATAGCCAAAGATCACAGGAGCTTCCTTGACAGCGGCGTGAGGGAGTTCTTTGAGGAGCAGATGCTGAGAGCATATGTCATAGGCTACGCAAAGGACGACTTTGAGGTATTGCTGGGCTACTTCATAGAGGAGATACCCCATATACACGACTGGGCTGTGAACGATGCCTTGTGCATGGATTTCAAGCACGCCCGGAAGCACCGTGAACGGACTCTTGAAGCGATAACGCCGTTTATCACGTCCCACAGGGAGTTTGAGTGCCGTGCTGTTGCGGTCACCCTGCTGTCACAGTTCATGACGGAGGAGTATATCCCAACGGTGGAGGATATACTTGAAAAGCTGGACACGTCGGGGTATTACGCCATGATGGGCGTTGCGTGGACGGCGGCGGAGATAGTGTGCAAATTCCCTGATGAAGGCATGGCATACATGGAGAAGACGGCCCTTGACAGCCGCACATTCGCCAAAGCGGTGCAGAAGGCCTGTGAATCATTCAGGGTCAGCGATGAGAACAAGCAGAAGCTCAGACAGATGAAGGCAGAAAGGAACATATAATGGATAAGTGGCTTGAAGAGCGAAAGCTCCCGTATCAGCTGGTTTCCGCCTGCGGTATAGTATATAGGGACGGGATGATTCTCGTAATAAACAATCCAATCCGAGGCTGGGAACTGCCGGGCGGTACGGTCGAGCAGGGCGAGGCTGTGACGGATGCCCTGAAACGTGAGGTGTTCGAGGAGTCGGGAGTGATATGTGAACCCGAACACCTGACGGGGATATATCAGAACCTTATCGAAAAGGACGGATACGGTCCGCTCGAGGGCATGAAAGTGCCGCCGCTCATCAACTTTGCTTTTATATGCAGATATATGGGCGGCGACGCCGCAGTATCGGACGAGGCTGACGATGTGCGGTGGGTGACGCCCGAGGAAGCGGAAAAGCTCGTCACACATCCGCTCTACGCAAAGCGGCTTGCGGATGCGGTGAGCTTCGGCGGAAAGGTAACATTCAGCACCTTTGAATATGACAGAAAGAGAACAGCTTTTCTGAGCGATATGAAGCTGTGAGGTATCCGGTCATACGGGGCGGCCGATTATGTACTGATTGTAAAATGAACATATGAAAATATATTCATACTTGACATTGACGATAAGCTGTGCTATACTTGTCATAAGGAGACAATTCATGACCGCAAAGGCAGGGATAGTATGGACAGATATCTTGAAAAAACACCGATGCTCGATTACGACAACGCCGATATACAGTCTCTGATAAAGAGCAGGGGCTGGCTCGGCATGGGCGAGTTTGAGCGCACCAAGGCAATATATGATTTTGTAAGGGACGAGATCCTCTTCGGCTATAACACGGATGACGGCATATCGGCGTCTGATGTGCTGTCTGACGGTTACGGTCAGTGCAACACCAAGGGCACACTGTTTATGGCTCTCCTTCGTGCCTGCGGCATAAAGTGCAGGGTACACGGCTTCACCATAGACAAGAAACTGCAAAAGGGTGCTATGACGGGATTCGTTTACAAAAATGCCCCCGACGACATATTCCACAGCTGGGTGGAGGTATGCTGTGAGGGCAGGTGGTACGAGCTGGAAGCGTTTATCCTCGACACGAGGTATCTGACTCAGGTACAGAGGATATTCGACGGCGTTGACGATGACGGCGGATTTTGCGGCTACGGCGTGGCGGTGAGCGACCTTAGCGCCCCTGTTACGGAGTTTGACAGAAACAATACCTACATACAGAGCAAAGGGATAAACAACGATTTCGGTGTGTATGACAGCCCCGATGAACTGCTGAAAGAACATCATCAGATGCTTTCACCATGCAAAGAATTTGCCTATCGTCATCTGGGCAGACACTTGATGAACAGAAATGTGAAAAGGATAAGGGATAATGGTACAATATGATGTGACAGGCATGAGCTGTGCCGCCTGCTCTGCAAGGGTGGAAAAAGCTGTATCGGCTGTGCCCGGTGTGACCTCATGCTCGGTGAGCCTGCTGACCAATTCCATGGGAGTTGAAGGAACGGCTTCACAGAGCGATATAATCAAAGCCGTTACCGATGCGGGCTATGGTGCGTCGGTGAAGGGCGCAAAGGCGGCGCCCTCCGCTGACAATGAGACGGGTGGGATGATACGCAGGCTCATGGTGTCTGCGGTCTTTACGCTGGTGCTCATGTACTTCTCCATGGGGCATATGATGTTCGGTTTCCCTCTGCCTGCCTTCTTTGAGGGCAATCATCTTGCGGTAGGGCTTGCGGAGATGCTTCTTGCCGCCGTTGTCATGGTGATAAACCGGAAGTTTTTTGTAAACGGCTTTAAGGGACTGATGCACGGCGCACCGAATATGGACACGCTTGTGGCTATGGGCTCGGGAGTTTCGTTTCTTTGGAGCGTATATGTGCTGTTCAGGATGACGGGCGAAGTGCACATGGGGCACGATGTCATGATGAAGTCAATGGACGAACTGTATTTTGAGTCTGTCGCCACCATACTTACTCTCATAACCGTGGGCAAGACCCTTGAGACCCATTCAAAGGGCAAGACCACAAACGCCATAAAGAGCCTTATGGAGCTTGCTCCCAAGACCGCAAACGTCATAAGGGACGGCAAAGAGCTGACCATTCCCGCCGATGAGGTGGTAAAGGGCGATATATTCGCTGTTCGCCCCGGAGAGAGCATACCTGTTGACGGTATCATCATAAAGGGCGAGAGCGCTGTCAATGAGTCCGCTCTCACGGGTGAGAGCATACCTGCCGATAAGACTGTGGGGGACAAGGTCTCTGCGGCTACGGTCAATCAGTCTGGCTATCTTGAATGTGAGGCCGTCGGCGTCGGCGATGACACCGCTATCGCAGGGATAATACGCATGGTGACCGATGCCGCCGCTACAAAAGCACCTATCGCAAGACTTGCAGACAAAGTGGCAGGGATATTCGTGCCCACAGTGACCGGAATAGCGGCAGTAACTGTGATAATATGGCTCATAGCAGGTCAGAGTGCGGCATTTGCCCTTGCAAGGGGCATATCCGTTCTGGTGATAAGCTGTCCCTGTGCTCTGGGGCTGGCAACGCCCGTGGCTATAATGGTCGGGAGCGGTGTAGGAGCAAAGAACGGCATACTTTTCAAAAATGCATCCGCCCTTGAACAGGCGGGCAGGACACAGATAGCGGTACTTGACAAGACAGGCACCATAACCACGGGTGAACCTGCTGTTACCGATATACTGCCCGTTGACGGCATGAGCGAAAGGAAGCTTATGGAGTATGCGGCTTCACTTGAGGCCAGGAGCGAACACCCCATAGCAAAGGCGGTCATGAAAAAAGCCTTGGAGCTTGGAATTTCCCCAAAGGAAGTCACAGCCTTCAGGGCGTTGTCGGGGAGCGGTCTTACAGCTGAGATAAACGGTATGTCGCTCACAGGCGGAAGCGTCGTATACATAGGCTCGCTTTTAAATGCCGATGACGGGACGGTAAAGGAAGCAGAGCGCCTTGCAGGTGAGGGAAAGACACCTCTGCTCTTTTCCCTCAATAACAGGCTCATAGGTCTTATCGCGGTTGCCGATACCATAAGGCCTGAGAGCCGTGATGCCATATCTGCTCTCAAAAGCATGGGAATATCTGTTGTGATGCTGACGGGCGATAATGAGAAAACTGCCGCAGTTATCGGCAGACAGGCAGGCGTTGATGAAGTCATAGCAGGCGTTATGCCGGAGGGCAAGGAGCTTGCGGTAAGACTTCTCGCTGAGAAGGGCAGAACGGCTATGGTGGGCGACGGGATAAATGACGCCCCTGCTCTCACCCGTGCAGACACGGGCATAGCGATAGGAGCGGGTACTGATATAGCCATAGAGTCGGCAGAGGTCGTGCTGATGAAGAGCAGGCTCTCGGATGTGCCTGCGGCGATCTCTCTCAGCCGTTCCGTGCTGGTGAACATAAAGGAAAACCTGTTCTGGGCATTTATCTATAACATCATAGGGATACCCCTTGCGGCAGGGCTGTGGATACCTATATTCGGCATCACGCTGAGCCCCATGTTCGGTGCGGCGGCTATGAGCCTTTCAAGCTTCTGCGTGGTGACAAATGCGCTCAGGCTCAATCTCACGGACATATACAAGGTCAGACGGTCATTGCCCGAAAGACCCGATATATCGGGTATCGCAGATAAATTCAGGGAGATGACCGCCGAGAAGGGCATAGTGATGCACATAGAGGGCATGATGTGCCACCACTGCGAAAAGCGTGTCAGAAAAGCCCTTGAAGCCCTTGACGGCGTTCGGAGCGCCGAGACGGATTTTGAAAAGGGCACTGCGGTGCTGAGACTTGACGGCGATGTGAGCGATGACACGCTCAGAATGGCAGTAGAGGAAGCGGAGTACAAGGTGCTGTCAATAGAACGATAAAACCAGGGCTGTTTGACAGCCCTGGTTTTTTTTTAATAAAGGTCTTGACAAATATATCAGTCTGATATATACTATATGTATCACACTGATATATGGAGGCTGACATGAAGATCCAAAAGATAAGAAAACTTCTGCTCGTCATATCCCTTATGCTGTTCCCCGTGACGCTGTATTATTTCAGCCCTGTGCTTATCATCAATGCGGCATTCAAGGGAGTCATGAACGGCAGTTTCATAGTGTTCTGCCTGATGCTCGTACTGTCTGTGCCCTTCGGGCGGCTGTTCTGCGGATATATCTGTCCGGCGGGCGGTTTGCAGGAATGTCTTTATCCCGTGAACAGCAAGTCTGTCAGACACTTTGACATAATACGCCATATCATATGGGCGGTGTGGCTGACAGCGGTAATAGTGTGCTATGCCGTAAACGGCGGCATACATATGATAGACCCGTTCTTTCAGACAGAGCATGGCATATCCGTTTCAGAGATCGGTGCATATATCATATACTACGGCATAGTCTGCCTTATCGTGATACCTGCGCTGATACACGGCAAAAGGGCTTTCTGCCGTTATGTATGCTGGATGTCGCCCTTCATGGAAACAGGCATAAGGCTCAGGCGTTTACTGAAGCTGGACGGGCTTCACATCGGGGCTGACAAGGGGTGTATCTCCTGCGGCAGGTGCGACAAGGTGTGCCCTATGGGCGTAGATGTGAAAAATGCGGCTGTCACCGGATACATTGACTCGACAAACTGTATACTCTGCGGTGCCTGTGCAGACAACTGCCCCAAACACATACTCAGATACGAAATGAGGTATAAGCATGACTGAAAAGAAACTGGACTGCGTGATACTGGGACTTCTGGCGCATGAGGAGCTGACGGGATATGAGATAAAGCGCAGGATAGACCGCTCGCTGTCATATTTCTGGGGTGCAAGCTATGGCAGTATATACCCCACGCTGGAATCACTGGTGAAAAACGGATTTGCCGAAAAGCACAGCGATGAGGACAGCGCACGGAACAGGCAGATATACTCTGTAACACCAGAGGGCAGGGAGCGCCTTAAAGAATGGCTGTCTGAGCCCGTACAACGTGATGAACTGAGGTCTGAAACGCTGTTGAAGCTTTTTTTCGGCAATGAGGCAGGGGAAGGACAGACCGCAGGGCATATCAGGGCTTTCAGAGAAAAGACCGAGAGCTCCCTTGCGGAGCTTTATACTGCAGAAAAGAACCTTTCCGCCTGCCTTGACGACGACAGGGCGCACGGCTATTACCTTATGACAGTGCAGTTCGGTATCAGGACATATGAAGCGTGGATAAAGTACTGTGACGAGATGCTTGACAGACTGGGGGAAGGATGATATGCGGTTCGGGATATGTTATACGGGCATAGTGTTTCTTGTCATGCTGTTCATACCGAATATTATATGGACAAAAAATCAGCCGCAGGACTACTCTGCGGCTGATGAGAACAAACTTCTTCTTTTGCTTGAACGGGCGGGGCAGGTGCTTGTCACGGTATGCTCCCTGATATTTGCCGATATGAACATACACCGTGAACGGGCGGCACTGCTTTGCATCGCCTTTGCTCTTATGGTGCTGTATGAGATATGGTGGATGCGATATTTTTGCAGTGAGAGGAAGCTGTCCGACTTTTACAGCAGTATCATGGGGATACCGCTGGCAGGGGCTGTTCTGCCCGTTGTGTCATTTCTGCTCCTCGGTCTGTACGGCATGAACCTGCCGATGATAATATCAGCCATCATACTCGGCATCGGTCATATAGGCATACACGCAGAACACGCCCGTGCGTGATCATTCTGCTGTGTCTTCGTCACCGTTTATGCTTATGAGCATATCGGTGCTGCCGCCTGCTACCATTCTGGGGTACTGACCGTTCCATTTTTCAATGGACTTGTTGCGCAGTACTTCATCGGTGAGGGACTGGGCTATCTTTCTGTTTGCCTCTGCCTCGGCATCTGCCTTGACCTTGATAGCCTCAGCCTCGGCGTTGGCTCTTGCCCTTATGGCTTCTGCCTCCGCTTCTGCGGCGATAGTGCGCTCTGATGCGGCCGCCTCTGCCTCTATGACTCTCTGTTCTTTCTCTGTGTTGGCTTTTATCTTGTTCTGCTCCGCTACCTGCTTTGCCTCGATAGCGGCGTTGTACTCGGCGGAGAAGTCGAAGTTCGTGATGTTCAGCTCATCCACGATAAGGCCGTATTCGGATACCTTTGCGGTCAGCGCATCGTGTATCTCTATACTTACCGCGCTTCTCTGGGTTATGAGCTGTTCGGCGCTGTACTTTGCCATTACAGCCTTTGTGGCTTCATGCACGGCAGGGGAGAGTATCTTGTCCACATAGCCTGTTCCCAGCGTCTTATACACATATGCGGACTGCTCTGCCGAAAGGTGATAGTTCACCGCAAGGCTCGAAGCCACGGTCTGCATATCCTTACTTACAGCCGAGGTCTCGACCTCGCTTTTTTGTATCTGGTTGTCCATTATTTCCACATGGGTGATGAACGGCGGTTTGAAATGCGTGCCGTCCGAAAAGGTATCGCCTGTTACCTTGCCGAGAGTTACCACAACGCCCGTGTGTCCCGAGGGGACTACTGTGATAGAACTGCTTCCGACTATTGCGATCACTATTAACAGTACTATCCCGACTATGATGCCGCCTATCTTTACTTCCGTTTTGCTCTTTTCCGATCTTTCCATAACTGGTCTCCTTTTTGATTGTATAGCTTGCCTGTATCATCCGGGTGCAGACCGACAGCCTGTGTCAGCCGCACCGTTATCAAGTATATATAAAAACGGGCAATTTGTCAACCCCTTCTTGAAATGAACGCACGGTATGAATGGGTATAATAATTATGAACAAATCCGATTAGAAACGATCTTATCAAGAAAAGGATGATCAAGAAGGCACTTGAATTGTTTGTCGGTCATGCTTCCTTCAATTGTTTTCACACATATAGGCAGCCGTATGAAAGGCGGCAGAGCTTGCCAAAGCAGCCTCTTTCTGCTGTAAATGTTCCGCTGAGGGATGGCAAAGGCTGTGAGTACCCTAATATATTGCGCTCCTCTCCTGCTGACAATGCTTTTTTATACAACCTTTGTAATTGTTAGTATTCGACAATTAGGCCATCCTATTTTAGCTGTGGTTACAATTATCAGACACATACCACAATAATTTTAACTCTTGCAAAAGCATAAAAAATATGTTACAATAATAAAAAGTTGCAGTTTCAGACCTCGATAAAAATATGTTTGCAGCAGGATAATGCCGCTGTTCGCAATATCTGAAAGCGCTGCGTAGCTTTAAGACCGCTACGCAATCCGCAAAGAGAGGATTAGTATGAAAGAGTTGCTTGAAAGAAAACAGGGATTTCACAGGACGATCCTTATTGCTGACGATGAATTTATTGAACGGGAAATGCTGGGCGCTATGCTCTGTGATGAATATGACCTTATATATGCTGAAGATGGCAGTACAGCACTTGATATGATACAGGAGAGGGCGGGCATGATAGCCCTTGTGCTTCTCGATCTCCATATGCCGAAGCTTGACGGATACGCAGTTCTCAAAGCCATACGTTCCGACAGTGAGATGCGGCGGATACCTGTTATCGTTCTCACCGCAGAAACAGAGGCTGAGGTCCGCAGTCTGCACCTTGGAGCTGCCGACTTCATTTCAAAGCCCTACAATATGCCTGATGTGGTCAAGGCAAGAGTGGGTCATGCCATCGAACTGGCTGAAAACAGTGTGATAATCCACGAAACGGAAAGAGACAGCCTTACAAGTCTTTTCAAGAGGGATTTTTTCTTTGAATACGGAAAAATGCTTGATATCCAGAACCGCCATATGCCCATGGACGCCATAGTGCTGGATATAAACCGCTTCCGCATAGTAAATGAACTTTATGGAAAACAGTTCGGTGATCTTATCCTCAAACGCCTTGGAAACAGCCTGCATGAGCTTGTGCGCTATACGGGCGGACTTGCTTGCAGAAGCGGAAGCAACACATTCTACCTCTATCTTCCCCACAGCAATGATATATCAGGGGATCTTGTACGATATACGACAAAGATAAACGAATATCTTGACGACCGCAAGATCACCGTCAGGATAGGTGTTTATTCCGATGACGGCAGCCCGATCGACATGGAACACAGATTTGACCGTGCTGAACTCGCCTGCCGCAAACTGCGCGGCAACTATTCCACGGAATATGTTTTGTATAACGCAGAACTGCACAGCAGGGAGCTGCATTCGGAGCGGCTCATCAACGACATTGACAAAGCTCTGAGTGAAAAACAATTCAAGGTCTATTATCAGCCGAAATACAATATCACCGGTGAAAAGCCTCTGCTTGTGAGTGCAGAAGCCCTTGTGCGCTGGGTGCATCCGGAATTCGGAATGATACCTCCGGGAGAGTTTATTTCACTCTTTGAAAATAACGGCCTTATCCAGCTTCTTGACAGATATGTATGGAGCGAGGCAGCGGCACAGATACGCAAATGGAGCGACAAATACGGAGTCACCCTGCCGGTTTCGGTCAATGTCTCAAGAGTAGATATATTCGATCCTCAGCTGAGTGAGATACTGTCGAGTATCGCCTCTGCCTGCGGTCTTTCTCCTCACACTCTTCTGCTTGAAATAACAGAATCCGCCTATACCGACGATTCACAGCAGATCATTGATACAGTGTCTGCTCTGCGCAGCAAAGGCTTTCGCATAGAAATGGACGACTTCGGATGCGGCTACTCCTCATTGAATATGCTTACAGAACTTCCCTTGGATGCCTTGAAGCTTGATATGAATTTTATTAAGAACATAGAAAAAGATCATAAGGCTTACCGCCTTGTGGGTATCATGATTGAGATCGCCCGTATGCTTGAAGTACCTGTTATAGCTGAGGGTGTTGAGACTAAAGGACAGATGGAGCTTCTTCACAAAATAGGATGTGACATAATACAGGGGTACTATTTTTCAAAGCCTCTGCCGCCCGACGAATTTGAAAAGCTCTTTGAGAAAACAGACTGAGAGGTAAATATGCTGAATATAGATACACTGAGAGAATATGGTGCAAACGTGGATACGGGACTTGCACGCTGTATGGGAAAGGAAGACTTTTATCTCATGCTCATCGGCAAAGCATCAGCAGACACAAGGATAGAACTTCTGGAACGTCAGCTTTCGCAAAAGGATCTTGACGGTGCGTTTGAAACAGCCCATGCACTTAAAGGACTTCTGGCAAATCTTTCTTTGGATCCGCTCACAGCACCTGTCGTTGAAATGACAGAGCTGCTTCGCAGCAGGACAGATACCGACTATTCCGAACTTCTACAAGAGATCAAGGCACAGTTTGAAAAACTGCGCTGCCTTTAAACAGGAGCTGTAATGGATATTAGCAGTAAAAAGGCGATAACGGTGATCGTGGCAGGAAGTATGATAATAGCTGCGATCCTCGTGCTCGGCACGATATGGACAGGATATATGGCAAAGGAAGACACCGAAAAGGCAGTTTCCTCTGTAAGTCTCTTTTACCTTGATGAGCTGGCAGGAAGACGGGAACAGGTAGTTGATGCTACACTGCGCCGCCATATATCAGATCTGGAAACAGCCGTGGAAATGATGACTCAAGACGATCTGAGTGACAGCGAGCATTTACAGGCGTATCAGGCACGGATGAAAAAGCTGTTTACACTTGAAAAATTCGCCTTTGTAGATGCTGATGGTCTCATCTATACATCTGCGGGCACCAGAAACGATATTGACGTATACAGTATAGACTATCTGAACCTGTCAGAACCGCAGATAGGGCTTACAGATACAGAAAGCAAGAGCAAAAATGTCATAATAGCAGTACCGCTTGATGATATGGTGTTCAACGGTAAAAGGCTTACCGTCTGCTTCATGGAGATCGACATGGACACCATGCTTGATGGTGTCTCTCTGCTGTCTGACAACAACGGCACCACTTTCTGCAATATATACACCAAAGACGGCACTGCACTTACGAATATGGTGCTTGGCGGTCTTGCAAGCGAGGACAATCTGCTCTCTGCTTTAGAACGGGCTGAATTTGAAAACGGCGGTTCTGCCGAAAAAGTAAGAGAGGATTACAAAAACGGTGTGAGCGGCGTTGTTTCCTTTACATATAACGGCACACGGGAATCGCTCTCATATGTACGCATCACCGGAACAGACTGGATGCTCACATATCTTATTCGTGAGAACATTATAAACGAACAGATAGGCAGTGTTTCAAGGGGAATAATTCTTAGAAGCCTGGTTCGCACAGGACTGACAGCCGTGATCATGATCCTGTTCTTTTTCATCCTTTTCTATCAGAACAAACGTACTGTCATGCTTGCTGTAGAAAAGGAAAAAAGCGAGACCGAGAGCCGTATCAAACAGGAAGAGCTTGAGAACCGCCTCGAACTGCAGGCTGAACTGCTGCGGCAGGAACAGCAGCGTACCCAGCAGAATTATATGATAACCGCTCTTGCCTCTGATTACAGGAGCGTTTACTTTGCCGACCTTGATACGGATAAATGCATATGCTACCGTTCTTCTGCCGCCGTACAGGAGGGCCCGCAGATCGGTGATGAGTTTTCTTTCAGCGAAGGATTCAGACGCTACGCCGGTGAAATGGTGTCGGACAGCGCAAGAGAGGGCTTTTTGCAGTTTATAGATACGGAAAATATAAAGAGCCGTCTTAAAACAGAGAATGTACTGACCTACCGCTATCCCATAGTAAAAAACGGTGAGGAGAGCTTCGAGATGCTCCGTATCGCCGGAGTGCGCAGCTTGCAGGAACGTACCGACAACCATATCCATGCCATAGGTGTTGGATTTACCGACATTGATGCAGAGATGAGAGAGCAGATGACACAAAGTCAGGCACTCAGCGATGCGCTCACAGCGGCAACGGCGGCAAGCAAGGCAAAAACCGCTTTTCTGTCGAGCATGAGCCATGAGATAAGAACGCCCATGAATGCGATAATCGGACTTGACAGCATAGCACTCAGCGATCCGGATATACCTGCACAGACAAGGGATTATCTTGAAAAGATAGGTGTTTCGGCCAAGCATCTGCTTGAACTTATCAACGATATACTTGATATGTCAAGGATAGAATCCGGACGTTTGACATTAAAGAATGAGCTGTTTTCCTTTTCCTCTCTGCTTGAACAGATAAACACCATGTTTACCGGTCAGAGTATGGACAAAGGTATCACCTATAACTGCCACATCAAAGGCATTGTCGACGACTATTACATAGGTGACGGCATGAAGCTGAAGCAAGTGCTTATAAATATTCTCGGAAACGCAGTGAAATTCACACCGGAGGGCGGAAATGTTGAATTTCAGGTTGAGCAGACGGCAAGATTTGACAGTAAATGTACATTGCGGTTTACAGTATCAGATAACGGCATTGGTATCAGCGAGGATTATCTGCCGCATATATTCGACCTGTTCAGTCAGGAGGACAGCACGGCTACGAACAAATTCAGCAGTTCGGGGTTAGGGCTTGCCATCACCAAAAATATCGTTGAGATGATGAACGGGAATATAGAGGTAAAGAGCAAAAAGGGTGAAGGTTCTGTTTTCACATTTACCGTAACGCTTGAATGTACCGACAAATGCATATCATCGGCGGACGACCCGGATATATCTCCCGAGACCATGAGCGTGCTGGTAGTTGATGATGACCCTGTTGCCTGTGAGCACGCTAAACTCATACTTGAAAAGATCGGCATTTCCTGTGAATCGACCTGTTCCGGGGCTGATGCGATAGAAAAGGTCAAGGTACATCATGTGCGCCGTGAGCCGTATAATCTTATACTCATTGATCTGAAAATGCCGGAAATGGACGGGATAGAGACTACAAGACATATACGAAAGATAGTCGGCAATGAATCCGCCATCGTGATAATCACTGCCTACAAATGGGATGATGTGCTTGAAGATGCACTTGAAGCCGGTGTTGACAGCTTTATAGCCAAACCTATATTTGCAAACAACGTTATAGAAGAATTCCGGAGCGCTCTGCGGCGGAAGAATGCCGCAAAACAGCAGCCTCACAAGGCAGAGCTAAAAAACAGGAACATACTTCTTGCAGAGGATGTGGAGATAAACGCCGAGATCATGACAATGATACTTGCTATGCGGGAAATAAACGTTGACACCGCACGCAACGGCAGGGAGGCGGTGGAAAAGTTTGCTGCCAGCGATACAGGTCATTATGATGCTGTACTCATGGACATAAGAATGCCGGAAATGGATGGGCTTGAAGCCACTTCGCTCATCCGCTCCCTTGACCGCACAGATGCACTTACAGTCCCTATCATAGCCCTTACTGCAAACGCCTTTGATGAGGATGTGCAAAGAAGTTTGCAGGCAGGGATGAATGCACATCTCAGCAAGCCTATCGACAATGATGCGCTGTTCTCGACACTTGAAAGCCTGATAACATAGGCTTGCAGCGATGTGAGCGTTTTGTTTGTGCCGTAAAGGCAGAAATGAATTTAAGTATGGAGCGACGCATCGGTCGCTCCATAATTGGTTAAGGGCTTGCGGTTTGCGTGGCATTTGATGCGGTCTTTGCAGCCAAAGTGAGTTTCGTTATTCTTCTTCGCCGGGCGAGCATTGAACTGCAGTCTCAAATACCATGTTGAGTGCCTTATGGATCCTCAGATGATCACGAGGGTGATTGGGGAATATTGATTTCCTTGGATTACAGTTTTTATTGACATTACCCGGTCTTTGGTGGTATAATAAATGTAAATGGAATATGTACCCAAATATTTCAAGGAGGATAACTATGTATAAATGTAGAAAAACAAATGCTACGATGTTGATATTCAAAAATAGTAAGAAATTGTTATATCACATTCTTCTTAATGATTTTCAGTAAAAGTATAAAAATATTTACGTAATTTGAATGATATAATCCCCTTAGAGTAGACACACGAAACAACAAAACGCGTGAACTCTAGGGGGATAATTTTATGTCAAGAAAAAGCAAACGTAAGGTAATCGCCAAACAAACCAAGCCTAAACCCAAAATAATGCACCCTGTAAATCTTATCGATCAAAAATAATGCGTTTTATTTTGAAACTACTGGATACAGGTTGAAACAACTGTACCGAAGAGTTCAGATGATCCATCTGAAATTCATCAAGTGTCTTTTCAAATGGAAATGCTGCTTTCGCCAGCCTGCTCATTATTTGATTTTCCTGACGTTTCTCCAGCTCACGGCGCATCACCTCCATCAGAAAGCCACCATAACCCAAATCAGGCTCCGCCTGACGGTTGGCTATGAATTTCTTGACTTCCTGTGTGAGCACAGGAGAGAACTTTCGGTCGGAACCGTTCGTTCTCCGTGCATTATGCTGCCGTTAATATATTTGTGTACTGTCTTACGATGGATCTGAAGCCTTCTGGCAATAACTCTCTCACTGCAGCCTTCTATGTGCAACTTCCGGATCTCTGCGTATATATCCATTGTGATTATTTCGCTCTAATTGGCCACCATGATCGCCAAAATTGTACAGCACGAGCATTGTTATGATTATAAAAGTACTAATGCAAAAATCAAGTTATTATTCCCTCAATTAGAAATCCCGTAGCAGAGAACCTATATTGATAGATATTTATCTGTTGAACAGATATTGAGGATAATGAAATGAGCCCCTTCACCGTATTAATGGTGAAGGGGCTTTGTCATGATCTGCTGTACTGTTATGGCGCACAATAATACTCATTCATTTTCCGTCAGATATAAACATTAAAGTCGGACACTTGGCATTACCCGCTTCGGCAATTGTTTCGGCATTTTTCAGGATCTGCTTTGTTTCATTGACGTAGCAGCTGTTCGTCAGATTACGCCTTCAAGCAGGTTAAGCTGCTGCTTTCGCCCTTGCTCAGTCTCCGATGATACACAGTATCATCGGAGGGATACAACCCGTATTGCTGTTGTCCTCAGATCACATTTGTTTTTTGTTCCGAAGAGGATCAATATCCGTTGTAGAGAAAATCCGCCCAGTCATACTGGCTCATGTATTCTATCTCATAGCTGTTTATCGCACCCGCATCGAGCTGCTTGAACCGGTAGTAGTCACAGTCGATAAGATCTACGTTGACCGCAAGGGCGTTGTAGCTTCTCACTATGACACTGTCAGCCCCTATCTCCTTCAGGCTCTTTATCATGGAGTAGATATAGGTCTGGAGCAGGTTCTGCAGTTTCTTCTCATACGGTTCATCCTCAAAGATGATGGCGAAGATCTCCCTTGTCGTGCATGATGCTCCGTGCTGATGGACAAGGTATGCGAACACTTCCTTTGCCTTGCTGCGTTCAAAGCGGACGTGGTCGCCTTTCGGAGTGAATACGTCAAAGTTGCCAAAGCACTGCACACGCAGGAGTGCGCCCTTCTGCGGCACAATGGGGAAGCGCAGATCGGACAGTTCTCTTTCCACGTCCTCCTTTGTCACGGGCTTCATGATGTAGCCGCTTGCCTTCATGTCCATGGCATCGCCCTTGTATTCGGAAAATCCCGTCACAAAGATTATGTTCATCTTCGGATTTATGCCTTTGAGCCTCTTTGCGACTTCCACGCCATCCATGCCTCTCATGTGTATGTCGAGAAAAGCAATGTCACAGCCGTTCTTCCCGGCATCCTCCAGCAGATCGTCCTGATCGTCAAACCCTGCCACATCAGCTTCGGGCTTGACCTCACGGACGCATTTTTCCAGCATTTTCAGAGCCAGCGGCTCATCATCAAGACACAGTATCCTCATTTGTCTGTTCCTCCTTCGGAAGTATTATGGTCACAGTCGTACCTTCACCCACAGTGCTTTGTATATCCAGTCGTCCTCCGCACATCTCTTTCAGGCGTGTGCGGGTATTTTCCATGCCTATATGTGAACGTCCGTCATCCTTCTGAGGCGCAGATACGTCAAATCCCACGCCGTCGTCGGATATTATGACTTCATAATCCGTGTCTGTCTCACGGGTGGCGATCGTCACAGTGCCGCCCTTCTTCTTCATACCCACACCGTGCTTTACGGCATTCTCCACGATGGGCTGTACAGAAAGCTGGGGGATAAGAAAATCAGTTGCGGTGATGTCATACTCAATATTCAGCTTATCCGCAAAGCGGAGCTTTTCGATGTACAGATACTTTTTCAGATGCTCAAGTTCCGCCTCAAACTTTACAGGGGCTGTCTGTTTTAGTGAATCCATATTGGTGCGCAGATACTTTGCAAATGTGATCGTAGCTTCCTGTGCGGTATCAGGGTCGATAGTACACATCATGGCGATAGATGTCAGAGCATTGTATACAAAGTGAGGCTGCACCTGTGTGGCCATTATGGATACCTTGGCTTCATACAGTTCCTTTTCTGTGCTGATAAGCTCCTTTTCACGCTTCTGCACCAGCACGCCGTACACAAGAACGATAGATATGAGCATGGCAGGATACTGAGTGGAGTAGCCGTATTTGTACCCCGTTATAAGCTGATTGGCCATAGGTATCAGCGTAAACATGGCGATAACTATCCTGTCTCTTACAGGTTCCTTTGATACTATAAGAGTGAGGACGGCAAAGAACAGTCCGGTCATCGGGTATATCTGGCTCACCGGAAATAGACCGAGACGGCTGTACACGCCATTTTCATCTACCCAGAAATAAAGGGGTGCGAAGAGATTGAGAAGGCAGAAGAAGACGTCAGGTATCAGCAGGATCACCATCAACCTGTTCACAAAGTGCATTATCCGCCATTTCGGTTTCAAAGCTGCATAGATATACCGCCACAGAAAGCATATGAGAAGTGCCGCATTTGTGAAGTTAACTGTATTGGCGATGATGTTGTATATCCTCATCTGCGGCCGCCCCTCCACCAGCCAGCAGCAGGCATCTGAAAAGAGGACGGAGGCGGTAGCGGTGATTAGCAGAACGAATTTGCGTGTATAGTCGCTCTGCCCCGCTTCATCCTGCATAAAGCTGAAAAGAAGCACTGTACAGACACCCAGACTTACCACATCCGCCCCAAGGTTGAATGTCATGTTGAAGGGCAGAGAGTAGAGCCGAAAGTGCTTCATAAGCACGATCAGAGCGATGGTGAAGAAAAGGGACACTGCAAAGCAGATGCGGTATGCGTATTTTTTCCGTTCCGTCCCACGCCTGTCCAATTCGGCTGAAATACTGTTCAATGTGTTACCTCCCCGATACATCCATGATAAAAACGATACTCTTTTTATGAATAATTATACCATTTTTTCAGTGAAAATAAAAGAGAAATCAATATGCAGGTGGAAATTTGTTTATTTTTACTATCAAAGTTGTTCGCAATCTGTGCATAATGCTAAATTATATGCTTTCCTGAAAATACCAGCAAATACTGCGTGGTTTTGCAAAGCTTTTGCAAATATGGATATGATAGAATACAGTCACAGAAGCGGGGAAAGCCGGATGCATAAGGTAAGGATCAGCAAGATCCGCCATAGAAAAGTGCAGACGGAACATCATCCCACCGTAGGCAGGAAGCTTATTTACTGAGACATCCAAACTATTCTGCAAAAGAAAGACAGCAAGAACAGATAAACTCAGACACATCAAAACGAAAAGATGGTGAGTATCATAGAAAAAAATATTTTCAAGCCTCCCGATATTTGCAAAGAAATTGCAAATATCGGCATGGTACAATAAGAGCACAGCAAAAGAAAGAGGACAAGGGACAACAGCAACGATAAAATACGCAATGGGAAATATCCCGGACACGAAAATATCGTCAGATACAGAATACTAATTCTTTCTCGATGTACAAAGGGCATCTGCCCACAAAACCGCATATTTAAGCTTTTGCAGGCATTTCTTCTCTATCCTCGTCAGAAGATGATTGCATCGGTCAGAAATCAGTATAAGAATGAAAAGAAGGTGTGATAAACAGAAAAAAATTTAAACGCTCCGATATTTGCAAAGAAGTTGCAAATATCGTCATGATACAATAAGAACAAAGAACAGGGCAAGACCCTAAAACCAACAAAACATAAGGAGTAATAAATATGAAAAACGCAAAGAAATTCACAATGAGAACGATCGCCGCAACACTGGCAACACTTTCAATGATGTCAACTATATCTTTGGCGGCAAGTGCTATAGAAATGAACGATACTGCAGCAATGTCTGAGCCCACCGTAATGTCTGAGCTCGTAACAGCAGTACCCCCATCCACGGAGGATACAGAGACCGTTCCCGTTGATGAGACATCAGATCCCACATCTGAGGAGAGTACAGAGACCGTTCCCGTTGATGAGACATCAGATTCCACATCTGAGGAGAGTACAGAGACCGTACCCGTTGATGAGACATCAGATCCCACATCTGCGGAGGATACAGAGACCGTTCCCGTCGATGAGACATCAGATCCCACATCTGCGGAGGATACAGAGACAACTCCCGCTGAAGAGATATCAGATCCCACATCTGCGGAGGATACAGAGACAACTCCCGCTGAAGAGACAGCGGAACCCATACCTGCGGAGAGCACAGAGACAGCTCCTGTAGAAAATGCTGCATCCGGACTTCCTTCGGACAGCACTGCTGCAACATACACCATTACTTTTGAGACAGACGGCGGTACTGTTATAGATCCCATCACTGCAGAGGCAGGCACAGCTATCACCGCTCCCGAAGCGCCCACAAAGGACGGCTTCTACTTTGCGGACTGGTCCGAGCCTATTCCCGAGACCATGCCCGAACAGGATCTGATTATCACAGCTATCTGGTCCGATACTCCCGTAGAGGAGGCTACCGCAGACAGCACCGCACTTACATACACCATCACCTTTGATACTGACGGCGGTACTGTAATAGATCCTATCACCGCAGAGGCAGGTACGGCTATCACTGCTCCCGAAGCGCCCACAAAGGACGGCTTCTACTTCAAGTCCTGGTCATTGCCTGTTCCCAGGTTCATGCCCGAAAAGAACACCACGATTAAGGCAGAATGGTCTGAGACGCCTGTTTACGATTCGATAGAAGAGGCATTTGCGGACACGGCACATATCAAGTTTGTCGATGATGAGGGCAATGAGATCAACAGCTCTTCGGCAGGTCTGCCATCGGGTACAGATACGCTCTACGGTCCCTACACGATGGAAGAAACAGGAGAAAGCTCCATGTGCCTCTACTCCGCAGGGGATGTGATCAACGATATAGGCGATGCCTTCAAGGAACTGGATCTGTCCAAGGATCAGGAAGCTATGCTCAAGAGCATAGGTACCAAAATGGTAGACGAGAGCTTCGCAACCATCGCAAAGCTCTACCCCGGCTCCGGCATACTCCTTGCTCCCTTCCAGGTTCTCTTCCACAAGGGCGTGGACAATGACCCCATGGGCAAGATGAACGAGAAGCTTGACCAGATGGACAGCAAACTCGACAAGCTCTCCACCAAGCTCGACGGCATTGCCAAGAACATCGAACACAGCACCGAATGGATCGGCAGACATATAGAGAACGTGGAGGATATGAGCACCATCAAGAAGTCCTTCATCAGCCTGGCACCTTCTGCCCATGAACTCTGCAAAGACATCAAGGGCGTGGAGTTGAATCCCAACTATGTAAACAACTACGAAAAGACCTTCATGATAGCACAGCTCGGTACAAAGCAGAACTATAAGGATGTTGCCAAGAATGTATACATCCTTCAGAACCATATGTACGGCGGAAGCACAGCATTCCCCAATATGTACGATGCAGCCTACAATCTGTGCGCAGATCAGAGAATGATAAGCATGGAAGCCTATGAGGATGCAAAGACAATGGTCGACGATCTCACCATGTCATATGTCAGCGCAGTTGCCCTCATGCAGGAGATCGAGACTGCACAGAGAGCAGTGGAACGGTTCGGTGAAAAGGAAATAGCCCAGCTCAGCCCCGATATACGCGCATTCTATGAGTTCTACAAGAAGCACGATATGACCAGAATGGAGCAGAACTACGGTGAGGTCGCAGCAGCCCTCCTGGCTTGTGCATACGGCTCACACAAGTTTGATCAGGCGTACAACAACTCCGACTTCATCAACAAGGGTGCTGTCAGAAAGCCCCTCGTAGTAGAGTACAAGACACTGTATCTCAGCATCAACGACCGCCATGCCGAGAAAGTTGCCTGCAGTCCCTACGAATCCAACGATGCGAAATTCAGCAGATCTCTCACCAATAAGCAGTCAAGCCTTACTGAAACCGAAAGAAAAGATCTCATTGATTACATCCGCACCAAGCGCCCCGGAATGTCCATTGATGAATATCTCAGAAGGTACGGCGTAAAGATCAATGACTACAGAGAATCCGATAAGACCTCCCGCAACATTTATCTGGTGACCGATGACAGCGTCATAGAAGGAATAAAGCTGATCGGCCGTGAAGATCCCACTTGGATAAGCAGGATCGAATTCCGTTCCCACAAATACAATCTGAAGAGTACCATCAATGCACTTGATAACACCCTCACAGAGAACAGTCTCTATTTTGCAGAAGCTAAGCAGGAGAAGAAATTCTGCTTCGGTGAAGAGTACTCATGGTCGTTCTACGAGTGCTACACCACATACATGAACTTCCTCTTCATTTATTGATGCACTTGAGACAGACACGCATATAACACACGTCGGCAGAGCAGTTGCTCTGCCGATATTATTTTCAAAGGTCTGCACTGTCTGAATTTTTTTTCGGATCCCCCGTATTTGCAAAGCTTCTGCAAAGGTAGGCATGATATAATAAGGTCACAGCAAGGGGAAAGAACCCTGAAAAAACAAACCATAAACAAATGTCTTAAAGGAGGACAACAAAATGATAAGTACCAAGAGAACGATAGCGGCAATATCAGCAGCCATAATCACAGCGTCCATGATCGGATCAACCGCAGTATCCACCGTATCCGCAGAGATGATGCACGGCTGTCAGTTCGTATCTATGAGCGCAGGCGCAAATAATGTAAAGGGTACAAAGGCTGATGACGTAGTGGACGGCACGACGAAGCAGAAGACCCTGCGCCCCACAACCTGCTTTGGAGGTGACAAACTCAAGGCACAAAATGACAGACTCAGACGTATGCGTAATGATGTGATCTATGTACGCATACGGGAGCCAAGCTGGTATCATCTTAAATCTACAAAGCTCTACGGCAGAAAGGTACTGGATGTAGACAATAACGGTGATTTTATCATAGGCGACTGGGAGCTTATCACATCCAAGGCTGACAGCAAGGTCTTTACCATATCCGGCGACTATGTATGCTTTGCATACAGCGGCGATATCACATGGGGCACGGATTTTCCATTCAGCCGTGTATTCTGGAATGAGCCTCACAGAGATGTGGAGGAGGTTGTGATCACATGGGGCGGCGGATGCAGAAATGCGAGTATCTCGATAAATGTAAAGTACAACCAGGCATGGGGCACTTGGGCAGGCTTCAATAACTCAGGATTAAACGAATACATCAGTGAGAACAACTGCTCCGCCCACAGCGAATGGAAGCCCTGCTGATCAAAGAAGTTTTTGATCCCACAGTTAGATGCAAATAAGGATATGATAAGCACAGCAAAGGGAAATACCCCTTCAGTAAACAGCAATAAAGAACATAAATCAAAACAAATGTCTTAAAGGAGGACAACCAAATGAAAAACAACAAGAGAACAATATCACTTATAGCTTCACTTCTCACAGCAGCAATGATAACAATGGGCGCTGCTGCAGCTCCTGTCTGCGCAGAGACGGTAAAGCCGGATGACATTGCAAAGTATGCAAGCAGCGTTTCGGCAATGTCACAGGATGAGCAGGCGAAACTGCATGAGATGTTGCAGCACCGCATCACCGTGCATTTAGGGCGTTCGCAGTGGTTTGAAGCCAAAAGCGCCAAGCTCTACGGCAGACAGGTCAAGGGCTTTGATGCAAACGGGAATTACATTCTGGGTCCCTGGGAACTGATCCATGACGGGGCAAAGGAATTCCATCATAAGTTTGAGATCAGTGGGACATATGTAATGTTCGGTTATACTCTGGATGTTATCTGGGGTACGGATTTCCCGTACAGCGGAGTATTCTGGGATAATACGAAGGCAAGGATGAACAGCATCTACATAGACTACGGCGGAGGATGCAGGAACGTCAATATCAAGATAATGGCTGTATACACGGAAGCAGGCGACAACTACAAGACGGAAAAAAGACGTGAAGTTGTGAACGAGAAAAACTGCTCAGCCCACAAGGAATGGAAGCCCAACTATATAAACGCCACATCCGACATCAAGTACCTTGACAAGGCAAACAGATTCGGATACGAAGACTACCCGGATTAACACATCAGAAGTCAAAATGATCGGGAGCCTTCTCCTGAAGGCTACCGAATTTTTGTCTGTAAAAGTCACAAGAAACGCCCTTTCAATTTATGTAAAATCACAATGATTTTTTTCTTACATCTGCAAATATGTTGCAAAGATGGGTATGATATAATAGAGTCACAACAAAGGGAAACACCCTTACAAAAACAAATGTCTTAAAGGAGGACAACAAAATGAAAAACACAAAAAGAACAGTTACAAGCATAGCAGCAGCAATACTTACCATGGCCTGCATGGCATCCACAGCCGCAGCAGTATCGGCAAATGAATTCATACCGCCTGCAAAGGCTGCCGCTGCATCCGCATCCGATATGACCGACGGATGCCGCCTGCACACTCGAGAATACGAACTGGCAATGGAGAGACTCAACATCATGCGCAACCGCTCGATAGATGTGAATATCAGGCACGATGGCTTTTACAGGCAAAAGACCATTAAGCTTTACGGAAGAAAGGCCATCGGTGCAAAGAACGACGGCTCATATATACTTGGCAACTGGGAACTCATAGACAGCCGTAAGGACAATGAGAAGGGCATCAGCAATAATATTGATCTTAATATAGACGGTAACTATGTGATGCTGGCATTCAGCATAGACATAGTCTGGGGAACAGATTTCCCGTACAGCGGCGTATTCTGGGATGCGACCCGGGGTGACATGAAAGGCACAGAGCTGAAGAGTGTGAAGATCACCACGGACGGTACCATAAGAAATGCCGATATAGAATTTGGTGTAGAATACTACAAGTCCGATAATAACTATAATCACCCTTATATCTTCGGTCAGAAGTTTGTCAACTGCGATTCCCACACCGAATGGAAGCCCTGCTGATCCAAAAAATTTTATAGTAAACGACATTAAAATTTCTACATTCATTGTTTGCAAAATCATGATATACTAAGGTCACAACAAAGGGAAACACCCTTACAAAAATCAAATCAAACAAATGTCTTTAAGGAGGACAACAAAATGAAAAACACAAAGAGAACCATAACAAGCATAGCAGCATTATTCCTTACAGCAGTTACCATGGCATCCACAGCCGCACCGGTATCGGCAGTGACAGTTCCCGAAGTTAATAATAAGGGAGGCATCTTAAGCGACGACTTGAGATCGAAAGAACCTGTCAAGCCCGGAGAGTGGAGATACGATCCCGAGACCGGCATACATGGAGATTATGATTACTGGCGGCGCAAGAAGGTTCGTCAGGACAACTGGCGGAAATACGCTGATTACAATAAGGTAAAAGGCACCAAGAAGACGATATATATCGAAAACTCGGGATTTTTCCATGCAAAGAATGTTAAGCTCTACGGCAGAAAGTGCCTGGGCATAGATGATAATGACGGAAGCTGGATACTGGGCAAATGGGAGCAGATCAATTCAAATCAATCTATACACACCAGTGAGGTGTACAAATATACCGTTGACGGAGAGTATATGTGCTTCGCCTTCAGCTATGATATCACATGGGGCACCGACTTCCCCTACAGCGGAGTCTTTTTGGATCAGAATTCAAAGTACTTTGCGAAGGACTGGAAAAAGCTCGAGATCGCAATGTGGGGAGCAGTCAGGACCGGGTGCATAACTATTGATGTGGATGACAGCACCATAGTACATGAGACCAACTGCTCATCACACAAGGAATGGAAGCCCTGATGTCGGCTGAGCCGACAGGCATGATGCTTATGTATCACAGATAAGACTTCACCTCCCGCCCGAAAGCAAGGTAAATGCTTTCGGGCGGTTTTCTGCGGAAGGGTGCTTTTTAACCTATCACGAAACGCACAAAGTGTGATCTTATGATTCATGCAAAAAGACGATGATTTTTTTCTTACATCTGCAAATATGTTGCAAAGATGGGTATGATATAATAAGGTCACAACAAAGGGAAAGACCCCTTACAAAAAATCAAATCAAACAAATGTCTTTAAGGAGGACAACAAAATGAAAAACACAAAAAGAACAATGGCAGCGGCGGCAGCAGCACTGCTTGCATCAACAATGATAGGTACTACTGTTTTTGCACAAGATCCGGATACAGACCCGAGTTCTCTCGCAGCAATAGAGGGCATCGGTACAGCCCCCGACACAGCGGCCATGATCACACACCGGGCGACATATGACCACAGTGCGGTGCTTGCAAAGCTGCCCGCAGGTTATGATCCTTCAAGGTATGAAGTCCAGTTCGGGATCATTGTACCGAAGGAGACAAGCTGCGACTGGCATATCTGGTACAATGGCTTAATGAGACTACGCCAGATGCGGAACATGACCATTCCGGTGACTATCAGTAAATCAGGTATGTACGCTCTTAAATCCCAGAAATTATACGGCAGAAAGGCCATAGGTCTGGATGAAAAAGGCGATTGGATCCTCGGCAAATGGGAATGCCTGTATGATAATACCGATACTGGAAAGATCACGGTAAGCGGTGACTACGTTTCATTCGGGCTGTGTGCGGATATAGTGTGGGGAACGGATTTCCCCATGGCGGGAGAATTCTGGAATAAGCCCAAGACAAGGGTGCGCGAGATGGAACTCAATATGATGGGCTTCGTCAGATCCGCAGACTTTGAAGCCGTTGTACAGTACAGTCACGTGGATGATTATAACCAATACATAGTATGGGAGACCGTAAAGAAGGAGGATCTCCCCTCCCATAGCGAATGGAAGCCGTGAAAATAGGCAAGAGACCGGAAACGATCAGTAAGATACAGTAACAGCCTTTGTAGTGAGACCCCCGATCTTTTTTGATCGGTAACAAAACTAAAACGGGAAAGGACGAGAAATTTTTTGCTTTTTTGAAAAGTGCAAATATTCTGCAAAGATTAGTATGTTAAAATAAGATCAACGCAAAGGGAAAGACCCTTGCGGGAAAATAACAACATCAATAAAAACAAATGTCTTAAAGGAGGACAACAAAATGAAAACAACTAAGAAAACAATAACAAGGATATCAGCAGCATTACTGACCATGGCTTGCATGGCATCCACAGCCGCAGCCGTATCCGCAGAATCAGCATCCGCAGGCATCGCGGCAGTTCCTGCATCGGTAGCTTCGGCAAGCCTGAGCTCAGACACGAATGTTCAGAAACTGATCCGCCAGCGTGAATCGCAGCTTCAGAAGCTGAAGAATAAGAAGAAGGAGATCCATGTCAGCAACTACGGCTGGTATTCCGCAAAGAGTATGAAGCTTTACGGCAGAAGAGCAACAGGTGTGGATTCCAACGGCAACTTCATTCTCGGAAAATGGGAGCAGCTCCACACAACGACTTCTGCAAGAGGACTGGGCGGAGGCTATTACATTACGATCAGCGGTGATTATGTGAACTTTGCATTCAGCTACGATATAGTCGGCGGCACAGACTTCCCTTACAGCGGCGTATTCTGGACCAGATCCCACGATACTGACTGGGATCGCATCAACATCCATCTGTCGGGTTCTTGCAGAATGGCAGACGTTTCGATCTATATCGGTGAGGAAAAGGTAGTCGGAGTTACCAACTGCGGCTCTCACAGCGAATGGAAGCCCTGACATAAAGCAAGGATCGGACAAATGGAACCGATATTGTCAGGCACTGAAAAAATCACAGGAAACATAAGCTGACACCCCCAAAAAAAAACAGACAAACTTTTAAAGAAAACTTATGCAAATCGACTAATATTTATTCTTCCTCGATGTATAGAGAAGAAACGCCCGCAAATGCTTGAATATAAGGCATTTGAGGTCTGGAGATCGTCTATACAAAGAGGAAGAATTAGTATAAGCAGGCGGTGCCTGCGGCCTATCCGGGTCTAAACGCTTTTACTCAGTTTATTATTTGGCATATCTCTTGCTCTTTTCTCCGAAGTGTGGTATAATGCTATCGTTGGAGTTTGTGACGGAAAGCGGTTGTGAAAAACAAATATACTCATAGCTGCTGTATGCTCATGAGATCCGAATCATTGGGATAAGGAAAAATTTATGCTTGATTTCAGACCGATCACTCTTGAAGATAAGGAGCGCATCGAAAAATACACATTCAGATACGGGGAAAACTCCTGCCAGTCATCCTTCGTTTCAATGTATGCTCATTCCGGTAAATACGGAGATTCGTTCGCCGAAAAAGACGGCCGCCTTTACATATGCCGCACTCATTTATGTACTGCTCAGGAAAAGGTTTATTTGTACCCTATGGGTGATACATCATCAGAGGAAGGTCTGCGAACAGCGATAAGTGAGCTTTTGACCGATGCGGAAGGAGAAGGAAAACATACGGTTTTTCACACGGTCACTGATGAGATGAAGAAGAGAATGGAGCAAATATTCCCGGATGCTTTTCATTTTTTTGAGGAGAGGGACTGTTTTGAGTATATATATCAGCGGCAGAGGCTCGCCGAGCTTTCCGGGAGCAGCTTTCAGGTGATGCGCAGACAGTACAGACTTTTTTACCGCAAATATTCCGATCAGGTGACAATAGAAAAGATCACGCCGAAGATCATTCCGGAGATACTGGACTTCCAGTGCAGGTGGATGGAAGAACGTATGCGGCACGGCGGAAATACAGGGTTGTATGAAGAGGATATCGCTATCCGAAAGGAACTTGAAGAATTTGAAGCCCTTGACCTTTTTGGTATAGTAATAAGGGTAAACGGAGCTATTGCCGGATATGCCTTTGGTGTGCCGATCTCCGGCAACTGCTTTGATCTTCTCGCAGAAAAAGGAGACCGCAGTATACCGTATGTCTATCAGGCCCTCAAAAAAGAGCTTCCCGTTCACTGCGATGAACGGTACATATACTTCAACTGGGAGGAAGACGTCGGCAGTCCGGGGCTCAGAGAAATGAAACTCCGTTACCGTCCTGATATCCTTATGATAAAATACAGAGCAGAAGAGGTTTCAGATGAACAGCGGAAGACCTGATGTGATCTTAAAAAAGTACCGTTCCATTCTCTTTTCGGCACTGGCTGTGGAACTTGTCACATTTATTGTTTCTTTGATGGATCCTGTTATAGCAGGCAGCCGTATCGGGCTCGATGCACTTTCTGCGATAAGTCTTTTCTCCCCTTTTATTTCAGTATCGACCTTTGTGGCAGCGGTGATAAATACGGGGACGCTTGTAAACTACACCAACATGATAGGGTCATTTCAGAACAGGCGAGCCAATGAAGTGTTCAGTCAGGGAACGGTGATGGCAGTCTTTGCCGGTGTAGTGATGACTTCGGTCATTCTCCTTATCAAGCCCCTGTTTATATCATCCCTGTCTCTCTCCGCAGAACTTGAAGGGTATCTGGACAGTTATTACACGATAGCGGCATTCTATCCGATGTTTTTTCCCGTAAATTGTATCCTTAACAATATCATAGTGACAGAGGGCGGGGAAAAATATGCCGCAATAACCGGTATCGTATCTACGATCGGAAATATATTGCTGTCGTATTGGTTTGCGGGTGCTTTCGGGGTAACAGGAATTGCTGTTGCTTCACTTGCAAGCAATATTATCTTTACGGTCTCACTGGTGGCCTGGTTTTTCATCAGAAAAAGCAATGTCCGATTTGTCAGATGCTTCTCTTTTGCGGATCTCTTCCTTATCATAAAGTGCGGTATAGTAAAAGCGTCAAAATTTGCCTCAGCATCGATAATGCTTTGGATACTTGATCTGTATTTCCTGCGGAATTTCGATGAGATCACTTTTAAGGTGTGGATGATAGATCAGAATATTATCAATATGTCTGCTGTCTTTCTCGGACTTGCCATGACCTTGCAACCGATGATCGGAACTTTAGTCGGAGAGAAGAATACAAAAGCTATACGTATCCTTGTACGCTGCCTGATCCGGGATCTTGTCATTATAGGTGCAGGCTGTTCAGCAGTTGTTATCTGCCTTACAAGACCGATACTGCGTTTTCTGGGAGCAACGGATGAGACTGTTCTGAACACAGGTGTCACAGCTTTGCGGACAACGAGTCTGACAATAGTGTTTTCGGCGGTGACAGCTTCATTTTTCGTTTATTATATCCTTGTTGACAGACAGATTTTGGCTTTTGTGATAAGTTTCCTGGCAGACCTTATCTGCCCGACCGGGCTGGTGATCCTTTTTGGAACACTGAGCAGATCTCCTATGATCATCTGGGGTGCTCTTGCGGTTTCGGGAGCACTTGCATTACTGCTCTCCGCCGTCATTGTTTGGCTGCATCGCAAACAAAGCTCTTTTCCGCTTCTGCTGCCGAAGGGTCAGGATGAGATAATACACATATTCTCTTTTGAGATAACAGCAGAAAACTCCTCCGAAATGGCAGAAACTACAGGAAGGCTGTTGTCTGACAAGGGCTTTTCAAAGCGCTTGCAATTGTTAGTCAGCGCTTGTATCGAAGATATGCTGGGACTGATAGCAGAACTCAATGCGGATAGGAAAGACCGCCTTTTCGCAGAATGCACGCTAATAACAGAAGATCGCAGTGTTCGGATGATCCTGCGTGATACCGGGAAAAAGTTTGATATCTCAGAAATGAATACAGCGGAACATTCATTTCTTCGGTACACCGTTGAACGATTAATGACCGCTGCAGATCATAATGCTTATATTTCGACGACCGGCTATAACCGCAATGAACTGATGTTTAATGAAAGCCAAACGGGTAAGGATGAAAAATGAAAACACTGATGATATTGAGCACCGTGCCTGATGAGCGGCTCGAAACAGTCCTGCATGAGGCTAAACACTTAGGATACCGCACGCTGTTCTGCGGTGAGGACCATTACACGACAGATGAAGTTCCGGCAGACCGGGTCGTAACTGTGTGCTGGAGCAATACAAGGCAGCTCATAGATATCGCCGAGGAAGAAAAGATAGACGGCGTGGTCGGCCTTTGCGATCCTGCTGTGATACCTGCGGCGGAGATAGCACAAGCTTTGGGGCTGATGGGCAATTCTCCTCTCTCCGTAAAACAGCTTTTGTCCAGGACTTCATTTCGTGAGGTGCAGGAAAAGGCAGGCGTGTTTTGTCCCCGTCATGCTGTAATAAGCAGTTCACATGAGATGCGGCAGATATGCGAAAGCTTCGGATCTCCTGTCATTGTGAAGCCAATGCTCTCGTCTTCTTCTCACGGAATGACGGTGTTAAACAGCATGAGTGATGCAAAAGATGCATTTGATGAAGCTGCTGCTGTTTCCCGCAATGGTTCGGTGTGTGTTGAACAATTCATAGGAAATGATACCCTCCGTGTGATCGAAAACGATATTTTTGTGATGGAAGATGAGATCCTATGGGACGGCATACGCTATTGCTACCGCCTTCCCGAAGCCCCGCTCCGCCCTGTGTATGATGTATACCCGGTTTGTATGTCAAAACAGGAGGAAGAGGAATACAGGCATTCTGTCTCTGCTGTATTGAAACAGGCGGACATACGGTTTGGCGAGTTTAATGTTGAGGGCTTCTTTACATCTGAGGGAAGATTTTTCATCGTGGAGATAAATCCCCGTCCCGGCGGACATTACACCCCGCAGACTGTTCAGATGTATACGGGGATGAATCTGACAAAGCTGCTAATCACTGCTGCCACAGGCGACCACAGTTATTATGATGAGCTTAAAGCCGCACACAGAGAGAGAAAATTCAAATACCTGCTTGATCACTCCGTATTCAGCAAAACAGACGGGGTACTGGATCATATCCATATTGATCCTTCACTAAAGGAGAAGCTGAGATCAATACGGTATCTGCATGGACAGAAGGAAGGTGACCGTGTCAGGAATATAGTAGATGCTGTGAGACCGATCGCTATCACGGTTTTCGCTTTTGATGAAAAAGAAACACTTGAGCGGGTAAGGAAAAATATTACAAAACTCGTTTATCCTGTATTGAAGGACGAATACGCAGGGAGAAAGTCTGTCTTTGAACTTGAGGACACTTCAAAAGTATCTGCCCTGTTTAAGGGGTGGGAACAATCTATCATATATTCCTGTCTGCAAGGTCGTATGGGTAAAATACTGGTAACGGATACGGAGAACCCCGGATCGGCCTGTGCTGTTCTGGGCTGCTTCGGCTTTTATTCGGGCAGACCCGAGCCTGAACTGCTTCATCACAGAGCGCATGACTATTTTATCCTTGTACCTCAGACGGCGGAATGGGCAAAGCTGATAGAAGAGCAGATCCCTGCGGCAATACGTATCACCAGATATGCTACGAAGAAGGACACGCATTTTGACGCCGAACAACTTCGGCAAAACCTTGAGCTTCTGCCGGAAGGGTATGAGCTTAAAAAAATAGATTCAGAGCTTTATGACAAATGTTTTGATATCAGGCTCACAAGCGACTTTGTTTCTGCTTTCAAAAGCAAGGAAGAATATCTGAAACATGGCAGAGGTGTGGTCATTCTGAAAGACGGTAAAATCGTATCAGGTGCATCTTCACTCTCCTACTATGACAGCGGGATTGAGCTTGAGGTGGATACTGTCGAGCCGGAAAGAAACAAACACCTTGCACTTGTTTCCGCTTCTGCACTGATCCTTAACTGTCTGGACGAGGGTATCTATCCAAGTGTAGACCTGCATTCTGAAATATCACTGCATTGCGCCGAAAAACTCGGATATGAATTCGACCATGAGTACGTGGCATATGAAGTCCGATCTTAAATGAAGATGTCGGGCGTAGCTATTGCATGACATTCGTAAAAGTGATAATTCTTTCAAATGAAGCATGACGGACAAACAATTCAAGTGCCTTCTTTTCTTGATAAGATCGTTTCTGATTGGGTTTGTTCATAATTCTTTTACTCATTCAAAAGCTGTGGGTATGGACGATAATGCCATGCCCTTTGTCGTTATTTACCACAATTTTTTACCGAATTTCACTAAATTTTGTCCGTATGAAATGAATTTGTCATTCTCTTATTGTTGACACAGGTGGTTTTTTATAGTATAATATTAAAGTGTATCGCACAAACTATATGGTAGGAGATAGGACTATGACGGATCCTGACGTGAGTCAGATACTTGCGGCGGTGGCAGCTGTACTGGCTGTCTGCTTCGGGCGCGGCCTCAACGTATGCCGCTCTGCCTATGCCAGAGTGAGCGAGGAGCGCATGGACAAAGTCAGCGCAGACGAGGGCATAAAGCAAAAGATCCTCGCTGTTGCGGGCGACAGGCTCACATGGATCTCATGCTTTCTGGCGAATATCCTGCACCTGCTGGTTTTTGCGGCGGCGTTCGGTGTGTTTGCGATGAGGTTCGACACGACCCTGTTTCTCAGGATACTCGTATGGGTGCTGGGCACGGCAGTATTTATCGTGGCGGTGCGTCTTGTGCCCGGATATGAGAGCCCCGATGCCGATAAAAACGAGCAGCTCGCTCTGAGTGCCTGTCAGAAGGCCGTCAGGTCATACGGATATATTCACGCCGTAACGTCGGTGTTTCACGGCCTCTCCTCTTATATAGCCGATGAAACGGCGAGTCCGGCCGTGACTGAGGAGACCGTTCTCCAGCTCGTTGATGAGGGCAATGAGAGCGGCGGCATCGAACAGTCCGAGCGTGAGATGATCTCAAATGTATTTGAGTTTCATGAAATGCCCGTTGAGGATGTTATGACACACAGGACGGATGTGGTGGGCGTCAGTGTTGACGATTCCGTGTCCGATCTGGTCTATACGGCGATAAACAGCGGATTTTCAAGGATACCTGTTTACAGGGAGAACATAGACCATATAGAGGGGGTCATCTATGTAAAGGACCTGCTCTGCCTTATAGGAACATCTCCCACGGATGCGTCTGTCAGCACCTTCATGCACGATGTGGAGTATATCCCTCACAGCTGTGTGTGTGACGAAGCATTCTCCATGTTCACGGAGAAGCGGATACAGTTTGCGGTGGTCGTCGATGAATACGGCGGCACGGCAGGTGTGGTCACCATGGAGGATCTAGTGGAGTCGATATTCGGCTCGATAAGGGATGAATACGACGACGGCGAGGAAGATGAAATGACCGTCATTTCAGACGGCGTGTGGCTCATAAGCGGCACCGCCGATGCTGAGGAGACTATGGAGGCTCTCGGAGCGCCCCTGCCCGATGATACCGATTTTGATACCATGGGCGGATTTGTCACCGACCTTCTGGGCGGCATACCCGATGACGGAGAGACACCCTCTGTTGATTACAAGGATCTGACATTTACTGTGCTGGTTGCCGAGGATATGCGCATAGAGCGCATAAAAGCGGTAAAGCACAATGATATAAAGGATGAAAACATAAGCGACTAAGCAAAGGAGAATCAAACGGATGAAAAAGACAAGTATAGCAAGGATCGCGGCGCTTGCCACAGTGATGACCATTGTTGCAACAGGCTGCGGACAGACTGCGGGCGACCCCATACCCACTGTGGGAACTACCGTGTCTACTCCCTCGGAGGAGACCGTATTTACCGAGGAGACGGACGTTATCACCGATGAGACAGAGGCTGTGACCGAGGCTGTTACGGAAGCTCCCGTGACCGAGGAAGAGATCGCCACAGAGACAGCGGCCGTGACCATGCCCGAAGAGGAAGAGGATATACTCATCGAGGGCGGCGTGGTGTATGACCCCATTCAGGCGGCTGCCAAGTCATGGAGCGAAACACCCATGTCTCAGGTCATGTATGTAAGCTTTGACCACACCGACGAGAAGTCGGGCAAGGACCCCGTATATGCAAGAGAGAGGGCTGTTATCGGCGCTACTCCCATCGCTACATACCATGCCGGCGATAAGGTAACTATCGTCGCAAAGACCGACACGGGCTACTACAAGGTCAAGGCAGGCGGATTTATCCACGAAGAGTATCTTTCCGACACCAAGCCCGGAACAAAGAAGGTCGTAAAGACCACTGCCAAAATTGAGGAAGAACTCATAGACGACGGTGACGGTGAGGACGGAGAGAGCATCTTCACTGAAGTACCTGTTACAGAGGAGCCTGCGACCACCCAGGCTACCGCAGGTTCGAGCGCATCCGCTCCCGCATTCACTTCAAGCGGTTCGGGCGCTGTAACGCTCAACGGCACTGTCATCACGGCCGGCAACTACAGAATAGACTACTCCAAGAGATATGCGTACAAGCAGCTCTCGCAGACAGAGCAGAAGCTCTATGATGAGATCGTAAAGGCAGTCGTTAACCTCAACACATCCGTTTTTTACGGCAATGACATAAGCGACGAGGGCGCAAAGAAGATATACAGGATCGTTCTCCAGGAAGAGCCCGAGCTGTTCTGGATGAGCGGCAGGAGCCTCAGCGCATGGTCTACGTCAAAGAACCTTGTATTCTCACTCAAGTGCAACAACAAGGATGAGATTGCTGCAATGCAGAAGGAGATAGATGCTGCCGCTGCCCCCATCATCAAGAAGGCAAACGGCTACAAGAGCACAGTATCAAAGCTGAAGGTTTGCTATGATACCATAGTTGCAAAGAATGACTTCAGCCTTTCCTCCGAGGGATACAACACATCCATATACAACGGCCTCACAGGCAAGGGCCAGCTCCAGTGCTCCGGCTATGCAGGCACCATGCAGTATCTCTGCGATATGCTCGGCATAGAGTCCACCGTTGTATGCGGTACTACCAGCTCCGGTGACAGCCACGCATGGAACGTTGTATACTGTGAGAACGGCTACTACAACCTCGATACGACATGGGCAGACCCCATAAACGATTTTGACTCCAAGTACATCCAGTACGAGTTCTTCCTCGTGCCTGATTCATGGATACACAACATAACTCACTTTGACATAAACTCCTACAAGAGCAACGGTCAGAAGTACAAGCTGTTTGATCCTCCTGCCTGCACAAAGTCGGCGTGCAACTACTTCGACACCTACAAGAAGCTGTACAGCTCTAAGTCGGATGCTGAGGCGGCTCTCAAGAAGGAAGTCGATGATGCTATCGCAAACGGCACTTATGTGTGCGAGGTAAGAGTTACCGACAAGGCTATCTATGATTCTCTCATGAGCGACTCCTACTTCAAGACAATACAGAAGTATGCTCAGGGCAAGTCCAAGAAAGTCGCAAAGCTCAAGCGCCAGAAGAGCTACACTCAGGGCGTGCTCGTCGTTCACTACGACATAATGTACGCTTGATAAGAACATGGGACAGAAGTTATCCTTCTGTCCCGAAATATGTAAAAAGAGAACTGTCCGAAGGGCAGTAAGAAATGGAGATATACCGATGAACAAAAGGATCTTGGCATTTGCGGCGGCTGTGCTCATGGCGTCGTCCGCTTTTGCAGGCTGTTCAAGCAAGAACAATAACGGCGACACCGAGGTGTCCATGCAGGTGATACAGAACGGCACGGAAGCCCCCACCGCAGAGGAAGAGGGCACAGACACCGCAGTTCCCGAGTCTGCTGTTGCGGTTGACGGCGAAGGAAATGTTGTCACCGATGAGAACGGTGAGACTATAACGGTCACAAGTGCTACATTTGATGACCCTGCCGCAGGTATGTCCACGGATGTGAGCCATGATGACGAGTACTATATGTCTCAGACCGCAGAGGGCACTACCGTGAACGAGGATGAGCTCGCAGAGATGATCGAGGCGGGCATCACAACAACAGCCGCTCCCAAAGCGCCTGTCATGAAAGAATACAATATCGACTGTACCACCCGTTACGGCTACAACCAGCTGAGCGCCGCCGAGAAGGATCTTTACAAGAGGATGCTGGAGGCTGTAAAGTCTGTCAGACTCAGACTTGAGGTCGATGACAGCGTTACAAACGAGATGTGGATCAAGGTATACGGCTGTATGTACTCACAGGAGCCCGAGCTTTTCTGGATCGCAAACAAGACCGAAAAGGGTCGCTTCTGGTACTGGGAGACCGACCCCGATAAGATAAAGTCGCTCCAGTCGGAGATAGACAAGAAGGCGGGAGAGGTGCTCGGTCTTGCCGAGGGCAAATCTACCTATGAAAAGGTCAAGACATTCCACGACTATATCGTTCTTCACGATACGTTCCAGATGTATGACAAGAACAAGATATCCGAGACCTGCTTCAACTTCACTGTATACGGCGGTCTTGTGGGCGGCAGGATACAGTGCGAGGGATATGCAAAGACCATGCAGTATCTCTGCGACCTCAGCGGCATAGAGTCGATGGTAGTATCGGGAACCAACAAGGACGGCGATTCCCACGCATGGAACGTCATCAAGATCGACGGCAAGTGGTACAATGTGGATGCCACATGGGATGACCCCATACTCACCAATGCCGATCCCACGAACCTCAGACACAGATATTTCGGCGTTCCCGATGCGTGGATACACAACAAGTCCCACTACAACATCAACACCAAGGTATCGGGCACCAAAGTCAAGTATTTCGATCCCCCTGCCTGCACAGCAGAGGATATGAACTACTTCAAGCAGGAAAATCTGCTTTACAGTGACATGGCATCCGCCGAAAAGGCGCTCAAGACCCAGATGAAGACAGCTGCGGCAAACAAGACAAGAGTTGCCGAGATAAGAGTGTCAAGCAAGGATCTCTACGACAAGATGACGGCAAGCGCTAATCTCAAGGAATACGCATCATGGATAAAGAGCGAGAACTCCGCTGTAAAGTCGGTGTCATCCAACTGTGACCCCGAAACTCTCGTTATTGAGCTGGGTCTGCTCTATTCATAAACTAATAAAGGTCATATGGACAGAAAGTTTTTATGCGCTGTCCTGCTTATGACAGCTCTTTCAGGCTGTTCGAGGATTATAGAAGACGTGCCACCCGTCGACGATAATTCGGCGAACAGCCGTTTTGATACGGTCATAGACAACAGCAGGTATGTGTTCAGCACATTTACCGAAAAGGAACAGGAATACTACGAACTGGTAAAAAAAGCGGCGGAGAATGGCGAGCACGGCGTTATATTCCCCGAAAAGCTGGAGCCCGAGGAGCTGAAAAAGCTCTTTATGGCTGTTTATTATCAGGAAGAACATATCTTCTGGCTGGCGAGCTATTTTGAAAAGCCTGCCGCCGCCTCGGACCGTCTCAGGCTTTTTTACCGCTTTGAGGACAGAGACCTTGACGCAATGCGCAAGGAGGTCAGAGAGCGTGTTGAGGAGATATTTGAGAAGATAGACGACGATGCCACGGACTATGAGAAGATGCGTGTGTTTCATGATGAGATAGTCCTCGGCTGCACCTTCGGCGACGATGAGGAAAGCGCAAGAACGCTCTACGGTGCGCTGGTCGATGGTCAGGCGCAGTGCGTGGGATACTCAAAGGCATTTGACTATCTGTGCAGTCTTGCGGATATAAACTGCATGACCGTCATGGGCTATAATACAACGGGCGCTACTCACAGCTGGAACATTGCAGAGCTTGACGGCAAATGGTACCACGTTGACTGCACATGGGACGACCCCATACTTGATCCCCCCGACACCGAGTTTGACCGTCACTACTATTTCCTCGCCAACGACAGCGATATCCTCGGGGTGACGCATATGCTCGACGAGAGATACTATACATGGCCTGCCTGTCAGGCGGAGGATAACTATTACACCCGTGAGGGTCTGATGCTGTCTGTGGCGACGGATGCCGAGAACGTTCTCTCAAAGCAGGCGGTCAGGAAGCTCTCCGAGGACAGAAAGTGCATAGAGGTGCGCTTTGACGACAAGCGTTCCTATGATGTCGCCAACACGCTGCTGTTTGAAACGGGTGGGATGAAGAATGTGCTGAGATACGCAAATGCTCATTCGGACAAAAAGGTGCTTGAGACCACCTACGTCAGATATCTAAATCCCGACGAGTTTATAATCCATGTGGAGATGATATATGCTAAGGAAACTTAGTACTGCGTTTATGATGGCGGCGATGCTGTCCTCCTGCGGTCGTGCCGAACGCCCGCAGGAGCTTCATCCTGCGATTGCACAGGGAGAACACCCTTATGCGTATTATGCTCTTTCTCACAGGGAGAGGGTGCTGTACGACACGGTCGCATCCGCTCTGATGTATCACAGGGACAGAATAAAGACGGACAGTTCACAGGGATTTACATATGATGAGATTTACGGTATATATCAGCTAATATACACCGATGAATACAGGATATTTTTCGCCTCGCCCCGTTTCGGCTATGATGCCGACAGCGGCACTATGACGTTCAGCTACACCTGCACCCGGGAGGAGCAGACGGCGATGCAGAAGCGCCTTGATACCGCCGCAGACAGGATACTCTGTCAAACGGAGGGGCTTGACAGCTACCGCACTGCTCTTGCGATACATGACGGCATAATAGCCGCCTGCCGTTACGGCGAGGGCGGATACGGAAACACGGCATACGGCTGTCTTGTTGAGGGCTCTGCCATGTGCCGGGGATATACTGCGGCGTTCTCTTATCTGTGCTCCCGTGCGGGGATCAGGACGGCATCCGTCCGTGACAGGGACGATACGCATATCTGGTCTATGGCGTATCTGGACGGAAAATGGTATCACATAGACGTGACATGGGACGACCCCGATGATGTTGCTCATCCTTCGTATGCAAAGTACGACTGTTTCTGCCTTGATGACACAGGGCAGGAGATCACGCAGGATATACCTGACGCCGCCAAAGGGCGCAGTTACTTTGAGGAATACGGTCTTATCGCCGACAGTACCGACTCGGCAGAGAGGATCATAAAACGTTCTGATGCTGAGGTCATACAGTTCAGAGCCGCAGACAAAGGGGTATATGAAGATATAAAAAAAGCCCTTTTCGGTGACACGCCCCGTCTGAGAGACATCCTCACGGACAAGGACGGTTTTGACGGTGCGGGATATTCGTGCGATCCCGATACACTGGTGATAAGGATATTCACATAAGGAGGTGACAGGCATGAAGCTAATAAAAAGATATTTTCTCATCTTCACGGCGGCGCTGATGACACTGCTCCCTGCCTGTCACAAAAACGAGCCGGAACTTACGGTCATAACCCATGACACAGATGTGTCGGCTTCGGAGGATGTGTCTGATGAGATATCCGAAACGGAGATCCGTATACCCGAGGGCATGGTGACCAGATACGCCTCGCTCGATTTTGACAAGCGTATGCAGGAGGCGTATGACGGCATAGTTGATACCATAACCGGCTATGAGAAAAAATCCCTCATACCCCTTACTGTCTCAACGAAGGATTATTCAAAGATACTGGGTATAGTCCGCTGTGAACAGCTTGCTTTTTTCTACCTGGAAAACAGGACGGTGGGTGATTACAACTCGGCGGCACAGACCTTTGAGATGGATTTTCAGTATAAATATACCATAAAAGAAGTTAATACAATGCTCAGGCAGACCGAGGAAGAGGCAAAGAAGATAATCGCCCTCACCGATGACAGTATGAGCGATTATGAAAAGCTGAAATTATTCCACGACTATCTGGTGAGAAATGTTGAAAGCTCGGTGGACAGCGAACACGCAGATTCCATCTACGGTGCGCTTGTTGAGAAGCAGGCTCTTTGTGAGGGCTATGCAAAGGCGTTTTCATATCTCTGCAATCTGTCGGGCATAGAGAATATGATAGTCACGGGCTTTACCGAAATAGACCATATGTGGAACATGGTAAAGCTTGACGGCAAGTGGTATCACATCGACATCGGCTGGGACAAGCCCGCCGAGGCGCTGACGGCACGTTGCCCGGATATGGTGCTATATCAGTATTTCCTTGCCAGTGATTCGGTCATACAAAACGACCACAGGAGCATTAGCAGGTCGCTGGGCGACCCCCCTGCGGCAGACAGCGATGATATGAGCTATTTTGTGCATGAGGGAAAATATGCGCACAACTATGACGAAGCCCTTGCCATGATAGAAGACACCTGCCGTTCATGCATCGATTCAGGGCAGAAATACTTTATGATAAAGCTGGATTCCTCCAATCTGTATCTCAGCACGCTCAATGAACTGACCCGTCCCTCCGATGATGAGGGCAACTCCGACATACGGGCGGTCGCCGACAGGCTGGGCTACAAGGGAAATATCAGCTACACCGATTACTACAAAAATTACCGTATACTAATTTTTATTCTCGACTGACATTGACATTTTTGTCTGTTTATATTATAATGATATGGTACCGGACGCACACCGTCCGTATCTGTCCGTAGCTCAATCGGATAGAGCGTCAGACTCCGACTCTGAAGGCTGCTGGTTCAATTCCAGTCGGGCAGACCAGATTCCACCGCCGTTTGTGGTATATCACAGACGGCGGTATTTGTCTGTATATCAACATTATAATCAGATTAAAAATATCTGTGTTCTCTTTACTTTCACCCGTTGGTATGGTAGTATGGGAAAAAGGAGGCACAGCATGATAACAGAGATGATAGCAACACATTCCGCTGACAGTTGGTCACGGGAGAAAACAGAGAAGACACAGAGAGACAGACTGAAAAAGCTCGTGAGCTATGCAAGAGAGAACAGCCCCTATTACAAACGGCTTTTTGCCGATGTTCCGGATGACTTTTGTCTGAGTGGTCTGCCGCCCACAAACAAGCCCGAAATGATGGCAAACCTTGACAGTGTGATGACCGACAGAAATATCAATATGGAGCGGATAGAAGAATTCACGTCGGACACAGGGCGTGTTGGGCATATGATCGACGGGAAATATCTTATCTTCAAGACATCCGGTTCAACGGGCAATCCGGCAGTGGTGCTTTATGACAGGCATTGTATAGATGTTTCCTCTGCGATAGCGGCTTTCCGCACATTTGCAAGAAATGAGGACTTCAAAGCATTTATGAAGCACGGCAAAAAGACCGCAGGGGTCTTCGCAAATTACGGATTTTACCTTGCCTGCGGTATGTCACGGTATCTTCAGCTGAAAATGCCATCAAAGCAGACAAAGATAACCGTGGATGTCAATGCCCCCGAGGAGCAGATAGTAAAGGAACTGAACGATTTTCAGCCGGCAATGCTCAGCGGTTACCCCTCAAATCTCGCATTGCTGGCTGACAGTACGGGACTTGACATACATCCGGATGTGGTCATAACGGGCGGAGAGCTTCTCACCGATGAGATACGAAAAAAGCTTAGCGACAGGTTCGGGTGCTATGTTCAGACGCACTATTCCTATACGGAGGGCGGTGAGATCGCCTGTGAATGCTCGGAGAAACACCTGCACATCAATGAAGACTGGATAATTGCCGAACCTGTTGATAAGAACAACGTCCCTGTGGGATACGGTGTCCTTTCGGATAAACTGCTCATTACCAATCTTTCGAACCGCATACAGCCGTTCATACGTTATGAACTGACAGACCGTGTGATAGTCCACGATGAAAAATGTCCCTGCGGACGAAACACACGCTGGCTGGAGATAGAGGGCAGGACAGATGATATACTGACGTTCGGCAGTGTGAGCATAGCCCCCATGTCGCTTTACAAGATACTTGAAGAGGTGAGGTCCATACGCCGTTTTCAGCTTGTACAGCGTTCTGAAAACAGGATGGAACTGCGCATCACCGCTGATGACAGAGACAGTGCGTTTGAAGAGGCAAAAGCGGAGCTGCTTTCATTCTTTGCGGCCAGGGGGATAGATGCGACAATCTTTCTTTCTGATGAAGCGCCGCAGGCAAACAAAGTCAGCGGCAAGTTCAAACATATCTTCAAGGAGTACTGACAGCTATTCTTGATGTGCAGGCGATATATCCCGGAGCCTTTTGAAATACAACGAACGTTGTATTTGACGTACAACAAAACGAGTACACCGCACCATAAAACAGATACCCATATAGAAGTTTTGCCCCGAAGCACTTTGAAATGCTTCGGGGCATTGTATTTTATACAACTGCTAAGATAAATCATATTTTAGTTGTTCAGTTTTTCAATAAACGCCTTCATATCCTGACTGATTCTTTCATAGGCATAATTATGCACATAATGCCCGCAGTCAAGCTGGATCAGCGTTCCGTCTGAGGAAGCATCGACCATCGCCTGCATCCCGCCTACCCAGTATTCGTCATTTGAGGGTTCGTTTGAAACGTACAGCATCACAGGAACGGTCGGCAGCGGGGCGGAATTGCGGTCATCATTCAGTGCGATAATGTTTTCCACATTGCTCTCATTCTGCATCGTATCATTCACATTTTTGTGACAAGCGATTTCTTTATAGATTGCGCAGTCCTCCTCAGAGAGCGCACCCGATTCGTTGTAGTCAAACAGGCGGACGATTCCGGCTGCTTTCATAAACCTTGCAATCCCGCGCAGGAACGTGTAGCCGGAATCAGCTTCTTTCAGTTTATTGACGTCCATACAGTGCGGCGTACACATATCCATCCCGACGATTGCTTCAACCTCATCAGGATATTCTTGCGCCCAGCGGGTCGCCTCATAGCCTGAAAATGAATGCGGACACAGCACATACGGCGCTTCAATGCCGCACTTTTCGAGTGCCTCCCTGTCCTGCCGGAGGATCGTGTCAAGATCGCGCTCGCCGTCAACCAAATCGCTAAAGCCGTAGCCGAATTTTTCCACAACAACGATTTTGTATTTGTCGGAAAGCCTGCTGAACAGCGGCTTGAAATCCAGGATTGGTGAGGCAGTCCCGTGACCTGACAGAAACACGACCGTATGTTCTCCCTCGCCTTCGGTATAAATGCTCATATTGTGACCGTCCACCTCAACAAGCTGTCCGAGCGGCGTTTCGTAGAGAGCTTTGTTCTTTTTCATCATGATCTGATTGTATACCGTCATAATGACAAGGAATAACGCAATCAGGATCAGAAATCCGAGGAAAACTTTTCCTATGATTTTGAGCGCTTTTTTCATATAATCCGATTCCTTTCAGCATGAGACATTCCCATTTCATACTGTCAATAATGCGAGTAAAATACATCCCGCAAATGCAGACAGAAACCGTGGTATGCCAGCGGGTGCCATCCGCAAAATCTGTTTTTTATCAGTAGCAATTATAGCACAATATCGCTGCACTGTCAATAGAAACGCCATAGTACTTCTGACTTTGCATCAGAAATACCATGGCTTAAAACTTCTATATCAGCGCTGCCCTTATGGTGCGGTGTGTTTGTACCGTTACGTTCATGTGCCCTTGTTCTGGCGTATGCCCAGAACAACATGATGGTCGTCCTGATTTCTTGTGCGCACCGTTTCAAGGGTGAGCAGTGTGCCTGTCTCGTCTGTGCTCTTGAAATGGGTGGAGAGGGGATCTTCATCAGTCCATTCCATGAGTTTGTCCTTGTTCAGCAGTTTTCCTATACGCTCACGGTCTTCCTCCGTCACCATATCGAGTATCACGCCGGTATCCGCAAAGAAATCCTTGCCGCCCGTCTGTATGCGGAAAGCACCGTTCGAGCCCGAGTAGAACTGCATATAGTGGTCGGTGTTCAGGTCGATGTAGATTATGCGCTCATATTCGCCTGTGAGAGCCTTTGATATGCTCAGGTAGTTTCTGGTGTCGGTAATGATGCGCGCGGAGTCACCCTTGCTCTCGCTTATAAAGTGTGCAAATTCCTCTTTGGGTACGGGCTTTGAGAAATAGAAGCCCTGCACAAGGTCACAGCCCAGTGCCTTCAGCAGAAGATACTGTTCCTCGGTCTCTACGCCCTCTGCAAGCACCGGAACGTGCAGATAGTCGGCAATGTCTATGATAAGCTCTATCATGCCCATATCCTTGTTGTCGCCGAGGGAGTTGTGAACGAAGGTCATATCTATCTTCAGAGCGTCAACAGGCATATGTGAGAGCATACCGATAGAGGAGTAGCCCGTGCCGAAGCTGCCAAGCTCTATGCGCAGACCCATACCCATTCCCCTGAGTTCCTGTGCGGCGGAGAGTATCCTGTCATTTTCGCTGTCATAGGCAGATTCGGTTATCTCAAGTATGATGTCATCCTCGTTGAGAGAGTATGTTTTCAGTATCTCGTTGAATATATTCTTGAGCAGGGGGAGGAGCATATCTATTCGGGAGATATTCACCGAAACAGGTACGGAATAGCCCAGTTCGTCCTTCCAGCGGCGTATCTGGGCAGCAGCCTCGCCCCATACATACCTGTCAAGACGTGTTATGAGACCGTACTCCTCCAGTATGCTTATAAACTTTCCGGGGCTCATCATGCCGAGGGTGGGGTGATCCCATCTTACGAGCGCCTCTGCGCTGTAAAGCACGGGGAAACTGCCTCTGATGTCAAATTTGGGCTGGAAGTAGATCTTGAACCTGCCCTCGTTCAGTGATGGGATGAATTCATTCAGTATCTGCTCCCTGAAAAGCTCATCCTCCTTCATCTTGGCATCGTAGATGCCAATGTTTTCGGTGAGGCTGTCCACAACGGAGCGTGCGGCGATCCTCGCCATGTCAAAACGCTGATCTATGGGCAGATCCTTGTTTGCATCCTCGTATACACCGAGACAAAGGCGAACCTTTGTGGCGGTATCGGGGTCGTTGTCAAGACCGGCGGTGAGGCTGTCGAGCAGAGTACGGTGCTCATCCGAATGTGAACGATATATCAGGAAGGAGTCCTCGGATTTTGAGCAGCCGTAGGTTATGCCGCTAAGGGAGTTCACCGCTTCGCCTATCCTGTACATCACGGAATCGGCAAAGCGTCTGCCGTAGTGCTTGGTTATCATGCCGTAGTTGCTGACCACGGCAAATACGGCGTCCATTCTTGTGTCGGGATAATGAGCATCAAAGAGATCAACATGATATGTGAAATAATCGGCATTGAACAGGGATGTGCGTTTGTCACGCTCGGTGGAGCGTATGATACTGCGGCTCTCGGCAAGCTCGGCACATCTTCTGACTCTTGTGCGTACAATGAGTTGGTCGGGGAGCGGAGTTGGTATGAAATCCGCCGCACCCATGCCGAGGCTCTTTATCTGAGAGTCTGTATCTGCGGCAAGTGCCAGCACCGGCACGCCCCCGAGAGAGGGATCGCTCTTCACGGCACGGAGAATGTCCATGCCTTTTCTGTCCTCCATCTGCACATCGAGCAGAAGCAGAGTCAGAGCACCTATATGCTCTTTAAGCGCCGAATATGTTTTCTCGGTGTCGGTGGAAAAAATGAGGTCGTATTCGCCTTTGAGCGCCTTTTCAAGTGTTCTGCAGACCTTTTCATCGCTGTCGGCAATGAGTATCAGCTTGCGTATATCTACTGTGAAGGTATCCTCTGTATCCGGTTCATCCTTATCCTGTGTGATCTCACGCACATCGTTATCGTCCGTCTGTACAGCTTGTGCGGTATCGGGAGTGATATTATTCTCATCGGGTATTGCCGTTTCAGACGGTATGCCGGCAGGCTCTTCCGGGGTCACGCCGACCGAAGCGGGGCGGATATCTCCCTCGGTTATTTCGGCAGGAACTTTGTTAGCAGTACCATTTGCTTTATATGCGTTCTTTTTGAATATCTTCTTTATCAAACTCATAGTCTGTCACTCCTTATCTGCATCTGCGGCATGGTCATGAACGGCGCCGTGCGTACCGTTATTATTATAGTATCACTTTTTTTCCCCTGTGTCAATATCGTGTTTTGTGAGCTGAAAATGCTTAGCACGCCGAAACATATCATCCGTATGATATTTTAATCAAAAATCTGATATACCTTTATGCCTGTTTGTGATATGTTATAGCTGTAAAGAGCAATAATACCGATCCTTTCTCGATGTGCAGACGATCTTCAAGCTTCATGCCGGATGATAAAGCATTTGCGGCTTGTTCCCAGTCAGCTCATCGTCAGAAATCAGTATGAACCGCTTCCGTCCCCGTGGAGAACGTGACGGCAAGGATACATCTTCCCGACAAGGTAAGAACTGCGGACGGGGAGAACAATATGAGGAGGAAACAGTATGAAGAAAAGACTTGCAGCTATATTTGCAGCAGTAACAGTAGCATCATCAATGACAGCGTGCGCATCCGGCGGCACTACCGAGCAGACTACAACAGCAGCGACCACAGCGGCTACCGAGCCCAAGCAGCTCGACGAGGAGGATGCAAACATCGTTGCCGAGATGGACACGGGCGATGAGGAGGAGAACACATCTGTCGGCACCGTAAAGTGGCTCTCATTCTGGGATCTCAACCCTGCAAACGGCAAGCCCAAGTCGGTCGAGCTGGAGCTTTTTGAGACCAAGTACGGTGGTAAGATAGAGCTTATCCCCACCACATACGAAACAAGATACAGCGACCTTTCCACACAGGTGCTGGGCGGCACATCCCCCGACCTTTTCCCGGCAGCTGACCTGGATACATTCCCCGGCAAGGCTATCTCGGGTATGTTCGAGCCCTTTGACGACTATCTCGATTTTGACAGCGACCTCTGGACAGTCGGTGCAAAGAAACTCTCTGACGACCATATGCTTGGCGGTAAGCACTATGTATCGGTAGTATCTACCGACGCCGGCTGTGTATGTATATATAACAAGCGTGTCATTGAGGAGAACGGCCTGCCAGATCCTGCTGAGCTTCTTGACGAGGGCAAGTGGGACTGGAACGCATTCAAGGATATGTGTATGCAGTTCTCGGATCCCGATGAGAAGAAGTACGGCTTTGACGGCTGGTGGTTTGAGATAAACCTGCTCCTCACCACGGGCAAGCCTGTTATCGACGTTGAGGACGGCGTTATCAAGAGCAATCTCATGAGCACCGAGATGGAGCGCTGTGAGAATCTTATGCTCGACATGAACAAGAATCAGCTCCCTCTTCCCAAGGCTGAATATGACTGGGTGGAGCAGCCCCAGAGAATAGCCGAGGGCACGACACTGTTCTATCCCTGCGGCGTATGGTGCCTTTACGAGACTGACCTTTCCAAGTTCGGCGCAGAGGGCGAGATAATGTTCGTTCCCATGCCTAAGGATCCCGAGGCTGATAAGTACTATCTGCCCTCAGGCGTGGATGCTTATGCGCTTTGCAAGGGCGCTCCCAATCCCGAGGGTGCGGCTGCCTTCATGAAGTGCAAGCTCATAGCTGTCGGCGACGAGAACGGTCAGGCTATCGCCGAAAAGCAGTACCGTGAGGACTACGGCTGGACAGATGAGATGATAGATATGTGGCACAAGACCAAGGAGCTTACAAATGAGAACCCCGTCATAGACTTCTATGCAGGCTGTTCCTCCGATATCTATGACCTTGTACATAACCCCATAAAGGACGCTTCCTACAACGGCAAGGACTGGGCTACCACAAGAGACGAGATCACTCCCGCAGTCGAGACCGAGATTGAAGCACTCAATCAGCAGATAAAGGACAATTTCTGATATACATATAAGTCCTGATTGACACGATGCCCCCGGAGCACTGTTACTTTTATAGTGCTTCGGGGGCATGATTTATTCATTTTCAATCTTCACAACAGTGCCCTTGACCAGATCAAGAAGTTTCTGACCCGATTCATTGGCAATGCGCTGTACCTCCTCATGGGTGGTCACGGTATCTTCATTGTCTATCGCCATATCCGTTATACAGCTTATGCCGAGCACATTTATGCCCATGTGCCTGAGCGCCTGCGCCTCACAGGCGGTGCTCATGCCCACGGCATCTGCACCGAGAGCCGCAAACATGGCTGACTCACAGGGCGTTTCAAAGGCAGGCCCCGTTATCTGAAGATAAATGCCGTCTTCCAGCTCCGTACCCTGCTCTGCCGCCGTTTCGTGCAGAAGCTCTATGAGATGTCTGTCATATACCCTGCTCATATCGGGGAAGCGTGTGCCGAGAGAATCGTCGTTCTTTCCTATCAGCGGCGAGGGGATGAAAGCGGTGTTGTGATCCTTTATACACATTATCGTGCCTGCATGGTAAGACCTGTTGAGACCGCCTGCGGCGTTGGTGAGTATCACCGTTTTCACACCCAGCTTGCCGAGTATGCGCACGGGAAGCACCACCTGCTCCATCAGATACCCCTCATAGTAGTGTACACGGCCGTTCATAAGCACGACGGGTACGTCGTTTATATATCCGAAGATATATTCCCCCTTGTGTCCCTCGGCGGTCGAAACGGGGAAACCCTCCAGTTCACGGTACGGTATCCTGCAAACTGCGTCTATCTCGTCAGCCAGCGCTCCCAGACCCGTGCCGAGCACTATGCCTGTCTTTGGGGAGAAGTCTGTCCGTCTGCGTATCTCAGCGGTGATCTCATCAAGCACGCTCATAAATGCACCTCATTCCATATCATCAAGACCTGTGTCCGTGATGATCCATCTGCCGTTTCTGAACACCATGGTGAATTTCTCTGTGCAGGTAAGGCTCATATCCTTGCAGAAATACTCTATATCCGCCGTGCATATCCATTGTTCGGGCGTTATGCAGATATGCTCCCTGACATCGGTGTCAGAGCCTATAACGTCGTTTTCTTCAAGGTCTGAGAAGTTCCCGCTCTTATTGAGCACCTGTCTCATATCCGTCTTGAATACATCCCTGTCGGTGAAGCTGGTATCCTCCGTAACCGACTGATAATCGCCCAGATTGCCCGAGGCAAGGCTGGCGCAGTATTTCTCCACAGCCCTTGTCTGACCGCCCAGATACCAGGATGCACCGCCTGTCACGGCTGTAAGCAGCAGAACAAGACCCGCAAGTGCCTTGCCTGCTTTTTTTGTCTTAGTCATGTTATATCCTTACTGCCCTTCCGAGAGCAAAAGCCTTCCTGTTGACCTCGATGACCTTTTTGGGCACACATTCCTCAAGTGCCTTTGTCCATGCGGCTTCATCAATGCCGAGCATATTTGATACCACTCCCATGAGCACGACGTTCACTGCCCTTGAAGTGCCTGCCTCCTCAGCGAGTGAGAGGGCATCGAGAGCGGTCACATCAATGCCGAGCGCCCTTATGTTCTCAACTATATCTGCGGGATACTCGGCCGCACCCGTTATTACGGGCATGGGCTCTATCTGCTGTGTGTTGGTGACTATCCTGCCGCCCTTTTTGAGGAACGATACCCAGCGTGCCGCTTCGAGCGCTTCAAAGGATATTATCATATCCGCCTGTCCCTTTTCTATAACGGGAGAGGCAACGTCCTCGCCGTATTTTACATAGGTGACTACCGAGCCGCCTCTCTGACTCATCCCGTGTACTTCGCTCACCTTGACGTCAAAGCCCTGCGAGAGCAGTACACTGCCTATCATGCGGCTTGCAAGCAAAGTGCCCTGACCGCCTACACCTACTATCATTATTGATCGAGTCATATCCATAGATCCTTTCAGAAATTAGTCAGTGGCAGTGCCGCAGAACTGATAGCCTATTGCATCAAAACGGCAGAGCTGTTCGCAAAGGCCGCAGCCCACGCAAAGAGTGGTGTCTATCCTTGCCTTGCCTGTGGACATCGAGATAGCAGGACATCCTATCTTCATGCAGGCCTTGCAGGAGCGGCATTTCTCTGTGTCAACGTGTACGGGAGGATTGTGCTTTACGGATTTGAGCAGTGCGCAGGGCCTTCTGGTGATTATGACAGAGGGTGCCGCTGCGGCAAGCTCTTCCTTTATGACTGCTTCTGTCTCAGCCAGGTTGTTGGGGTCAACGACTCTGACCCTGTCTATACCGACAGCACGGCATACAGCCTCTATGCTGACAGCGGAAGCAGGCTCGCCCTTGATGTTGAAGCCGTTTGCGGGATTGTTCTGATGACCTGTCATGCCCGTGATGGAGTTATCAAGGACTATGACAGTGGAATTTGTCGCATTGTACGCTATGTTAATAAGACCTGTGATGCCGGAGTGGATGAATGTGGAGTCGCCTATGACGGCAACTGCCTTGCCCTCATACTCGCCCTTTCTTGCAAGGTTGAAGCCGTGCAGACCGCTGACAGACGCACCCATGCAGACCGTGGTATCTATCGCACTCAGGGGAGCGGCGGCGCCGAGGGTATAGCAGCCTATGTCGCCGCTGACCATAACACCCAGCTTCTTGAGTATGAAGAACAGCCCTCTGTGGGGACATCCGGCACACATTACGGGAGGTCTTACAGGCACCTCTGCGGGGTATGTGTCGAACTCATCCTTTTCACCGAATATCTTGCCTTTTATATAGCTCTGTGAATACTCACCGATGAACGTGAAAAGCTCCTTGCCCACAACGTCTATGCCGAGCTTTCTGCAATGTGTCTCTATCACATCGTCAAGCTCCTCTATTACGTAGACCTTTTTTACCTTTGCGGCAAAGTCCTTTATCATCTTTTCGGGCAGGGGATTTACAAGGCCGAGCTTCAGGTAGCTTGCCCTGTCGCCCAGTGCTTCCTTTGCGTACTGATAGGATATGCCGGAGGTTATCACGCCTATTTCATCAGATCCCCATTCTATGCGGTTGAACGGGCAGTTCTCAGCGTATTCCCTGAGCTTTGCGGTGCGCTCCTCGACAAATATATGCTTGGGGCGTGCATAAGCAGGCATCATGACATACTTTTCGGGGTGCTTCTCATATGCGCCCGTGTCATGCTGTACTCTGTCACATTCCTCGACTATGCTCTGTGAATGGGCAACTCTTGTGGAAAGACGGAGTATAACGGGGGTGTCGAACTTTTCTGAAAGGTCGTATGCCATTTTTGTGAATTCTTTGCACTCACCCGAATCGGACGGCTCTACCATGGCGACCTTTGATGCTATGGCATAATGGCGGCTGTCCTGCTCGTTCTGTGATGAATGCATACCGGGGTCATCTGCGACCGCCAGTACAAATCCGCCGTTCACGCCTGTGTAGGCCGCAGTAAAGAGGGGGTCGGCGGCAACGTTCAGACCGACGTGCTTCATTCCGCAGAATGACCTTGCTCCGCCTATGCTCGCGCCGATAGCAACCTCGGCGGCTACCTTCTCGTTGGGCGCCCACTCGGAATGCATCTCGTCATATTTTGCGGCAAACTCGGTTATCTCTGTGCTCGGTGTACCGGGGTATGACGATACAACGTCAACTCCCGCTTCATACAGACCTCTTGCCACAGCCTGGTTTCCCAGCATAAGTTTCATTGTAATTCCTCCAAATCAAAGCTCTGTTTCAGGTATCACGCATATCTTGAAAGACGGTCACGGGTGATGTCTTCGCCCAACACATGGCTCACTTCCCATATGTCGGGGGCATTTGCATGACCTGTCAGTGCTATTCTCAGCATATTCGTGATATGCACTATACTGCCCTTGTAGCTGTCGGGGGACTTCTTATAGTCCTTGGGCTTTACTGCAAAACCCATATCCTCCGTGATAGCCTTTACCTTGTCAAACCATGCTGTCGGGTCATCGTTATGGTCGTATGAAGCGAGATACCTTGTGAAGAATTCCTTAACCGTGTCAGCATCACATTCTTCGGGCATCTCGTCGGTGACACTGAATGTCTCGTCATAGTAGAAGCTCATGAACGTGCAGGCCTGCTTCCATGTTTCTATGTCACGTCTCGGCTTGTTTCCGCCTCTGCCCACGCCCAGTGCGGCAAGGGTCCTTTCGGGATATTTCCTTATGAGAGCCGCCTGCTCTGCATCATATTCGCTGCACCATTCAAGCCAGCCGTCAAAGACCTGCTGAGACGACATACGGCATATGACGTTCTTGGATATGTCACGCAGTTTGTCAAGATCCACTAGTGCGCCCGATACGGACATCTTGTCAAGACTGTACGGGAACTCGTGATAGTCCGACTCCGGGTCTGCTATGCGCCACTCCTCATAGTTGGAGTTGAGCAGAGTGAGCAGGAATTCCCATATTGCATCCTTGCTTATGCCCTCCTGCTGATAGTAGGAGAGGGCGAGCTCGGGATCCTTGCGTTTTGAGAGCTTTCTCTTGCTGGCACCGTCCATCTTCATAAGTGTGGCTGTGTGGCAGTATACGGGCATCTTCCAGCCGAGGGTGTTGAAAAGCTCAACGTGCATCGGCAGTGATGATATCCACTCCTCGCCCCTGATAACGTGGGTTGAGCGCATGAAGTGGTCGTCTATGACATGGGCAAAGTGATAAGTGGGTATGCCGTCGCTCTTTAACAGAACAAAATCCATATTGTTCCTTGGCATCTCCAGCCTGCCTCTTATGGCATCGTCAACGGTTATGGTCTCGCCAGTCTCTTCGCCCCTGAATCGGAGCACCCATTCCTTGCCTGCGGCTATCTCTGTCTTTATCTCATCAAGGGACATATCACGGCACTTTGCATAACTGCCGTATACTCCCGGGTTTTCCTTCTTGGCGGTCTGCTGTTCACGGATAGTCTCTATCTCCTCAGCGGTCATGAAACAGGGATATGCAAGGCCTCTCTCTGTCAGGAGCTTTGCAAAAACGTGGTATATATCCTTTCTCTGTCTCTGACGGTAGGGGCCGTAGCTTCCGTTGTCGCCCTCTGCGGTAGCGCCCTCGTCAAAGTGTACTCCGAAATAGTCCATTGCATTTATGACCGTTTCAACTGCGCCCTCGACCTCACGCTTGTTGTCGGTATCCTCTATCCTGAGATAGAAAACGCCGCCCGACTGGTGAGCGATGCGCTCGCCGATTATGGCGTTGTAGAGATTGCCGAGGTGTACAAACCCTGTGGGGCTGGGGCCTATCCTTGTGACACAGGCGCCGTCGGGGAGGTCTCTTTCGGGGAAACGTGCCTCGATATCATCGGGTGTGTCCTTGACATCGGGAAACAGAAAATCTGCAAGTGCTTTGTAATCCATATGATCTATCCTTTATCATCGTTCCGGCATCTGTATACAGATAGTCGGACGGAAAATTTCTTTGTCGCTGTGCAGTTTGCCGACAACTACCATTATCTCATATTTCGGGCATTTTGTCAATGACTTTGGATAATTTATCTTTTCCCTGATGTGTGTATATATAAAATGATGCGGTACACCGACCGCTGATTGGTCAGTGTACCGTTTTGGACTCGATATACTCCGCTATAACAGGCAGTGCGGTCTCAAACCGTACAGGCAAGCCGTGTCCGCAGGCTAACCATTCGGGTGACAGCTTCACTATCCGTTCAAGTGATCTTTTCATCAGTCCGGGACTGACAGCGTGAGGTGTGATGTCGGGACGTTTCCACAGCGCCGTGAAAGCATCACCGCAATAAAGAACACCGTTGCTGCACACTCCGACAGACCCGTAGGTATGCCCGGGCAGAGGTATGATATCCGCATCAAATCCCAGCCCCCGAAGAAGCGCCCTGTCCTGTCTGCCGATATAGATGTCCGCATCGTAATGAGGACTGTTGAAAAGGCTTCCGCTTATCCACTGAGTGTAGTTCCGAAAAGTATATTTCGGCATTGTCGGCTGTACTCTCTGGGAGAGATAATTCTGACGCAGGTCTTTGTCATGCTCGGAAAGCAGTATCTCAGCACCTGCCTTTTGCAGTCTGGCCGCATTCCAGTCATGGTCTGCATGGGCGTGGGTGAGAAGCACATATTTTATATCATATTGTCCGAGCCATTTGCCGAGCCCGTTCCATATCTGAAACAATCCCGTGTCTATCAGAAGATCTCCATGCGTGCCTCTCAGCACATAACAGGTCATGCCGCTCTGTGCATAATACAGTATCTCTCCGCATTTACGGGTCTCGTTTGTAACGATGGGAAACAGCCTTTTTGTAATATCCATCTCTGCCGCTCCTTTTTATGTGTGATGCCGGGATCGGATGCCGTGTATCCGTTTATGGCTTTGTTACTGCGGCTCCCATGAACTCTGCTGACGGATACCCGTCTTTCGTGCTTCTTCTGTCAGTCTGTCGATCTCTTCGCCTGACAGAGTGACCTTTAATGCATCTGCCAGTTTTTCCGCATAGGAGGGTTTTGTGATACCGACTATCGGAACAGCTCCCTTTGCTGTTGCCCAGAGTATCGGTATCTGGGATCTGTCGATACCGTGTTTGTCGGCTATCTCCTTCATCGTATCGAGAAGCCCCTCTATCTTCTTGAATTTACTCTTCGGGAAAGAAAGGTTTCTCATCGAGAATGTCGGGAAATGGTTTTCTGCGCTGTACCTTCCCGCAAGCGCTCCCTGTTCAAGCACCATATAGGCATAATATGTGATGCCCCGTTGCTTGCAGTAGTCTATGATCGGCTGCTGATCGTTTCTCAGCAGGCTGAAATGATTTTGTACCGCACCTAGCTTGAGTTTATGTTTGTCAAGTAACTCTTCGGCATTCTTTATGTCGCTCAAGGAGACGTTTGATATACCGATCGACCTTATCCTGCCGTCTTTTATAAGCGGCACTGCCTCATTCAGATTTTTGAGCAGATTATTGGGCTTATGTATCCAGAAAAGATCCGCATATTTTATCCCGAGCCGTCCGGTGCTTTCAGCAAATGACTTTAAAAGCGCTCCGCTTTTAAAAATCATGTTCGGGAAAAATTTTGTGGAAATGAAGATATCCTCTCTGTTGTGTATAAATCTTCCGAGCAGCTTCTCACACGAGCCCATGCCGTATACAGCGGCGGTATCCCATTTCAGAAAGCCCAACGCCGCCGCTTTGTCAAAAGTGTTTTTCAGCCCTGCTTCATCATAGCCTTTTCCGAAGATCATCTTAGAGCCGTTGTATCCTGCGCCCCACGCCCAGGTTCCTATCATCACATCTCTGCACGGTGTATTTGTACCATTGTTTTTCATGGCGATACCTCCTCTTTATCGTAAGTATACCATATCCTCCCGTACTTTGCATTGATATTTGTTAATTTTTTGTGCTTTTTCACCACCGAAACAGATATGATAATTTATTCCTCTGGGTTTAGACGATCTCTGCCCCGACAATCGCACATACTTTGCAAAGGTCTTGCAAAGAAGACAGTGATATAATGAGAACACAGCAAGAGTAAAACAACATTATCCGAGGATCACGCTCCATCGTGTACTTGACTATATACCTGACAATGTGCTATAATTTGTTCAAACTGTTCTCAGGCAAGGACAGAAAACACGGAGCGAGCGGTATCAGATGTTTTATCGGGACAGGCATTGCGCCTGACAGCAGACCGGGGTGACAATGGATGAATAACATCAAAAAGAGATCCTGCAAGATATATCTAGTATTTGTGGCGATGTTTTTTCTGATAAGCGCCATCAGCACTTTGTTCATAAGATATATCCACATCAGATCCCACATGGATGAGGTGCAGACGGAAGCTGACAATCTTTCTGTATACGCAAAGAACCGTATAACCTCCTATGAGGCATACGGATGGCTCATAGACCACTGGCTTGAAACAGGAGGCGTATCGGAGCCCGTCGATGAAATGAAGTATTCATGGATAAACATTCTTGATCTTCCGCTGGTCACGGAGGAAGAAGTGAGAGCTATGTCAAAGGAGGAGCAGGAGGCATACTCATACATCTGCTACACCCGCATAGCCTATGGCTTTGATATGCTCTATTCTTCATTCAATACAGAAGAACTGAGCTGTATCAGCATGGAGGGGGACACAGCCCGTGTCCTTTTCAAAGCTGATGATGACAGCAGTAACAACTATCATCTGCCTGATAAGACCATACATATCGAATTTGATGAGCACCGGGCGCTCAAAGATATGATTGATGCCCCGGATGGCGACGGTGTCATGGAGACGTATTACTCGGCAGAGGACAGGGTGACCTATCTTGTTTACTATATCCCCATAATACATGACGGCGAGGTAAAGGCTGTAATAATATGGAGAAGGGATTACTCAGATGTGGAAAAGATGATAACCCGTGACTCCGTCGGTATCAGTATCGCCAATGTGATATTGCTGCTGCTTATCGATCTTTTCATAATCATGATATACAGACGTTATCACAGAGAAAAGATGAACTATGCATCAATGTTGGAGCGTGAAAAGGCGGAGATGGATGTCTGCACCAAAATTCAGCTGAGCCAGCTCCCCGACATACAAAAGGAGATATCGGGCAGGAACGAGTTTGACATGAGCGCCTATATAGAGCCTGCCAGAGGCGTGGGCGGCGACTTTTACGACTGCTTTATGATCGACGGTCACCACATCGGCCTTGTCATTGCAGATGTATCCGATAAAGGCATACCTGCGGCAATGTTCATGATGGCGGCACGTTCGCTGATAAAGAGCGAGATGAAACAGAACGAGAGACCCGAGACAGTTATGAGAAAGGTCAACGAGCAGCTTTCCGACAGGAACGAGGCAGGAATGTTCGTTACGGTATGGCTCGCAGTCATAGACCTTATCACGGGAAAATGCTCCGTGGTCAATGCAGGGCATGAAAATCCTCTTGTAAGGCACAACGGCAGTTGGGAGATCTGCAGATATCCGCATATGATGCCTGCCGCCGTTACCCCTGATGCAGGATACACACAGCGCGAATATGCACTTGAACCCGGTGATATGATATTCGTGTATACAGACGGCGTTACTGATGCTTTGGATTCCGCAGGGAGACGCTTCGGAGAAGACGGTATACTAAAGGCTATTGACAGGTGCGGCAGCACCGACCCGGAGAGTATCGTCAGCTCCATGCGCACTGATATAAAGCGGTTCTCCGGCAGTGCAGACCAGTTTGACGACATATGCATGATCTGCTTCAAATATAACGGTACGGACACGATAACTGTCAATGCATCAGATGATGAGCTTTCTGCCGTGACGGAGCTTGTTATGCACAAGGCGGAAAGGGCAGGCGTTGACAAGAGCCGCATATCATCACTGAGACTTGCATCGGAGGAGATCTTCGGCAATATCGTTGACTATGCCTATCCGGATAAAGCCGGCACGGTCACTGTGACGGTATCGGAGGATAAGGAGACAGGTCTTTTGAATATCACCTTTACGGACCACGGTCAGCCCTTTGACCCTACGGGGAAGAGCGACCCTGATATACCCGACGATTTGGATGATATCAGGATCGGCGGTCTGGGCATATATCTTACGAAGGAGCTCACCGACAGCATATCCTACAGATATGATGACGCAAATATCCTGACGCTCTCTGTCAGCACTGGCAGTAAGAGCTGATCCGAACAAGAGCCGGAGTTCCCATGCATATCCGCAAGGGCTTTGGCTCTTGTTGCATCTTTCAGAAACTATTATGAAAAAATATTTTCCGGCTGCTTGCAAAGAAGTTGCAAAGGTCTGCATGATATAATACAAGTGATCGGTGGGAAATACCCGCAGTCGCTTTCATTATTGTTAAAATTTAGTGCTAAGTTATGTCAAAACTATTGATTTTTAATATCTTATATGATATAATTAAATAATTTATAGTTCATTAACAAAAAGGAGGAACCTGATATGTTCAATATATCAAAGAAAAAAGAAGGCTCAAGACTTACCGTCCGTATCGGGGGCGACCTTGACAGGACTACGGCTCCCGAGCTTGAAGCAGATATAATGAAGTGTTTTGAAGGCATCACAGAGCTTGTGATCGACCTTGAGGAACTTGACTACATCTCCTCTGCGGGGCTTCGCACCTTCGTCAAGTTCCGCAAGATGATGAACAAGCAGGGCTCGATGCAAATGCTTAACATAAAGAGCAGTGTCAGGGAGATACTCGATCTCAGCGGTCTGGCTGACTTCCTTATCGGTGCCGACAACTGATATGTGAGCCTTTGGTGATATTATGAAAAGAAATGACAGCCTGATAAAGGGCAGGGTGTACAAGTATATGCTCACAGGTATACTCACCACTGTTGCACTGCAGCTCGGCAATGTGGTGGATGCCATGATAGTGGGCAATCTGATAGGCAGCATAGGCAATTCCGCTGTTAATGCATCATTGCCGTATGTGTACATACTTCAGGCGGCGGCGATACTCCTGTCATCCGGGGGGGCGGTAACTGCGGCAGTGCTGCTGGGCAAAAGAGATGCCCGTGGCGCAGGCAGGGTGATGGGTTTCTGCCTTGCGGCAGGATTTGTATATACTCTGCTCTTCCTTATTCTTTCGCCTGTGATCGTCCCTTTTTTTGTGGGGCTCACCGGTGCTGAGGGACAGCTAAAAAGTATGATCACGGACATTGCCTTCATATACTCCTTCGGTATGCCCTTAGTCAGCATTGTCATAGAGACGGCGTTCTTCATGAATGTTGATAATCATCCCGGACTGGCGGCAAAGGTGAATATATCAGCAAATGTGATAAATCTCGCCTTCGACTGGTTTCTGGTAAGGTTCACCCCTCTCGGCATAAGGGGGGCGGCGCTCTCAACGGTCATAGGATATGTCATGGCAGGTCTCATATTCATCCCCGTATATGCCAAAAGCGCCGACAGGGTGTTAACGCCTGTGCTCAGGGGAATGAAAGAAGCAAAGCCCATGATAGGCAGTGCGCTCAAAAGAGGTCTCCCCGATCTCACAAATCTTGTTATGACGGTCATCGGTATGTCGGTGCTTAATGCGGCGGTGCTGCACGCACTTGGGAGCGGATATTTTTCCGCTTACTCCGTTGCAAACAACACCCTGCATATTGTCCAGATGTTCTTGAACGGCATATCGTCTGTCATTGCAACTGTCGGGGGAGTGCTGTACGGGGAGGGTGACTTCTTCGGGATGAGATCCGTGTTCAGACGGGTACTCAGCGCAGCTCTCATATCGTGTGCTGTCATAACGGCGGCATTCCTTGCGGTGCCGCAGGTCATCGTCAGGATGTACGGCTTTGATGTCAACGAGGTGATGCCTGATCTTATGACGGGTCTGCGCATATTCTCTCTTAGTTTCGTAGCTTTCACGCTCAATGCTGTTTCACAGAACTATTACCGCACCATCGGGCTCACCGCACTTTCGACCGCAAGCTGTGCCCTGGAACTGCTCATTATCAAAGTACCCCTGATGGTGTACGGGATGAGCAGGTTCGGTTTCAGCGGTCTTTTCGGAGCTGTTGTGGTGAGCGAACTGCTGACCTTTGGCATCCTCAATATCGTAAGGCTCATCATGCATAAAGCAGGCAGGATACAGTACAAGGGCTTTATGGCGATACCTGAAAACAACGGCAGCACTCTGGAGCTTACGATACGCGGAAGTAATCCGGAAGCAGTGGATGCGGCAAGGGAGATCATGGAATACTGCCGAAAAGAAAGCATATCCGATGAGGAAGCCGCTGAGATCAGATTTATCGTGGAGGAGATAGCGGCGAATATTGGAAAATATGGATATGACAGCGCGGACGGGGATCATATAGATATATCCATCGCAAAGGCGGGGGGCAATATGACCCTGAGGTTCAGGGACAACGGCACAGCCTTTGACCCCGTATCCTATGAACCTGAAAACAGCGGAGACTATCCCGGAGGTCTGGGGATAGTAAAGAAAATGCCGTTCAAGATAAGCTATATGAGAGTCCTTGAACTCAATAATACTATCGTTGATATTAGATAAACCGAAAGGGAGAGACACAAAATGAACGATTATGTAAAGCTGTTCCTTGATTCAGCAGAGAGCTGCGGGGATGCGGCCGCAGTTGTGGACAGAAACGGCACGAGAATGACCGATTACAGCACAATACGTGACCTTGCTGTAAGGACGGCATCCTGGATATATGCAAAGGAACTGGATGAACGTTCATTCATCCCCGTGTGCCTGGATTCCTCTGCGGAGTATGCGGCGGCTGTATTCGGGATATGGCTCTCAGGCCATGTTGCTGTGCCTATGGGCACATCTTTCCCGCAGGAGAGGATAAGATACATCAGCACCAACTGTGATGCCCCCTTTATCATAGATGAGGCGGCTATTGATGAGATCATGGGAACAGAGCACGCCGATATATCACTTTTCCCCGATACATCCGATGATGAAGCGGCGTTTCTGATCTATACGTCCGGCTCTACAGGTATGCCCAAGGGCATACTTCACAGCTTTATGGGGCTACTTGCAAACAGAGCGGTGGGTGACCCCGCAAGCTATTCAGCGGGTCAGCAGTGGGCTTTGGGGGCACCTATGTATTTTGTGGCATCCGTGCTTTCATACAAGATCCTGACATATGGCGGATGTGTGCATCTTATCTCATCGGAGACCATGCATGATGTGGCGAAGCTGGAGGACTACTATGAGAAAAACGGCATAACCTTCGGATTTATAAGCCCCTCTGTGCTGGCAAATTTCCACAGCAGATCCGATGCTCTCAGGGCGGTGATGACAGGCAGTGAGAGGCTTACAGGTCAGTGCAGCCGTGAGGGTTATAAGCTGTTCAATCACTACGGCATGAGCGAGACTATGGGCACGATCTGCTCCTTCCTTGTTGACAGACCCTATGAGGAGACCCCTGTGGGCATACCCAAGGCGGGTACGGAATGGACGATACTGGACGAGGACGGCAATGATGTGTCCGAGGGTGAAGAGGGCGAGCTCTGCGTTAAGGGACCATTTACCATGGGGTATTTCAAGGATCCCGAAGCAACAGCGAAGCTGTTCAGGGGCGGTTGGCTCCATACAGGAGATATAATGAGGAAGCTGCCCGACGGCAACCTTGTTTACATAAACCGCAAGGACTGGATGGTGAAGATAAACGGCCAGCGTGTAGAGCCCGGTGAGATCGAGAACCGCATGATGGACATTGACGGAATTGATATGGCTGTGGTAAAGGCGGTAAAGGGAGCAGGCGGCCGCATCGTCCTCTGCGCCTACTACACAGGTGAAAAGACGGAGGACAGCTTCATCAGAGAAAAGCTGTCCGAGAAACTGCCTGCATATATGATACCTGCGTTCTATACGCATATGGACAGATTTCCTCTTAATCAGAACGGGAAGATAGACAGGAAGAACCTGCCCGAGCCCGACATAATGACAAAGAGAGCCGAATATGCTCCACCTGAAAACGAGACCGAGGCAGTGCTTTGTCGTGCCTTTGAGAAGGTTCTCGGTGCAGAGTGTGTCGGCATCGATGACGATTTCTTTGATATGGGCGGTAGCAGTATAAGCGTTATGACGCTTGCTGTGTCATGCCCCGAGCTTGACCTTACCAGCAAGATCATATACTCCGCAAAGACGCCGAGAGCCATCGCCGCAGAGTGCGTGAAGAGGGGCACTGTCAGGGAGCGTGTCATAAAGCAGGAGTATCCCCTGTCGTCCTCACAGCTCGGCATATATATCGAGTCTGTGAACAGGGACGGTGAAGCAGCATATAACAACCCCATCCTTTTACAGCTCGGTGACGGCATAGACACCGAGAGGCTCTGTCATGCCTGTGAAGCGGTAGTGGAGGCTCATCCCTTCATAAAGTTAAAGCTGAAAACGGATGAAAACGGAGACCCCGTACAGGTAAGAAATGATGATGCCCCCTATTCCCAGACCGTGGAGAGAATGAGCGAGAGCGAGTTCAGAGCGCTCCTTCCGGGTCTTATGCAGCCGTTCAGACTGCTTTCAGACAGACTTTTCCGAATACGCATATTTGAGACGGATGAGGGCAGACATATCTTTATGGATATGCATCATATCATCTTTGACGGCTCATCCATGCTCATCATCATGAAGGATCTGGAAAAGGCATACCGTGGAGAGAAACTTGAAAAGGAGACTTACAGCGGCTTTGAAGCGGCGGAGGACGAGGCGGAGCGCAGAAAGACAGACTATGGATCGGCTGAGAAATGGTATCTTGATACCTTCGGCGGAACAGAGACGGACAGTATGCCCATACCCGACAGGCATGAGGATATAACGGCTTTCGGGGTGAGAGAAAGGGAGCTTGCCATTGACACTTCCGAGGCGGAGGATCTGTGCCGCAGATACGGCGTGACCGAGAATATTTACACCACAGCAGCCTTCGGCGTGTGCATCGGGCTGTATGCAGGCATGAACGAGGCACTCTTCACCACCATATACAACGGCAGGGATTCCCTGCGCACCGCAGGGACGGTGGCGATGCTTGTCAAGACTCTGCCCGTGTATTCCCGCTTTGACAAGGATACAGACATAAGGGAGTACCTGTCTGCGCAGAAGGAGCAGATGCTTGGCTGTATGAACAATGACATATATCCCTTTGCAGACCTTGCGGCAAAGACGGGCATCACAAGCGGGCTGATGTTCGTATATCAGGGCGATCTCCTTGATGTGGGCGGCTTTGCGGGAGAACCTGTAAGATGCATCCCCCTCATGGACAATGCCACAGGTGAGCAGTTTGCTGTGCAGATGTACAAAAAGGGCGGTGTATACAGCATCCGTGTGGAGTACAGGAGCGACCTGTATTCCGCTGAGTTCGTAGATATATTTGTCAACAGCTTTGAGAATGTACTGGCAAGGATGCTGTCCGCCGAAAAGATAGGTGAAATATCCCTTGCAGGGTATAAGGAGCTGGAAACTCTCAGGGAATGGAACAGGAAAGAAACGGACTATGACCGCTCACAGACGGTGGTGTCGCTGTTCAGGAGAGCTGCCGAAAGATATCCCGACAATACCGCAGTCATATTCGGTGACACATCTCTTACCTATGCGGAGGTGGACAGACGATCCGACAGTATCGCCGCATACATAGAGAGCAGGGGCATCGGACGGGGAGATGTGGTATCTGTCCTCATCCCCAAGGGCATATATCAGGTGACAGCATCCCTTGGCGCATTGAAGGCAGGCTGTGCATATCAGCCCCTTGACCCTACCTATCCTCCCGAACGTCTTAACTTCATGGTCAAGGATGCTTCTGCCCGTATGCTCATAACCGCACCGGAGCTTGCGGATATAATAACGGAATTTGAGGGTGAAAGACTATCCGCCGATGATACGGACAGACTGCCCGAGGAAAAGCCCGTCAATGTATGCTCTCCCGAGGATACATTCATACTTCTCTACACATCCGGCAGCACAGGCGTGCCCAAGGGCGTAAAGCTCACTCATGCCAATCTCGTGTGTTTTATAAACTGGTACAGAAAATTCTATGAGCTGACCGAAAGCGACAGGGTGAGCCAGTACGCATCCTATGGCTTTGATGCCTGCATGATGGATATGTACCCTGCCCTCTGTTCGGGTGCTGCCGTGGTCATAGTGGCAGAGGATATGAGGCTCGATCTGAACAGGCTGAATGAGTACTACATCAAGAACAGGGTAACTCTCAGCTTTATGACCACCCAGGTAGGAAGACAGTTTGCCGCAGAGATGGATAACCCGTATTTGCGTGCGGTCTCCGTGGGCGGTGAAAAGCTGGCATCAATGGATCCTCCCAAGGGCTTCAAACTGTATAACGGATACGGTCCCACGGAATGTACCATTTTTTCCACGATAGAACAGGTGACAAAGAAAGAGGACAATATTCCCATAGGCAGACCTCTTGACAACATGAAGGCCTATGTGGTGGATCCTTTCGGTCACAGGGTGCCTCCCGGCGCTCTGGGCGAGCTTATACTTGCAGGTCCGCAGATAGGCGGAGGCTACCTTAACCGTCCCGATAAGACGGCGGAGATGTTTATAAACGATCCCTTTGACGGAGGCGAATTTTCATCTGCCTATAAGACAGGGGACATAGTTCGTTTCAGAACAGACGGCAAGATAGAATTCATCGGCAGACGTGACGGACAGGTGAAGATACACGGCTTCCGTATAGAACTCAGCGAGATAGAGACTGTCATAAGAGAATACAGCGGTGTGAAAAATGTTGCGGTAGTGGCAAGGGATCTGGGGGCTGATGGCAAAGCTGTTGCCGCATACTTTGTCAGCGATGAAAAGATAGACCCCAAGGCGATAGCAGACTTTATAAGGGACAGAAAGCCGCCCTATATGGTGCCTGCATCCATAATGCAGATAGACAGCATACCTCTCAATCAGAACGGCAAGGTCAACAGAAAGGCACTTCCCGAGCCTGTGATGACGGCGTCAGAGGAAGACAACGGACATACCGACAATATACTCGAAGCAGAACTGAGAAAGATGATAGGTTCGGCTGTCAATATGGACAGACCTCCCTTGAATACTCCTCTTGAATATCTGGGCTTCAACAGTCTCAGCATGATACGTCTGTCCACGGGCATGAGCAAGAGATTCGGCGTGAATATCCCCGTAAAGGGAATGAAGGATATCACCATAGCAGGGATAGAGGATCTTATCATAAGAGGATGGATGAACGGCAGCAAGGCGGAGAATATCACCGAAGAAGCCGCTTCGGCGGAGCTGAGCGCCGCTCAGACAGGCGTGTATATCGAGTGCATGAAGTCTCCCGACAGCACTGTCTACAATATCCCCTCCGAGCTTACCTTTGACGGCGGCATGGATACGGACAGGCTTGTAAAGGCTGTGGAGCGTGTTATTATGGCGCATCCCTCTCTGTTCGTACATTTTGATATAGTCGATGACAAGGTGATGGCTGTCAGGGATGAAGTTAGTGCCCCGGATATAAAGGTGACGGAGCTGACAGAGGATAAGTATGAGTTCTACCGTTCAAGATCCGTCGCTCCATTCCGCCTTGACAAAGCACCGCTGTTCAGGTTCTCCGTGGTAAGGACGGAGAAGGCGGTAAGGCTCCTGTGCGACCTGCATCATCTTATATTTGACGGGTTCTCCATGAGCCTGTTCCTCAGAGATCTGGAGACTGCGCTGAAGACAGACTCTGCGCCCGAAGCAGAGAGCGCATCATACTTCACCTATGCAAGAGAGCAGAAGGCTCTTTTTGCAGGCGAAGCAGGCGAGGAGTACGAGCGTTATTTCAGAGGACTTCTTGAGAACTTTGAGTCACCCACCAAGCTGACGGGGGATGTGAGCGGCAGGGAAAAAGGCAGGAAGTGCTTTGCCTACACCGAATACGATGAGGCAAGAGTAAAGCGAGCCTGCATCCGAACGGGCGTGACAGAAGCCGCACTTATGCTTGCTTCTCTTGACTGCACGCTCGCAAGGATGACCGCATCCGACAGGGTGTATATATCCACCATATCCAGCGGCAGAGCAGATACACGCTTTGCGGATACCTATGGTATGTTCGTCAACACAGTGCCCCTTGCGGCGGAGCTTTCCCACGGCAGCACCGATGATTTTGTCAGAGAGGTCGCAAAAGGCTTTGACAGCGCAATAGAGCATGAGAATTATCCCTTTGCAAATATTGCGGCAAAATGGGGATACGGCATAAACATCATGTATGAGTATCAGAGAGGGATACTTGAAAAGCAGGATATACCTCATCTGACCGGCATACAGAGCCTTGCACAGGCAGAGACCAAGTTCGGCCTTGCCGTAAGGATAATCGACAGGGACGGCAGGGCGCAGATAGAGGCGGAATATAACGACGGTGTGTACTCCGAAGGTTTCATAAAGGAATTTCTGCGTTCCTACGTCATAGTGACCGACAAATTCAGCCGCAGGGGTGATGAGAAGCTCAGGGGCATAAGCCTGCTCGATGCCGGGAGAGAGGCGGTGCTGAACGGTTTCAGAAAGAGACCCGTTGACCCGGATATCCCCGGGGATGTGCTCTTTCATTCGGGTATGGAGCGCTTTGCGGCAGAAATACCCGACAAGACTGCGATCATTGCCGCAGACGGCACATACACATACAGACAGCTCAACGAGAATGCTAACAGGGTCGCCAATGCCCTTATCGCAAGAGGAGTGAAAAAAGGCGACAGGGTGGTCCTTCTCCTTCCGCGCACGGCGCTTATGTTCTTCTCTCTCTTCGGGGTGCTCAAAGCAGGAGCGGCATATATCCCCTGTGACCCCAACTATCCCGTGGAGAGGATAAAGCACATCATAGATGACTCCGGTGCATCTCTCGTGATGACCACAGCAGACAGGCTGGGAAGATTTACAGACAGACCTGCCGCAGATGCCGAAGTGCTGCTCACCGAGCAGAATACTTCCAAACCCGATGTGAAGATTAGTCAGGATGATCTTGCATATCTTATCTACACATCAGGTTCAACGGGCAAGCCCAAGGGCGTTATGCTCAGACACAGGGGTGCGGTCAACTATGTCACCAATACCCCCGGCAATATACTTGTAAACGGCATGACCGAAAGAGGCCATGTCCTAACCGCCATAACCACGTTCTCCTTTGACTTCTCCGTCAAGGAATGGGCGGCGCCTCTGTTCAACGGGCTCACCCTGTCGGTAGCGGCGGATGATGAGATAAATGATGCGGCAAAGCTGGCTGAGAGGATGAAGCGGACTGATACGGATGTTTTCGGCTCAACACCTTCAAGACTGCTGATGCTCCTTGCCTCCCCCGAATTTTCCGCGGCATTTGAGAACTGCAAGGTTGTGATTTGCGGCGGTGAAAAGTACCCCGAGCAGCTCCTTGCTGCACTTAAAAAGACCGACAGGCTCATATTTAACACCTATGGACCTACGGAAATAACGGTTTCCAGCAACACCGCAGAGCTTTCGGCACAGGATCTTGTCAACACAGGACGGCCGCTTCCCGGCGTGGTGGAATATATCGTAGACAGCGACGGCAACGAACTCCCTGCGGGACTGGTCGGTGAACTGTACATAGGCGGCGTGGGCGTTGCCGCAGGATATAACGGTCTGCCCGAAATGACAGCGGAAAGATTCATCGAATACGGCGGTGGACGTGTCTACAAGTCGGGCGACTTTGCAAGATGGACGCCAGAGGGCTATGTGGAGATACTCGGCAGAAAGGACAATCAGATAAAGCTGAGAGGCCTGCGCATAGAGCTCGATGAGGTGGATGCTGTCCTGGGCGCTGTTGAGGGCATCAGCCGCACAGCCGTCAAGATAGAGAAGATAAACGGCATAGAGCACCTCTGTGCATGGTTCACCGCAGACCATAAGGTCGATATAGGAGAGCTGAGAAAGGAACTGGGCAGGACGCTCACCAATTATATGGTGCCCACTGCATATATGCAGCTGGATGAGATGCCCATGACCCCCAACGGCAAGCTGGATCTGAGGAGCCTGCCCCTGCCCGAGCTTTACCGCGGAGACAGAGGAGGAGCCGCATCCACAAAGACAGAACAGATATTCTGCGACATATTCTCCAAGGTACTGCACGTTGACAACGTGGGTGCGGCAGAGAACTTCTTTGATCTGGGCGGCACATCCCTGCTGGTGACAAATATCGTGATAGAAGCGGGCAAGTATGGTATAAGGATCGCATTCAGCGATGTGTTTGACAACCCCACGCCCAAGGCTCTTGCGGCTCTTTCGGGGGATAAGGGCGAGGCTGTACCAAGTGAGGACAGCGGCATAACGGACTATGACTATACTGCAATAGAGGAGATCCTCGCAAGGAATACACTGGACAGCTTCCGCAGCGGTGAGTGCCGTTCGCTCGGCAATGTGCTTCTGACAGGTGCAGTGGGGTATCTGGGAATACACATACTCCATGAGCTTATCGACAACAGTGACGGCAAAATATACTGCCTGCTCCGTTCACACAGGGATACCGCCGCTCAGATGCGCCTGCCCCGTATGTATTATTACTACTTCGACACCCATATATCCGACCTTATCGGTGACAGGCTCATCATAGTTGACGGCGATGTCACAGACCCTGCCGTACTTGCATCCCTTGACGGTGAACACATCGACACGGTGATCAACTGTGCGGCTGTTGTCAAGCACTTTGCCGCCGACACGGTGATAGAGGATGTGAACGTGGGCGGAGCGCAGAATCTTATAGATTTCTGCCTGAGAACTGGTGCGGCACTGGTGCAGACATCCACCATGAGCGTGCTCAACGAAGCGTATGAGGATGATATACCCGAGGGCTTTGAGCCGTCAGAACAGACACTGTATATGGGACAGCTACTTACTAACAAATATGTCCGCTCCAAGTTCCTGGCTGAAAGGGCGGTCCTTGAAGCGATAGCGGACAAGGGACTTCGGGGAAAGATCGTCCGCCTGGGGAATCTTGCCGCCCGTTACAGCGACGGTGAGTTCCAGATAAATTCGGGCACCAACTCCTCTATGGGCAGGCTCAGGGCATATGCGATGCTGGGCTGTGCATCCTATGACATACTTGATTCCACGATGGAGTTCTCGCCCATAGATGCTGTTGCAAGGGCGATAGTCCTGCTTTCGGGCACACCCGACGACTGCACGGTTTTCCACGCTTTCAACAATCAGAAGATCATGATGGAGAACGTGTTCAGAGAGCTTACCGCACTTGGTTATACCATACGATACGCAGAGGCTGATGAATTTGCCAAAGCCTTCGCACAGGCTCAGAACGACCCCGATAAGGCATCAATGCTCACGAGCATCATGGCATATATGCCCTCGTCCGGTGAGAGACGCAGCATCAGGCTGCCGAGAAAATGCGAATACACCATGCAGGTGCTGTATCGTCTGGGATTCAGCTGGCCTGTGACCACATGGGACTATATCGGCAGATTTGTGTCTGCCCTCAGCGGTCTCGGCTTCTTCGATGATACAGAGGACTGAATACGGAGCCTCGGGACACAGGCTCTGTGTGAACACCGATGAGACAAAAAGCCCACGGAAACGCTTTTCAAGCGCTTCCGTGGGCTATCGTCCGTTCGTTCCGACAGGATATCGGCGGGCATACCTCACCATCATCAGCCCTGCTTTTTTAGTTCTTCGGTATCATTTTCGCCATTATCAGAACAGCTACCAGCATCAGACCGCTTGCGGCATAGGCAAAAACGGCGGCTGTCCTGTAATGATCCGCCATATCGCCGAAGTAGTAGTTGTCGGGCTCGTTCGGGTCGTAACAAATTATGACTTCATCGCCTTCATGTTCAGGACCGGGGTTGGCATAGATCTCGGTGAGCTTGAAGACATCATCAGTGTCAACTTTGATATGCCGCCAGTGTTTGCCTGTAAGATACCTGTTCTCGGCGGACGGCCGAAAGCTTGTACGGCTTTTGCTCTCATTGTCCACCACGCCCGTTACCTGAGCGGTGCAGTTGGTTTTAAGGCCGCTGTAAATGCTCATCTGCCACCTGCCTGCGATAAAGAATGCTATCGCCGCCGTGAGCATCAGTGCCGCACAGAATATTATCCCTTTTTTGCTCGGAGCTTTATTCAATCGGTTTACCGCCTTTTTTTATCTTTGTTCCGATACGGATAACGGAAATTCTGTATTTATTATATCATATGATCCGACCAAATGCAACGGATGAATTTTAACTTTATACCTTCAACAAACAAAAAAAGGGGACGGCCGTGTGACCGTCCCTTGTGTTATCGCTTATCAGCCGAGCTTGCTCTCGATCTTGTCGAGTACATCGTAGAGAGCCTGAGGAATGTGAGCGCCGCCTGCGGTGAGCTCTGCATAGTAGTCTCTCATCTGAGCGACTTCCTTCTTCCAGAGGTCCTTGTCCACGCTGAGGAGCTTGCCCAGTGTCTCAGCGGATACTTCATCCTCAAGACCTGTGAGATTGATATCCTCGGGCTTGGGGAGATAGCCGATAGCTGTCTCATTTGCATCAACAGTACCGTCGCATCTCTTGAGTATCCAGTCGATAACTCTCATGTTATCGCCGAAGCCGGGCCACATGAAGTGACCTTCCTCGTCCTTTCTGAACCAGTTAACGTTGAAGATCTTGGGAGCCTTGTCACCGAGAATGTCGCCCATCTCAAGCCAGTGAGCCCAGTAGTCGCCGACATTGTAACCGATGAAGGGCTTCATAGCCATAGGATCGTGACGGAGAACGCCGACAGCACCTGTTGCGGCAGCAGTTGTCTCGGAGGATACTGCGGAGCCTACATATGTGCCGTGTGTCCAGTCGAAGGACTGATATACCAGAGGAGTTGTGCTCTCTCTTCTGCCGCCGAAGATCATAGCAGAAACGGGAACGCCCTCGGGATTGTTGAATTCGGGGGATACACAGGGGCAGTTTACAGCGGGAGCTGTGAATCTGGAGTTGGGATGAGCGAGCTTGTTGCCGTCAGCAACATATGCTCTGCCGTTTACATATGAACCCTTCCACTCTCTTGCGAAGATAGGAGCATCCTTGGAGAGACCCTCCCACCATACTGTCTTGTCCTCGTCGTTCATGGCAACGTTGGTGAAGATGGTATTCTTTCTGGTGGAAGCGAGAGCGTTGAAGTTGGACTTCTCATTGGTGCCGGGAGCAACGCCGAAGAAGCCGTTCTCGGGGTTGATAGCATAAAGTCTGCCGTCCTTGCCGGGCTTCATCCATGCGATGTCATCGCCGACGGTGAATATCTCATAGCCCTGCTCCTTGAAGAACTTGGGAGGAATGAGCATTGCAAGGTTGGTCTTGCCGCAGGCAGAGGGGAATGCAGCGGTGATATACTTGATATCGCCGTCGGGGCGCTTAACGCCGAGGATGAGCATATGCTCAGCCATCCAGCCCTCGTTCTTGCCCTGGTAGGAAGCTATGCGGAGAGCAAAGCACTTCTTGCCGAGAAGAACGTTTCCGCCGTATGCGGAGTTGATGGACATGATGCTGTTCTCCTGGGGGAACTGAACGATATAGCGTTCGTCGGGGTTAACGTCAGCCTTGGAGTGGAGACCCTTAACGAAGTCGGGGTTCTCGTCGCCGAGGTTGGAGAATGCCTGAACGCCCATTCTTGTCATTATGTTCATGTTGAGTACAACATAGATGGAGTCGGTGAGCTCAACGCCTACCTTGGCGATGGGAGAACCGATAGGACCCATGGAGTAGGGGATAACATACATTGTTCTGCCCTTCATGACGCCTGTGTAGAGCTTTTCGAGCTTAGCGTGCATCTCGGCGGGATCCATCCAGTTGTTTGTGGGGCCTGCCTCATCCTTTGTGGGTGTGCAGATGAAAGTTCTGTCTTCAACACGTGCAACGTCGTTGGGAAGAGTTCTGTGATAAAGACAACCGGGGAGCTTAACGGGGTTGAGTCTGTACATCTTGTCGTTATGTCCCTCGGGGAGTGCGCAAACCTCGTCGATAAGCTGATCGAGCTGTTCCTGAGAACCGTCGATCCACATAACGTAGTCGGGAGTTGTGAGAGCGATCTGCTCCTCTACCCATTTAAGAACGTAAGGGTTCTTGGTAAGAGGCGCGTTGAGCATTTTAGCCATGATACTATCTCCTTTATATTAAATTTAATTTAAAACAAAACCAAAACGGCAGAAAATGAATTTTACAAACCTGAAACTTGCAAAAAAAACAGTCTCAAAAAAGCTAAAAGCAAGGATCCCAATCCATTTGCTTAAAGCCCGGCTCCGTTTATGATCTCAATAAGCATATTATAACTCAAAAAAGCATCTGTGTCAAGCGGTATTTGATTTTTTTCAGTTTTTTGTCACAGACTGTCTTGACTTCCTTATTTATACAGCGCCTCGGACTTTCAGAAAAACATCTGTGTGCATACTGCACAAAATCTGTGCAATTTGGGCGCAAACGCTTGATTTTATAAGAATACTGTGGTATACTGTATCATAGGTTTGTTTAAAAATAGGATAGCTGTGTCCCGACGGGCGCAGGATAACGATACGGAGCATATTATGATAAAGAGTATGACAGGCTTCGGCAGAGCTGAGATGTCTGCCGCAGGACGTGATATCACAGTTGAGATACGTTCGGTGAACCACAGATACTATGAGTTTTCCGCAAGAGTGCCAAGAGCCTACGGCTATCTTGAAGAGAAGCTGAAAACTCACCTTGGCGGCAGGATATCCAGAGGCAAGGTGGAGGTGAGCGTGCTTATCACCAATACCGAGGCGGCTGATACCGAGATCGCCGTAAATCTACCGGTTGCAAAGGGGTATGTCGAAGCGCTCCGCAGTGTCAGCTCCGAGCTTGGGCTGACCGATGACCTGACGCTTTCAAACGTAATGCGTCTGCCCGATGTGTTCACCGTCAGAAAGGCGGCTGAGGACGAGGAGCAGATATGGGAAGATGTCAGAAAGGTCACTGACGAGGCAATAGACAAGTTCGTCTCCATGAGGGAAAAAGAGGGCGCCAGGATGCGTGAGGACGTGCTTGAACGCCTTGATGTGATAGATCGCCTTGTCTGTGAGATAGAGAGACTGTCGCCCCTGTCGGTGGAAAATTACAGGAACAGGCTCTACGCAAGGCTCTGCGAGGTGCTTGAGGACAAGAACATAGATGAACAGCGCATCGTCACCGAGGCGGCTGTATTTGCCGACAAGACCGCTGTGGCTGAGGAGACCGTAAGGCTGAAGAGCCACATAGCCCAGCTCACGGATATGCTCTCCATGAATGAGCCTGCGGGCAGAAAGCTGGACTTTTTGATACAGGAATTCAACCGTGAGGCGAATACCATAGGCTCAAAGGCTCAGGACATCGCCATAACAAAGGCAGTCGTGGAGCTAAAGAGCGAGATCGAGAAAATAAGAGAACAGATTCAGAATATAGAGTGATGCGATATGGAACTTATCCCCATAGGCTACGGAAATGCCGTGTCGGCACAGAGACTTGTCTGTGCGGTCAGCCCTGAGTCCGCCCCGATAAAGCGTATCATACAGGATGCCAGGGACAGAGGTATGCTCATAGATGCTACTTACGGCAAGAAAACTAAATGCGTGCTCGTCATGGACAGCGATCATGTGATATTGTCTGCGCTTTCACCCGCGTCGGTCATGACACGGGCGGAGAGCGATGACAGGTCTGATGAGGAGTGATATTATGTCAAGAGGTCTTCTGATAGTCGTTTCCGCACCGTCGGGCTGCGGAAAGGGCACTATACTTGAACAGGTTAGGAAAAGGCACGAGTTCTACTATTCCGTTTCGGCGACCACAAGAGCACCCAGAGAGGGGGAGAAGGACGGCGTCAGCTATCACTTCATGACAAAAGAGGGCTTTGAGAAGCTCGTGAGCGACAACGGCGTGCTTGAATACGCATCCTACTGCGATAACTACTACGGTACACCGAGAGGACCCGTGGAGGAGATGCTCGCCGCAGGCAAGGATGTTGTTCTTGAAATAGAGGTAAAGGGCGCCATGCAGGTCAAGGAGAAATGCCCTGAGGCTGTGCTAATATTCATTCTTCCTCCGTCGGTGGACACGCTCAGGCACAGGCTCAACAAGCGTAAGACCGAGACCGAGGAGGTCATAGAGAAGCGTGTCGCAGAGGCGGCGGGCGAGATAGCTCAGTCGGTGAACTACGACTATGTTGTGGTCAATGACGATCTTGACGAAGCTGTCGAGAATTTCCTCACGGTCATAAAAGCGGAAAAGATGACAGTAAAGCGCAGTCATGCGCTTATAGATAAAATCAGTGAAAAAGGAGATAATAAGTTATGATGCTCAAACCTTCCATGAGTCAGATGGCAGTTCATGGTGAAAGCTACTATTCCGTCGTTGTGGGCATAGCAAAGCGTGCCAGAGAGATAGCGGAGGAGCTTGAAAAGGAGAAGGAAAACAAGCAGAAGGCTCCCGATGAGAAGCCTGTGGCTCTTGCGGTCGAGGAGTTCGCTTCAAGGAAATTCACGATCGTCGAGGATCCTGCCGTAAAGCTGCCTAAGTCTTTGGAGAGCGCAGTCTGATATGTTTCTTGCCGAGGTCGGCGTGAGCGGTACTGCGTTTGCATATGATGCGGCTTATACCTACTCTGTGCCCGACGGGCTGGATGTCAGAGCCGGCAGACGTGTCGTCGTGCCCTTTGGGCGGGGCGACAGACGCAGGATGGGCATAGTCCTCAGAACATTTGAGGGCAGTGCCGACGGGGCAAAAGAGATATGTGCGCTGATAGACGACGGGGACTTTCTGAACGATGAACAGCAAAAGCTGCTCATAAGGCTGAAAGACACCGCCATGTGCACATATTATGAGGCGCTCCGTGCGCTGATACCTCCCGGGCTGGGCGTTGATATAGACAATACCTACAAGCTGGTGAAGCGGCCGCAGAAGGGCGGATGCTCGGACAGGGCGTACAGGCTGTATATGTCCGCCGAGGAGGCGGAGGATGCAGACGAGCAGGAGCTGATACTTTCCTCAGACAGTCAGGGGAGGGGGGAGCTTCTGAGACTGGGCTGTGTCGAAGAACTCACCGCCGCAAAACAGCGCATAAGAGACAAGACCATAGCTATGGTCAGGCTCAGGGACGGCTGCTCCGGCAAAAAGCTGACAAAGAAGCAGTCTGCCGCCGCCGAAGTGCTTGCCCGTGAGGGAGCGGCTTCCGTGAAGGAGCTGTGCTATCTTGCAGGCTGTACGCAGACGGTCATAAAAAAGATGTGCGCCGACGGCGTGTGCGAGATATATGAGGAGGAGTACACCGAGAGACCGCAGGATAGCCCCGGACAAAGTGTCTCGTATATAGTGCTCAGCCCCATGCAGAAAAAGGCATACGACGGCATCGCCGCACTGATAAATGAAAAAAAGCCCTCTGCCGCACTGCTCTACGGCGTGACGGGGAGCGGCAAGACGCTCGTATTCGCAAAGCTGATAAAACACACTCTTGAGATCGGCAGGAACGTTATAGTCCTGATACCGGAGATATCGCTCACACCGCAGACGGTGGGGCGGTTCAGGACGCTGTTCGGTGAGACTGTGGCTGTGATGCACAGCGGTCTTTCGCTGTCGCAGAGGTCGGCTGAGTATAAAAAACTGCGTGACGGCGTGTGCCGCATAGCAGTGGGCACAAGAAGCGCTGTATTCGCTCCTCTCGACAATGTCGGCCTTGTGATAGTCGATGAAGAGGGAGAGCGTACATATAAATCAGAGTCCAATCCCAGATATAACGCAAAGGACATAGTGGCACAGCGGTGCCTGTATCACGGGGGCACGATGCTTCTGGCATCGGCAACGCCGTCGGTGGAAAGCTGGTATATGGCGGTAAACGGTCGTATGCACCTGTTTGAGCTGACCGAGAGATACGGCAGTGCGGCTCTCCCTGATGTGCAGATAGTCGATACCGCAGGGCTGAGACGTGATCTCAGCGATGAACTGATACACGCCGTCCGTGACAGGCTGGGCAGGGGCGAGCAGTCGATACTGCTCCTCAACCGCAGGGGATTTCACACCTATGTGACCTGTACATCGTGCAGAGAGACCCTTACCTGTCCCAATTGCTCGATAGCGCTCACATACCATAAGAAAAACGGCAGACTTATCTGTCACTACTGCGGATACTCCGAGGAGTTCACGCCGCATTGCCCCAAATGCGGAGGAAACGAGCTCTCCCTCACGGGGGTGGGCACACAGAAGCTGGAAGCGGAGATCGCAGAGTTCTTTCCTGATGCCAGAGTGCTGAGAATGGATGCGGACACAACGATGTCACGATTTGCCTATGAGAAGCAGTTCTCTGCCTTTGCAAACGGTGAGTATGACATCATGGTAGGCACGCAGATGATCGCAAAGGGACTTGATTTCCCGAATGTGACGCTGGTCGGCGTGCTGAATATCGACCGTGCGCTTTTTGCGGGCGATTTCAGGAGCTATGAGAGGACATTTTCTCTTATAACCCAGGTGGTCGGCAGGAGCGGACGCTCAAAGGGCGGCAGTGCTCTGATACAGACTGCCATACCCGATCACTACATAATATCTCTGGCGGCGGCACAGGATTATAAGGAATTCTATCATCAGGAGTCAGCTGTGCGCAAAGCCATGATATATCCGCCCTACTGTGACATATGCGTCATAGGCTTTTCAGGCCTTGACGATGAGGGCACGGGCAAGGCGGCAAGGAGCTTCGGCGAACTGCTTGAAAAGGCCGCCGCCGAGAGGCTTGCAGACGGTAAGATGCCGCTTCGCATATATCCTGCATCAAGATGCAGTGTTGAGCGCATAAACGGCAGATACCGCTGGAGGATAATCATAAAGTGCAGGAACAACGAAAGGTTCCGTGAGATGATAGGGGACGTAAGGCGCAGTGCCTCAAAGCTCCCCGTGATGAAGGATATTTCCGTTTATGCGGATATGAACGGCGATATACCGTGATTCTTGAATGCAAAGGAATAGTTATGGCGATAAGAAACATTTATCTTGACGGTGATCCGATACTGAGAAAAAAGTGCAGACCCGTTGAAAAGTTCGATGCAAAACTGCATACTCTCATAGATGATATGCATGATACCCTTGACAAGGCTGACGGAGTTGGTCTTGCCGCACCGCAGGTGGGGATATGCAGACGCATATTCATCATGCACCTGACCGATGAGGAGGGCAATGAGCAGAGAGTGGAGGCTGTGAACCCCGAGATATGCGACCTTAAAGGCAATCAGCACGTTCTTGAAGGCTGCCTGTCGATTCCCGACAAGTGGGGATATGTTGACAGACCCGAGTCTCTCACGCTTAAAGCTGTTGACAGGAACGGCGAGCCCTTTGAAATGGCGCTTTCGGGTCTTGGCGCACAGTGCGCTGCTCATGAGAGAGCGCATCTTGACGGTGAGCTGTTTACCGACATTGCTACCGAGATAGTCCGCCCGGAGGATCTGGAAGAGGCAAGGGAGAACAGCAGGAAAAACAGGAGAAAAAGGAAATAAATGAAAATAGTTTTCATGGGTACGCCCGAATTTGCCGTACCGTCGCTGAAAGCACTGATATCCTCGGAGCATGAGGTGCAGGCGGTGTTCTCACAGCCCGATAAGCCCAAGGGAAGAGGATATAAGCTTACTCCGCCGCCCGTAAAGGTAACGGCAGAGGAGAACGGCATCCCCGTTTATCAGCCGCAGAGCCTTAAAAAGGGCGAAGATGCGGAAAGGTCGCTCGTTCTGCTGAAAGAGCTTGCCCCCGATGTGATAGTGGTTGCGGCATACGGCAAGATACTTCCGAAGGAGATACTTGACCTTCCGAGATACGGCTGTATCAACATACATTCCTCTCTGCTCCCGAAATACAGGGGCGCTGGCCCCATACAGTGGGCTGTCCTCAACGGAGAGAAGGAAACGGGTGTAACGTCCATGCAGATGGCGGAGGGGCTTGACACGGGCGATATGCTCATATCGAAGTCTACCGCTATCGGTGAAGATGAAACTGCGGATGAGCTTCATGACAGGCTCGCAGAGCTTGGGGCAGAGGTGCTCACGGAGACGCTCACTGCCGCAGAGAGCGGCACGCTCACACCCGTGCCGCAGGATGATTCGATAGCCTCATATGCGCCGATGCTCACAAAGGCGCTGTGTCCGATAGATTTCAACAAGACCGCACAGCAGGTACACGACCAGATAAGAGGTCTGTCCTCATGGCCGTGTGCTGTGGCAGAGATCGCCGGCAGGCGGCTCAAGGTCTATAAGAGTACGCTCAAAGGCAGACATTTTGATCTGCCTGCGGGTGAGATAGCCGACAAGACGGATCTTACGATAGTATGCGGCGACGGCTATGGAATAACCTTTACCGAGGTGCAGGCTGAGGGAGGAAAGCGCATGAAGACTGCGGACTATCTCAGAGGTAACAAGCTGTGACCGCAAGGGAAGCGGCATATCACTGGATACGCCGCATAGAGGACAGCGCATATTCAAACCTGCTGATAGGCGGCATATCCACATTGTCAGCGGAGGATCAGGCGTTTGCGGCAAAGATCGCGCTTACCTGCACCGAAAGACGGCTCACCCTTGAACATATACTCAGAGCCTATTCCAAAAAGCCGATAGAGAAGCTGGACAAACCGGTTCGTACAGTGCTTGTCATGGGACTGTGTCAGATATTGTATATGAACGTGCCGGACAATGCTGCTGTGAATGAATCGGTGAAGCTGATAAAAAAGCTGAGATTTGTTTCCGCAGGCGCAATGGTGAACGGTATACTCCGCTCGTTCATCCGTGACGGCAAGGTCATACCGCCTGTAAAGGGCGATGATTGCGACAAGCTCAGTGTTGAGTATTCCGTGCCGGATGACCTTATACGCAGGGTCAGCGGTGCATACGGTATGGACAATGCGCTCATATGGCTCAGACGCCTTGACAGCGTGCCTGATACCTACATACGCACAAATACCCGCAGGACAAGTACCGCAGAGCTTATGGAGAAGCTTGCCGCCGAGGAACTCGAACCGTCGGAAGGACCTGTTGAGGGCAGTATAAAGCTGGGCAGGACAGATTTTGACAAGCCTTCGTTTGCACAAGGACTTTACTATGTACAGGGGCTTTCGTCCCAGATGTGTGCGGATGCCGTGCAGGCATCGGACCGTGACGTGATACTCGATATATGCGCCGCACCGGGCGGCAAGAGCTTTACAATGGCTCAGAGCGGTGCCAGGGTCATCTCATGCGAACTTTATGAAAGACGTGCGGGGCTCATACGCCGTGAGGCGGCGAGGCTCGGCTTTGACGATATAGAAGTGATAGTGAACGACGGAACGGTATACAGCGAAAAGCTCGCTTCATACCATCCGACAAAGGTGCTTTGCGATGTGCCCTGTTCGGGGTACGGCGTTTCCGGCAAACCGGAGATACGCTATAAGCCGCATGACGCCGTTAAGGATCTCCCCGAGCTCCAGTACAGCATACTCTGCACATCTGCGGGGTATCTGACCGCAGGAGGTACGATAGTGTACTCGACCTGCACGGTCGAGCCTGCCGAAAACGGCGGCGTTACGGACCGCTTCGTGAAGGGACAGGGATTTGAGAAAGAGTTTGAAAAAACCATATTCAGAGAGGACAGCGACGGCTTTTACATATGCAGAATGGTGAAAAGATAGATATTTTGTCGATGCCCTTTGAGGAGCTCTCCGATGCCCTTGGGGAGATCGGAGAGAAGAAATTCAGAGCAGGGCAGATCTTCACATGGCTCCATGAAAAGAAGGTCAGGTCATTTTCCGATATGACCAACCTCTCTCTTGCTCTGAGAGAAAAGCTGGAGGAAAAGTATTTCATCCCACAGCTGAGGATAGTGCGAAAACTGGAGTCTAAAAAAGACCCTACCATAAAATATCTCTACGAACTGCCCGACGGCAACCACGTGGAAACTGTTTTCATGGAGTATAACCACGGCAACAGCATATGCGTGTCAACTCAGGTCGGGTGCAAAATGGGATGCACGTTCTGTGCATCGACCATAGCAGGGTTCAGACGTGACCTCTCGGCGGCTGAGATACTCTCTCAGATATACAGAGCCGAGGACGAGAGCGGCAGGCACGCCGACAGCATAGTCCTTATGGGCATAGGCGAGCCGCTCGATAATTATGATAATGTGGTGCGCTTTCTGACGCTCGTCAGCGATCAGAGAGGCCGTGCGCAGAGCCTGCGCCATGTATCGCTGTCTACCTGCGGCATTGTGCCGAGGATTAAGCAGCTCATGGAGCTGAAGCTCGGTGTGACCCTCTCGGTATCGCTCCACTCTCCGGACAATGCTCACAGGAGCAGTATCATGCCTGTGAACCGCCGCTGGGACGTGAACGAGCTTATAGAAACGTGCAGGGAATATACAGAGTTCACAGGCAGACGCATATCCTTTGAATATGCGGTGATATGCGGTGTGAACGACAGCGATGAAGATGCCGCAAAGCTCGCCAATCTGCTGAAAGGGCTTTCGTGTCATATAAATCTGATACCCGTCAATTCCATAAAGGAACGGGATTACAGAGCCGACAGGCGCAGTGTGGAGCATTTTGCCGCTGCACTGGAAAAACGCAGGATGAACGTCACCGTCAGAAGAACGCTTGGTGCGGATATTGATGCCGCCTGCGGTCAGCTGAGGCGTGAATATGAAATATGATCCCTAGATTGGGAATCCACCTTTGAAGGGGGGACCTGAAAGAGCATGATGGTCTATTCTCATACAGACATAGGAAACAAGCGCAATGAAAACCAGGACAGCTTCAGCACTGCTGTGCTGGAGGATGCCGTATTTGCTGTCGTATGCGACGGTATGGGCGGTCAGAATGCAGGCAAGGAAGCCAGCGAGCGGGCTGTCACCATCATAAAGGAACGCATAGAAGCAAGCTATCGCAGTGACTATGATCCGAACAAGATAAGAAATCTGCTCGTTGCGGCGGTGCGGACCGCAAATGCCGTGGTATATGAGCTCGGCTCGGCTGTGCCCGAGTGGAGCGGTATGGGCACTACCTGTGTTGCAGTGCTCATAAGAAACGGTATGCTGTATGCAGTCAATGTGGGAGATTCAAGGGCATATCTGATAACACACCAGATAAGCCAGATCACCAAGGATCACTCCATGGTGATGAATCTTTACGAGAGCGGCGATATCACCAAGGAACAGATAAAGAACCACCCCAAGCGCAATGTTATAACAAGGGCTGTGGGTGTGTGTGATGATGTGGAGCCCGATTATTTCGAGTGCGAGATACCCGCGGGAGCGGCTGTACTGCTCTGTTCGGACGGGCTTTACAACTTCTGCGACGAGGGGATAATATTCCGTGCGGTCAAGGATATGCCGCCCGAGGAAGTGCCCGAATATCTGGTTCAGACCGCACTCAAAAACGAGGGCGGAGACAATATAACTGCTGTGCTCATGAAAAGCTGATGGATACCTGCCCGCACTGAGCGGGGTATGGTGTGGGGCTATGCATGACACAGACACGCTTTTGGAAAGAAAGATTTTAAGAGGATAGCGGATAACGCTTATCCGGAATATGGAGTGAAACTCAATGGATAAGATCATCGGACGCAAGCTGGACGGCCGTTACGAGATAACCGAGCTTATCGGTATCGGGGGAATGGCCGAGGTCTATAAGGCTGTAGACCTGCTTGAGAACAGGACGGTCGCTGTAAAGATACTCAAGAACGAGTATGCTGACAATGACGATTTTGTAAGGCGTTTCAGGAATGAGTCTAAGGCGATCGCAGTCCTCAGTCATCCGAACATAGTCAAGATATACGACGTGGGCTTTTCGGACAAGATACAGTTCATAGTCATGGAGTATATCGACGGGATAACACTCAAGGAATTCATGGAGCAGCAGGGCGCTTTGAAATGGAAGGATTCCGTGCATTTTATAACCCAGATACTCCGTGCCCTGCAGCACGCGCATGACAGGGGCATAGTCCACAGGGACATTAAGCCGCAGAATATAATGCTGTTCCCGGACGGCACCATAAAGGTCATGGACTTCGGCATAGCACGCTTTGCCCGTGAAGAGGGCAAGACGATGTCTGACAAGGCCATAGGCAGCGTACACTACATAAGCCCCGAACAGGCAAGAGGAGACATAACCGACGAAAAGAGCGATATATACTCCGTAGGCGTGATGCTGTATGAGATGCTCACGGGTGTCAAGCCCTTTGACGGCGATACACCGATAGCTGTCGCACTCATGCATATGCAGACCACGCCCAGGAGACCCAAGAGGATAAATGATTCCATCCCCGACGGGCTCGATGAGATTGTGATGAGAGCAATGCAGAAAGACGCTTCAAAGCGCTATCAGTCCGCATCGGAGATGATAAAGGACATAGAGGATTTCAAGAGAGATCCCAGCATGGTGTTTGAATACGACCTTCCCGCCGCAGAGAATGAGAGCGAGGAAAAGACACAGTATTTCGACAAGCCCTCCGATGAAAAGGAGGCTGACAGAAAACCGAGACACATGAGCGAGGACGACAAGCCCAGAAAACGCAGAAAGCCCGAGCCCGAGTATGAAGAATACGATGATGACGACGACGATGACGATGATGAGGAGGAAGAGGTATCAAAGTCTTCCTACTTTGTCGTGGCGCTCACGGCGATTGCGGCGGCTGTTATCATAATCGTTGCAGTATTTATTGCAATTGTGGTCGCAAAGGAATTTACAAACGGCGGCACTACCCAGACACAGCCCATGGTAGACCTTGTGGGTCGTGACTTCAACGAGATGCGAAGCAGGTATGAGGACTCCTTCAGTCTTGTGGTGGAGAAGGAAGAATACAACCCCGACTTCCCCGCCGGTACGATCATATCTCACTCGCCTAAGAAGGACTCGCCCATTATGGTCGGCAACTCCGAGGTTCGTGCAGTGGTCAGCAAGGGCGCACGAATGGTCAATGTTCCCAACACTTACACCATCGAGGCAAACACCGCCACATCCATGATAGAGGGACAGGGACTTAAATATTCGCTCGTTATGCAAAACAGCGATGAGGAAGCAAATCACGTCATAAAGACAGACCCTGAGAGAAACACTCTCGTTGAGGTCGGTTCGACAGTGCTTGTATACGTCAGCCTCGGCCCTGAGGAATACGACATAGTGATGCCCGATGTTGTGGGCATGGAGTTGGTTGAAGCGGTACAGCTCCTTGAGGGCAAGGGCTTCACGGTAGTATCCGAGAAGGAAGACTCCGTAGCACCCGCAAACGAGGTAACGGCACAGAGCATACCTCCCACGGATGAGGAAGGCGAACCCAATATCGTGAACCCGAAGCAGACGGTCATAATCACATATTCGTCCGGCGAGGTGCCCACCACCACACAGAACATCACATTCACAGTCCCCGAGGGACTGGACGGACCTGCGGTATTCAATGCGTATGTGGGCGGCAACCTTTCAGGCACGACGACGATAGACAATATCGGCTATGTGGCAACGATAAACATCCCCGTCAAGGGTCAGGAGATACAGAAGGTCGTTGTTGAGACCGTTACAGAGGACGGACACGCACATAAGGTGGCAGAGTACAACGTTGATTTCAACACGGGCGCTATCACCGAGACGGAGTTTGACTCCGACCTGCTCCGCACGCTTTATCCCGCACAGGCTGCGACCACGAGCGAGACAGAGGAGCTTATAGAGATAATACCCGATGTTCCTTTTGAGACAGACTTTGTCGATCCTGCGGATATCATAAATCCGGGCGGAGGATTCTGGGACAACATCGGCGGCAACTGATAATGATTTTTTCTCGATGTATAGACAATCTCCAAGTCTCAAATCCCTTATACTCAAGCATTTGCGGCTTGCTTCTTGTCTATACACCGGTCAGAAATCAGTATTATAAACAAGAGGCAAGAGCAATTCTTGCCTCATTTTTAAAGGGTGTATTTATGGAAGGACTTATCCTTGACTGTCTCGGAGGCAGTTATACCGTAGAAACCGGGGAGGGCGTGCTCACCTGCAAGGCAAGGGGCGTGTTCCGCAAAAACGGGATCTCTCCCTGCGCAGGGGACAGGTGTGACATCACGGGAGATGTGATCGACAGCATATATGAGCGTAAAAACAGCATAATACGTCCCCCCCTTGCGAATATCGACGTGATGATATTTGTCATATCGACCTGTGAGCCGTCCCCCGATACGATGCTCCTTGACAAGTTCATCGCAGTGTGCGAATACAAGGGTATTGCTCCTGCTGTGGCGCTGACAAAGAACGACCTTGCCACCAATGAATACATACCGGCGGTCTATTCCTCGATAGGCATACCCGTCTTTGTCTGTGACTATCAGGACAGCGCATCCACCGAGCCGATAAAAGAGCTGATAAACGGTAATGTATGCGCTTTCACGGGAAATACCGGGGTGGGCAAATCCACTCTTCTCAATTTCATTGCCCCCGAACTTTCCCTTGAAACGGCGCATATCAGCAAAAAGCTGGGAAGAGGCAGACACACCACAAGAGTGTCAAGGCTGTACAAGCTGTTCGGCGGGTATATCGCCGACACGCCTGGCTTTTCGTCATTTGACTATCTGCAATACGCCAGAGTGACGAGGGCGGAGTTGAAATACTGCTTCCGTGAATTTGAGGAGTATGAGGGCAAATGCAGGTTTGCCGACTGCACACACACCAAGGAAAAGGACTGTGCCGTGCTCGATGCGGTGCAGAGGGGAGATATAGCCCTGTCCAGACACAGGAGCTATTTGCAGATGTATGAGGAAGCAGGGAGCATAAAAGAATGGGAAAAGCGGTGATAGTCGGCGGCGGTGATCAATGCAGGATAGACGTGCCCGAGGGCTCACTGGTGATAGCGGCGGACAGAGGGCTGAGATACTGCACGGAGCAGGGGATAGTCCCTGATATGGTCATAGGGGATTTTGACAGTCTGGGCTATGTGCCCGACGGTGATAATGTAGTTGTCGTGCCCTGTGAGAAGGACGATACAGACACCATGCTCGCCGTGAAAAAAGCCGCCTCCGTCGGGTGTGATGAGCTTATCATCTACGGCGGCATGGGCGGCAGGCTGAGTCACACCATAGCAAACATACAGACCCTTGTCTATGCACGTTCACAGGGTGCGGATGCGGTGCTTGCAGGGGATGACTGCACAGTAAGGCTCTGCTCCGAGGGAACTTACGTTCACGAGGGATATTTCTCGTTGTTTGCCCTGTCGGATACTGCTGATGTCGAGATAACGGGAGCAAGATACAGCGGCAGGTTCACGCTTGAACGCACATTCCCGCTGGGGGTCAGCAACCGTGCAGACGGGGCTTTCGGCATAAAGGTCATCTGCGGTGATGTGCTGATGATAATGGATAAGTGAGTTTGATAAAGAACTTCGTATGGTTGAATACAGATCAAAAAACAGCAAGACGAAAAGCCTTGCTGTTTTTTATACATATAGATGTTCGGCGACGTCACGCAAAACGAGGGGTCTGTCACACTCCGCAAGCCATATGTCTCGCTATGCGAGCCATTCGATTATCTCATGTTCACACTGTTCAAGATATTTCATATTATCTCTCAGATACAGACCGAAGCTTCTGTATACAAAGCCGATGAACGGCAGACCCGCATACAGCTTCTTTTCTCTTTCCCTGTTCGGCACAAGACCGCACAGGTGGCTCCCCTTGGGGTATATGACCACCTTGAAATCCTTGGGATAATTCTTCTTTACAAGATAGGCGTTTATAGCCATGACCGACAGTGAGGACGGCCACATCTCGTCCATTTCCCCTGCGATGAGAAGTATCCTTGCAAAGGATCTCTCGGGGTGGAGCCACGCCTTTCTGACAGCTTCCCTGTCCTGATATGCTTTATAGAATGCTTTCCACATTCCCGTTACACTGCACGATGCGGCACGGTGACGGGAATATCTTTTAATATTCTCAGAAAGAAAATCGGGCTTCACAAAGGGTATATCCTTGCCCTGCCATGTGGCGACGCTCCTGCCCGTGGTTGTACGGCGGTCGGAGAGTGTTCCCTCAAAGGGCACATGGGTGGGTGACACCAGTATCAGATTTTCAAATCCTCCCACGCACTGAGCGGCGAGGGTGGCGAAGATAGAGCCCATAGACTGACCGTATATGCTGATCCTGCTTATATGCTTCTCCTTGCGCAGATACTCTGCCGCATATGCAAACATATCCACCGGGATATTATCGGGAGAATCAGGCAGTCCCTCAGCGCCGAAAAGCGACACGGCGAGGCCTGTTATGCCGTAATCGGCAAATCTGTCGGCGAAAACCGTTCCGGGGAGCATACTCTGCTCGCCGCCCATAACTATTATGACAGCTCTGTCACTGCCGCCGTCAGGCTCAGACAGATGACCGACAAAGCCATGCTCTTTCATATTGAAATCAGCGTGTTTCATACAAGCCCCTTCCTTCATACGAACATCATAAAGCAGTCTTTCTGAACTGAATTATACACCAAAAGTCAGCTCATGTCAAGCAATATGTGATCGACCGAACACATAAAGAATGTGCCCGACTCATCATCGGGCACACACATTATCTCTCGATTATCTGTGTTCTGTCGGGACCAACACCGACCATTTTTACGGGGCATTCGCACAGCTCTTCGAGCCTTGCTATATAGCTGCGGCACACCTCGGGGAGATCCTCAAACTTCCTGCTGTCGGAAATGTCGCAGGTAAATCCGGGAAATTCCTCATATACGGGTTCACAGCCCTCAAGCCCTTCGAGCGTGGGCGGGAAATCCTTTATCACACTGCCGTCGGGCTTCTTGTAGGCAACGCATACCTTCAGAGTATCAAGGCCTGCAAGAGTATCCAGCTTGTTTATGCAGAGCGCGGAAAGACCGTTTACTCTTACTGCATGGCGAACTATGACAGAATCGAACCAGCCTGTGCGTCTGGGTCTGCCGGTGATAGTGCCGAACTCATGACCCTTATCCCTGATATAATCGCCTGTTGCATCAAAAAGCTCTGTGGGGAAAGGACCCTTGCCCACTCTTGTGGTGTAAGCCTTGGCAACGCCGTAGATGCCGTTTATCATCATGGGGCCGACGCCCGAACCGATGCAGGCACCTGCCGAAAGAGGATGAGAGCTTGTAACATAGGGATATGTGCCGAAGTCTATATCAAGAAGCGTGGCCTGAGCACCCTCAAAGAGTATGGTCTTGCCTGCCTTGTTAGCCTCGTATGTAAGCACCGAAACGTCAGCCATGTGGCTCTTCAGGCGCTGGCCATAGCCGATATACTCCTCTATGACAGCTTCAAGGTCGATAGCCTCGCCGCCGTACACCTTGGTTATTATCTCGTTTTTGAGCCTGCCTGTGCTCATAGCCTTTTCTCTGAAAAGCTCAGGGTTTACAAGGTCATAGAAGCGTATGCCGCTTCTCTCATACTTGTCCATATACGCAGGACCTATGCCCCTGTGTGTGGTGCCGATGTCCTTATTGCCCCTGAACTTCTCCGAAAGACCGTCGAGAGCTATATGCCACGGCATAGTGATATGTGCTCTTGGGTCGATCTTCAGATTATCAAAGGATATGCCCCTCTTGGAGAGGTCGTCGATCTCGCCCAGCAGATCCTTGGGGTCGAGAACTACGCCCGCACCGATAAGGCAGAGTGTATCTTTATAAAGTATGCCTGATGGAATGAGGTGGAGCTTGTATGTTTCACCGCCGCTTGCAACGGTATGGCCTGCATTGTTGCCGCCCTGTGAACGTACAACAACATCAGCCCTTGATGCGAGCAGGTCTATGATCTTGCCCTTGCCCTCATCGCCCCACTGAGTTCCGATAACGATATTAGCAGACATCTGTATTCCTCATTTCTATGAATATGTGAATTCATCTGACTTGGTACCGCGGATAGACCACAACACCAATACCGTACTATTATATCAGATTATACAGCCGTTGTCAAGATAAATAGAATATATTTTATAAAAATGTGAATTAAACGATTTTTTATGCACAGATGCCGTTCTCCGCTCGACCCTCGGGAACACTGCGAGGGCGGCACAGTGGGACTTATCGGATAAGATCCGAAATAACAGGATGCAATTTGACTTATTGTATCCTGCATATATCATAAATTCGTTAAAAATCGCTAAAGTTAACGAAATATTAACTTTTTTTTTTTTTTTGTAAATCCTGTGCAGTATAATTGAACGAAAGACTGCATGAAATCTCATGCTATGATACGGGAGGACGTTATGAAGAGATTTGCCTGTGAAATGTGCGGAAGCGGTGACCTTATAAAGCAGGATGGATTCTATGTATGTCAGAGCTGCGGCACTAAATACACGCCGGAAGATGCAAAGAAACTGATGATCGAGGGAACGGTACAGGTTGACAAGTCAAATGAACTGGATAATCTGTACACGCTTGCACGCAGAGCGAAGGAAACCAACGACGGTTCAAACGCATTAAAGTATTATCAGCAGATATTGTCGATAGCACCTAATGACTGGGAGGCTGTATTCTATGCAGCATATTTTCAGCTTGCCGAGTCCAGAGTGATAAATATAGAAAACGCTGTTGTTACTTTTACTTCATCTTGTCCCAAAGCAATGAAGCTTGTATGGGATTCTGATATACCGTTTTCTGAAAAACAACTGAGAATCACTCAAATAGGCGGAGATTCCTTACATATTCTTACTGGAGCTGCAAACACACTAATTGACATGTATACGAAGCAGAATAATAGCTATAATATGGACGAAAAAAAGAAGCAGTTATCCTCAAGGTGTGAGATCATTGGACAATGCGCAGAAACAATTGGTGACGGATTAGCTATGCTCTCGGAAACAAAGGAATGGAAAGAGGGCAGTAGAGAATCAGCTCTTCCAACGAAGAAAACTATTGCTACCCTTTATAAAAATGCTGATTTGTGGTACAGTGTCTCCCAAAATAGAACTCACTTTTTAAATGATTATAAAAAGAAACGTATATTGGAAATCTATCCTGAATGGCATGAAGAGTCTTCAAATCTCAATGGTGGTTGCTATGTAGCGACCTGTGTCTATGGTTCCTATGATTGTCCGGAAGTGTGGACATTACGCCGCTATCGTGATCATTCTCTCGCAAAGACATGGTATGGTCGTGCCTTTATCCATCTCTATTATGCAGTAAGCCCGACTGTTGTTCGATGGTTCGGACATACGGAGTGGTTCAGAAAAATGTGGAAGGGCAGACTTGACCATATGGTCAATGATCTGAAAAACAGGGGCTTCGAGGATACCCCCTATAAAGACAGGAGCTGGAAATGATGGACTTTACACAGGATGAAAAAGTCGCATTGTTTGATAAGATAGCTGCACGATATTTTAACCGCAACTTCGGAACGATGCTGAAAGCTGATATAGATACTCTCATATTCTCAGCCTATATCGAACACTGTCTTGACAACAGCCTGCCGTTTGATGACTATACGATCGCCTGTCACCTTGGTATAACTGAAACAAAGGTGCGTGGGCTTAAAGAGCGCAAGCAGCTTCAATACCCGTATGAGAACTATGACTGGAAGAAGATGTTTGTTGCCCTCATCCCGAATGCACGCTACAATGATGTCAAGAAGCTGATACAGATGAATATCGGTGATGTGAACCTGCTCAATGATGTCAGGAACTATGTCTACAGCAACGGCTGGTTCGATGAATTCCAGCTCAATCCCAGACTGTTCCAGTGCAGGCTTGATTATTTCATAGCATTGTGCAAAAGCCTTGGGGAAGACATCCCCTTTGACGAGAAAACCGAAAATGCACTTAAAAAGCTGTCCGTCAGTGACAGGGAAATGTCTGCCATTGAAAAAATACTGTCAGGTTCATTTGAAGACGGAATGAGTGAGCTTGTCAAGAACGCTTCAAAAGAAGTGATAAAGGAAATCTTGAAGCTTCTTCCTTTCGGTGGTATTGCAGGAACGGCATTGGATGCGATAATAAGGTTGCTCGATAAGTAATACCCATTCAGCTTGGATCATGTTCATTACGATAGCACAAGAGTTTACCGGGATCAGGAAGGACAGAGGACATATTACGTATTTTGCAAATACAGAATAATATCATCTGTTTTAATGCAAGCCGCACATTTCAATGATGTGCGGTATTTTTATGCCCTCACACAAAGATGTCCTTGAATGTCCAGCTTTTACTGTGCTGTCATCAGTATAGAAGGTCATACTCATAGACCAAAATACATGAGGAAAACAACACGGAGGTGTTCGGAATGGGTAAAACATCATTGAAACTCAGGAGCAGGGATCTGAGGACACAGCACCGGGACAGACCGGGTTTAAGGACTGTTTAATAATTTCTGTGATATCATATTTATCAGAAAGGAAGTGGGCAGATGTATCTTTCTATACTGAAAAAGGATCTTAAAAGAAAAAAGACGATGAACCTGATAATACTGCTGTTTGTGGTGCTGTCCGCAATGTTCTTCGCATCGAGCGTGAATAATATCATATCCATAGCGGGAGGGGTCGGCAGATATTTTGATATGGCAGGCATCGGCGATTATACAGCGCTTATGGTCGATTATCATGAAAACGGATGTTTTGAGGAAAAGCTCAGACACAGCAGTGCATCGGGCTGGCGCAGAGAGAGGTGTGTGCCTGTCAATGCCGACAATGTAAGTGTAGACGGCGAAAAAATGGGCGGTTTTTCAAATTCGGCTCTGCTCATCGACCCTTCCGGGAGCGGATACAGCTATTTCGATGAGAACAATAACAAGATCAGCGCCGTTGAAAGCGGCAAGGTCTATGTCACTGCCGCCGTTGCCGACAAGGCAGGCCTTGAAAAGGGGGATATCCTGTCGATAGAGATGTGCGGTGAAACGCTGTCTCTGGAGTATGCGGGAGTATGCAAGGATGCGGCGCTCGGCTCAGACGTTATGGATAATCCCCGTTTCCTGACAGATGCCGACAGCTTCGGCAAGCTGAGAGCGAATGAAGAAATACAGTCCTATTGGATGCTCTCCATGTATTATATAGATACCGATGATACGGCAGAGATAGAAAAGCTTCTGGCAGATACGGACGGTGTGCGCTTCAAGGCATCACGGGAGCAGATAAGCTCGGCATACATAGTCAATCTGCTCATAGCGGGAGTGATACTGGCGGTCAGCATATGTCTTATCATCATCGCATTCGTGGTGCTCAGGTTCACCATCGGCTTCACCATAGATGAGGACTTCCGTGAGATAGGGGTCATGAAGGCGGTGGGGCTGAAAAACAGGTCTGTAAGATCTCTTTATATCATCAAGTATCTGGGCATAGCCACAGCGGGAGCGGCGGTCGGTGCCGCAGCGGCGATACCCTTCGGCAATATCATGCTGTCATCCGTCAGCAGGAGCATGATTTTGGGCAACGACCATGTGATACTGACCGATGTGCTGTGCTGTTTGTTTGTGGTGGGCATAATACTGCTGTTCTGCTGGGGCTGTACGGCAAAAATAAATAAACTCTCGCCCATAGATGCGGTAAGGAGCGGTCAGACAGGCGAGAGGTTCGCCAAGCACGCCTCTCTGTCGCTGGTCAGGAGCGGTATGGGCGCGGATCTGTTCCTTGCGGTGAATGATGTGTTCAGCTCACCGAGGCAGACGGTGATGCTGACGGCGGTATTCACTATGTGTGCGATCCTGGTCATGATGCTGTCCTCCACTGCGGCTACGCTCTCCAGCGACAAACTGCTGTTTCTGATAAACGTTACACACAGTGATGTGTATCTTGTCACCACCGAGGATATCCCCCGTATCATGGGCGGTACGATGACGATAGCCGAGTCCTGCGGGAATATCAGCCGCAAGCTGTCTGACAGCGGCTTGGCGGCACAGGTCATCGTTGAGGAGCAGATACCGGCGTCCATGACATACGGTGGCAGGGAAACATCCGTGCGCTTCATGTACTGCCACGATACCCGTGCCGAGGACTATGTCTACGGCAAGGGAACTCCCCCAAGAAATGAGAAAGAGATAGCGGTATCATATCTTGTGGCTGAACGGACAGGCGTTGACATAGGTGAAAAGGTGCTGGTGAACGTCGGCGGAAATAACGAGGAATACCTGGTCACAGCGCTGTTCGACAGCCTGAACAATCTGGGCATGACGTGCAGGTTCCATGAGAGCAAAAGGATAAACGACACCGAAATAGCAAATCTTATGGCATATCAGATATACTTTGATGATGCTCCGGACAGCGCTGTGATAAAGGAGCGCACGGAGAAGATAAAGGAGATATTCGGCACGAACAATGTGTATGACAGCAGGGGATATGTTAATGACTGTACAAAAGCGGCAGATGCTGTCATGGGCGCAAAAAAACTGACGCTCATCGTTGCGGTCATGGTCTTGATAATGATAAGTGTTCTGGTAGAGAGGTCTTTTATATCAAAGGAAAAGTCGGAGATAGCCCTTATGAAGGCGCTGGGCTTCAAAAGCAGGAGCGTGGTACATATCCATGTGATGCGGTTCATGGTGATAACGCTCGTTTCCCTGGTCATGGCGGCTGTACTGTCAGTCCCCGTCACAAAGCTCGTGATGGATCCCATATTTGCAATGATGGGCGCGGCAAAGGGCATAGACTATGCGATAGACCCCGTTGAGACATTTGTGATATTCCCTGTGATAATATTCGGCGCTGTCATAGCAGGAGCACTTCTTACCGCACTTTACACAAAGAACATCAAGGCATCGGATACGGCTGATATAGAATAGCGCTGCGGATTTAATGACTGTTTAAATTCATCCACAGGCAAACTGCCTATATAAAGCCATTTGTTAGATACTTGTGTTACCAATTTGCTACCGATAAAAACTATTCATATTACCGATTATTTTGAATGTGTAAATTATTACTCAAAAAGCCTATCAGGTTCACAATGACCTGATAGGCTTTTTTTATTTCAGCAATTCAATAGTTTCTCTTAGTTCATCAATGCTCTTGTGGGTGTAAACTAAGTCGGTCATACCTTTAGAACTGTGCCCGACTATGCGTTCAAGGCACACATGATCAGCCCCGGCAGACTGCATGAGCGAGATAAAAGTGTGTCTTGTGTCATGGCACAAATGCCCTGTGTGTTGCATAAGCCACTCCTGATAGTCGTTATAAGTCATGCGCCGACCGAGAGCGGCGAACCTTTTGACCATGGGCAATATCCTGTGATGTATAGGTACTATTCTGTTGCGCCCTGCTTTGGTCTTTTTGCCTCCGGTCATTGTCATTGCCTCAATGTCAATGTTATCAATTTCAAGAAGCTCTGAGATGCGCCACCCTGAGTAAAGAAGTATCAGGGTAATATCCCGTCCGGTACTGTCAGGCATATTCCAGACAGCATCGACCTCCTCAGCGGTAAAAACCTTATGCTTACCCGTCGGCGGTGCATAACTCAATATGATGTGCTGAGAATAATCACGAGGAATGATGTCATGTTTAAGAGCATAGGTATTAACACCGTTAAGGACGATCTTCACATTGTTAGCCGATGACTGTGATCTGTTGCTCATGCTGTCAGCGATCTTCTGATAATCTGACAATCGCAGATCACACAATGCCCTGTCATGGATATCAGAGCAGTGCTTGAATGCGGCTTGGTATGAACTCAGTGTATTAGTACCGACCGCGCGTTCCTTTTCGTGATACCACATTACAAATATATCAGCAAAAGTGGAATGCGTCGATACATCATACGGATTTTTATTGTACTCAGCGAGCGCCTGGAGCGCTTCCTTTTTCGTGGCATAATACCCGATAACTTCACGTTTCTTTCCGCCGGTTCGTACCATATATGGACGTCTGCGTTTACCTGTCAGCTTTGTGATGCTGCCATATCCGTTTGGATTTCTCATTTTCTCACCTTACAGATTATCGCTTATGTTCATAAATAATTTACATCATATATATATATATACGGATTTCTATAAAGACGTATGATAAAATATAATTACACCAAAGGAAAGGAGGGAGGTGTAATGGATATGACCAACAACCAGTTTGATTCGTTCCTAACGGCTATCATTCAGATGATAAAGGACACTATCACTGATGAAGCCGAAAGAAACGAACTGATTGAAAAGGTAGAAGCTCTTTACACCAGCAAATAAGCCTAATCAATCAGTCCCTAATGGTCGGGCGGTTCGCCGTCCGACTTTTGGGACATCTTCATACTACCACTAAACATCCGATTTGTCAAGAGGTGATAACATGATGACATACAGAAAGACAGGGTACGGTCTCAGGATAAAGGAACTGAGGCGGGACAAGTGCATAACTCAGACCGAGCTTGCCGACAAACTTGGTCTTGTTCAGGCTGATGTTTCTCAGCTTGAAGCGGGCAAGAGGGCTCTGACCCTCGATACAGCGGTAGAAATATCAAAGGCACTTGACGTTGACCTGAATGATATAGTGAAAGGGTGATATCATGGAAATCAAGCTTCACTACACTGTCAAAGAAGTAAGCCGTAAACTTGGCATACAGGAAAATACTGTCCGTACAGCCCTTAAAGACAGGGCGACAGGATGGGATTTTCATTACCTTATGGCTGGAAACAAGATAATGATCCCGAAGAAGACATTCGATACCTGGTTTGAAAACCTATATGGGATACCGGAGGAAACAGCCAATGAACGAAAACAAGAGAGCCTTCGTGTCGGCACTGGAAACAGCACTGATACTGTACAGCAGGGAGAAGATCGCAAAGATGGAGTATGCCGTAACTGAGAGCGGCACGGAGCTTGTGAAGATACAGCTTGCAGGCGGTACCACGATCATGCAGGATGTGACGGGCGACAGCTGTATCGCAATTATGCACGATATATGGAGGGCATTGTCATGAAGTTATACATCATCAAGTTCAGAGCAGGGAGAATGAAGTTCTCCATAAGAGTATACGCCCGTGACCTTGAAAAGGCAACACAGGCGGTGCGTGAGATGGGCGGCGAGCCATATGCGCTGGTGATGACCAATGGATAGGAAAGTCTGCCGAAAGTGCCGCTTCTCGGGGTTCAAAAGCAAGACCGATGAGTGGACAGGGTGCAACTACATCATCTACACCGGAGAGAAGCGACCCCACGACGGTGATATATGCTACGGCTTTGAGCCGATGATAGGACAGACACCACAGATGAAGCCCGTACCTGTCAGTGCGGACGACTGTTTCAGGATGTGGCTCAACATAATGTGCTGATACGAAAGGAAATGAATATGAACACAAATGTGATTGTCATATCTGGTAATCTTACCGCAGAGCCTGATATCCGCCAGACACAGGACGGCACGCTCACGGCGCATTTTACAGTTGCCGTCAACAGAAGTTCGGAGAAAGCAGACTTTCTGCCCTGCGTGGCATTCGGAAAGACCGCCGAAAATATCCGCAGCTATCTTACAAAAGGAAGCGGAGTTATCGTAAAAGGTTCCCTTCATGCCAACAGGTTTTCGGACGCAGGAGGAAGTCGCACATTCTATGAAATATCTGCACAGTCGGTGGAATTCATCGGCGGAAGGAAGAAAGAGCCTGAACCCGTTGCTCCGGATCTGTCAGACTTTGACGAAGTGCTGGATCCATTCCCCTTCAGATAAGCGGGGTGAGCATATGCTTCTTATAAAAGGGGGCAAATGGCGAATAGAAGGAGAGCAGGGCGGCAAGTGGCGGCTCTATGAGAATGAACGGGTGATAGATGAGGATGAAAACCCGGTGCTCATTTTCCGTGCATTTACAGGGCGCATCGAGAATGCGTTCTGGAAGCAGGTAAAGCCTGAGCTTATCCGGATAGGATATGATCCGCTGTTCGGAACATATGCGCTCGACAAGCCCAAGCCCGACATATACGAGGCACTGCTCGAACAGCGCCGTGAGGAACACAGAAAAGCGCTTGCAAAATGACGCAAGTGCTTTTAAAAAAAGCCGCTTCGGGCGGCTTGGGCAACTCGTTTAAGGTATTAACTTCTCGTCTGTGAAGAATTCGGAACTATTTTCAGAAGGAGGTGCAGTGTGTACTACATAAAGAAAACGTATGTCGGTGAATTCGTGTATGTTCAGAAGACATATAACAGCGGTATGATCAACGCTCACGGGCTTTCGGGCAGAGAAAAGAAGACCCGTGAACAGACGGAAAAGCAACGCCGCCACAACGAGAAGCTCCGCATTAGAAACCTGACATTTCTTTTACAGGCGAATTTCGGTCAGGGGGATCTGAATCTCACACTGCACTATCCGAGAGGACAGTGCCCTGACAACGAAAGAACTGCCCAGAAAAATGTAGCCGCTTGTCTTAAACTTCTGAGAAAGACCTGTCCTGATATCAAATATGTCTACTGCACGCACACAACTGAGAGAGGCAGTATACATCATCATCTGATCACAAGCGGCGCAAGACAGTATCAGGTAGAAGCAGCCTGGGCAATGACTGTTTCTGACGGTAAACTGTCAGCAGGACACACGCTGTATAAGGATAAGCAGACATATAAGCAGCTGGCGGCGTATCTCATTGCCGACGACAAGCACAAGCCTCATGATAAGGGAGTGCGCTCATATAACACGTCACGCAACCTGGTCAAGCCAGAGACAGAGATCACCGAAGCGAAAGCCGTATCCTGGAAAAATCCGCCGACGGCGCCGAGAGGCTTTCGTGTCTCGACCGTAAAAAACGGTCGTGATATATACGGTGCGCCGTATCAGGTCTATGTGCTTATACCGCAGGATGATGAGACAGAGATAGAGCTTGAAGACCTTTTCTGGACGGGGGATGACGGATAACTCCCCATTTCCGCAGGCAGGATACCCCCCTGCCCTGTAAGAGCTTCCGGAGCGGCTTTTTCAGACCAACGCTCAGCCCTCTGTTTACAAGAAAGTTTAGAAATACGAATTTGGAAGGAGCATCAGTATGGCTCAGATCGAACGGGTCAGGTGGGACGGCAGATCATACGGGCGGACTATCGCAGATGCGCTCGTGCAGTATATGACGGATGAGGAGCGCAGACAGGCACGCCTCATATCCTACGGGGACCTTGGAAATATGATGAAGAAGAGACACGGCAGCAGTTTCAACGGGAGGACGACTTCCACGGGGCATATCGAGGGGACACCGAAGGGAGTGGAGGTGACGGTCGATGATCTGCACACCTGCTTTGAGCTGACGTGGAACAAGGCGGCAAAACTGATACATGAGTTTCTGGGGGAGCGGTCAGACGACAGCTCCGGGGATATATCCGAGGAGGATATAGACGAGATAAGCGGGCTGGTCTCGGGAAAGCCCGACCCTGACGAGGGCGTGGAGTTCACGGACGATGATGCGCCCGATGATGACGATGAAGAAGTGAACGACAGCGCCCCGGTGACCGGGAAAGCCGCAGGGAAATACGCCGAAGCTGTACAGTGTCATGCCGAAATACTGGCAGGGGCGGAAATGGCACAGCAGGGTCTGTACAGGATGGCAAT
>JAGAZJ010000015.1 GCA_018110925.1 Oscillospiraceae bacterium | reverse complement strand
TGCTTCCTTGGTGGAATCCCACTCCTCGACTACCTTTTCATCCTCGTCGATTATCTGTATATGTGCGCCCTCAAGCTCCTTGCCGTCTGCTATGTCGGTCTTTGAGATCTTTACTTCGGTAAGGCTGTCCTCTATGAGTATGAGATTGTCTGTCACCGTTGTGCCCTTGACCTTGACATTGCCGTTTGTATCAAAGCTGAACTCTGTATCTGCAGCTACCGTATAGCCTGCGGGGGCTGTTTCCTCATGGAGCGTGTAGGTGACACCCGAAATAAGACCTGTCACAGTGTGCGCTTCCTTGGTGGATGTCCACTCCTCTACCGTGTTGCCGCTCTCATCAAGTATCTGTATCTTTGCGCCCTCGATCTCTTCGCCCGCAACATCGGTCTTCTTCACGCTTACGGAGTTCTTGCCGTCTGCTATGAGTATAACGCCGTCTGCATTGACAGTATTTGTCGAGCTTACTGTACCGTCTGTATTGACGGTGAATGTGGAGTCTGTTGTTATCGAGTATCCGTCGGGTGCCACTGTCTCTCTGAGGGTGTAGGTCTTGCCTGCGGTAAGTCCCTCTACCTCATGAGGCTCTGTGCCGGATACCCATTCAGTGAATATGTTCTCATCTTCATCGAGTATCTGTATGGTAGCGCCCTCGATCTCTTCACTGTTGGTGGCATCTACCTTTGATACCTTTATCTTTGTCTTGCTGTCCTCAACGAGCAGTACCTCATTATTTTCGTCGTCGGTAGTGGTATTGGCTGTTGTGGTGACTGTGCCGTCCGCTGCTATTGTAAATGTGGTGTCGCTTGCTATTGTGTAGCCGTCGGGTGCAACTGTCTCTCTGAGGGTGTATGTCACTCCTGTTTTCAGACCCTCAACGATATGTACGGATCTGGTGGAATCCCATTCCTCGACTACCTTTTCATCCTCGTCGAGTATCTGGATGTGAGCGCCCTCAAGCTCTTCGCTGTCTGCGATATCAACCTTGGATATCCTTACGCTGGTCTTGGTGTCCTTTATGAGTATAGTGTCGTTTTCGATGGTGTCGGCGGTCACCGTACCGTCAGTTCCGATAGAGAATGTGGTATCACTTGCTATGGTGTAGCCATCGGGAGCAACTGTCTCTCTGAGAGTGTATGTCACGCCTGTTTTCAGACCCTCAACGGTATGAGCGGATGTGGTGGAATCCCATTCCTCGAATACATCCTCATTTTCGTCAAGTATCTGGATATGTGCGCCTGCAAGCTCTTCACTGCCTGTGATGTCTGTCTTTGAGATGCTCACACTCGTCTTGGTGTCTTCAACGAGAAGCACGCCGTCCTCCGTGGTGTTTGCTGTTGCGGTAACTTCGCCGTCTTCATCTATGGAGAATGTAGTGTCGCTTGTCAGGAGATATCCGTCGGGAGCGACTGTCTCACGCAGAGTGTATGTCTCGCCTACTGTAAGCCCCTTAACAACGTAAGGTTCAGTCGTGGAGTCCCACTCCGTGAATACATCCTCATTTTCATCAAGTATCTGGATATGTGCGCCTGCGATCTCACTGCCGTCCGCAATATCGACCTTGGATACGCTGACTTCCGTCTGGTAATTATTCACGATAAGCTTTGTTATGCCGCCATACTTGGTCGTCTTGGTCGTCGTCAGTACCTGATCTATCTTACCGTCCACAGCGATGCAGAACTGAGTATCCTCAGCGGGGAGATATCCTGCGGGGGGCTCTTTCTCATGAAGTGTATAGATCCTGTCAACATCAAGGTCTTCAACAAGATAATGATCGTCAAATGTACTTCTCCATTCTTCAACAACAGTATTTGTGTCGTCGATCACCTGAAGTGTAGCACCTGCACGGAGCTTGTCTTCACCATCACGTTTGGTTATCCTTACAAAGCCTTTATCAACTACCTGGAACACATCGCAAAGTATATTCTGCTTGCTGTCGTCGGTCGCAATATATACCCATGCATCCCTGCCCTCGGAAAAAGGATCTCTGAACTGGGTATCCATGTAGTCTATGACAGGTTTATAGAAAACGTTCCACATGGAATACGGATCATTTATCGGATCATCTGAATAATATGCATATGATTTTTCCCACCACTTGTATATATCACTGTGACCATTGACGTTACTGTCTTTTACGAATGTTTCCCACTCCGAATCATCGTGTATGCAAGTCCATACGAGTGTCTGTCTTGCAAATGCGTGTCCTTTGGCATTGTCAAAATTATCTTCTGAAAACGACGGATAATTTTCGGAAAGGTACTGCTTCACATCCGTGAAGTCCATATATGCCATAAACTCACGGATACGGTTCCAGTAATTGTCATCCGCAAGATAATAGAGCCTTCTCCTCACATTATCCGTGATCGTCTTTTCGTCCCCTCTATTCTTTGTGTAAGACTGAAGCTCGCTGAGCCTTACACGGGTGTAGTCATTGCCGCTCGGTGTGGACTGCTTATAATCCATGCAGAATGCCCAGGCTTGTATGTTCTCACCGTCCGGCTGTTTAACTATGCCACGGCCGTTATAACCGCCTATAGTATAGTATTTTTCCCCGGTCTCTGTCTCCTCGGCAGACGCTGTGCCAAACGATGCCAGCGGCATCAGAAAAGCAGTCAGCACCACTGCCATAAACACAGACCAAAGGCGTTTTGTTCTGTTCATTACCCTACTCCTCTCAAAACCTTATAGATACAGTATGTGCATATCAGTAATTTTATCACAGTATCACAATCAAGTCAAGATTATTATGATAAATTCACATAAAATGTTAAGTTAATCACAGTTTATGGTAAGTAAGCATATATATTTGTTGAAAATAACCGAAAATTCACAGACAGGAAACCAAAATATAAAAAGCGGCCGTAAGCACGACCGTTCATATGCATTATCATCTGTCAGCTTATCAGCTCTGCCGTCTTCATCATCTTACGCACCTGTCTTTCATAGCCTTTCCCGACAAGTATATCCACAGCCTTACCCATGTTGACAGGGCGCTTTGTGAGATTATGCGCATCTGTCCCCAGAATATGCACCTTCTCCTCCTCCACAAGCTTCATGAGCTGTCTTTTCCTGAAAAAGCCGTCACTTATGACAGACGTGGTATTTATCTGCTTTAATACGGGCAGCTCCATGATCTCCTCAAAGTCTCTTTTGCTCCACACATCACGAAATCTTTCTATGTGGGCAAAGACCACTCTGACAGTGTTTTTGTCTATTATGGCCCTGACATCGTTCAGCCACGGGCCGACAGGAGCAAAGGGAAGTTCAAGCAGAAGGGTCTGTGTGCCCTGTATGCACAGCGGGCGAAGATCCTCCATCCTCAGCTGTCTTGTCATAGCCACCTCTGCACCGAGTTTGAGCTCCGGCACGTCCATCCCGCTTTTTTCCACGGCACGGCGAAGCTCGTCAAAGGCGCGCTGTCTGCGTTTCAGAAAATGCGACTGTTCTTCATGCCGCCTGTAAAAATGAGACGTGAGTATCACCCTGTCTATGCCCTGCTCCTTTTCACGGGCAAGCATTTCAAGGGACATCTCCGCCGATTCACTGCCGTCATCAAAGCACGGGAGTATATGACAATGAAAATCTACATTCATAATTTACCTCAAAAGCGGTCAGCCCGAAGTGCGCTGACCGCCGTATCTGCATATCAGGCCTGCGGCTTCTCTCCGAGTATGTCGGAAGCAGTGACCTCTGCGTTATCGCCGTAACCATAGCCGTAAGCGGCATATTTGCCATACTTGCCGTATTTGCCGTACTTACCGTATTTGCCGTACTTGCCATAGGCAACAGCAGACTGCTCTACCTGAACGAGCACCGCACCGAGTACCGGCGCACCCGATTGCTTTATGGACTGGAGACAGCCATTGAACTCGTCTGTATTGGTATATCTGTACTTTGTGACCACCACAAAGCCGCCGATATGATTTGCGATACCAAGAGCATCGCTGACTACATTTACGGGAGGAGTATCCACGACCACATAGTCATATCTCTGTTCAAGACCCTTGAGCAGTATCCCCATGACCGACGAAGCCATAAGCTCCGAGGGGTTGGGAGGAGTAGCTCCCGATGTGAGAACGTCGAGATTTCTGGTCACATTCCTGTGAACTACCGCTTCAAAGGTCTTCATGCGACCGAGCACCTCCGACAGACCGTGCTCATTCGCAAGGCCGAGTCGTCTGTGCTGAACAGGCTTTCTGAGGTCGGCGTCTATAAGAAGCACCTTTGCCTCTGTCATTGCGAGGGTGATAGCAAGATTCGCCGCAGTAAGGCTCTTGCCCTCGGATGCATTCGCACTGGTCACGGCAATGACCTTTTTATCGCTCACGGCAAGACCGAACATTATGTTTGCACGCATCGCCTTATAGGACTCCGTGACCGCAAAGGGGACCTTTTTGGAGAGCAGTATGCTCTCATCATTCGTGAGTTGGGATCTCTTGCTGTTTTTCTTTCCTCCCGCAGTCTTAACCTCGGGCACATCGCCGAGATAAGGGACATTGAATGCGATGATGTCTTCTTCGGACTTCACGCTTCTGTCAAAGAGGAATATCACTGTAAATATTCCCGCACTGATCACCAGACCGATAAGTGCGGCAATCATCGTGTTCTTCATGGTATTGGGCTCAGAGGGAGACAGGGGCACATCCGCCTCGCTTATAGCCTCCACCGAACCTGCGCCGACCATTCTGATAAGATAGCCGGGAGCTACATCATTATATATATTGCATATCGCCGCAGAGACCACAGGGTCTTTTGTCTTGGCGGATATGACCAGTATCTCGGTATTGCCGTCGGAATTCATGGAAAGAGTCGCCTTCACAGCGTCAGCAGAGGGCACTTCGGTCGTTCCGAATGCACGGTACAGGCTGTCCGCATCCACCCTTGAAGGAAGCTGAGCCGCTACCTCTCTTACGACCGCCTTGTTTTCAAGTATCGCTATATATGTGGACACCAGCGATCTTGCCGCTGTCAGGTCGGCGCTGCTGACCGCATCCTTGTCGCCCTCGGCGTTTCTTACATACATATATGTCTTTGCGGTGAATTTAAGCGGTATAAACAGCTTTGTCCCCGCAAACCCTATGACTGCACAAACCACGGTTGCTACTATTATTACCGGCAGTCTGTGAAGCAGTGCCATGGCAAGCTTCAACAGATCTATCTCCATCTCGCCGTTCTGCTGATTCCTGTTTTCCAATATGGTATCTCCCCTCTGAAGATGTGCCGCTGCCCCGTCATCGGGGCAAACATACCCACAGTTTAGTATATCACATATCAACTTTATCTGTCAATCCATAACCGTGGTTTTTTCACCGTCAAATCAACAGAATTTTGGTATACGTCAAACCTTTTTTCGCCTAAAAAAGCCCAAAGCCGCAATCTCTCACGGCTTTGGGCGCTGATATATGGTTTATAAATCAAAAACATTACTTAGCGGCGTTGAGCTTCTTGGCAAGCTGGCTCTTCTTTCTTGCAGCCTTGTTCTTGTGCATGATGCCCTTTGCACACGCCTGATCCACTTTCTTGATAGCAAGAACGATGTTCTCGGCGGTCTGCTCTGCGTCAGCCTTCTTGAGAACAGTCTTGAGATTGGACTTGATCATCTTATTGCGGAGAGTCTTTCTCTCGATTACCTTTACTCTCTTCTTAGCGGACTTGATATTTGCCATTTTAAAAAACCTCCTGAATGTTACAGCTTTCCAGCTCTTATTACGGGGACGAGCTGTGAAAAAGCCATAGACACGCAGACTGGCTTTTACCGAACGTAATGACACCGTTCAAATCACGTCTGATCCCAGTCCTGATGCGCTCATATGTCGGCCCGAGCATCACCATGACCTTGATACTATTATATCACATCATCTGCATTATTTCAATACAAAACAGGTCACAAATTTTCATATGTTTTTGCAACACTTTTTGTACATTTATACCACTCGTTATTCTCCGTCGGAATTATCCGAAATGTATTGACCGTATGCTCTCTCGGAAAAGTAGCTGTCCAGCTTATCCACAGCTATGGAATAACCGTCGCCTGTCTTGACATACTCCTTTATCTCCTGATCGGCTATGGCCTTTTTCAGTTCATTTTCGCTTATGCCCAGATATTCAGCCGACTCGGACAGATTCATATATTTCTTCTCTATCGGTGATCTTACCGTTATGGATGACGGCGCAGAATATGATGATGCGAAGGTCTGCTTTTCGACAGCGGCCGTCAGCTTTCTGACCGCTCCCCCTATTATCGCCGCCGATATGATAAGACATATCCCCAGCACCGCCGCTGCGATGAGCGTTGCCATGCCGGAGCCTGCCGGGATCTTTCGTCCTGCTGCGGCTCTCTGAGAAGTACGGTTATCCATATCCCCTGCCCCT
>JAGAZJ010000014.1 GCA_018110925.1 Oscillospiraceae bacterium | reverse complement strand
GAGCGGCATATACTATATGTATATGCCGCAAAAATATTTACAAGGAGTTGTTATTGTTACTGACCGTTATATGTCGGTGTATCGGTAGCTACTATCTCTTTGAGAGATGATGCCATACCTGCAAGCCCCTGTATCTCAGAGGGGATTATGATCTTTGTAGCCTTGCCGTCGGCAGCCTTGCTGAATGCTTCAAGGCTCTTGATAGCAATGACGTTCTGTGAGGGGTTGGCCTGATTGAGCTGTACGATAGTATCGGCAAGAGCCTGCTGTACGTTTCTGATAGACTCAGCTTCACCCTCTGCTTCAAGTATCTTCTGCTGTCTTACAGCGTCTGCACGGAGAATGGTAGCTTCCTTTTCAGCCTCTGCCTTGAGTATGGCAGCCTGCTTCTCAGCCTCAGCACGGAGTATCTTGGACTCCTTTTCACCCTCTGCAACGAGCACCTGAGACTTCTTTTCACCCTCTGCCTGAAGGATCTTCTCACGTCTTTCACGCTCAGCCTTCATCTGCTTTTCCATGGCGTCCTGGATCTCTCTGGGGGGTATGATGTTCTTGAGTTCAACTCTGCTCACCTTGATGCCCCACTTATCGGTAGCCTGGTCAAGTATGGAGGTTATCTTGGAGTTGATGACATCACGGGATGTGAGAGTTGCGTCGAGTTCCATCTCACCGATGATATTTCTGAGTGTGGTAGCGGAGAGATTCTCGATAGCCGAGAGAGGTCTCTCGATACCGTAGGTATAGAGCTTTGCATCTGTTACGGTGAAGAATACGACCGTATCTATCTGCATGGTAACGTTATCCTTTGTGATAACGGGCTGAGGCTTGAAATCGACCACCTGCTCCTTTATGGATACCTTCTTCACTACCTTGTCGAGAAGAGGCACCACATAATGAGGGCCTGTGTGGAGATCATCCTTGAAAGCACCGAGGCGCTCCACCACATATACCTGTGCCTGAGGCACGATCTTGATGCCTGATATTATTATCAGGAGAAGGATAATAACAAGTATGATAAGTACAACAGTTCCGGGTCCCATAATTCATGTTCCTTTCATCATGTAATTTACTTTGCTCTGACTGTGAGCACCGCCGAGCCTCTTTCAAGTATGGTGACGGGAGTGCCCACCTCTATGATCTGACCGTTGTCAGAACGTGCCCCCCAGTCAACATCACCGAGCTTGACTCTGCCAGTACCCTTTTCGGGGTCGATCTCCTCGACCACAAATGCGGTCTTGCCCACATCATCCTCACCGTTGGTGAAGACGTATGCGCTGTTGGGCAGCAGCTTTGCGATGACGGGCTTTGTTACGACAAGCGCCAGTATAGATACACCCACGAAGATGAGGAGCTGTATCAGGAGCGGTGCTCCGAGCGCTGCCGCTATTGCCGCCGCAAGTGCTCCTACACAAAACCACACCGATACGAGAGCTGTTGTCACTGCCTCGGCAACCGCCGCAACGATGAGCACAAGTATCCACAAAAACATCGTCAGCATTTTGTTCCCTCCGTTCTTTTGTCCTTGTTCATCCATAGGATCTTTTCTTTGTGTTGTGCTTATTTTATCACAACAAAAACCCAATTGCAAGGAAAAACGGATTTTTTAATCTGATTATAATAAAACTAATGTTTTTCAAAGAAACAGGTGTGTCCCGTAACGGCTCATCTCCTGCTCTCCCTTATCTCGGCGGCTATCTCCGACAGGCGGCGAAGGCGGTGATTTGCGCCCGAACGACCCACCGGCTTGTCGAGCATCGCCCCCAGCTCGGAGAGAGAGACATCGGGGTTCTCCAGACGGAGCAGAGCCATATTGCGAAGCTCCTCCGAAAGATTGTCAAACTCCCCCGTCTCCATGATGTACTCTATATCCTCTATCTGCTTCTGCGATGCTTTCAGCGTGCGCTCTATGTTCGCACTGTCGCAGTTGGCGATGCGGTTTGCCTTGTTGCGCACGTCTTTAAGTATCTTGACGTTCATAAGCTCGATGGACGCACGGGATGCACCCATCATGGTGAGCATATCCTCTATGGTCTCACTGCCTTTGAGATAGAGCACATACACGCCCTTGCGCTCCACATATTTCGAGGGTATGCCGAGCCTCATGAGAAGGCTTTCCAGATCCTCGCACAGCTCCTTATAGGGCACGGCGAACTCAAAATGATACTCCTTCATGGGTTCTGCCATACTGCCGCAGGAGAGGAACGCCCCCGCAAGGAACGAGAACACATTGTTGTTGGTGATGTTGTCCTCCTGTATGCGGTGGACGAGGGTGCGCGAGGATATGTGATAGCGGTATATTATCTCATCCCTGTCGGCTTCCTCGGGGACAGACAGGGAATACAGCACGGCGCTTTTCTTCTTTGACTCGCTCTGAGCCACTCTGCTGTTTATGACACGGCCGCAGAGCTTCACGAACATATCCCGCACAAGGGTATTTTCCGTCTGGAAGACTATCTCATGCGCATCGAACCTGCGGCAGAAGAGCAGCATACCGTAAAGACAGCCGTATTCCTTATCCCTGTCGTTTATGCCCTGACAGAGCTCTTCCTTTATATCCTGTGAAAATGACATAGCGCTCCTTACTGTGTTCTGAGGCGGATATACTGTTCAAGGATGTCCACAGTGCCCATGATGCCGAGCTTGCTGGAATTTATCGTCAGCTCGTAGTTCCTTGAATCGCCCCACTTGCCCTCACAGTAGTAGTTGTGATAGGCCTTGCGCTTTTTGTCATGGCGGAGTATAGCCATTTTCGCCTGGTCTCTCGTCATGCTCCTGTGTTCTGCCACACGGTCTATCTTGGCGTCCTCATCGCCGGTGATGAACAGGGATATGAGCCCCTCACAGTCCTTGAGCACGCTTTCTGCACATCTGCCCACCACTATGAAGCTCTCGCCGCTCTTTGCCTTCTTTTCAAGATACTCAAACTGCATACGGGCGATTATCTCCTCCGGAGAGTTTGAGAAGCCCCTGACAGTCCTTGAAAGCAGAAAGCGCTTGGGGGTCTCGTCATATTTACGCAGGTTCTCGGCAGAGGTATCCTTTTCCTCCGCTATGCGGTCGAGCATATTCCTGTCGCAGAAATCCACGCCTAAGCGCTCTGCAAGATGTCTGCCGATCTCGTGTCCGCCGCTGCCGTACTCTCTGCCTATGGAAATGATGAACTGCATACGATCGCTCCTTTACAAATTATATTATCACAGATATACCACGAATATATAGGCTGTGCACACCGCAAGCACTATGACAGTGGCAGGCGCCGCCTTTGAGCAGTACTCGCCCCAGCCTATGGGATGACCTGCCTTTGCCGCCGCAGATGTTCCCACGACATTGGCGGATGCACCTATGGGAGTACCGCTACCGCCGATGTCGGTGCCCATTGAGAGCGCCCATGCCAGCGTGTCGAGAGGAACGCCCGACGACACGGCAAGTGTCTTTATAACGGGTATCATAGTCGCCGCAAAGGGTATATTGTCTATAAATGCGCTTGCGACTGCGGAGCCCCATATGATTATGGCTATCATCAGCTTGCTGTTGCCGCCGCTTATCTTGCCGATAAAGCCTGCCACGGTCTCAAGAACGCCTGTCTGTTCAAGTCCGCCGACGACCACGAATAGACCTATGAAGAAAAGCAGTGTCTTGTAGTCCACCCTTTTCATGATATAGCCCAGATGCCTTGTGTTTGCAAGCACCGTTGCCAGAGACACGAACACGCCAATGAATGCGACCGTAAGATGTGTCATGGAGTGTGTCACCAGCATAACGACCGCAATGAGGAATATGACCGTGCTGAGAGCAAAGCCCTTCTTGTCGGTGATACAGCTCTCGGGGGAGGGAAGTGCGCTTATGTCTATATTCTCGGAGGGGGTGGAGTACTGCTTTCTGAACACGAGATAGAAGTATATCAGCGTGAACACGAGTGCGATGACCGCCATGGCGCCCGTATTGAGTATGAAGTCAAAGAAGGAATATCCCAGCGATGTGCCGATGATGATATTCGGGGGGTCTCCGCACATGGTGGCGGAGCCGCCCAGATTTGCACAGAACACCTCTGACAGTATCATGGGCACGGGGTCGAATTTGAGCAGTCTTGACAGCTCTATCGTGACGGACGCAAGGAAGAGTATCACCGTGATGCTGTCTATGAACATTGCAAGCACGAAGCTCATCAGCATGAACGTGACAAACACGGGGATGGTCTTGTAGTGTACGAGCTTTGCCAGCTTCATGCACAGCCAGCGGAAAAAGCCCGCTCTTGCCATGCCCTCGACCATTATCATCATACCTGCGATGAATATGATCGTAGCCCAGTTTATTCCGCCGCTCTCCTCACCCTCTGCGTGCGGGGCGTACCAGAAATCAAGCGTGAATATGGGCTTCACGTTGAGCGTGTTCATGATGGCCGCCGGGTCTCTCATGCATACGCCGAAAACCAGTATCAGCGTGAGCAGACCGCAGCCGAGGGTAACATAGTGGCGCTCTATCTTATCCGTTACGATAAGTACGAACATTGCCACGAATATCACCAGTGCGATGATCTGTGCCATTTTATCTATCCTCTCTCAAAGGGCAGGTATGCTTTCCACACATATCCGCCGTTCTCAAAAAAAGCTCCAAGGGATATCCTTGAAGCATTTCCGTTTATGTATTATAGCACATCCGGAGTGTTTTTTGCAACATTAAAAAGCATAAACTTTTTATCGGCTGACAAATTCATTTAGATGTTTGTCACAATAATCACCGCACGGATAAGCCCTGCCCGCCGTTCTTTTTTGGCACAGCACGAAGGACAGCACGAACAGGGCTGTCACCGCGAACAGCAGAAAGCCGCCCGTCATCATAAAAAAGCCCACGTCAGCGGTCACTGTCCGCTTCTTCGGCAAAGCTTTCTATGGCTTCCTTTATCTGAGAATAGGTATACCCCCTGCGGGCAAGGGCGTTCCTCACCTTGTCCGTCTCGCCGCTTGCGAGCTTTGATGCATATTTCTGCCTGATGAGCGTCATGAGGGCATCATCTGCGGCGGATGCGTCTGCCTCGGCGGTGACGATGCCTATTATATCACGGTCTATGCCACGTCTGAAAAGCTCCTGACGGATACGCATCATGCCGTATTTCCTGTTGGTGAGAGAGCGTGTCAGGCTCTCGGCAAAGCGCATATCATCGACAAGCCCCCTGTCGAGCAGTTCATCGCACACGGAGGCGGCTGTCTCTTCCTTATAGCTTTTGCACAGCTTGTCATAAAGCTCCTTGTATGAATGTTCCCTGCTCTCGAGCAGAAAGAGCGCACGCTCTCTCGCCCTGCGGCGTTCATTTTCCGCCATGAGGGAGCGAAGCTGTGCGCTCGTGACGGTCATTCCCTTCTGTATGCCGCCCTGTGCCACTATATCACGGTTCAGGTATATATCCGCCGTGCGTGTGCCGTTGTCTATCACCACACGCATGGTCTCGCCCTTGTACCGTGATATCTCTGTCACGGTTATCATTCGGGAGTGAACTCCGTGAAATCATCGTCCGCATCAATGTCGATATTGACCGCCGGAACAGGTGCGGGAGCGCTGTTCTCATCCTCTTCGTCGAGGATAGCCTCAGCCTCGGTCTTCTCCTTCTTTGCGGATTCCTTCGCCTTTTTCTCCAGTATCTCAACGGCTTCGGCACGCTTTGACTTTATGAGTTCTTCCACCTCTGCAAGCACATCGGGGTTGGATTTGAGATAATCCTTGGTCTTATCCCTGCCCTGACCTATCTTTGCATCATTGTATGAGAACCATGCGCCGCTCTTCTTGATGATGTTCATATCCGTGGCAAGGTCGAGCACTTCGCCCACACGGTCTATGCCCACACCGAAGATAAGGTCGAATTCGCAGTCCTTGAAGGGGGGCGATACCTTGTTCTTGACCACCTTGCACTTTGTCCTTGCTCCGATTATGCCCCCGGAGGACTTGATAGCCTCGCCCTTGCGCACCTCTATGCGAACGGAGCTGTAAAACTTGAGCGCACGTCCGCCGGGCGTGGTCTCGGGATTGCCGTAGATAACGCCTATCTTCTCACGCACCTGATTTATGAATATAGCCACGCAGTTTGTCTTGGATATTACGGATGTGAGCTTTCTCATCGCCTGGGACATGAGCCTTGCGAGCAGGCCGACATGAGTATCGCCCATCTCGCCGTCTATCTCTGCCTTTGTGACCATAGCGGCAACGGAGTCGAGAACGATACAGTCGATAGCGCCCGAACGCACCAGCTCCTCCGCTATTTCAAGAGCCTGTTCGCCGCTGTCGGGCTGGGATACGAGAAGATTGTCTATATCGACGCCGAGAGCCTTTGCATAAACAGGGTCGAGTGCGTGTTCAACGTCTATGAATGCGACCTCGCCGCCCCTCTTCTGAGCCTCTGCGACACAGTGGAGAGCAACAGTTGTCTTACCGGAGCTCTCGGGGCCGTATATCTCAACGATCCTTCCTCTCGGCAGACCGCCTATTCCCAGCGCCATATCAAGGGTCATGGAACCTGTGGGTATAGCTTCAACGTTCATTTCGGGAGTTGCGCCGAGCTTCATTACGGCGCCCTTGCCATAGGTCTTCTCGATATGAGCTATGGCAGCATCCAGCGCCTTCTTCTTTTCCTCGGCATCGGATATCTTTACGGGAGCAGCCTTGCCCTCTTTTTTCTTGTCAGCCATGGTAGTATCTCCGTTTCATATTTATTCTGTGATTATATTATATCACATGATGTGTGTAAAAAAATGCCCTGCAAAAAATTTTTTTCAGTTTTTTTGCGCCTCGTCGGATGAGAGATAGTCGTCTATGTCGAGATAGGTCTCTGACAGATATGCCTTTCTCTCCGCCCGTATCTGTGCGGCGGTCTTTACCGTGGGAGATGATGTATACAGCTCCTCGAGCATTGCGAGCATCTCCTTGTAGCCGTCCTCCGTCAGCGGATATTCGTGCATATCCACCTCCTCGGTGCAGTCTATGCAGTTCCTGCCGTGCCATGTATAGCATCTGAGGGTCTTGTCGCCCTCCTTGGGGGCATTGGGGACTACCTTGTAGTTGAAGTCCTTCTCCTCCGCACTTCCCGAATATATACCCTTTTCACTGAAGAGAAAGTACTTGGGTATCTCAAAGTATTTTGAAGCCGATGATCCCATATCTCACCTCAGCAGCACAGGCGTAGTATCGCCTCGGTATAGATCATGATGTCCTTTTTGAGCTCGTCTATGCCGATGAATTCATCCGCACCGTGCATATGGTTGTCACAGCCGAGCCACTCTGCACCGAATGCTACTCCTCCCTCGGTATCATGCACATATGTGCCGCCGCCTATGGCAAGGCATTCACCCTTTTCGCCCGTGGCATCCTCATAGACCGCAAGAAGGGTCTTTACCATTTCGCTGTCCTCGTCTGCGGCATGGGGCTCATCGGTCATGACCGCTTTGCCCTGTATGCCCTGAGTGCAGTTTTTGTCCATAAGAGCCACCAGCTCCGACGTGCGCCTGTCAAGGGGTATGCGTGTATCCGTAAGGAAACGCACATCCTCTCCGTCGCTCTCTGCGATGCTGAGAACAGACGTGAGCGCTCCCGACTTTGCATCCGAGCAGGCTATGCCCGCACCGGTGCCGTCATACTCCCCGTAGGGATATATCTGCGACATCTGCTTTATGACACCGCCGCCGATGCCTGCCTTTGCCAGCACACCTATAAGGGCGGTAAGGGCATTTTTGCCCTGTGCGGGAGTGGATGCGTGAGCACCCTTGCCGCAGGCTTTTATACAAACAGTATTATTATCAGTGTTTTCTACTAAAAATGATATACCCTCATATCCCGATAAATCCGGAACAGGTCCTGTTATGACCGCCTCTGCTCGCTCGGGGACTGCGTTCACTACACTGCCGCCTCTGAGCGAGATGAGCCCGTCCGAGAGCTTTGCCCTGTACTCATAGCGTATCATGCCCTTTTCGGCGGATATGACGGGAAAGTTTCCGTCGGGGGTGAACAGCATCGGCGGAAAGCTCTCCTTTGTGAGATAATACTCTATGTCCGCAGAGCCGTTTTCCTCATTGCTTCCCAGTATCAGACGCACATTCCTTTTAAGGGGTATGCCCATGTCCTTTATCATCCGCATTGCGGTGATGACTGCAACAGCAGGGCCTTTGTCGTCGATAGCCCCTCTGCCGTATATCCTGCCGTCCCGTATATCGGCTTCAAAAGGGTCGCTCTGCCAGTCCTGCCCGTCAACGGGCACAACGTCAAGATGACAGAGGATGCCGAGCTCGGGTTCTCTCTCGTCAAATGCCGCTGTTATGGCGTAATTGTCAAAATTTTTCACCTTAAAGCCGTCACTGCTCAGGGTATGCGCCGCAAAGTTCAGCACCTGCGCACATTCCCCTCCGAAGGGCGCACCCTCCTCGGGCTCACCCATGACGCTTTTGTAGGATATGAGCTCTGACAGCAGTATCACTGCGCTGTCAAGATACTCCTCCGTTTTTTCTCTGATCCATCCGGTCATTGGTAACTCCTCTCAATAGCCGTCATTCCATAGTAACAGGCGCTTCCTCTTCGGTCTCTTCACCGCTGTCTTCCCCGCCGCTCTCTTCAGCGGCTTCCTCCTCGGTCTCGCCTGCTCTTTCTGCGTTATAGCTGTCTATATTCGTCCTGTACACCTCTTCGTTCTTGTCGATGCTCGCCTGATCGAGGAATGACGCTTCCCTTGTGTTTGAGAATATGGTGAGCGTGCCCTCGGTGTCCTCGTTTATAAGGCTTATGCACTTTGAGGAAAATCTCAGCTTGTAGTCAAGCTCGTTGGTGTTGCCAAGGCGTATATTTATCCTGTTGTCATATGTTATAACGATGTCGGTATAGTCTGTCATATCTATAAGAGTTATGTTATTTGCGATATTATCGACCGTCTCCCTGTCGGCTGCGTCGCTGAGGGGCACCGAGGGGGTATCCTCCGCCTTTATATCCGCCACATCTATGGTCTCGCCCTGCTCTGCCGCCTCCGAAATGGCCTCGAGCACATCCCATATGGCCTTGTCCTTTTTGGGATTTGAGGATGTGAAGCGGTCTCCCGTGAGTAGCACGGGGCTCGGCGTTGTGCCTATGACATTGTACAGACCCGCTCTCGGGTCTGCGGTCATGCGCATGACCTTGCCGCCGGCACTGACAAGATAGGTGCAGTCATCGGTCATGAAGTTCGCTCTGGGCAGTGTCGGCTCAATAGTCACTTCAAGACCGTGCGGCCACAGGCGCTTCACAGTGATATTCTCTACGTTGAGCAGTTTCTGCTCTGCCGCCCTTTCCACAGCGGCAGTATCGACAGTGAAAAGGTTCTTACCCTCGGGTACTGCGAGAGCCGCCTGTATCTCCTCTGCGGTGTAGGTGGACTCGCCCTTTATCACTATCTTCTGTATGCGGAAAAGGAATATGATCGCCACGCCTGCCGCAACTATGCCTATGACGATAGCCACGAGGGTGAGTATGCCTTTATCCCTTGCGCTGAGTTTCATCGTATCAGCTCCGTTATCCCGATGTTATACTATAAGTATAAATTTTAAGTATCATACTTTCCGTTTATCAAATGCTTTTCTTATCACCTTGTATATCCTGTCGGGAGTATCCTCTATCATGCATCCCTTTGCTTTCTGCTCATACTCTCTGAGCGTTTCGGGGGAGGATATGAGGGTCTTTACCTTGTCGATGATAAGCTCGTCCGTCAGATCCTTCTGCTCGATGACAACAGCCGCTCCCGCCTTACCAAGCACCATCGCATTGTGATACTGGTGATTGCCCGCAACTATGGGTGAGGGTATCAGCACAGATGCCCTGCCTGCCACCTCAAGCTCGGTTATGGCAGATGCGCCGCTCCTGCATATGATAAGGTCTGCCGCCGCAGTGCATACATCCATATTGTTTATATATTCACTGATGATGAGTCCCTTTGCGTTGACATCTATCCCCTGGTCGGTCAGGCTCTTTACAAAGGTGTCCTTGCCCATGCGCCCGTAGGAATGGATGTGCGAGACAGCCATGCCGCTGTCCTTCTCCCATTTTATCAGAGCGGCGGCACTGTCGTTTATAGCCCCCGCACCGAGACTGCCTCCATAGGAGAGTATGCAGGGCACATTCTCATAAAGCCCCAGCTCACGCTTTGCTACTGTCCTGTCGGGAAGCCTGCCGAAGCCCTTTCTCACGGGCAGACCCGTAAGAGTGTACTCCACGCCCTTGTGGAGATACTTTGCCGCTTCCTCCATAGTGAGCATGACACCGTCAACATACTTTGACAGTGTGCGTGTGGTCACTCCGGGATAGGCGTTCTGCTCGTGTATGACGGTTGGTATTCCCATTTTAGCCGCCGCAAGCACCACAGGGCCGCTCACATATCCCCCCGTGCCGATGACTATGTCGGGGGAAAAGCCCTTTATGATCTGCCTTGCACGCCGTCCCGAATGGATGAGGTAGTGGACTGCCTTGATGTTCCTGCCCACATTTTCGACCGACAGCCTGCGCTGAAATCCGCTGACCTTTATGGGTGCAAAATCTATGCCCTCTTTGGGCACGAGCCTTGATTCCATGCCGTCGGGCGTTCCCGCATAGAGAAATACGGAATCGGGCTCCCTTTCCTTTATTATGCTGAGTATGGCAAGGGCAGGATTGATGTGACCCGCCGTGCCGCCGCCTGCTATGAGTACACGCATGATGCGGCTCCTTTCGTATTTTATCCGGTGCCTATGAACGGCTCTTCTGATCCGGCCGAACATACCGCTGTTTTGATATGTTAAACAGCAGACCCACCTCTGTAAGCTGTATCAGCACGGCAGAACCGCCGTAGCTGAAAAACGGGAGAGATATGCCCGTATTCGGCATACCGTTGGACACAACGGCGATATTGAGTATCACCTGAACTATCAGATGACCCGTTATGCCTGCCGCCATGAGCATACCGTATCTGTCGGGGGCGTTCCACGCTATGGCAAAGCCCTTTATCGCAAAGCATACGAACGCAACTATAACGGCGATGCCCGTCATAAGACCCAGCTCCTCACAGACGATAGAGAAGACAAAGTCGTTGTGAGACTCGGGCAGGTAGAGAAATTTCTGTCTTGAATTGCCGAGACCCAGCCCCCACCAGCCGCCCGAACCGATGGCTATGAGGGAATTTCGGGTCTGCCATGCTATATCTCTGTTTTCGGGATCCCATGTGTACATCCAGCCGTTTATACGGTCGGCAACATATCCGCCCTCGTTGTATTTGTGCATTACCATTGCCGCACCGCCGAAGATGCCCGCCGCACATATGGGAAGGAACTTTGACAGTCTTACTTCCGATATGAACAGCATGAACACGCCTATGATGCATATTATTATCATACCCGAAAGGTGGGGCTCCTTATACATGAGCACCGCACAGGTGCCGACGACGATGAGCCAGCCTATTATCACAAGGATCTCCTTTGAGTGTTCGGAGCCCTTTCCGAGACACTCGGAGTATTTTGAGAGCAGGCGTGACAGGAATATTATCAGCGCCAGCTTCAGCATCTCCGAGGGCTGAAATCTGAATCCGCCTAACTGGAGCCACCTCTGCGCACCGTTCGCATCATCGCCTATGCCCTTGACGAGCACCATCGCCACCAGACCCATTGAGCCTATCAGGATAGTGTAAGTGACTGCCATCGACCTCAGCATATGATAATCAAAGAATTTTGACGAGAGAAACAGTATTATGAGAAATCCCACCCCGACGAATATCGCCTGTCTTACAACATAGTATTCGCCGTTGTTGTCCTTGGTGGCGTTTATCGCCCATGCGTAGGACGCAGAAAACATCATCAGAAGCCCCAGTGCGCAAAGCATGACCACTATTATCAGAAGCACCAGGTCTATATTGTGGAACTCAATATTTTTAAGGTAAAGATGATATTTTCTTTCGTCTTCATCCTTTTTCTGCCACGGAAAGACCCCCGGCATAAATATTACAAGCGGGTCGATGAGCCACGGACGGTTGGGATAAAGCTTCTGCTTTTTCTTCTTTTTCTCCTCCTGAGGCTTTCCCTCGGGACGGGTCATGAGCGGTCTCTGTCTGTTATCCATTTTATCGCTCCTTTTGTTTGTCACGCTGCGGGTACTGCTCCGAACATATGGAGCAGAACGGCCGCTATGCCGCCTGCCAGTGTTATGAGTGAAAACGTGACCACTATCTTGTTTTCTGAAAACCCGCTCATCTCAAAATGATGATGTATGGGGGACATCTTGAATATCCTTCTGCCCTCGCCGTACTTCTTCTTGGTGTACTTGAAATATGTGGTCTGTATCACCACGGACAGCGCCTCAAGTATATAGACTATCGCCGCAAAGCACATGATGACGTGCTCATGGAGTATAAATCCCATGGCACACACAGCACCGCCGAGAAACATTGAGCCCGTATCGCCCATGAACACCTTTGCGGGGTGGATGTTCCATATCAGGAAGCCCATACATCCGCCTGCCAGCGCCGCCGCAAACACACGGTACTCGTTCATGTCCGCCAGAGTGAAAATCACCAGCATACAAAGTGCGTAAACCACCGTACACGAGCCGCACAGACCGTCAACACCGTCTGTAAGGTTCACGGCATTTGTAAGGTATATCAGCACAAGCATCATTACAGGATAGTAGAATATCCACAGGTCAAGGTCGCCTATAAACGGAAAGTGTATGGCGGTGGATGTGTCGCCCAGCAGATACAGCGCCGCAAGGAACGCCGCTGAAACTATTATCTGCATCACTATCTTCTGAGTGGGGGTGAGACCCTCACGCTGTTTCTTTACAGCCTTGATATAGTCATCCGCAAAGCCTATACAGCCGTTTAAAAGTGCAAAGCAGAGCCCTGCCGCAAGACGAGGCATACTGCACACGAACGCATCGCATGAGATCACCGACGGCGCTACGACCGATGTGACCAGCGACGCAAAGACCGTGCCCGTGATGAACAAAAATCCGCCCATTATCGGTGTACCGTTCTTGTCCTTCTGCCATACGGGTCCCTGCTCATATATGGTCGCACCGAAATGCAGTTTTTTGAGCATGGGTATGAACACGAAGCCCGACAGTGCGGCAATGACGAAGGATACTGCCGCCGCCAGTGCTATCGGCAAAATTATCATAGCTGTTCTCCTTTTAAAGAGTTTATGACCTCTTCCATTTTCATTCCTCTGCTTGCCTTGAAAAGCACGGCATCGCCCTTTTCAAGATAGCTTTGCAGATATTTTATAAGCTCTGCCTTATCGGCAAAGTGTCTGCCGCCTGCGGCAGATGCGGTATTCTTTGAGAGCTCGCCGTAGCACAGCACCTCTATACCGAGACTCTTTGCATATTCACCTGTCTCTGCGTGCAGTTCGGGGGATGTCTGCCCCAACTCCAGCATATCCGCAAGCACGGCTATACGGCGCTTGCCCTTTGTCTTTGCCAGCACTCCGAGAGCCGCCTTTACAGAGGCAGGAGCGGCATTGTAGCAGTCTATGAGAGCAGTCACGCCGTTTATATCCTCGGTGTGCTGTCTGAGACCTCCGGGGGCAAAGCCCTCCAGTGCGGCGGCGGCTGTGTCTGTGTCCACACCTGCGCACGCACCTGCGGCGGCGGCTATAAGGGCATCGGTAATATGATGCTCGCCCTTGCAGGCAAGCGATACTCTCGCCCTCTCACTGCCGTGTACAATGTCAAATGACACGCCGCTGTCGGTCTCGTCTATATTCTCTGCGGTGTAGTCGTTGTCAGCGCCCATGCCGCAGGTTATGACCTGTCTGTCCGTTATACTGTCCTTCAGAGGTCTCAGTTTCCTGTCATCGCCGCATATGACCAGAGGTGCATCTTTGTCTGCGCCTGTGAGTATCTCCAGCTTGGCTTTGAGTATGCCGTCCTGAGAACCGAGATTTTCTGCGTGTGACCAGCCGATATTTGTGATGACAGCGACATTCGGCGCACAGGTGGAGGAAAGCCTCTCTATCTCGCCGAAATGGGACATACCCATTTCTATGACAGCCGCCTTGTGCGTGTTTTTCAGCCTGAGCAAAGTAAAGGGCATACCTACCTCATTATTGCGGTTGCCCTCGGTCTTGAGGGTGTTGTATTTTCCCGACAGCACACAGGCTATCATCTCTTTGGTAGTGGTCTTCCCCACACTGCCCGTTATGCCCACAAGGGGCATGTCAAATCTCATGCGGTAGCCGTGAGCGATGTCGTGGAGCGCCTTTGCGGTATTGCTCACCACGATCGAGGGCACACCGGTGCCCCTGCGGTCGGTTATGACAGCGGCGGCACCGCTCTCAACAGCCTTATCCGCAAAATCGGCGCCGTCAAAGTTCTCGCCCTTCAGCGCTATGAACACATCGCCGCTCTCTATGGTGCGTGTATCGCTGGATACTCTGTCTGCGGCTATCCTGAAAGCAGGAGCAGTACATTCATCCGCACGGGTAAAGTGCTTTATATCCTCATCGGTGAGAGTCTCCCTCACCCTGTCAAGGGCTTCTCCGGCTATCTCACGCTCATCAAACCGGATATGTACGCCGCCGGCAAGTATCTGATAGTCCTCATGCCCCTTGCCCGCAAGCACGACCACATCGCCGTATCTTGCAGTCTCTGCGGCATAAGCTATCGCCTCTCTGCGGTCTGTTATGCGCACATACTCCGTGCCCTCGGGCACGCCCCTCATTATATCGTCTATTATGGCATCGGGATCCTCATTTCTGGGATTGTCCGATGTTATTATCAGCATATCGGCATATCGTGCCGCCGCAGCCGCCATGAGCGGGCGCTTTGTGCTGTCCCTGTCTCCGCCGCAGCCGAAAAGGCATATAAGCCTGCCCTTTGTGTTCTCTCTTGCGGAGGAGAGCATATTTTCAAGCGCATCGGGAGAATGGGCATAGTCACAGAGCATAGTGAAGCCCATGCCCGTGGGGATGATCTCACAGCGTCCCCTGACACCGCCAAATGTCTCCACCGCTGTCTTTATCTCGTCATAGGACAGCCCTGCAAGACGGCACACGGTCACAGCCGCCGCCGCATTTGACACATTGTATGCCCCTATCATGGGCAGAGCTACGGTCATATCGCCGTCATAGGAATAGTCGAACACCGTCACGCCGTTCTCAAAGCCGTGCGCTCTGAACGTTACATCGCTGTCCTTTTCGCCGAAGGAGAGCTTATCGCAGTCCGTTTCGCCGAAAAGCCTCCTTCCGTAACTATCGTCCGTGTTTATCAGGGCTTTTTTGCAGTGCCTTGTGAAAAGCAGTTTCTTTGCCCGGTAGTATTCCTCCATAGTGCCATGGTAGTCAAGATGATCCTGGGTCAGATTGGTAAATACCGCCGTCTCAAACACCGCAGGGCCTATCCTGTTCTGACAGAGGGCAAAGGAGGACACCTCCATGACGCAGTATTCACAGCCCTCATCAGCCATCCTGGCAAAAAGGCTGTACAGCTCCCCTACTTTCGGCGTGGTGGGAGTGCTGTCATCACGCTCACAGGGCTCATTGCCCACGAGCACCTGTGTCGTGCCGATAAATCCGCTCTTATGACCGTTTGCCATGAGTATGGAGTGTATGAGCGTGGCGGTGGTAGTCTTACCGTTAGTGCCTGTTATGCCTATGAGACGAAGACGTTTGTCGGGTCTGCCGCAAAGCTCCGCCACCAGCCTGCCGTAAAACAGTCTGGTGTCATCGACCATCACCTGTCGCTCCGCTCCCGTGTCATGGTCTGTGACCACGCAAGCCGCACCCTTTTTCATGACCTCATCCACGGCGGTGTGACCGTCAAAACGCTCACCTCTTATGCAAACGAATATATCGCCCTCCGTCACCGCTCTCGAATCGTCGGTGACGCCGCTTATCTGTCTGTCCTCGCCGTCATATGTGTATGTGAGCCCCGTCTTTTCAAGCAGGGCATGAAGCATCTCCATTGATATCCGTCCTTTTTAGCTCCGATCAACCCTCGGACCTTACTATGAATGTGACCTCTATGACCGTTCCCACGGGCACTTCTTCGCCCGGGTCATAGTTCTGTGCATAAGCGGTCGCACCCGACTTTGCCTGTGCGCCGTCGCCCGACTTGAAGTTGAGTCCTGCATCCCTTATGCTCCGCTTTGCTTCGGATGCACTGCATCCCACTATATCGGGCACGGTGGTATATTTTATCTCGTATTCGTCATCAGTGTACAGGAATATCGTGCTTCCCTTGGGCACTGCCGATGTGTGTGTCGGGTACTGCGCCATGACCACATCGCCCTTGCCTATGACGCTGGTCATGAACTCCTGCTTCTCCAGCTTTTCCTCAGCCTCGGTGAGAAGCGAGGATGTCACATCGGGCACGGATACATCGAGCTCCGCAAGCTCTGTTTCGTTGTACTCGGGATAGTATCCAAGCTCGGGCAGAGCCTTTTTGAGCACGTTTGCCACCACAGGCGCCGCCACCATGCTGCCGTAATAGACAAGATTGCCGTTGGCATCATAGCTGTAAGGTTCATCCACCATGCACAGAACCACTATCTCGGGGTCGTTTGCGGGAGCAAAGCCCACATAGCTCGATACATAGAGGTTGGCATTACCCGTCTGTCTGGTCTTTTCCAGTTTCTGACCCGTTCCCGACTTGCCGCCTATGCGGTAGCCCTTGATATAGGCATTGCCGCCGCCGTTGCCGTTTACCACCTTTTCAAGCACATCTCTCATCGTGGCGGATACATCCTCGGATATTACCTGCCGTCTGGGGGTGGTGTCCTCGGTTTTGATGATATTGCCGTTTGAATCGACTATCCTCTCCATAACGTGTGGGTGGAGCAGGTAGCCGCCGTTTATTACTGCGGTGTATGCCGTTATCATCTGTATGGGTGTAACGGTATTTGACTGACCGAAGGAGCAGGATGCAAGTTCAACAAGACCCATATCCTCCTCGGATACATACAGACCCTGCGACTCACCGGGCAGGTCTATGCCCGTCTTTTCCTTGAAGCCGAACGCCTTGTAGTACTGCTGGAACTTGGATATGCCGAGGCGCTGACCTATCTGAACGAATGCGGGGTTGCAGGAATTTGTCATCGCCTGAACGAAGTTCTGCTTGCCGTGGTCGCCCTTTGTCCAGCAGGCTATATCTCGGTCTATGACGTGAATACCGCCGTTGCAGTAAAGCGGCGTTTCAAGATCTATCGCCTTTTCCTCAAGGGCGGCGGAGCCCGTTACCACCTTGAATACAGAGCCGGGCTCATAAGGCTCGGTAACGGCCTTGTTCTTCCACTGAGCCTCTCTGAGCTGTGCATAGAGAGCTTCATAGCCCTCCTCATCGTCGGGATTGTCCGCCCGGAACTGTTTCAGGTCGTTCTTTGACTTTTCGGAATATATGGTGTTCCTGTCGTTCAGGTCAAAGCCCGGAGCAGATGCCATAGCGAGTATAGCGCCTGTCTTTGCGTTCATGATTATGGCGCAGGCACGCTCCTGCACGTTGTTTGTGCGCACGCAGGACTCAAGCTCGGTCTCGAGATAGTACTGAAGCGTCATATCCAGCGTGAGATAGAGAGAGTCGCCGTCCTTTGACTGATAGACCTCACCCTCACTGTACGGCAGCTCGTTGCCGTTTCCGTCCTTGGCGGAGATTATCTTGCCGTCAACACCCGCAAGATAGTCGTTGTAGTATGCCTCAACGCCGTATATGCCGTCGCCCTCGTAGTTCGTGAAGCCTATGACGGAAGCCGCCATAGAGCCCTGGGGATAGTATCTTCTGGTATCCTGTTCGGAATAGACCAGATTGGCAAGGAGCTTTTCATCCTTCGCCCTTGCCTTCACGGCATCTATCTGCGGTCTTTCCACCTTTGAGGCGATCTTTATCCACTTCTTCTCAGCCGTATCCGCATTGTAGAAGCAGTCCCTTATCTCGTCGGAGGTCATTGACAGGCTGTCGCCTATCTCCTCGTTGAGTATCGTAACAAGCGTCTGTATCTGCCTGTCTCTCTCCTCTGACGAAACCTGAAGATTTGAATTGAGCACGCCCGGTGCTATTATTATATTGTATACCGTTGCGGACTGAGCGAGTATCTTGCCGTTTGCGTCGAATATACTGCCCCTTGCCGCCTTCACGGTCGTACTGCCGAACTGATTGTCATTTGCCATTGCAGCGTATCTGCTGTGGTTCCTGACGGACGCATCCGCAAGATGCCACAGATCCCAGCCAATGCCGGCACCGAGCCCGACTACCATAGCTATGAAGAGCCTTGCTCTCATATTGTTCGATGTGCTGAAACGAGCCATTGCCGTCCTCCGAATCATAAATGTTCTTACCGATACTGCGGCTTTAATACTAATTCTTCCTCGATGTGGAGATTGTCTGTAATCAGAGAAGTAATTAGTATAAGACCGTCTGTAAAACGAACAGCGACCGGTATATTATCTGTCTAATGGGAAAAAACGCACGATCCGCTGAAAACAGATCATGCGTTGATAGTTACTTCTCTTCTCTTGCCTTTTCAAACCAACCGTCTACCGTATCGGATATCTTCTCAAAGATGTTGCTCCCTGTGCCTGATATCTCTACATGATTGCCGCTCTCTATATTAACGTACTCTGTCTGGGAACGCTCCAGCTTCTGCATACCGAGAACCTTTTCTGCGTATTCCTCAACAGCCTTCTGCGAGCTTTTCTCTTCAAGGGCGGTCATCATACGTCGGTTTTCCTGCCTGAGATCCTCAAGTTCCTCCTTCGCATCAACGATCTCGGCGTGTACCGAGCTTATCTGCGAATCGGAATATACAGCGCCTATCATCGCCGCCAGGCAGAACAGCACAGCGACCACGATGCCCACCGCACTTCTGACGCCCGTTTCCTTCTTTACGGGCACCGGCACGGGACGGGGTCTTCTCTCCGCTTCGCGCTCCCGCTGTTCGTCATATCTTGAAAAATCATAGGCAAGGTTTGAACGTGCCATGACCCATCACTCCTTTTCCTTGCACCGACCGCAGTCAGTACAGCGCCTTTTCAAAAATGCGCAGTTTCGCACTGCGGCTCCTCGGATTCTGTTCCTGTTCCTCAGCCGTTGCCGTGAGAGGTTTTCTGTTCACGAGCATCCCCTTTGCTCTGCCGCCGCAGACGCACACGGGGAAATCGGGAGGACAGGTGCAGGCTCTGCACCACGCCGCATACCGCTGTTTCACCATTCTGTCTTCAAGCGAGTGAAACGTTATAACGCACAGCCTGCCGCCCGGGGCAAGCATCTCAAGGCACTCATCGAGAGCCGTGTCTATGTGCGTGAGCTCGTCGTTCACCGCTATCCTTATTGCCTGAAAGCTCTGTCTTGCAGGGTTCTTGTCCCGCCTGAACTTAGCGGGGACACCGCCCGCAACTATCTCTGCAAGCTCTCCCGTTGTCTTTATGGGGGATATCTCCCTCGCCCTGACTATCTCACGGGCTATACGGGGAGCGAATTTTTCTTCGCCGTATTTATACAGTATATCTGTGAGCTGAACCTCCGAAAAGGTGTTCACCAGCTCCTCGGCCGTCATGCCGCTCTGCGACATCCTCATGTCGAGAGGCGCATCTGCGTGGTAGGAAAAGCCTCTCTCCGCCGTGTCCAGCTGATATGAGGAAACTCCCAGGTCAAGCAGTATGCCGTCTATACTTTCTATTCCGAGATCGTGAGCGATAGCCGCTATCTCGTCAAAGTTGCCCCTCACGACCTGTGCAGGCAGCCCCGCCAGCCGCTCAGATGCAGTCTTTACCGCATCGGGATCTCGGTCTATACCGATAAGCCTGCCCTTCATGGGGTCGAGCCTTTTGGCTATTTCCTTTGAATGCCCTGCGCCGCCGCAGGTGCCGTCAAAATATATCCCGTCAGGGCGTATCGCAAGCCCATCCAGACATTCGTCCAGCATAACGGGGATGTGTGAGAACTCCGCCATATCAGAACGCTATGCCGTCAAGCGCCGCCGCAAGCTCCTCATCGGAGAACTTGGCGTTCTGCGCCTCATACCTTGCGGTATCCCATATCTCGGCATGATCCCTGTTGCCTATGACGGTTATATCATGGTCAAGACCTGCATACTCACGGAGCTTCTGCCCTATCTGTATGCGCCCCTGCTTGTCGCAGTCGGGATATTCACTGCCCGACATCACACGTCTTACAGCCTGTCTTGCCGCAGGACCCGTGACGGAGGAAAGACGGTCAACGACCTTTTCAAATTCCGCAGTGGAATATACACAAAGGTAGCCCTCAACGCCGATATCCACAGTGACGACAAAGCCCGCACCGAGCTGTTCTCTGAGCTTTGCAGGGAACGCCATCCTGCCCTTTGTGTCCATCGAAGGGCTGTATGTACCCGTCAGCGGCTTCATTGGCCGTCACTCCTTTCATCGTTCGTAAGCGGCTCCGGCGGCTTGTTTTTCAACATTCTGTTGAATAAGAAGTTGAATTTCACCACTTTTCCCCACAATTAGGGATAATTTCACCACTAGACATATTATACAACCTTTGCAAGAGATTTTCAAGAGTTTACAGGAAATTCTCAGGGATAAATAAAAAAAACTTTTGAGCATTTCTTTGGTAAAATCTCACAAAAAGAGCCGTCTATTTGTCATAAATTGCTGAATTTCAGCAAGATATATACTATATGTATATTTTTGAGCCAAAAACCCGTACCTGCGTATCCTCATAAAAACGCCCGCAGAACGCATACGGGCACTGCGCCTGTATTGACATTCCGTCGGCATTTGTGCTATAATCATCATACAATAGTATCGTTGAAAGAGGTTAGGTATGGTCTTTTCACAGATCGCATTCCTGTATTTCTTCCTGCCGTGCATGATGCTCCTGTACTTCGCCGCAGGCATCGTCAGAAGCTCCGATGCAGGTCTCAGGATAAGGAACATCATAATACTGATAACAGGGCTTATCTTTTATGCATGGGGTGAGCCCTTCTATGTCGTCATAATGCTGATATCAACGCTCATTGACTTCTTTGCGGGCAGGTATATGGACAAGCATGACGGCGATGACAAAAAGCGCCGCAAGGCTCTGATAGTGTCGGTGTGCATGAACATAGGCCTGCTGGCAGTGTTCAAGTACAGCGATTTTCTGACGGACAGCATAAATGCGATGGCAGGCTCGGATATAACCAACCCCGTGCTGTATATCGCAAGGGGCCTCAACCGCATAGCCCCCTTCGGGCTGGATGAGCACAAGGTACGCCTGCCCATAGGCATATCGTTCTATACGTTCCAGTCCATGTCCTACACCATAGACCTCTATATGAGGCGCATAAAGGTACAGAAGAGCCCCCTGCGCTTTGCGGCGTATGTGACGCTGTTCCCCCAGATAGTGGCAGGGCCTATCGTGCGCTACGAAGAGGTCGAGAAGGAGCTGGAGCACCGCTCCGTAACCGCAGAAAGGATAAGCTCGGGCATAGGGATGTTCGTCAAGGGGCTGTGCAAAAAGGTACTGCTCGCCAACAACATCGGCGCTCTGTGGGCTGAGATAAAAGCGCAGGACTATGCCGCCATGCCCGCTCTCACCGCATGGCTCGGCATACTGGCATTCACATTCCAGATATACTTTGACTTCTCGGGATACTCCGACATGGCAGTGGGTCTCGGCAGGATGATGGGCTTTGAGTTTCCGAAAAACTTTGACCACCCGTATATATCAAAGAGCGTTTCCGAATTCTGGCGGCGGTGGCACATCACACTGGGCAGCTGGTTCAGATCCTACGTATATATACCGCTGGGCGGCAACCGAAAGGGTCTGCCGAGGACGCTCCTCAATCTGCTCATAGTCTGGGCCCTCACAGGTCTGTGGCACGGCGCAAGCTGGAATTTCGTGCTGTGGGGGCTGTACTTCGGCTTGCTGATAATAATGGAAAAGCTCTTTCTCGGAAAGCTCCTTGAAAAGCTCCCCAAGCCCGTATCCATAGGATATACGTTTCTTATGGCGGTCTTCGGGTGGGTGCTGTTTGACACGGACAGTCTTGACGGAGCGGCAAAATACCTCGGCGCCATGTTCGGCGCAGGAGGGCGCTTTGCGGACAGCGTCTCCCTCTATCACCTCTCGTGCTATGCCGCCATATTCGCAATATGCGCATTCGTGGCATCGGGCATATTCACAAGGCTTGTAAGTGCCGCTGACAATTTCATAAAGAACAAGGCGGATACTTTCCCCGACAGCGCAGGCAGAGCGGCTGTGATAATCTCTCGCCAGCTGATACTCACCATACTCCAGATAAGCGCCGTGGCGGTATGCACCATGTACCTGCTCAGCTCCGCATATAATCCGTTTCTGTACTTCCGCTTCTGAGAAAGGTCTGTCCCGATGAACACACCCATACATGATTTTCTGCAAAGCTACGCTCAGAGCGGCACTGTCAGGGCGCATATGCCCGGGCACAAGGGGCGCATCCCCCTTGACATAACAGAGATAAAGGGCGCAGACAGCCTGTTTGAAGCAAGCGGCATAATAGCCGAAAGCGAGAAAAACGCCTCGGACATATTCAACAGCCGTGAAACGGTCTATTCCTGCGGCGGCTCGACCCTGTGCATACAGGCGATGCTGACGCCATTTGCCCACGGCACCGCCGCCGCAGGGCGCAACGCCCACAGAGCCTTTATAAATGCCTGCATCATGCTCGATATCAGGGTAAAGTGGATATACCCTGATGACAGCACCTTTGTGTCGGGCGATATAAGCGCTGACGCTGTGCGCCGTGCCGTAACGGAGGGCGAGCCCCCCTCACTCGTGTATATCACCTCACCCGACTATCTGGGACATATAGCGGATATCGACGGAATAGCGGCCGTCTGCCGTGAAAACGGCATCCCTCTTGCGGTGGACAACGCTCACGGCGCATATCTGCGCTTTGTGTGCGGCAATGACGGCAAACCGCTCCACCCCCTGTTTCACGGGGCTGATATATGCTGTGACTCCGCTCACAAGACTCTGCCCGTGCTGACCGGGGGCGCATATCTTCATACATCCCGTGAGAGCCGCTTCTCCTTTGGCGATCTAAAGCAGAACATGGCGTTGTTCGGCTCGTCCAGCCCCTCATATCTCATCATGGATTCACTGGATATGTGCAATGTATTCATGGACGATGTACTGAGCGGCAGGAGCGATCCCTTCGGCGCTCTCGCAAAACGCTCAACCGTACTGAAAGCCTCTCTGAGAAAGGCTGGCTTCACCCTGACGGGCAGTGAGTGCGGCAAGCTGACCGTATATGCCCCCGACAGCGGTTATACAGGCAATGAGCTTGCGGATATGCTCCGTGCCCGGGGCATAGAATGTGAATACTCCGACAGTGTGAACACCGTACTTATGCTGACAGGTCTCACAACGGAGGAGTTAGGGGCGGTACAGGCGGCGTTTGAGGATATACCCATGAAAAAGCCCTTTGCTCCGGACATATTCCGCATAAAAATACACACCGCCGCAACCGACCTGCGAACAGCGTTTTTCTCGCCCTGTGAGGTGATACCCACAAAAAGCGCCGCAGGGCGCATATGCGCAAGAGCGGTCACAGCCTGCCCCCCGGGAGTGGCTGTTACGGTGGGGGGAGAGATATTTCTAAAAGAAGATATACCCCTGCTTCTGTCACAGGGGACAGAGACTGTGTATGCGGTAAAAACGGCGGCAATATGAACGTGTGCTGATTTTTTGTCATAACACTTGATTTTTTCCTGTGATGTGATATAATAGTAGAAGTCGTACTATCGAAGGTAGTATCATAAATGAAAAGGCGAGGTATCAATATGCTCGATATCAGATTTGTAAGAGAAAACCCCGATGTTGTAAAGGAAAATATAAAGAAGAAATTCCAGGACGCAAAGCTCCCCCTCGTTGATGAAGTCATAGCGCTTGACGCCGAGGCAAGGACCACCCAGCAGGAGGCAGATTCCCTCCGTGCGGACAGAAACAGGATATCCAAGCAGATAGGCGCATTCATGGCAAAGGGTCAGAAGGATGAGGCCGAGGCGGCTAAGGCTCAGGTCACGGAGTTCTCATCACGTCTTGCGGCTCTTGAGGAGAAGGAAGCAGAGCTTGCCGAGAAGATAAAGAAGATAATGATGACCATACCCAATATCATAGACCCTTCTGTGCCCGTGGGCAAAGACGACAGCGAGAATGTCGAGCTTGAGCGCTTCGGCGAGCCCGTTGTGCCGGACTTTGAAGTGCCCTATCACACAGACATCATGGAGCGTCTGAACGGCATCGACCTTGACAGCGCAAGAAAGGTGGCAGGCAACGGCTTCTACTATCTCATGGGCGACATTGCACGCCTGCACTCCGCTGTTACCGCATATGCAAGGGATTTTATGATAGACAAAGGCTTCACCTACTGCATACCCCCGTTCATGATCCGTTCGGGCGTTGTTACGGGAGTTATGTCCTTTGCAGAGATGGACGCAATGATGTATAAGATCGAGGGCGAGGACCTCTATCTCATCGGCACATCGGAGCACTCCATGATAGGCAAGTTCATAGACACCATACTCGATGAAAGCTCTCTCCCCCAGACCCTCACGAGCTACTCCCCCTGCTTCCGCAAGGAAAAGGGCGCTCACGGTCTTGAGGAAAGAGGCGTATACCGCATACACCAGTTTGAAAAGCAGGAAATGATCGTTATCTCCAAGCCCGAGGAGAGCATGGAGTGGTTCAACAAGATGTGGAAATACACCGTTGAGCTCTTCCGCTCGATGGATGTGCCCGTGCGCACGATAGAGTGCTGCTCCGGCGACCTCGCAGACCTTAAAGTAAAGTCCATAGACGTTGAAGCATGGAGCCCCCGTCAGAAGAAGTATTTTGAAGTAGGCAGCTGCTCCAACCTGGGAGATGCTCAGGCAAGAAGGCTCGGTATCAGGGTAAAGGGCGAAAAGAAATACTTTGCCCACACCCTCAACAACACCGTTGCCGCTCCCCCGAGAATGCTCATAGCCCTGCTGGAGAACAATCTCAACGAAGACGGCTCTGTAAGGATCCCCGAGCCCCTCAGAAAGTACATGGGCGGCAAGGATATAATAAAGTAAATAACAGGGGCTGTTGCATAACGTGACAGCCCCTTGTTCGCTTAAAAGTTGCGGAGCATTGTATTGCAATTTGGGAAAATATATGCTATAATACAGACACCAAGACGACAAATGAGGAGATATGATGAAACACAAGCTCACAGTTATGGGCATTGCGGCGCTTATGCTGCTGTGTGTGCCCAACACGATATATGCCGCAAAGGACCCCGTCACCCGTGCGGAATTCAAAGAAGCCGGCAAACAGGACGGCGTAAACGGTATGAAAGCCGTTGACGGCAAGATGTACTATTTCACCGACGGTATTCCGGAGCTGTATACAGGTCTTGTCAAAGACGAAAAGGGCTCACGCTACTATGTGAACGGCAGTCCCTGGTTCGGCTGGATGAAGGCAGGCGGGAAGTGGTACTACTTCTCACCGGAAAAGGGCGGCCTCATGGCGACGGGCACCGTCGAGACAGGTGCGGCAACATACAGGCTCGCCGCTGACGGCTCATGGGACGGCGGCATCTCAAAGATAGGCAAAGCCCCCGCAGACTTCTCCGTCAGCTATAAGAAGATGAGCGAGGAGCGCTACTTTGAGTTTGACTCAACGAAAAAGGCCATAGTGAATGCTCCCTCGGACAGTGAGGCAGACAAATACACCCTTTCGGTGAATGTCACCGCAAAGGATGTGCAGATACTCTATGATATGCTCATGACGTGCAGGGTGAGCGAGCTTTCATCCGCCATAGGCACATCCACAGGAGAGACCTTCGCTGTAAATGCCACCTTCGGCGGAAAGAAACTCAGCATCGTTGCCAACGAGGGCGTGTATTCTCTCTACAAGGACAATTCGGACATACGCTCCCTCGCATACTACACCGCGTTCATGGAGCAGTACATAGAAGCTATGCCCCAGTTTGCGCAGTCCGAGCAGGACAGACGGAATTACTCCAACGGAGCAAATTTCATCGACCCCAAAATCACACGCACCCAAAGCATAAGCGGCACAAAGCTGAGAAGATACAAGAACCAGTACAGGATAGACCCCGTTTCACAGAAGACCGATGTGGTCATAAGCTCTGTCACCGAGGCAAATATGTTTGTAAATGACTATATTTACGGCAAGGGCATAGGCAAGAGCAGCATAGCGTCAAAGCTCCTATCCTATGACGAGAGCTTTTTCAAGAACAATGTATTGGTGTATAACGAGAGCATACTTCCCGACAACACAGCAATGACGCTGGGCAAGGTCACATATGACGTCAGCTCCTCTACATACCGCATAGGGATATCCGCAAAGATAGGCAGCGGTGAACTGACTGACTGCGTATTCCTCACAGAGATACCCAGGTCAGAGGGGAATTCGGCAAAGCCCTACGCCGTTACGGAAATAACCACAGAAAAGTAGGATCATATGGATCAGCAGAAAATAGGTCAGTTTTTAAAGCAGCTCCGCCATGACAAAGGGCTGACACAAGAGCAGCTTGCAGAGCAGTTCAACATATCAAGGCGCACCGTTTCACGCTGGGAGACAGGCAGCAATATGCCCGATCTGTCGCTCCTGATAGAGCTGGCAGACCTTTATGACGTGGATCTGAGGGAACTGCTGGACGGCCGGCGCAAGGAGCCGGACAGCGTCCCCGACGACCCCAACGAGACCGCAGTGATGATCGCCGACAAGGCGACAGACGACCATACCGCCATGACAGCCCGTTTTCATCTGATATTCATATCGGGTGCGGTGTGCTTCATACTGTATATCATACTGCTTTTTGCCGAGCCCGACGTGACTGCGGCATGGTACGACGCACTGAGGGGATTTCTCGTCGGCATATCTCTGGGCACGGTACTGCTTGGCGTGATAATGACCCACAAGGACGCAAACCGTCTGCGTGAGGCAAAGCAGAGGCTTTTTGAAAAAGCACGAAAAAAAGACAACACAGACAGGGCGGGCATCTGATCCGCCCTTAGCTGTATAAAGGGGAGTTTCACATGGGACTGATCATTCGCAGAGCGGTCGATGAGGATGCAAAACGACTGCTGGAGATATATTCTTACTATGTGGAAAATACGGCTGTTTCATTCGAATACAACCCCCCGACCGAAGACGAATTCAGAAACAGGATAAGGCACACCTTGAAAAAATATCCGTATCTTGTATGCGAAAAGGACGGCTTTGTGGAAGGCTATGCATATGCAGGAGCTTACAGCACAAGAGACGCATATATGCGGACTGCCGCATCATCTGTCTATATCGACAAGGATATGCGCAGACAGGGAATAGGCAAATATCTGTATACTTCGCTGGAAGAGATGCTGAAACAGCAGGGCATAGTGAACCTGCTGGCAGGTGTGGCATACACCGCAGAGGAAGACGAACACCTTACTCATGACAGCTTTTTGTTCCATAAAAAAGCCGGCTTTGTGCCTGTGGCACATTTACAGTCAGTGGGCAGAAAATTTGACCGATGGTATGACCTGCTGTGGATGCAGAAACGGCTGACGGATGATATTGATATACATAGTATCCTGTTACAGTGACCGAAATGAACCCGTATGCGGTACCAGAAATCGAATGGCGGGAAATCGTGTCATTGTTCGGTTTGCAATCATGTTGAGAACAGCTCTTGTCGTATCTGCCGGGTATTCATATTCAGACGTTACTCCTGTCTTATCACCATTGGATTGTAACAAAAAGCAATTTGTTTAGGCTAGATGAAATACATCAATACTCAAAATTGCTCACTAACGAACAATAGCGTGATATTTTTTAAAGATCATCGTTAGAAGTAATCATTTTTATCTATACTGTAAATTATATACAGCTACTACGTTCATATGTTATAACAAATTCAATCACAAATCCATCCCCAATAATTTTGTCTTTCACCATTTTCATCCAGTCCCCATCCCTGAGTATGCTTATTGCAATCTATATCACCGCAGTAAGTTGTGAAATTGCAGGGATCTATACTGTCAAAAACGCCACTATCAACATAGTATACATCCAGGTATTTATGCTCACGCCAATACGGATACAATTCAGTCTCAAACATCTGTTCATCGCTTTCTGCCCGTGAGCCTTCACTGCATATAAAGATACGGATTATATAATCTCCGTTATCAAGATATTCACTGCCGGTGGGGATGCTTTTAAATACATTCTCCTGAAAACAATTAGGATGAACTGTTACTTTAAAGTCTTCGCTGATTTTATCCTGCAATCTGTCATAAATGATCTGTTCGGCTTCTGCTTGGGCAAAATGGCAGCCGTAATCATCATGTATCGTGCCGTACTGATCGCATACAAAAAAGTAATGACCGGGATAATCGTCGGTGTATACTGTAATGCCATTGTAGTATTTATCGAAATCTTCAGAATGTTCATGAGACCAGCGAAATCCTGTTTCTTTATATTCTTCGCCTTTATATTCTTTGAAAACAGTACCGTATTTCATATTCATATATGCTAAAAGCTTCATTCGGGGAGGTGGTGCCTGGATAGTGATGATTTCTGGAAAGACAAAAACAAATCTTCTACCGTGTTCTTTATATATTGGTAAGTTATTAAATATAACCATAAAAACAAGCACAACTAACCCTATAAATCCTACAATTAGCAAGGCTATGATTCTATTTCTTTTTGATTTATTCATACAAATAAAACCACCCTTTGGGAATATCAAAGGAAAATGATGTTTTTGCTTTAGGAGCAAGTGAAGATGATGTTCCGATGTATCTGATAACAGTCTTTTCCTTGTCACTGTTGTATACAACAGCGTTCTGAGCATTGCTGATGCCGTCTATGCCGTCAAACTGCAGCGCCCAGTTTCTTATACTGCTCTTTCCTGTATTCGTCAGCGTTACACTGGCTTTTTTTCCTTCTCCTGTATATGTTCGCTGTGTTGCGGCACTGACATTAACACCATTTATCATGAACAAATTTAGAGCAAGTACTACAGATATCAATATTGAAATTATCCTGTTTCTCATGCAAACACCTTCAAAACAATTTAAATAACAAATATAGCAATTTGTTTTACGATACTAGCTTACTATGTCTTTAGTTCCAACTATGCATATTTCTTTTACCATTTTATCATCATCATCTAATTCTATTACTATAATATTGTGTAATCCGATTAATTTTTCGTTCGAATTTGAGATTTTAAGCAAGAACACTAATGCGTATCTCTCACCATTTTCTAACATAATAACATCTTTACATACAGCTATACCGCTGTCAGTTACTCTACCATCTCTCGTACTTTCGTTAGAAGCCGATATATACGCTGGACTATCTGAAATAATCGGAGAATTAAATATTTCAAACATTTTGTCAATATCATCATCAATTTTATATCTTTTTTCAATATATGGAGAAAACAAGCTTTTTATAGTTTCTTTATCCTTGTTTTTTATACACTTCATAAGAGTATCTGCGGTCTCCTGAGCAATATCAGTTTCACTTTTTTTACCAAAACATCCTGTCAAGGAAAAGATTAGTATAAAAAAGATCAATAATACACAGTACAATGATTTATTAGTATGCATTCTCAATCACCTGCTTTTATTAGCATACCAAGCAAACCATACAATATCATTGTCATCATCAAAAATGAGATATTGATTATATGATGAGTAACTTAGTCTTTTTTTATAAAGCTCTCTAAACTGATTCTCATCTGACAATTTAACATATCCAATCGAACAGTGTATGGGCTTTACGCTCACAAGTGATGTAAACAATGGTATTTTTGACTGTCGAACAAGCCTTTGATACCATTGATATATATCACTTTTAACTAAATGCTGTGATGTTTATTTGTGTAATAATAACAATTTCTTGGAGCACTAAAATATATAAAAAAACCCGTAAACGGCTTCGTTACGGGATTTTTTTTTGGCTCCCCCGGCTGGACTCGAACCAGCGACACCCTGATTAACAGTCAGGTGCTACTACCGACTGAGCTACGGAGGAATATAAAATCTGATCTGGTCAGGTGTGTGCGACCTGCGGATCGCAACTGACATGATCTGCG
>JAGAZJ010000013.1 GCA_018110925.1 Oscillospiraceae bacterium | reverse complement strand
TATAAACCCGCAGATAGTCATATCCCCGAAGGAAGCGTTCTACGGCGAACAGGAGAGCATCCCCCTCATGCAGAGCGCAGGCAGGATATCCTGTGAGTTCGTCATGTGCTATCCTCCCGGCATCCCCATAATCGCCCCGGGTGAAAGGCTCACCCCCGAGATACTTGAAAACATCGACCACAGCAAAAAGAGCGGCTGCTTCATGACAGGTACTGAGGATATGAACCTGGAGTACATCAGGGTGATAAAATAACATACACCGCAGCAGACAGATTTCGGAGCGATATATGGATAGTTCTTTCTTTGGTCAATGGTTCAAGGGCTTTGAACAGGCACTTGATGGCATGGAGCCCGGCTGCAGAAGCAATCTGCTGAGGTGCTGTGCAAGAAGATGCGCCGATACGGGAGTATTGCAGAAATATCTTGAGCTCAGTCGGGATACCGGCGCAGACCGTGATGGTTTTTACAGCAGACTGAGTGAGCTTGGCGGCGTTCGTGCCGAGATAGTTATTCCTCAGAGGGAATATTATATCTATTTTCCCGAGTGCGGATGCGATCTCCATAAGGACTGCGGTGTCAATACCCCCGCTCTCTGCGAATGCTCCCGACAGAGCATAATCTACGTGGCTCAAAGCGTGTGGACTGACAGCAGAGTACGCGTTGAAACGATGAATACTGTCCTTGCCGGAGATAATGAGTGCAAATTCAGGCTCATATTTGATGAATAGGACGGATCGTCAACAGGCATCGGATCACGCCGCAAATACAAAAGACCGGCTTGAAACAAATCTGATGTTAAGATGAACACAGAAGAATAAAGAGGCTTTTATGGAACTTTGGTACAGTGAAAATCATTCCGAGCACGCGAAGATGTCGATACGCGTTGACAAGCAGCTTTACTGCGGTCAGAGCGAATATCAGCGCATAGACGTGTTCGAGAGCAAGGAATTCGGACGCTTTCTCACCCTTGACGGCATTATGATGCTCACGGAAAAGGATGAGTTCATCTATCACGAGATGATAACCCATGTGCCCATGGCGGCAGGGAAGAATGTAAAGAACGTCCTTGTCATAGGCGCAGGTGACGGCGGCACGGTGCGTGAGCTCACACGCTATGACAGCATAGAACACATAGACATGGTGGAGATAGACGAACAGGTAGTGGACGTGTGCAGGAAGTTCCTGCCCCAGACGGCGTGCAAACTCGATGACATAAGAGTGAATATCCACTTTGAGGACGGTCTGCGCTTTGTGAGGAGCAGAGAGAACGAATACGACCTCATCATCGTTGACAGCACCGACCCCTTCGGCCCCGGCGAGGGACTCTTTACAAGCGAGTTCTACGGCAACTGCTACAAGGCTCTCACCGACAGGGGCATACTTGTAAATCAGCATGAGAGCCCCTATTATGATGATGATGCAAAGGCGATGCAGAGAGCCCACAGACGCATTGCACAGTCCTTTGACATATGCAGTGTGTATCAGGCACATATACCCACATATCCCTCGGGTCACTGGCTCTTCGGCTTTGCCTCAAAGGGCACAGACCCTCTCGATATAGATGCGGATGCGTGGAATGCCCTTGGGATACGCACCCGCTACTACAATACCGACCTGCACAAGGGATGCTTTGCCCTGCCCAACTATGTAAAGGAGCTTCTGGATGATGCAACATGAGATAAAATCATTCATTGCCTGCGACGCAGACTTTGACGAGGCAAGGGCTGTGATATTCGGTGCGCCCTTTGACAGCACCACATCGTTCCGCCCCGGCACACGCTTCGGCCCTGCGGCGATACGAAACGAGAGTTTCGGCATAGAGACCTATTCCCCCTATCAGGACAAAGATCTTACAGACATAAAGGTGTTTGATTCAGGCGACCTTGAACTGCGTTTCGGCTCGCCCGTGTCGGCACTTGATGATATACAGGCTCATACAAAAGAGATACTGGATGCGGGCAAGCTCCCCGTCATGCTGGGCGGCGAGCATCTTGTGACCCTCGGAGCATTCAGGGCTGTGACGGAAAAATACGGCACGGATGTGCATATCATACAGTTTGATGCACACACCGACCTGCGTGAAGATTATCTGGGCGAGCCCCTTTCCCACGCCTGCGTCATACGCCGCTGTCACGACATCGTCGGAGACGGACACATATGGCAGTTCGGCATAAGGAGCGGCGAGAGATACGAATTTGAGTTTGCAAGGGAACACGGTCACATATATCCCACCGGGCTGGAAGGAGTGCGCTTTGATGCAGTCGATGACTGTGTAAAGGCACTTGCGGGCAAGAAGGTATATCTCACCATAGACCTTGATGTGCTCGACCCGTCGGTATTCCCCGGCACGGGCACTCCCGAGGCGGGCGGTGCGACATTCAATCAGCTTTTGTCTGCGATAATGAAAATAGGCTCGCTCGATATCGTAGGTATGGATATAAACGAGCTGTCGCCGCACTATGACCACAGCGGCGCATCCACCGCAATGGCGTGCAAGATACTCAGAGAGCTCCTGCTTGCGGTACTGGGCTGACAGGCAGACCGACACACGATAAGAGGTAATGATATGAATACTATCGAATGCATCAAAACAAGACGCAGTATAAGAAAATTCGAGGACAGACCCGTTCCCCGTGAGCTTATGACAGAGATAATATCTGCGGCGGCATTCGCCCCCTCATGGAAGAACACACGCACACCCAGATACACCGTCATAGACGACAAGGCTGTCATTGCAAAGATAGCCGCAGAGGGCGTGCTGGGGAATGCCCACAACGCAGGTATAATAAACGGCACAAACTGCTTTATCATACAGTCGGCTGTCAATTCGCTGGCAGGATACGAGCCCGACGGCTCATACTCCACCGTAAAGGGCGACGGATATACCATGTATGATGCGGGCATCGCCGCCCAGACACTGTGCCTTGCCGCTCATGAAAAGGGGCTCGGCACCGTCATCATGGGCATCATAGACTATGACAGGATAGCAGAGATAATATCCCTGCCCGAGAACGAGACAGTCGTTGCGGCCATCGCCATAGGATACCCTGCACAGTCACCGTCTGCACCCAAGAAATTCACAGCGGACGAGATACTGAGGTTCATCTGAATATGGGATATATCTCGGATCTGCGTAAATATGTCGGCCATGCCCCCCTGATACACGCCGCAGCAAGTGTCATCGTGGAACGTGAGGACGGCAGGATACTGCTGCAAAAGCGCACGGACAACGGTATGTGGGGCTATGCGGGCGGCGCAGTGGAGCTGTTTGAGAGCGTTGAGGACACCGCAAGACGTGAGCTCTTTGAGGAAACAGGACTTACGGCGCTGTCGCTCGAACTGTTCGGCGTATTCTCGGGCGAGGAACAGCACTACATCTACCCCAACGGGGATGAGGTCTGCACCATAGACATAGTGTACATATGCAGAGAATGGTCGGGCGAGCTGAAACCGCAGGCGTCGGAGGTATCGGAGCTGAGGTTCGTTGATATATCCGATATGCCGGTACTGAGCCCGCCGATAAGATATCCCATGAAAAAATATACAGAATACAGGAACGGTGAAAGAAATGCTTTTACTTGATGAATTAAGACTGGAGCTTGAAGGCTACCGCAAGGACATGACGGAGCTCTACAAGATACTCAACATAGACAAGCTCAAAGAGGAGATCGCAGAGCTTCAGGAGCAGTCCGCCGCTGAGGGCTTCTGGAACGACCTGGAGAATTCACAGAAGGTCATGCAGAAGATAAAGCGCAACGAAGCGACTATCGCAGGCTACAAGAAGCTCAACGACCAGCTTGAGGACACCATAACCATGATAGAACTGACCGCCGAGGAAAGCGGTGAGGACGAGGATGCCGCACAGGAGCTGAAAGCCGAGGCAGAAAAGTTCAAGTCCGAGCTTGAGACCACCAAGCTCACCACGCTCCTCACAGGCGAGTATGATGACAAGAACGCCATCATCACGTTCCATGCGGGCGCAGGCGGCACAGAGGCTCAGGACTGGGCTGAGATGCTGTTCAGGATGTACAACCGCTGGGCTGAAAGACACGATTTCAAGGTTACCACCCTTGACTATCTCGACGGCGATGAAGCAGGCATAAAGTCCGCTTCTCTGCTCGTTGAGGGCGTGAATGCCTACGGCTTTTTAAAGAGCGAGACAGGCGTTCACCGTCTCGTGCGCATATCTCCCTTTGACGCTTCGGGAAGGAGACAGACATCCTTCGCTTCTCTTGAAGTAATGCCCGAAATGGGTGAGGCAGACCTCAACATAGAGATCCGCCCCGAGGATCTGGAGATAGACTTCTACCGTGCATCGGGCGCAGGCGGACAGAAGGTAAACAAGACCTCCTCCGCAGTAAGGCTCACACATAAGCCCACGGGCATAGTTGTATCCTGCCAGACGCAGAGAAGCCAGTATCAGAACAAGGACTACGCCATGAAGATGCTCGTATCAAAACTGGCTGAGATCAAGGAGCGTGAGCATCTTGAAAAGATAGAGGACATCAAGGGCGTAAAGAAAGAGATCGCATGGGGCGCACAGATACGCTCATATGTATTCATGCCCTACACCCTTGTCAAGGATCACCGCACAAACTTTGAGAACGGCAATATAAACGCAGTTATGGACGGCGATATAGACGGCTTTATAAACTCCTATCTCACCGCACTTTCTCACGGAGAACTCTGATACCGGGCTGATAAACGAGCAAGGGGGGAACGTTTATGGCAGACAATGCTTACCGCACGGCATTTGACCGTTTTCTCGAGCAGATGGAGGATATAAGCGACATCGCTTCGGAAAAGGGCACTGCGGCAGTTGCAGAGCTGTGCCGCATACTCCGTGTGGAGAAGCTGACCATGTCATTCTATGAGAGCCGTAAGCATGAGCTTTTTGACAGGGGCATGAGCTATATGCTCCACGACAACGGCGGAGAATGCGGCGAACCGATAGAAAAGAGGAGCGAAGCCGCGGGCTTCGGCACATCGGTATTCAACGCATTCCCTCCCCGTGAGGACGAACAATGGTCCGATGAAGAGACAGTCCGTGTGAATATGATGCTCAGGATGATATCGGTTTTCAGCGGCAGGAACAGATTTCTCACAATCGCCGAGCAAGCCACATATCACGACGATCAGGGCTACTACAACATGACCTACTACAAGAGATGCATAGACAGGCTCATGCAGGCAGACAGGCTTGCGGGTATGTCCGCCGTGTATCTGAACCTGAAACACTTCTCGCTGATAAATATGCAGATAGGCAGGGCGGCAGGCACATTCGTCATGAGAAGCTATATAGACCACCTCATCCGTCTTGTGGGAGAGAACGGTCTTGTAGCTCACATCGGCGGCGACAACTTCGCAATGCTCGTTGAGAGCAAGCGTATGCCCAGTGTCATTTCCTGCTTTGAGGGGCTGCCCGTAGTCTATGACGTGAACACCGGCGACAGAGTGACAGTATGTGCCACGGCCGGCGTATACACCATACCAAAGGGTATGGGCATGGATTATGCCTCCGAAATATTGGATAAGATAACGGCGGCATCCCATGCGGCACGAACCAATGAAAAGGAAGATGTGGTATACTTCAACGACGACCTTATCGCCGCCAAGGAAACGCTCATGGCGATACAGCAGCTGTTCCCGCAGGCTATAAAGAACGGCGAGTTTCTGGTATACTACCAGCCCAAGGTCTCGCTCCGTGACGGCAGGCTGTCGGGCGCAGAGGCACTGTGCCGCTGGCTCCATGAGGGCGTGATAATACCCCCCTCCGAGTTCATACCTGTGCTTGAACGCAGTCTGGAGATATGCAAGCTGGATTTCTATATGCTCGACCATGTATGCGCCGACATAAGGCGCTGGCTCGATGAGGGCAGGGACGTGGTGAGAGTGTCCGTCAATCTGTCACGCAAGCACATGATGGATATTGACCTGCTCGAACACATAATCGAGATAATCGACCGCCACAACGTGCCCCACAAATACATCGAGATAGAGCTGACAGAGACAACCACGGACGTTGAGTTCAAGGATCTGAAGCGTGTGGTAAACGGTCTTCAGAACGTGGGCATATACACCTCGGTGGATGATTTCGGCATCGGCTATTCGTCCCTCAATCTCATAAAGGAGATACC
>JAGAZJ010000012.1 GCA_018110925.1 Oscillospiraceae bacterium | reverse complement strand
ATTCAAAAGCCCTTCAAGGGCGCTCATCATATCGCAGGCGGTGAGCCTTGCGTATATGATTATCCCTCGTCAGAGGGTTCAAACAGAGATATAAAAGGAGACATTATATGAGTACAAAATCTATCTCGATGTGCGAGGGCAAAGGCAGCCTTTCACATAACAACCGAGAGTTCACTGCCAAGAATATTGACAGTTCCAGAACGCCGAACAATGTGATCTTTGTTCAGCAGGATCTGGGTGAGACTTACCACCAGCTTTTTGACGATGCGGTAGAGAGATACAACGCTCGTCAGAAAAGAAGTGACCGCAAGATAGTTGACTACTTTGAACACCTGTTCAACCGTCCGCCGAGTAAGAGTGTGATCGAGGGTGCAAACAAGCAGAAAAGTTTCTACGAACACCTCGTATATATTGGCACGAAAAATGATTCGGCTGTAGGCACTTCCGATGCAGAAAAAACTGCCGAATGCCTGCGTGAATATATGGAGGGATTTCAAGCGAGAAATCCTAACCTCTATGTGTTCAATGCGGGCAATGCACCTCGATGAAGCAACTCCCCATTTGCACATCGACTATATCCCTCTCGGACATTACAGCAGGGGGGCTTGAAGTCCGCAATGCCAAGAACAAGGCTCTTGACGAAATGGGCTTCGGAAATGGCGCTCATTCCAATAACCGTTGGCGGCTTCGTGAGTGGGAAGTGCTGAGGGATATTTGCAACGCTCACGGCATTGAGATCAGCGAGCCGAAGAAGTCCAGAGGGTACAGCAACACGGTTGAGGAATACGGCGAACATGAGGACGAGATCAGGCGGCTGAATGAAGAAAAGGCTCAGGCTCTCTCCGAGCGTGATGAAGCCAGAACCGAACTTGACAAGGCAGCTAAGAAGAAAGTCAAGCTCGATGAGATCGAGGGTATCGAAGTAAAAGAGTCGATGTTCGGCAAGAAAGTCACCCTCGCAAAAGAGGATTACGACACACTCAGCGACACCGCCAAGAAGTATGTGGCTATGGTCAAGTCCACGAAGAAGCTAAAAGCCTAACACGATACAGCCGTACAGGAGCGTGATGAACTGAAAGCAAAGTTGTCTGCTGTTTCCTCGGAGCTTGCGACCTACAAGAAAGCCGAGGAGCAAAAGGGACTTTTCACCCGTGAGAAGCTGAAAAAGGAAACAAAGCGTATCAGCCGTGAGGACGAGCTGTCCCGTGAGCTGAGGAAGGTTAAGGCGTTTATTTCTGCCTGCGGGCTGAGTGCCGATTATCAGCAGTACAAGTACAACAGCACCACAAGAAAGAATGTGCTGGAATAAAATACAAACAAGATAGAAAGCAGGGGAAGTACCTGCTATGGAGGAAATAATGACTACAAATCGTAAGAACGAGCTTATCGCTCAGCTCGTAAATATCCTGAGCGAACTTATCGAAGCCAATGATTCCGAACAGGTGTCTGAGGTCAAGTCCGATGCCGTGGAGATGCTGACCGTTAAGGAATGCACTGAAGCAGTCAAGGGGCTGTCCGAGCATACTGTCCGCAAGCTGATTGCTCAGGGTAAGCTCCCTTACATGAGAGCTGGAGACGGTCAGCGTGGCAAAATGCTTATCAACAAGGCTGATCTGCTTGCCTACTTCAACGGACAGACAGCGAACAAGTAAGTCTGTACGCTGAGAACGGCGATTTTACGCTGTTTGAGCGTCAACAGACAGAAAATCCACAAACACCATAGAACAAAGAGCATAGATTTCGGCATACTCCGAAAAAAGATAGAGAATCCTCTTGACATACGGGCAAATGCGCGCTATGATTAGAGTAACAGGAGTATGCCATAAAATCTATGTGATAGAAAGGAATCATTTATGGCTACTATTACAAAGCGAGGCGATACTTTCAGAATAAAGGTATCCCTCGGTTATGATACAGAACACAAGCAGATCATCAAGTCTACAACCTTCAAACCTCCGCAGGGCGTAACGCCTAAGAAAGCGGAGAAGCTCGCACAGCAGTTTGCTTTCGACTTTGAGAACCGCTGTAAAGACTATACAGAACTCAATGAGAATATGCGATTCTCCGAGCTTGCCGACTGGTATTTCACAAACTATGCTCCCCAGGAGCTGAAAGAGAGCACCGTCTACACCTATTGGGGGCAGTACAAAAACCACATCGAGCCTGTTCTCGGCAACGTCAAAGTCAAGGACATCAACGCTCCAAGGCTGACGCAGATAATGCAGTCCTATGACCTGAACCCTGCAACGGTCAAAAAGCTGTACGTCATTGTGCAGAGCATCTTCCGCAGGGGAGCAGAGCAGGGCTTCATCCGTGACACGCCCTGCCTTAACGTGGTACTGCCGAAGCGGAAGAAAAGCCGTAAGAACAAGGCTCTGGAGGAGGATAAGCTCAAAAGGTTCATGGCTTACCTTGAAAGCAAGCCCTGGGACGAGGATTTTAAGCGCATCATCAAGGTGCTGCTTTACACGGGTATGCGTTCGGGAGAGTGCCTTGGACTAGCGTGGGAGGACATTGACTTCGAGAACAACACTATCTCCATAAACCACACGCTGACCGATATTGGCGGAAAGCACGAGCTGACTGATCCTAAGACCGAGAGCAGTATCCGTATCATCGGTATGGGTCAGGAGCTGAAAAAAGTTCTTCTTGCACAGAAAGAGTATATCGAAAAGCTGAAATATGCTCTCAGTGATGATTTCGCTCACCCTGAAATGGTGTTCGTATCGGCAAGAGGAAACTACCGTGACCGCAATTCGGTGTATCAGTCCCTCAAACGCTTCACCAAAGGAACGGAGTTTGAGGATATGACTCTTCGTCAGCTCAGGCACTGTAACGCTACGCTTTTGCTCAACAGCGGTGTAGACCTGAAAGTCGTGTCCGAGCATCTTGGACACCGAGATGTGAACATCACCGCAGAAATCTACGCTGATGTTCTGCGTAAAACAAAAGCCCGAACTGCCGAGCAGATCGAGCTGTGCCTTGCATAAAGGCAAATAAAAAAACCTCCCTGCGCGAACAGAGAGGTTTTGAATTGACTAAATGTTGACCAAAGAGTTTTGAAACACTCGCAAAGTGCGTAGATACGCAGATTGTGAGGTGTGTGATTATCTCTTCGAGAACTGAGGAGCACGTCTTGCGGCCTTGAGACCGTACTTCTTTCTTTCCTTCATTCTGGGGTCTCTGGTGAGGAAACCAGCCTTCTTGAGGACGGGACGGAGCTCAGGGTTGAAAACGAGGAGCGCACGGGAAAGACCGTGTCTGATAGCGCCGGCCTGACCTGTAACACCGCCGCCCTTAACGTTGGCAACGATGTCGAACTGCTCGCCTGTCTCGGTGAGAACGAGGGGCTGTCTTACGATGAGCTTGAGAGTTTCAAGGCCGAAATAATCGTCCATGTCTCTGCCGTTTATGGTTACCTTGCCGCTGCCGGGGTAAACTCTTACTCTTGCAACGGAGCTCTTTCTTCTGCCTGTGCCATAATAGGACTGAACCTTAGATTCGTACATGACTCATACCCTCCTTATATCTCGTAGTTCTCGGGCTTCTGAGCCGCATGATCGTGCTCTGCGCCTGCATATACTCTCAGACGTGTGAGAGCACTTCTGCCGAGTGAGTTGTTGGGAAGCATACCGTTTACAGCTATCTGCATAGCCTTTTCGGGATTCTTCTTCATAAGCTCGCTGTACTTGACTTCCTTGAGACCGCCGATCCAGCCTGTGTGCCACTTGTAGCTCTTCTGGTCGAGCTTCTTGCCTGTGAGAACAGCTTCTGCACAGTTGATGATGATAACGTGATCTCCGCAGTCTGCATGAGGAGCGAAGGTGGGCTTGTGCTTGCCTCTGAGGAGTGTTGCAGCCTGAGCAGCTACACGGCCGAGAGACTTGCCCGATGCATCAAGAACATACCACTTGCGTGTGATGTCTGCAGCCTTGGGCATATAAGTCGATGTTGACATTGACATAGTCTTTTCTCCTTTGTGAATATTTTTTCTCCGTGCGGCTACTATATGCGTGGGCGCACAGAGCAATCCGATCGGAAACAACATTGGCTATTATACAAGCTTTGCGGGCATTTGTCAAGTGGATTTTTTAAAAAAATCAAAATATATCTCCGATACTCTCGTATTCTCTTTAAATTACGCTGTTTCTCTCGTTTTCTCTGATACTGTCCCGACTTTTTGATGCGCCGGATCTATTGGTCAGATTATATATCCCGAATGTCCGTGAGCGGCATCACAGCTGTATATTTTGACGGCACTCACGTCCTCAGAGCGCTGATGCTCACGGGAAAGTCAAAGTATATATCTGGATAGGGCTCGTCTGCCAGTGTGAAATGCCACCACTCGCAGTCGATAGGCACAAATCCGTTTCTGATCATAGTGCTTTGCAGCAGCATCCTGTTCTCATACTGCTCGTCGGTTATGTCCATGCAATCGGGGTGTGACTTCTCGCTGAACAAGTCAAAGGGACTTCCCATGTCCACTTCTTTGCCTGTCTTCATGTCAACAAGGGTCAGATCCACCGTGCTGCCGCGGCTGTGGCTGGACTGCTTTGCAATGTATCCCTTTGCGAAAAGCTCCTGCTTTTCAAGGTCGGGGTAGAAATACGGCTTCATGCGAATATCCTGATCCTCTATGCCCCACATCACAAAATGCCTTACAGCGCAGGCAGGTCGGTACGCATCAAATATCTTTGCACGGTAACCCTTTACGTTCAGTTCGTTGCAGGCAGAGCGCAGTGCCCGTGCCGCTTCCTTGGTGAGTATGGCGACAGGCTCTTCATAACCGTCTATCCTGTCACCGATAAAATTGTATGTGGAGTGATACCTTATCTCCTGTATCACCTGGGGCACAAGGTCGCTTACGACCACAAACCCCGAAGTGTTCTTGGTTATGTCCTTGTTGGTCATACTTCTTACCCTCACTTGCTGTATTGTTCCGAATGTGCTATCAGAACATCGTTTTTCTTTATTTTCAGATTGTCCGTGGGTATCACGGACAGATCGTTCCTTATTACAAGATGTACCTGTATGCCGTATTTTGAGCGTATCTCAGCTACCGTCATCCCTGTGAGCCTGCTCTTTGAGTCCGCCTTTATCTCGCCTATGGCGGATATGTCGGTGAATCTTGAGGTGGAGTTCTCCTTCTTGGTGTACTGTTCAACAAAGCCTGCGCTGATGATACCTGTGGGGATAGCCACGACCCCAACACCGAGAAATGTAATGATTATCGCCATGATGCGTCCTGTAACGGTTATGGGGTATATATCACCGTATCCAACTGTCAGCAGTGTTGCTACGCTCCACCACAGACCCGAGAATGCGTTCTTGTATACATCGGGCTGTGCTTCGTGCTCGGCGCTGTATATGCCCAGGGATGATGCCAGCATAAGTACCAGTATGATGAATACCGATGATATGATCTGGTTCTTTTTCTCTTTGAGTACACTGGTGATGACAGTGAACGAATCATCGTTTGCGTTTATCCTGAAGAGGTGGAATATCCTCACAACTCTCAGCATCCTGAATGCGATGAAGCCGGAGAAGAACGTCATCGGCAGTATCGTCAGCAGATCAACGATGCCGTCGAAGGAATGCAGAAAACGGAGCACCGCACGGGGCTTTGACAGCCTGGGGTATAAAAGGTCGGCTGTCCATATCCTCAGGACGTATTCTATGCAGAATATCCCTATGGTGACGGATTCCGCAACGGAGAATACCTGTGAGAAGGCCGCCAGCTCATCAAATGATTCAAGAAACATCACAAGGATATTTATTATTATGGTGGCAGATATGAACATATCAAAGGCACGGCTCGGAAGGTCGTCCTTGGAGCCTATCTGTATGATCCTGAAAATTCGGTTCTTATTCATGCTATCAACCTCAGAACAGACATAGTTACACTACCAATTATATATTATCACGGCGGCGGTGTCAAGAAAAGCGGCGGTTTCTTTTCACTCAAATTATTACAATTTGTTAAAATACACTATACGGGTTTACTTTGGTTATACAAAACGACAAAAATGTTTGGAAAATTGAGGGGTATTATTGAATGTTTTACATAAATATGTTATCATTACAATGAAATGATTGTATTACAGACAATGAACGAGCTTAATTACGTGACTGTATATTGCGGAGTTGATACTATGAAGCGTGATCCGATCAGTTTTGCACTGATGTTTGAGGAGTTTGTCGGGTTGATGACTGATCCCGACGGTATGAACAAAGAATTCTTTGGTGTGAAGCTCAGGGAGATGTGCGAATTTTTCAATATATCCAAGGGCGTGACCGAGTTTTACAGATCCCTTCTGCATGAGAAAACAGGGAAGGGCGAAGTGTATATCGGTTACGACAACGGCAGGGGAAACAAGCTGATACACAAGCGCAGGATAATTTCAAAGTCACAGGCTGTGATACAGGCGTCTGTGTATATCAATGAGGATGACGAGCCGCCAGAGTCCGAGGATATAAAGAGGATAGACCTTGTTATGAGGGCACTGCTCAGCTATATCAGCCGAAACAGGCTCCAGCAGACCGTCGAACAGCTCGGCTTCTATGATGAATTCGGCTACCGAAATCTGCGTTATTTCATCAGGAGTCTCTGGGACATACGCTCGGCAGACAGGCTCGGCGGCTATGGTGCGGCAAGATACAATCTGAGGCATTTTTCACTGGTCAACAGGGATGTCGGGCGTGCAGGGGGAGACCTTGTCCTCCGCAGGCACTACGAGGCTATGGAGGAAAGTGTCGGCAGCAGCGGTCTTGTGTGCCGTGTGGGCGGAGATAATTTCGTATGCTTGTTTGAGAAGGATCACACCGATGAGGTAGTTGAGATACTGAAAAATATGCCGGTCGATCTTCCCGAGCATGATACAAGGATGATGGTGTCTGCTTCTGCGGGTGTGTATGTTTTCCCCGATGATTTCACCTTTGAGACGCCCGACGACGTTATGGACAGGATAACCTCCGCCGCTCAGAGCGCAAAGACGGGCAGCGGTGACATACTGTTCTTTGATGACAAGATGGCGGGTATGCGTGAGAATATGAAACGTGTGCAGGGGCAGTTCCATGACGCTCTTGCAAACGAGGAGTTCATGGCGTATTATCAGCCCAAGGTGGATATAGAGACAGGCAGGATAGTCGGCGCAGAGGCGCTCTGCCGATGGTATCACGACGGCAAGGTGGTGTTTCCTGCTGATTTCATACCCGTCCTGGAGCAGAATTCGGATATATGTAAGCTGGATTTCTATATGCTCGACCAATGTGTGCCGTGACATAAGGCGCTGGCTTGATGAGGGCAAAAATGCCGTCAGGGTGTCTGTCAATCTGTCAAGGAAGCACCTGATGGATATAGACCTGTTAAAAACACTGCTGGGCATCATCGACCGAAACGGCGTGCCTCATGAATATATCGAGATAGAGCTCACAGAGACCACGAGCTATGTGGAGTTTGACAATCTCAAACGTATAGTGTCGGGTCTTCAGCAGGCCGGTGTGTATACCTCGGTGGATGATTTCGGCATAGGCTATTCGTCCCTCAATCTGATAAGAGAGATACCCTGGAACGTTCTGAAGGTGGACAGATGCTTCCTGCCGGGTGATGATGAAAAGGGCAGTGTTACAGACCTCATGTTCAGGCACGTTGTCACTATGGCGCTTGACATCGGCCTTGAATGTATAGCTGAGGGCGTAGAGACACCGGCTCAGATAGATGTGCTGAGAAACTACAAATGCCGTGTGGCACAGGGCTTCTTCTTTGACCGTCCTCTGCCGGTGAACGAGTTTGAGAAAAAGCTCGACGGCTTCTGCTATGAAATATGAGAAAAAGCGAAGGAGCGCAAAGTTCCTTCGCTTTTTTGATCAGGGTATCACAGTAACCTTGATGTCATCGGCAGGGGCATATTCTCCCTCTATTTTCAGGTCGTTCTTGTAAACGTCTGCTTTGCCGCTTGACTGGTAGCCCTCTATGGTGAGCGCCACTTCATACATCTTGCCCATTTCAAGACCGCACTGCTCCCAGGCATCAAAGTGCTTGGATATGTTGATAGTGCCTTCAAGCTTGTTGCCCTCCACAGGCTCGGGCTTGGTCTTTCTGACGCTCCAGAACTGTGTAAAGGTCTTTGTGCCGTCTATGGAGGGCTGATTTACCCTCAGGGTCTTGTATATGTCGTATGCTGTTCCGTCTATGATCGCCGTGCCGTAGGCAGTTCCTCCGGGCGGTCTCCAGCTGCCCCATGAATCCACGATATAGAATTCTATCAGGGGGTCTCTTGTCCAGCCGTATACACACATATAGGAGTTGCCGTCGGGGGAGTAGTCCACACCGTATTCAACGGACATTTTTTCCATTTCCTTGTAGGTCTTGGTGCAGTCGAATTTCTGACCTCTGCGGAAGAGCGCATTGTTGATGTTGCTCCATTCACAGGAGAATGTGCCGCCGCTGCTTACTGTGAAGCTGGTGTCACCCTTGTCCTTCCAGAGCTCATAGCCGTAGCCGTCATGAGTGCCTATCTTGTTCTCTGTGAGCACAAGATCCTGAACGGCCTCTGCGCTTACTGTCGTATCGGCAGGACCTGCGGTCTGTGAACAGCCCGCCGTTGCCATGCACAAGAGTGCCGCAGACACAGCGATGGTCTTCATTATGTGTTTCATAAGGTCACCTCGCTTTCTGTAAGTATCTTACGTTTATTTTATCACACACAGCGCTCAATGCAAGTTGTTTTTTGTGATTGTATCGTATATAATTGCGAATGGGGAATATCATATCAAAATTTTGATATGATATACAGATATCCGATATCGGTTTCTGCTGTGTTCGTTTTCTTTGCACGTCTTGCATTTTTTATAGACGTGTGGTATAATGGTTACCATAAGCTAACCGAATGTATGAAAGGAGAGAGATCATGGATACGGCAAGAACGATACTGGACGGAATAGTGATGTGTGTGGTATTCAATGCGGTGGTGGGGCTTTTCTTCTTTGTGTTTCCCCAGGCTTACAGCACTATGTTCCCAAGGAATTTGAAGAAAGCCGCCGCTCCCTATGTGAAAAAGGAGGAGGTCATCAGGATGTACTTTGTTCTGATACCGCTCTATCTGCTGATGTTTTTGTACATGGCGGCGAGCGCACGCCTTGCAGGGGTAAGCGGATTCAAGGCACTGTTCTGGACGGGCTATACCGAGATGATGTTTGTGAATGCGGGGGACTTCTTTCTGCTTGATGTGCTCGCAAGGATCTATGTTAAGGACAAAAGGCTCATCAAGGGAGCTGAGGAGCATCCCGACTGGGAATGGAAAGGCTGGTGGAAGCTGGCCGTGCCGGAGCATGGTCTGGTGTGGCCGCTACTTGTGTGTCCGCTGACGGGACTGATAGTTGCGCTGTTCGGCGCACTTATGTCATGACAGGCTGATACGGTTAAGAAAACCTTTTATCAGAGCGATATGCTCATCTGCACACATGATGAATGACAGATGACCGCCCCTCATGGTGTGGCGCTCTGCTGTGGGTATCAGGTCATTGAGCTTTTTGCGGTCCGCCTCTGTGAATATATCCTTTTCGGGCTGTAAGAGCAGTATCTTTCCCTCAACGGGAGCGAACTCCTCTGCCCTCATCACAGGCTGTACGGACATATCGCCCACAAGCCCTATGGCGCTTATGAATTTATCTTTGTAGCCGTTGTCTGCAACGGTCTCAAGGAAGCTCCTGCCGTACTGCTTTTCTTCATGGGTCTCATCGTTCAGATAGCCTGTGACCGTGCCGATGAGCCGCTTTCTCAGCATACTGTACGGCACTGCACCGATAAATCTTTGCAGTGCGGGCAGTACAGGCAGTTCCTTTCTGGTGTCCTCACAGTATTTTGAGTCTATGGTCACGGTGGTCATCATCACAAGAGCGCTTATATCATCCGGGAAACGGCGCAGATAGAGCTGTGCCAGCACTCCGCCGTCACTGGAGCTTATTATCACAGGCTTTGATATGCCCAGTTTCCCGAACAGTGCGTGTATGGCATCGAGCAGCTCGTTGTTTGTCTTTGGTGCGGTGGGATACTCCATCATAAGAACACGGTGAGTCCCTGAAAATGCCTTCATATACGGCACCCACATCTCCTGCATATTCAGACCGTTGAAAAAGACTATCGACTGTTCGGCATCGCCGTCAAGTATGTATCTGAACGCATCTGCGGTCTTGTATGGATGCGCTGAGATATATTCAGTGTATTCATCACGGAATGATGCAGGTGTCACGGCTCTTCCGTGTTTCACGTCATCGAGCCAGTCAAGTATGATATCCATTGCAAGCTTCTGATTGCCGCAGTTGCAGTGATCGGAGGCTTGTTCCTTGTCTGTGAGTATCCTTGTGGTGACAGACCTTGCATTTGGCATATCCGCCTTTTGCAGATCTGCCAGCGAATAATGGATGCTCAGATCTTTTTCTGCGCCCAGAAGAAGCACGTCCTGAGTTATAAGCCTGCCGAGGGGCTTTGTGTTTATGCTTTCAAGTATATCCACCGCTTCGTTGAAACTCCTGCACCCCAGACGATGATAATATGTCTTGAACAGGGCTGTGAAGCGGTCATGCCTGTTTCTTTCGGTTTTAAGACGGTACAGACCGTCCAGAGCCTTGCCGATGTGACGTGAAGCCTCCAGCGCGGAGGAACTGTGCTTCATAAAGGCATCAAGATTTGCTGTCAGCGATGAGAATGCAGGCCAGCTTACAAAGCTCGTGATGCGCCTTTCATATGCCGCCGCCCTCGGCGAGAAGTATCCACCCAGAGAAGCCCCTATCAGGCATACGTCGGTAAGGTCAAAGCGGTCAAGTACGGCTTTCACGGGCTTTTCCCACTCCATTGTCAGGGGAGCGCCGTACAGTCTTATGCAGGCTCCCTGCCCCGGACCCTCAAAGAGATACACGGTGTAGCCGTTCTCCCTTAGATATTCCATCGGGGGGAAGAATTCCTCAAAGCTTGAATCAAAGCCGCCGTTCATGACTATCGTGCCCTTTTGCTCCGTGACAGATGAGTATGCCCCTTTATGGCAGGGCTTCATTTTAAGGCAGGGCATCTTGTATCCGTCGTAGGGTATCTCGGTATATTCGACCACGGGGTCTGTGCCTGTAAAATAATCCCTGTAATACTTAAAGAACAGTTTCCTTGCCCTTTTCCACGCTCTGAGCGCATGGGGGTCATCCCACTCCATGTAGAATTCCGACATTCTGTAAAATGCCGCCGCATTTTTGATATCGCCAGCTTTGTCAAGCTTTACCGCAGTGCCGAGAAGTACTCTTTTCCAGCTTCTGTGGTCGTGTATCCTCTCGGCAGCCTTTCTGACAAGTTCGAGGTCGGCGCCGTCCATGTTTACAAGGCGGTTCAGCTGAAAGTTATAGTTCTCGTTCCCGTTCAGCTCATACAGCCCGACCTTGAAGGGCATGGGCTTTGTGATGTCAAATTTCACAGCTATCTTCCTTTCGGTTATTTGTGTTCTAATACAGTTAGATGATGCTAACATTATACACCATTTGTCTGTAAAATGCAAGTGCTTTTCAATGTTGACAAGAGCAGTATGTACTTGACATATATGACGGCAAGTGATACAATCTTGCTATGGGGTGTTGCGCATGAAAAGAAAGCTGATACCGTTATTGCATGGTCTTATGCTGTTGTCGGTTCCGGTTATCTGTACAGCAATATTACAGAGCGGATGATACTGCACCGGAAGCTCTGGCTACCGATGACGACAGATGAAAAGAGGATATACATGAAAAGAGCATCGTTTTTACTTGCGGCACTGATGATATTTACGGGCTGTACGGAAAACACCGCACCTGCGGAGATACGTGAGGACTATTCATCGGCAATGGTGAGCTATCTCGGACCCGAGGGCACATACACTCAGGAAGCCTGCGTGGTGTTTTTCGGCAGGCAGGAGACCATACCCTGCGGGACGGTGGAGGAGGCGGTCGTTTCCCTTGAAAACAGCGAGAGCGACTATGCAGTGATACCGCAGGAAAACACCATAGGCGGCGCAGTCGTGGATTATGTGGACACAGTGATAGCCCACACGGGAGTATCGGTGGCGGGAGAGGTGGAACTGCCCATAAATCAGGATCTTCTGGTACTGCCCGGTACAAAGCTCGGTGATATAAAGACGGTCTATTCACACAAGCAGGGCATTGCACAGGGAAAGGTGTGGATAGAGGAGAACATCCCCGATGCCGAGATCATAGAGGTGTCAAGCACCGCTGAGGGCGCAAGGATAGTATCCGAGGGAAAGGACAGCACCTGTGCCGCCATAGCATCGGCGGCCTGTGTCGATGTCTACGGCCTTGAGATACTGGCGGAAGCTATACAGAACAATGACAGAAACAAGACACGCTTCTATGTGCTTACTCTTGATGAGCCACGCACCACGGGAAGCCGCACCGCATTCATAGCGGCAGGAAAGGCAGAGGATCTCCCTGTGCTCATGGCGGCGATAAAGGACAGCAAAGCATCTCTGGTAACTGTCCATGACAGACCGAGAAAGACCGAACTGGGGGAATATTACTATCTCATAGAGTGCTCCGACTGCGGCTACGAACAGTATAAAAAGATCACGGAAAAGGCTGATTTCGAGTACCGCTTTCTCGGATGTTTCGATACGAAATAAATGATTACAGCGACAGATCTATGAAAGGAAGATATTATGAGGATAGCAGTTGCATATGAGGATTCAAAGGTGTTTCAGCATTTCGGGCAGACACCCTGCTTCATGATGTGTGATGTTCGGGACGGCAGGGTGACAGGTACCGATATGATACCGACAGGAGAGGTTTCTCATGCGGCTCTTGTGGACTTTCTGAGAGAACACGGTGCAAATACCCTTATCTGCGGTGGTATGGGAGAAAAGGCTTTCAGACTGCTTGAAGCGGCAGGCATACAGGTATACGGCGGCGTGAGCGGCGATGCTGCAAAGGCGGTGGACGACCTTTTGAATGACAGGCTTGTTTATGATCCTTTCGTGTTTGTGGGGCATAAGTGTGGGTGTCACTGACAGAGCGCCGGGGATCCGCCTTATCTTCGGTATAGTATCGCTTGTGATATTTGCCGTCGAAATAGTCATAGGGGCGTTTGCTCACGGATGGGTGCGCAGTTATCTCGGCGATGTGCTGGTAGTGATACTGCTGTATACACTGTTCAGAACGGTATCTCCCGTCAGGCCGCAGAAATGGTATGTGCTTCCGACGGCGATACTTATATTCGCACTTGCTGTGGAGTTCTTGCAGCTGTGGGGCTTTTGCGACCGGTTCGGCATCACCGACAGACTCCTTCGAATAATGATAGGCACGGGTTTTTCGGTCATAGACCTGTTCTGCTATGCAGCAGGCGTCATACCCTGCTATATCGCCGAATGTGTCATGAAGCGGCACAGAACGGAAAGGGCGGGATAATGTGGAAGACGACAGGGAAGAATTCAAAGACAGCGATCTGTTCATACAATCGCTGGAGATTGAATGGTCAAAAATAAACAAGCACAGTTATCTGCACGGGATAAAGTCTGTCAGAAGGCTGACCGAGCTGGAATTCACAACACCGATAACCATATTCACGGGCGAGAACGGCAGCGGAAAATCCACCCTGCTTGAAGCCATTGCCATAAAGGCAGGCTTTAATGCGGAAGGCGGGACATTCAATTACAGTTTTTCAACGTTTGACAGCCATTCCGACCTTAATGAGGCTATTCACCTTATAAGAGGATACAGACGACCTGATATAGGATATTTTTTGCGTGCGGAAAGCTTTTACAACGTGGCAACTATGGATGAATACTACGGAAGTATGAATCATGGTGTGCCTCATGACTACCACTATATGTCACATGGACAAAGCTTCCTGAAAACGATGGAAGTGAATTTCAAAGAAAACGGGCTCTTTATCCTTGATGAACCTGAGGCGGCACTGTCGCTGCAGAATCAGATGGCTCTGCTTGTACGTCTGATTGATATTGCGGCGCATCGATCTCAGATCATCATGGCGACTCATTCTCCGATACTGCTTGCTGTACCTGATGCGAGGATACTGCTGTTCGATGATGACAGTGTGCATGACTGTGCATATGCCGAAACACCCTCATACCAGATCACAAAGCGGTTTGTGAACGATACGGAAAGAACGCTCGGAAGGCTTTTGGAAAAATGAGCGTACAAAAGTACAGGAGCGATACCAATGACAGACAATCAGAGAGAATGGGCAAGGCAGCGAGATGAGCTGGTCAGGGTGCTGACCGGGCTGGGTTATCCTGCCGAACTGGGATATGAGGCGGCGAAGATGCTGGGCAGTCCAAAATCTATAAGCAGGATGACATCATATCTTATCCATACCGCCCCCGATGTGACCGACCCCAAAAGTATGGAGATGATCGCCGATGAGATCATCTCCATTCGCAGTGATGCTGACAGGTGGCGGGAGAGAAAGGATTCTCTGAAAGCCAACAGAAAATATAACGAGATACTCAACAACGGCTTTGATACGTCTGATGAAGACTGATCGGAACCGTTCATCTTATCCGTATATCGGTTATAGCCACCTGATCGCCTGTAATGGCGGCGTATACCTCTTTTTCATCGTTGTGCATGGTGGTGGTGTTTTCTATGACTAGGCAAAGATGTACAGACATACAGACACCGGCACTATTGCCATGATTATATCACATCGCTCCGAAAAATACAAGAGATAACTCAAAGTTGTCCGAGGAAAACAAAGATCATCCGCCTGCCTTAATAATACTCACTGTTCATAGTGTCGGAAAACTGCGGTCGAAAAAACACTTGATAGATCTGATAAAATCTGATATAATAGGTCATACAGCATATTGCGGTCGATGTACGGGAAATGACCGCATGGCGGCAGGGGAGGGGATAATATGTCAGAGTACAGACCGGAATGGTACGGCACCGGGTCATCGGTGGTAAACAAAAACGGAGATATACTTGTGATAGACTATGGCTGTCCCGGCAAAGGCGAAGTGATATGCTATGATCTTGCTGACGGTATACAGCTCATGTTTCAGGATATGGAGACCGATGCGGTAATCCCGTCAAACAGCTTCGGAACGGATATTATTTCAGTGAACTACTGCATTAAAGGCAGGCAGGAGAGCACGTTCCGTGACAATACAGTTTCGTATATGCCAGAACAGCATATGAGCGTGAACGGCACAGTATCACTTCCACGCTTTTTCTGCTTTCCGCTGAAAGTATACAGAGGAATATCGGTCGTCATAGAGCGTGACAGACTCAGTGCCGAGACAAAAAATATGCTGTCCTGCTTCTCTATTGACCCCGATGAAATCGAAACACGGCTCAGGCTTAAAGATAAATGGTTCATATGTCTGCCCGAGAAGCACGTACAGAATATATTCTCAGAGCTTGAAGAAATGAAGCACAGTTCCGATGTCATTTATCTGAGGCTGAAAGCACTGGAGCTTCTGCATCTGCTCTCTGGAATGGAAAACACGGAAGACAGCACTCACGATTATTTTCCCACGAGAATGATAGATATCACCAAAAGCATACGGGATGACATGGTATCCGACACATTATTTCATATCCCGATAGAAGAATATACTTCACGCTACGGGATAAGCACATCACTGTTTCACAGGATATTCCTGCAGATCTACGGCGATACTCCATATGTGCATCTGAAAAAGTACCGCATGAACATAGCGGCAGGGATGCTCTGCGACACCGATATGAAGATATGTGATATTGCGGCTGAGTCAGGCTACTCAAACGCAAGCAAATTTTCGGGAGCATTTTCATCCGTTTACGGTATGACACCGAGAGATTACCGCAGGATAAATAAAAAATAGAAATGGAGCATTTTTGATACTCAAAAGAATTATCGGAGTTGAAAAAAACAGTATTGTATGATATCATTGAAAACGCAGTTAGAATTAGCTAACTGTGTTTTTCTTTGTCACAGAAAAGGATCCCGCTGTGATAAACATTACTGTCATAAGGAAGAAACGGATAAATGGAAAAGAAACAAAAAGATATGAAACCAAAGACCGGGCTGGCACGCTGTCTGGAGATAGCATCCGACAGACAGCCTATGGTCATATTATCGGCTGTACTGTCGTCGCTTGCGGCAGTAGCATCGTTCATACCGTATCTTGCGATATACGGTGTCATAAAAGAGATACTCTCGGTGTATCCGAAACTCGATTTGCTGGATACTCATCGGATAATGCTCATGGCATGGACTGCGCTGGGAGGTATACTTCTCAACATAGTTATGTACTTTCTGGCGATACTATTCTCTCATCTTGCGGCGTTCGGGACGATATACGAGCTGAAGACCGCATTTGCCAAGCATCTCACGCAGATACCGCTGGGGTATCACATGAATATCGGAAGCGGCAAGCTCAGAAAAATAATGGAGGACAACATAGACAGCATAGAGGGCTTCATCGCTCACCAGTTCCCTGATTTTACAGCCTCTGTAACAGCGCCGATAGTTATGGTGGTCATACTTCTTGCTATCAATATCAAACTGGGCCTTATCTCACTTGCGGGCATAGTTCTTGCGTTTGTTGCCGAATTCATCGGATATGGCAGTAAGGACATGAAGCACAATATGGAGCAGTATCAGAACGCTCTTGAAAGCATGAACAATGCCTCTGTTGAATTTGTCAGGGGAATGCCTGTCATAAAGGCGTTCGGACGTGAGCGGAGCTCGTTTGCCAAGCTCAAAAAAGCCATAGCCGATTATACGGACTGGGTGCTGAAATTCTCACTGGGATGGCAGAACTGTATGCCTGCGTTCACGGCTATAATAAACAATATATATCTTCTGCTGATACCTGTCGGACTTATCATAATGAGATCGGACAGCGGCAAGGGATTTCTCATGGACTTTATCTTCTATCTGCTCTTTACGCCCGCAGCAGCAGGCGTGATGAACAAGATAATGTATGTTTCGGAGAGCTTTATGCAGGTCAACGGAAGCGTTGAAAGAATGGACGAGGTCATGAACATACGAGAACTTTCCGACACAAGGAAGGACATAAAGCTCAGCAGCTGCGACATAGAATTCAGAAATGTGTCATTCTCCTACGATGAGGACCAGCAGAAAGTGCTTGATAATGTTAGCTTCAAGATAAAGGAAGGCAGTCTCACTGCTGTGGTAGGACGCTCGGGAAGCGGCAAGAGCACCATTGCAAATCTTATCTCACGGTTTTATGATACAGACAGCGGTCAGGTGCTTATCGGCGGGCATGATATAAAGGATATAGGCGTTTCGTCGCTCATGGAGCAGGTGAGCTTTGTATATCAGGATATTTTCCTTTTCAGAATGAGCATTGCGGATAACATAAGCCTCGGCAAAAAGGATGCATCGAGGGAACAGATAATCGAAGCCGCAAAGCTCGCACACTGTCATGAATTCATAAAGGATCTGCCCGACGGGTATGACACGGTCATCGGTTCATCGGGGATACACCTGTCGGGCGGTGAACGGCAGAGGATATCAATAGCAAGGGCTATACTGAAAGATGCTCCGATAGTTGTACTTGATGAGGCGACTGCATTCAGCGACCCGGAAAACGAATATCTTATCAAGCAGTCATTCAGAAGCCTGATGAAAGGCAAGACCGTCATTATGATAGCGCACAGACTCGGCTCGATAAAGGATGCTGACAATATACTTGTTATGAACAACGGCGTCGTTGCGGAACAAGGAACTCACGATGAGCTCATCGGAAAGGGCGGAAGATACAAAACGATGTGGGAAAGCTATGAAGAGTCGATGCAGTGGAAGGTCGGAGGTGCTGCTGTATGAAGAGACTTAAAGATGCACTGCTTTTATCCGAGCAGGGGTATAAAGACCTGAAAAAAGCCATCGGAGCCTGCACACTCACAAATCTCAGCATGATGCTCCCGTTCTGTGTGACGGTGATGATATTCAGGGAGCTTCTTGAGGGGATAACGGAAGGAAGCACAGATACCTCAGCGATATGGAAGCTGTGGATATTCGGCATAGTGTCTGCGGTGGCCGTGTTTCTTTGTGCCAAGAATGATTATCGCAAGACCTACATAGCATCATATAAGGAGTCAAACAAGACAAGAGAACGTCTGGCAGAGCATCTGTGCGGTATGCCCATGAGTTTCTTCAACACGAGGGATCTTACTGAGATAACATCGAATATGATGAGCGACTGCTCTGCTATGGAATCTATGCTCAGCTCGACCATACCGCCGCTCATCGCCGATATAATATCGTCTGCGGTGATGTGTGTGATGCTCGCTTTCTTTGACATCCGTCTGGCACTGTGCGTATTCATAACGATACCGCTTGCGTTCATCATCATAATCGCAAGCAAAAGCAAGCAGAAAAAGCTGTTCAGAAGCCAGAACGATATAAAGCTTGAAGCATCTGCAAGGATACAGGAATATCTTGAGGGAGTAAAGATAATCAAGGCTTGCGGTGTATCAGGCAAAAGACATGAGGCTCTCGACAGGACGCTCCGGGCGCTGAAGGATATGTCTGTAAAGACAGAACTTGCGATAGGTGTATTTATTTCCGGTGCAAGCATGATACTTCAATCGGGCATAGGCATAACGATTTTTGCGGGTTGTGCGCTCCTTCTCAGCGGAAAGGTCGAGCTTCTCACATTGCTCATGTTCCTGCTTATGGCAACAAGGATATACGGACCTATACTTGCCGTGCTCGGACAGCTTTCGACGCTCATGCATCTTGATGTTGTGACGGACAGGATGAGAAGCCTTATGATCGCAGATGAAATGGGCGGAACGGAGAAGACGGACGGCGGAAATATAGAGGTGATCGACGCTCGCTTCGGTTATAATGATGAGGAAGTGATCCACGGTGTATCTTTCAAAGTGGAAAAGGAGAGTGTAACGGCACTTGTCGGACCTTCGGGAAGCGGAAAGAGCACCATGTCAAAACTCATAGCACGTTTCTGGGATGTAAACGGCGGTTGTATCAGGTTCGGGGGTAAGGATATAAAGAACATATCCCCGTCATCTCTTATGGAACATATGTCATTTGTTTTTCAGGACGTGACACTCTTCAACGACACGATATTCAACAACATAAAAATGGGTCGTGAAAGCGCTTCCGACGAAGAAGTATATGCGGCGGCGAAGGCGGCGTTCTGCGATGAATTTGTTTCAAAGCTGCCTCATGGATATGAAACTGTGATCGGTGAAAACGGCGGAACTCTTTCCGGCGGAGAAAGACAGAGAATATCCATCGCTAGAGCACTTCTCAAAGATGCTGAGATAATAATACTTGATGAAGCGACAGCTTCTCTTGACCCCGAAAACGAGCTTTTTGTCCAGCAGGCAATAGCAAGGCTTGTGGAGAACAAGACCGTTATTATGATAGCGCACAGGCTTCGGACAGTAGCGGATGCCGACAACATAATAGTATTTGACGGAGGAAGGATAGCAGAGCAGGGAACACACAGGCAGCTCATGGAAAAAGGCGGTATATATAGGAGGATGTATGAGCTTCAGATGAATGCTTCATGATAAAGCTCGGTATCCTGCGAAAAGGACAGGTCACTGTATGTGGTCTGTCCGGATTTTTATGCAACATCTCTTGATAAATCGTTCGGCATATGATAAAATATAATTCGGTCATATTAGGTATATTATAAAGAAGTATATAAGAGATTATGGCTTAATAAATAATGAAGTATCTATTTATGAGGCATTTCACTTAATGGAAGCAAGCTATCGAATTTATGACCAATCAAATTCCAATAGATGTATAACACCTTCCGATTTTATTCATTATATGAATATGTCTATAATGGCAGTTTTATTTTGTGAACCTGATATGCATAAAGAATTCAATAAGATAGCAAATGCGTTTATGCAGATAATAACATCTGATATTTCCGGTAATTCAAAATATAAGGATAAACCGGTGTTTTCACATTATGTACTAAGTGATTTGAATGGTTTCCTCACCTGTGACATAGATCATTTAAAAATTTTAAGTTACAAGCGTCACAATACAAATAGGAACTCGACACAAGAGGAACCTTATCATTGGTGGGCATTTCCTTATGATTATTTAGTATATGAAGATGAATTGTTGAAAGTATATAATGGTGAAACAGATCATTATGAAGTGGATAAATCTATTTCACCAACAGTCCAAGATCTTATGGTTGCCATTGAACTGAAAGTTATGGAACTTGAATGACTTTTACTTTGTGTGAACACATATACAAAGCTCACCGTACATGATGTCAGTGAGCTTTTGTCATGATGCCCCATTCAATAAGATTAGAAGTGATACGGCTGACAATCTGAGATTTCTATTTGACGGAAAGATATAAAAGAGACAGATTATCCATCACAGCCGGCTTAAGGATAAGTAACCATTTCACGCAAGCTGTTACATAAGTGACTGTTTTGTGGAAACTGCCTGTTGATATTTCAAAACCTATCTGCTAAAATAGAATTATCGGAACGGATGTTACATAAAACCAAGGGAGGAAGTATATGAACACTGTTATTATTTTCTTTTCAAGAGCCGATGAGAATTATTTCGGTGGGGCAATGAAGTTTGTGGAGACAGGCAACACCGAGATCGCAGTCGGGCATATCAAGGAACTGACGGGTTTTGACAGCTTCAAGCTCGAAATGGTGAAGCCCTATTCTGCGAAGTATATGATCTGCATTGACGAAGCTAAGGTTCATCTCAGAGAGAACGCTCGTCCCGAGCTGAAAGAGATCCCCGACGTATCAGGCTATGACAATATCATTCTTGCCTATCCGAACTACTGGGGCACTGCTCCCATGGCGGTCTTTACGTTCCTTGACAGTGCAGACCTTTCGGGCAAGACGATATATCCGCTCTGTACCAATGAGGGCAGCGGGCTTGGCAAGAGCGTTTCGGATATCAGAAAATATGCAGACGTCGGTGAGGGGCTTTCACTTTCCGGCAGCGGAGTTAAAAATTCAAAGCCGGTGATCGAAAAGTGGCTGAAAAACAATCATATCATATAAGGGGAGGATACCATGCAGACCTATATCACACTTAATGACGGTACAAAGATACCGCAGTTCGGACTTGGTGTTTATCAGGTGCCTGAGGGTGAAGCAACATACAACGCAGTGCTTGATGCTCTGAAAATGGGTGTCCGTCACATCGACACCGCTCATGCATATCAGAACGAAAGAAGCGTCGGAAAGGCTGTGAAGGACAGCGGCGTTCCCCGTGAGGAAGTGTGGATAACCACAAAGCTCTGGCCGCACGAATACGGCGAAGGCAAGACCTCCGCAGCCATCGGCAAGATGCTTGAAAGGCTCGGGACGAACTACATTGATCTGCTCCTACTGCATCAGCAGTTTGGTGATTACCTCGGTGCGTGGAAGGATATGGAGAAGGCTGTGAAAGCAGGCAAGGTGAAGTCTATCGGTATCAGCAACTTTGAGAGCGAACGTCTTGAGGCGCTGTGCGACGCCGCCGCTGTCAAGCCGTCCGTATTGCAGGTTGAGTGCCACCCCTACTATCAGCAGAACGCACTGAAAAAGCGTATCGAGAAGTACGGTACAGTTATAGAAAGCTGGTATCCCATCGGTCACGGCGACAAGGACCTGATAAATGAGCCTGTGTTCACAAAGCTTGCCCGTAAATACGGCAAGAGCAATGTGCAGATAATCTTGCGCTGGCATATCCAGGAGGGGACTGTCGTGTTCCCGAGGACAACAAATCCACAGCATATGAGAGAGAACTTTGAGATATTCGATTTTGAGCTGACCGCCGATGAAATGGCTGAGATCAGAGCACTCGACTGCGGCAAGCGTTTCTTCAATATGACACTCGAACAGCAGGAATCAAACCTCGGAGCATGGCATCCTGCGGATTGATACTAATTCCTCCTCGATGTATAGACGATCTCCAAGCCGCAAATTCCTTATATTCAAGCACTTGCGGCTTGTTTCTTGTCTATTTTCGTCAGAAGATAATTGCATCGGTCAGAAATTAGTATGAGACTTGAAAGATACGACACTCTGTGATAAAATGTAACCAAAGTTACTTTATCCGCAGTGCGTTAAGGAGGACCATATGATACTCACCGGCAATGAAGATCTTAGAGTGCGCAGGACAATAGATTCAATCAAGAGTGTATTTGAGCAGATGATATGCGAAATGGATTACAGCAGGATCAGGGTGACGGAGCTTTGCAGCCGTGCGATGATAAACAAAAAGACATTCTACGTTTACTATCATACCCTTGACGATCTGCTCGACGAGATACAATCGGAGTATTCTTCGGAATATATCGAGCACATCAAGGACTACAAGCTGCCTGATGAGCTTGACAAGGTGAACCGTGAGTTCTTCCTCTTTTCCGAGGAAAAGGGGCTTGCCTACGAGAAGATCACCTGTGCAGGCAATGAGATCTATCGCTATATCCGCGGAGGTATGATAAAAAAGGTCAATACCGCAGGCTGGAGCGGCTCAAAGAAATACGGCGCATTGCCCGGATATCAGCAGACCATGCTGATGAATTTCATAAACAATTCTGTTCTCGGCATTTACAGACAGTGGATAGAGGAAGGCAAACAGCAGTCTGTGGAAGAGATCACTGAGATCACGAACAGGCTGGTGCTCGGCGGTGTGAAAGGTTTTTTCGGATGAATGACAGGGAAATACTTGAACAGCTCTACGAAGATATGTATAATGCTATGATCGCAAAGGATGAAGCAGAACTGCTGCGTGTACATGATGACTCCTTTGTTCTCGTTCACATGACAGGGATGAAGCAGGATAAGAAAGCGTATATCCATGCGATCATGGGCGGCACGCTGAATTATTATTCTGCTCGGACAGAGGAGCTGAAAATCGATGTATACGGCGAAAAGGCTGTTATCACCGGAAGATCCGAAGTGACAGCAGCCGTATTCGGCGGGGGAAAGCATACATGGAGATTACAGCTTTCCTTCGAAGCGAAGAAACAAGGCTCGGAATGGAAGCTGACAAGGGCAGAGGCTTCGACCTACTGATAACAGGAGAAAAGATATGGAATACGAAAACGGTTATGTATATGAACTTATGGACAAGGGCGGTCCGACAAAGGTGACTGAACCGTACTTCAAAGAAGCGGTCGATGAGATGATGAGGGCGAGAACGCTGTGCGCAAAGGCAAATGCCGTTCTCCCCGATGATCCGTCATATGTCGGATATCTGGAGGAGCTTTTCGGGCGCAAGCTCAATGATGTACGGATACTCACGCCGTTCACCTGTGATTTCGGCAACCGTGTGACATTCGGCAAGGGTGTATTTATCAATCATTCGGCTATTCTTTCTGCGTCGGGCGGTATAGAGTTTGAGGACGGTGTTATGGCGGCACCGGGTATAAGGATAGCCACTATCAACCACGATATGTATGACCGCCGCACCACCTACACCTATGGAAAAGTCACAGTAAAGAAGAATGCATGGCTCGGTATGGGCTGTACGATCTGTCCGGGCGTGACTATCGGTAAGTATGCTGTTGTTGCGGCGGGAGCGGTCGTCACCAAAGATGTACCCGACTATGCCGTAGTCGGCGGTGTTCCCGCAAAGGTCATCAAGATGCTTGATCCAGAGCAGATGAAGGATTAGGAAGTGATGTTTGTGAAACATATACCAGTGGTCGTATCTTCACTGGTAATGGCTCTTGCTGTTGCCGCCTGCGCTCCGTCCGAGCCTGCATCTGCACCGAGCGTAGCCGAAATCGACAAGGCAGCTGTGGAAGAAAAGCTGAACAGGCAGGACAGCAGACCAAATGAAACAGAGGCAGATAATAAACGCTCCGAGGACATCGCCTTTTCAACACAGGCTGAAACAGACGATCCGACGGACAGTGACGGCAGGAATATCCTTGTTGCTTACTTCTCCCGTGCCGATGAGAATTACAATGTCGGCACGATAGATAAGGGCAATACGCAGATCATTGCAGAATATATCGCAAGCGAGGTCGGTGCTGACAGCTATCATATCGAAACTGTCAATCCTTATCCCGCAAATTATGACGACTGCTGTGATGTTGCAAAGAAAGAGCTTGCCGACAAAGCCCGACCCGAGATACAGGGCGGTGTAGAGAATATGGAACAGTATGATATTGTTTTCCTCGGATATCCGATCTGGTGGGGAGATATGCCGATGGCGGTATATACATTCATGGACAGCTATGACTTCTCCGGCAAGGTCATTATCCCGTTCAACACCCATGAGGGCAGCGGCGGATCGGGAACATACTCTGCGATAGAAAGCTATCTGCCGGATGCACAGGTGCTCGACGGTATGGCTGTTCAGGGCAAGACAGCTCAGGAGTTCAGCTCTGATACACAGCAGTCTGTCTGTGACTGGCTTGACGGGTTGGGATTCTGACATGGTATTATAAGAGCCGCTGACATACAGATGTGATTTGATCCCCTTAGAGTTCACACGTTTTTTCGTGTGTCTGCTCTACGTGTGTCTGCTCTAAGGGGATCATCATTTAAGACACGATTTAAGAGTTGCCGTAGCCTGAAATGGGTGAGAAACTCGGGTGTAATTGAAACGAACGTTCAGACAATACCGTCCGGCGTGATCGTATATTGCAGAAAAACGGAGCAGTACGCCGACTGCTCCAAATAAGGATGATTATATCACGGTCGGGGAATTTTCGGTTCATTTTTACAAAGCTGTCTCTCTTTTTCTCGACCCTATCTATTCAAGTGTGAATGACTTGAACATCGGTGAGCCCGTGCCTCTGTAAGTGAAGTATATTGCCTGTATACCGTCGGGGATAGTGACATCCCTTGATACAGTGGTCCATATATTATTGCCCTCAACATCGAATTCTGCCAGCACTTCGCCGTCCCATGCGGTCTTCAGCTGAAATTTTCCGTTGCAGTATGCCCTTGTGGCGATGCTCACTTTTTTTATGCCCTTGCAGTCAAAATATTTGAAGCCGAAGGTAGTGCCATCGCTTATATCTGCGATATAAGCCACTTCCTCATCACCGTCACGTCCGTCCTGAACAAATCTGGGCAGACCGGGCTTGCCGAGATAGAGCTCATGATCTTCCGTGAACAGGTTGCAGGCGATGTATGCGGGATATTCGCCCTTGCCTTCAAGGGGACCGCCGTTGAGACCGCATGAGGTCATTTCTGCCTGGTCGAAGCTGCCGTCTGCATTGAGAGTGAGCTTCTGTGCGCATCCTTGTCTTGAGAACCATGTGTTGTTGGTGTGGCGGTGATAGAATATATACCAGTCGCCGTTTATCTCAACTATACTGCCGTGGTTGTTAGCGCCGCTCACCATAGGCATATCGGCAGGCTTGTAGCTGTCTATATGCAGGTCGGTATTGCTTATCAGCACACCGCCGTATCTGAAGCCCTCAAGAGGACTGTCGCTCACTGCATAGCAGAGCTCATGCATTACTTCGGATGAGTATATGAAGTAATATTTACCGTTTACCTTGCGTATGGACGACGCTTCAAAGAATGCGTGCCCCTCAAATTCCGTTCCCTTGCTGTAACAGCTGCCGGGCATTATCAGTGATGGCACATGTACTACCGTGAGCATATCCTTGTCGAGCGTGATGACCTTTGAGCCTGTGCGTGACTTGTCGCCGAGACCGCAGAAGCCGCTGTAAAGATATGTAACATCGCCTTCTGTCAGCACGCCCGGATCAAACTGCGGCTCATCGCCCTCACGTTCTCCCAGGCGTGTGCCGTCCGCATAGTGTACATATCCGTAGAACTCATATCTGCCTGCGGGTGTGTCACATACTGCAACGGATATGACGTTTATCTTGTCAAGCACATAGTAAAGGTAATATCTTCCGTCGGGTCCCACCGTGACATCAGGGGCATAAAGACACATACGCCCGTCCTTGTTCATGGGGTCTTCGTTCCTGGGATAGATAACCCCCTCATAGCGCCAGTTGCCGAGATCGTCAACGGGTGCTGACCAGCAAACATAGTCGCCCTGACAGAAAACATAGCCGTTCCAAAGGTCATGAGAACCATAGATATATACTCTGCCGTCAAATACATAAGGCTCTCCGTCGGGGATATACTCCCATGAGGGGAGATATGGATTGAATGCCTGTTTTTTCATATTCTGCCTCCGTTATGCCAGATCGTTTTCAACGAGGAATGTCACAATGCCGTCCTTTTCGGTGACGGGTACTGCACCCTCTGTCCTGAATTCCATTTCTGCTCTTGTGTCTGAGTTGTACGGCTTCCATTCGGGCAGCTTATTGCCGTGCAGATCAAAGCCGTTGGGGTCGCCTGTCTTTATGAAGTTGACCCAGTAGTCGCACATCTGACGTGCAAGATCATAGTATTTTCCGTCATAAGGACGCGTGCACTTGGCAAGTGTCTCAAAGAAAAACCAGAGATCTACCGAATGGAACGTTCCGGGGTCGTCCTCTCCGGGGATATGGGGCACAAAGCGGTAGTAATAGTTCTTCATGGGAGCATCGAGCTTTTCCTCCGCCCTGAATGCTTTCTTGACGCCAAGCTCGGGAGCGCTTACGGTCGCATAGCCAAATGGCGTTTTTTCTTTTACACCGTCAAGAGCCATAAAAGCATCTGCACGCTCTCCCATGTGTTCACGGACGGTCGCTTCAAGCGCTTCCACGCTGTCGGAAGGTATCGCATCCATAAATTCGTCCCCGGTATTTCCTGCGAAGACGGGCACTCTGTTCCTTGTGCCGTCCACAAATGCCTGCATCGGGTCGCCTGTGTTGAACTTGCCGTCGTTTACTATGGTATAGAACATTTTGCCCTGATTTCTGAGGTCTGAATAGATCCTGCGGATATACTGCGCATCCAGCTCTCTTGCTTCTTCAAGGGTCTTTACTCCGAGCGCATCAAAGAGCTCTGTGCCCTTTTTGCCCGCCTGCTCCAGATCGAGGGGGATGAAGAAATCGTTCGGAGTGTAGGGCTGAAGTATCATACCGCTGAATACAGCCGCCTTGTTGAAAAGCCCTGCATTGTCCTTGCAGGCCATCTGAGCCATTACGCTCCCGCCGCCGGCCGACTGACCTGCTATGGTTATATTGTCCGGGTCGCCGCCGAAGTTGGCTATATTTCTCTTTACCCAGCGCAGGCCTGCCTGCTGGTCAAGAGAGCCGAAGTTTGCGGGTGCATCGGGCTGCTCTGCGGTTATCTGGGGATGACAGAGAAATCCGAAGGCGCCCAGTCTGTAATTGACCGTTACAACGATTATGCCTCTGCGGGCGAGCCTTTCGCCGTCAAATTCCATTTCGGGGGTGTATCCCCACTGAAAGCCCCCTCCGAAGTACCAGACCAGTACAGGGAGCTTTTCATCGGTGGTCTTGGCGTTTGTCCATATATTAAGATACAGGCAGTCTTCGCTCATGGGTATCTCGGGGTCAACGTGCCACTCACGGCAGTATATGTCGTCACCGATACCGGGCGTATCCTGCACGGATATTGGAGCAAATTCAAAGCAGTCACGCACGCCCTCCCAGCTTTCACACGGCTGGGGAGCACGCCAGCGGTTTTTGCCCACGGGCGGTGCGGCAAACGGTATGCCCTTGAATGAAGTTATTCTCGGATCTGCGGCGGGAAGTCCTCTGACTATGCCGCTTTCGGTCATGGCTGTCCTTATCATTTGATTACCCCTTTCAAAAAAACGAGCTTTGCTCTTTCTTATATTGTACACCATAAACAATACAAATGCAAGACATATATTGCGCTCATAGCACCAATTCCAAAGAAATTGTTATAACAAATTCTGATATGTATTTTTTATCATATATCAGACCTCTGTAAGGCGTTTGTTTGTATATAACCACAAATATGAACATATATTCAAATAATCAATTGACATATCCTGCTCGGGGTGGTATAATACAGACAATGATAGTTAGAGGAGGCTTACTATGACGCTGCAAGTGTTTTACGGACTTCTTATCCCGTTTCTCGGCACGACGCTCGGTGCGTGCTGTGTGTTTTTTGTCAGGGGTCAGCTCAATGACCGGGTGCAGAGAGGGCTCGGCGGATTTGCCGCAGGCGTTATGACGGCAGCTTCTGTATGGAGCCTGCTTATCCCTGCGATAGACCAGTCGCAGCATATGGGTAAACTGGCGTTTATTCCTGCGGCGGTGGGCTTTCTTGTCGGTATATTCTTCCTTTTGTTTCTTGACCATGTGATACCCCATCTGCATATGAATGCTGAAAAAGCAGAGGGGCCTTCCACAAAGCTGAAAAAGACCGCTATGCTGGTGCTTGCGGTGACGCTCCATAACATTCCCGAGGGCATGGCGGTCGGCGTCGTGCTGGCAGGCTGGCTCTCAGACAGCAGTGTGATATCCTATGCGGATGCACTGGCGCTTGCCATAGGTATCGCCATACAGAATTTCCCTGAGGGCGCTATAATCTCAATGCCGCTCAGGGCGGAGAATGTCAGCCGCAGAAGATCTTTTGCCTACGGTATGCTGTCGGGCATAGTAGAGCCTATCGGAGCGATAGTCACCATACTCGCCGCATCTCTCGTTGTGCCACTGATGCCGTATATGCTGAGCTTTGCGGCAGGTGCTATGATATATGTGGTCGTGGAGGAGCTAATACCCGAGATGTCCGTCGAGCCCCATTCAGATGTGGGGACAGTGTTCTTCTCGGTGGGGTTTGTTGTAATGATGATCCTTGACGTTGCTCTCGGATAAAAGTTTAATAAAATTCTTGACAATGAGGAAAAAGTGTTGTACTATAATGATAGTATGACACTTTTTTGGTATGGTTTTTGTTCTGAACAAAGGATACATTGCTGGAGGCGATAAATATGAAAATGAGAAACAGCCGTTTTTGCGCACTTGTTCTCGCCGCTTTTATGTCCGTCGGATATATCGCACTGCCGTCAGAGATGACATCGGTCTCGGTTTCGGCGGCAACACAGCTGTCGGCACCTTCGGGTCTGTCGGTCAAGTCTGCTTCGGGCAGGATGAGCATAAAGTGGGATCCGGTCAAGGGGGCTGAGGCATACAGAGTTTACATTTATGACACTTCTGCCAGGAAGTGGAAAAAGTATAAGACCGTCACCACAAGTGTATGCAGTCTTACAGGTCTTACAAAAGGTCAGACCTATTATTTCGTGCTGTCTGCCCTTGACAAGAACGACGATAAATACACCGAGGGCAAGCGCACCGCAAAGATAAAGGTGACCTATGACCCCAAGACCTCGACTGCCAAGAGCAGCAGGATGCCTGCTCTGCCCAAGGTAAAGGATTACGGCTATGAGGATCGCACCGCCAAGTATGACGGCAAATACACCGCCGTGGGCAAGACAGACTTCGAGGCGGACAAGGATGACTTACAGAAGGCGAGGGATTGGGAGAACAACAGGAACGCCCGATTCAAGGCATATGTGGATAAGCTGACATCCGACGGATTCAGTCTCAAAAACAGCAAGACCGACACCGACGAGAGCGACATGAGCTATAAGCTCAATGTAGACTACAAGATATATTTCAACGGGAAGCAGGTGGGCACCGTCCGCAGGTCGTACAGCCGCAAGGCGGAAAAGGGCTCAAAGTACAAGGGCGGCATGAGAGTAAGCTGTTCCGATGAGATATATGTTATCATGAAGTGATGATAAGACAGACAGTCCGCACGGCTCTTCCGCGCGGACTGTTCTTATATCTGAGAGAATATATTGTCTTCGGCATTAGTTATATGCTCTGCGGTCAGGCGCTCTGCGAGAGCGCCGTCATGTGCCTTTATGGCGTCAAGTATTGCCTTGTGTTCCGCAACACTCTTTTCTGCCCGACCCTCGGTGTGCATCGACATATCCCGTGCCTTCTTGATGTAGTTGTGGAAGTTTGAAAGCGTTGACCTCAGCGGTCTGCTCCTCGATGCGTCGTAGATTATCTTGTGGAAATCGCTGTCGAGCCGCCATATCTGATCCGTGTCGTTCTTCATCAGATAGAACTCCTGCAATTCCACGATCTGTTCAAGGGCACGAAGCTCCTCATCGGTTATCTTCTCGGCGCACAGCTTTGAAGCAAGTCCCTCTATGCGTATGCGTATCTCATATATGTCGTGTGTGTCCTGTTCGGTTACACCCACCACCACTGCGCCTTTGTTCGGTATGTTCCTCACGAGCCCCTCCAGCTCCAGCTGCATCAGCGCTTCTCGAACGGGGGTGCGGCTTACGCCCAGCTCCTTTGAGAGCTTGAGTTCATTCAGACTGTCGCCGTCGTTGTATTCACCGTCAAGTATGGCGTTCTCTATGGCGTTGAAAACTCTTATCCGCAGTGAGCGGTCATCGGATTCAAGTATCATCGTTCTTTCTCCTGTCGGCTGTTTCGGGAAGATATTTTCTTGCAAGGCGTTCAAGCTCTCCGTCGCTTATCACGGTCACTCTGCCCTTTTCGTATTCACTGTCCACCCATTCCTTGATTTTTGCCACTGCCGGGTGTTTTTTGTCTATGCGTCTGTCGGCGGGCAGTCGATAGTAGTTGTTTATCCAGCAGGCGATGCCGGCAAGACCGGACGATGCGCTGACGGACACATAGGGAGGCCTGCCGAGGAGCTTTTCGGTGTCGAATATGTTGTATATCTCCTCATCCTTCATCAGCCCGTCTGCGTGTATGCCCGCACGGGTCACATTGAAGCTCTGACCGACAAAGGGCGTCATGGGCGGCAGGTCGTAGTGTGTTTCGTTGACGATATAATCGGCTATCTCGGTTATCACCCTTGTGTCCATACCGTCAAGAGTGCCTTTCAGCGATGCATATTCAAATACCATAGCTTCAAGGGGGACATTGCCTGTGCGCTCCCCGATGCCGAGAAGTGAGCAGTTGACCGCACCTGCGCCGTAGAGCCATGCGGTCGCCGCATTGGTAACGCCCTTGTAGAAATCGTTGTGGCCGTGCCACTCAAGCATATCGCTCTCAAATCCGGCATAGTGCTGCAGACCGTAGATTATGCCGGAAACACTCCTGGGAAGTGCGACACCGGGGTAGGGGATGCCGTATCCCATTGTGTCACAGGCTCTTATCTTGATGGGCACGCCGCTTTCATCAGACAGCTTTTTCAGTGCTATTGCAAAGGGGACTACAAAGCCGTAGAAATCCGCACGGGTTATATCCTCAAAATGGCATCTGGGGCGCAGTCCCGCCTCTATGCATTCCTTGACTATACCGAGGTATTTATCCAGTGCTTTTTTCCTGTCAAGACCCATCTTGTTGAATATATGGTGATCCGAACATGAAACAAGTATGCCTGTTTCCTTGACACCAATGTCACGCACAAGCTCAAAATCGTTCTTGTTTGCCCTTATCCAGGTGGTACATTCGGGAAATTCATATCCCAGAGCCATGCATTCTTCCAGTGCGTCACGGTCGCTCTTTGAGTATACAAAGAATTCGGTCTGGCGTATGATGCCCTTTTCTCCGCCGAGGCGGTGGAGCATCTTGTATATATCCACTATCTGAGCGGTGGTATAGGGCGCACGGGACTGTTGACCGTCACGGAATGTGGTATCAGTTATATAGATATGCTCGGGGCAGTTCATCGGTACATGACGATAGTTGTATGCTACCTTTGGTACCTCTGTATAGGGGAACATCTCACGGAACATCTCAGGTTCGCTGACATTCTGCAATTCGTACTCATAGGTGTCAAAATCCAGTAGATTAGTCCTGGGGCTAAGGCTTATATTGGGCATATTGTTGTGCATGACTGTTCCTCCTCTGTATATTTGCATTTGTGTGTATCTGTATTATTGTATACAATTATACATCCCGTATCTGCGTATGTCAATATGTAATACTGCACAAAATGCACATTTATTGTCATCTTTTGTATGTCTTAAACGCAATAAATCAGTTGACAAGCATTGTTGTACGGTGTTATAATTCTTTAGGTGAACATCACAGGATTTTCATTTTGGCAAGGCCATTCATTAAGATTTGTTTAAGGCTCAGCGTTTATCATATGTGTATGAAAACAAGGGGAAGGGCATGGGATATGACGGCGGTATTCAAAAGAGAAGAAATAAAATATATGCTCACGGAATATCAGTATATGAGATTCAGACAGCTCATCGATGAGCATATGGCGGTGGATCGTTACGGGCTCACCACGATATACAGCCTTTACTTCGACAGCGATAACGACGATATGATAAGAGCGTCGATCAATAAGCCAAAGTACAAGGAAAAGATCAGGCTCAGAAGCTACGGCACTCCCAAGGGAGACGACAGCATGGTATTTCTGGAACTGAAAAAGAAATACTCCGGCACGGTCTACAAGCGCAGGGTGGAGATGTCTCTCGGACAGGCTGATGACTATATCCTCAGAGGGACCATGCCGTTTGAGTCACAGATAATGAAGGAGATAGACTTCTCAGTGAAGCACTGGCAGGCGTATCCGAAACTCCTCATGTGCTATGACAGGATCGCCATGTTTGGCAAGACGGATCCTGAGATACGCATGACCTTCGATTTTGCCATCAGGTGCAGGCGTGACAGCCTGAATCCGTGCCTCGGTGACGAGGGCTATCTGCTCACAGGCCATAACAACGTACTTCTTGAGATAAAGATATCGAATGCAATGCCGATGTGGATGGCAAAGGCGCTGTCTGAGATAAGGGCGTATCCCGTATCTTACTCAAAATACGGCGAATTCTATCTAAGAGAGATCGCAGGCACAGAGAAACAGCTCGGCAGATTTTCAGACAAGATCGCAGGGTCAAATACCAACTGAACCAAAGGAGGATAATGATGTTTAATAGTATCATAGATGGTGAAATAACATATTTACAGTTCATATTATGTTCACTGGCGGCGGCAGGCTCGGGAGCGATAACCGCTCTCTGCTATATGTTCAAAAACAGGTATTCACAGAGCTTTGTCGCCACGCTCATACTTCTGCCAATCATGGTGCAGTCCGTGATAATCCTTGTAAACGGGAATGTGGGCACGGGAGTTGCGGTGCTCGGCGCATTCAGCCTGATAAAATTCCGCTCTGTGCCCGGCAATTCCAGGGATATTTCGGCTATATTCCTGTCAATGGCGGTGGGCATCGCCACGGGGATGGGGCTTATTCGCTTTGCGTTTGTGATGACCGTGGTCGTGGGTCTCGTTATGGTACTCCTGTCGGCGCTGAAATTCGGAGGAGCTTCCGAAGCGGTGCAGGAGCTTAAAATAACCGTGCCCGAGGATCTGGACTTTGAAGGCTCGTTTGATGAGATACTCGGCAAATATACGAGGAGATACAGGCTCGAAAGCACAAGGACAACCAACATGGGCAGTCTTTACGAGCTCAAATACGAGATACTCCTGAAATCCGGCACGAGTGTGAAGGCGATGATAGACGAGCTTCGCACACGAAACGGAAATCTCACCATCAGCTGCGGAAGACCGGTTCAGCAGGAGGGGCTGTGATGAAAAGGGCATATCTGCTTCTGATGGCGGCGGCATTGACAGCGTGTTCCGTCGATGCGCCACCTGCTGACACATCGTCCGTTGCTCCCACAGATACAGTGATGACCGACAATGAGGCAGGGGGATCAGCTGATACATCTGTCTCCGAGCCCCTTGAACAAACAAATGATAAAGACGAGACAGACATCCGGGTAAATGCGGTGATAACCCTTTCGGATAATATCAGAGTGAGCGGCACAGGTGCCTCTGCCGTCGGCAATGTCCTCACCATAGAAAAGGGCGGCTCATATGAGATAAGCGGCAGGCTCACGGGTCAGATCATTGTTGATATATCCAAGGATGAGGAAGCGGAGATTATCCTTATCGGTGCAGATGTCACAGCCCCTTCCGAGTATGGCAGTGCTCTGTGGGTAAAGAGTGCAGACAAGGTGACTGTCAAGATGAAAAAGAACACTGTGAACACTTTTTCTGATGCGCCTAACGACAGCGGTGCTGATGCCTGCATCTATTCTGAGGATGATCTTGACTTCAAAGGGAGCGGCGCACTGGTCGTGAACGGAAATAACAAGAACGGGATATATTCCAAAAATGACATCAAGATAAAAAACGGCGTGATAAAAGTGACCGCTGTGAAGGACGGCATAAAGGGCAGACAGAGCGTTCAGACTGCTGCCGATGTCACTGTGGTCGCCTCCGGCGACGGGATCGTTTCAAACGGCAGTGAGAAAAAGAACATGGAGGGGCTTGTTACCGTATCCGGCGGAAGTGTTGATATTACCGCAGAGGGCACATCCTCAAAGGGGATAAAGTCTTCGGGTCTGATAGTGATAACGGGCGGCAGTATATCCATATCAGCGACCGATGATGCACTGCACTGTGACGGAGAGATCACCGTAGACGGCGGTGAATTGTCGCTCAGTGCGGATGATGACGGTATCCACGCATCGGCACTGACGCTGAACAGCGGTAAAGGAAGCATAACAAAGAGCCATGAGGGCATTGAAGCTGTCTCGATCACTGTAAACGGCGGAGAGTGGTATGTTGCGGCCGATGATGACGGTGTGAATGCAACAGACGGTTCATCGGACACAGGGGACTTCATGGGCGGTTTTGACAGGGATCGGAACAGTGTTGATGGCGAATGGCATGACAAATTCAATGCTCCCGAATGGGATGGAGATCTGCCTGCTATGCCGGATGACGCCACAGGGATGCCGACACGCAGTTCTCGGTCGGACAATATGCCCTTTGCAGATGCATCCGCTGTTCCGGACAATGTGTTCATCAGCATCACGGGCGGTGTTCTGAATGTTGATGCGGGCGGCGACGGTATCGATTCAAACGGCAATATCATGATGAGCGGCGGAGAACTGTATGTGAACGGCCCTGTTGACGACGGGAACGCTTCTGTCGATTATGACGGTACATTCACTCTCACAGGCGGAACGCTTGCGGCGGCAGGTTCTTCGGGCATGGCTCAGACCGCATCTTCATCTGAACAGGGCGTGCTGTGTATATACTTTAAATCGGCGCAGAAGGCAGGCACGGAGATCGCGGTAAAGAATAACGACGGTGTGGTCGCCCGGTTTAAACCGAAAAAGTCATTCTCCTTCATCACCCTCAGTTCACAGGATATGAACGACGGCGAATATACCGTGTATGCGGACGGAGCACAGCTGTGTACAGTGAATATCTCGGGTATCACAAGCATAAACGAGAGGGGAGAGACTGTATCACCGGCAGGTTTTGGCAGAGGCAGAATGTTCGGAAGATAGATCTGTATAAAGCAGAGGACACGGTTCTCTGCTTTTGTCTTTATATATAATGGATTTGACTTTGCGGACATCAATTCAGGGCGGATGTGCCGCCGGTTTTTACGTAGCGGCTGTATGACCGCAGATATCACATTATTAATAAAGTTTTATTCGCAGAAAAACGAATATGATTTTAAATAAAACAAAAAGAATAAAAAACATAGGTGATTATTTCAAAGGCGAAAATGTAACCGTTTTATGTGTCAAAAATATGAAACAACAATATTAAAAATATAACATATGATGTTTCTGTAATCGTTTACACGATTTGTTATGCAAAATGACCTATAAAGTCAGGATAAAAGTGTTTAAAAAACAGATTTTGACGAACAAAATGTGATTTTAGATAAAAAATACTTGATTTTTTTGGATAAATATAGTTTAATATTAGTGTAAATTGTTGTAAGAGAGTGCGGCAGGCAACAGGATAAAACAGATGCCGCATGATGGTATTATGATATCCTGAGCACTCTGTAACAACAAAAATTTGAAACAGGGATACCCAATAACTTTTCAGGAGGAGAAGTAAATGAACAAGAAGATCTTCAGTGCAGTGGCCTGCACAGCGATCGTTGCAAGCCTTTTCTCGGCTTGCGGTAACACAGGCTCATCAGGTTCCGGTTCGGGCACCGTCTCAAACGATGCGCCCGCACAGTCAGAAGCGGACAATAGTGCTACCGCTCTTTCGGGCGGCGTGTACAAGTCCATACAGGACCTTGATACAGAGTCTCTGAAGGGCAAGACCATCACCCTCTATACTCACGGCGGAAACAGAGTTCTCGGTGAGGAAAAGAAGGATGAGAACGGCAACACCTATCGTGATGAGTCCTATGCTTACCTCAAGCATCTGGCAGAACAGTTTGAGAAGGATTACGGCATCCATGTGGACCTTCAGGTCAATTCCACTGAGGATGATATCCGTCCTCTGCTCCAGACAGCAGACCCCGGCATAGATATTTATACATCCCCCAACTGGACGGTTGAGGAATGGCAGCAGTACGCAGAGCCTTATGCTCTCCTTTCTGAGCTCACACCTCTCTACGGCGACTATGCTGCTACAATGTACAATGACGGCACTTATGTATACGCTCTCATGCCCGCAAAGACCTATAACAACGCAGTCGTATACAATGAAGAGACAATAAAGAGCGTGGGCTATGATTCCATACCCACAACACAGGCAGAGTTCGAGAATCTTTGCCAGGCTCTCCGTGATGCAGGCATTGACCCCATTGCTATGCACAGAGTTGAGAACTGGCCTCTCTCTACGATGCGTGACTTTGCAAACTATGTTGCCGGAAGCAACGATGCTTTCCCTTCGATGCTCAAGTCCGACACACCTTTCAGCGAGTCTCATCCCATGGGAAAGACCATAAGGATGTATACCGACTGGAAGTCAAGAGGATTCTTTGAGGCTGATACCTATACCGACTTCGGCGTTGCAATGGACGTTGTGGGCAACGGCAAGGCTGGTATGATGCTCTTCGGCGCATGGGTAGTTCCTCAGATCCAGGGCCGCTGCCCCGAGGGAACAGATCCTTCCGTTATCAAGTTTGCTCCCGCACCTGATTTCGGCAAAGGTCAGTATGTAATGGCAGCAGCTGCCGACTCCTACTTCATCAGCAAGGGTTCTGACGATAAGGAAGCTGCAAGACTCTTCATCGAGTATATCTCCGAGTCTCCCCAGTATCTTGCAGACAGCGGATACATCGCTATGAAGAAGGGCGTTACTCCCGTAGTTCCCGAACTTTACAAGATAATCGACGATGCGGTTGAGGCAGGTACCTGCAAGGTGCTCTACAACTACGCTACCGACGATAACTCCATAAACAACGAGGCTGTACTTTCCGAGGCTAACCTCCTTGCCGACGAGAAGTATGCAGGCAACCTCTTCGATTCGCTCGATGTTACCAAGGATCCCGACTGGTCTGCTTATGACGCTCAGGTAGACAAGCAGAACAAGGCTTATGTTGAAGCGAGAGAGGATCTCGGCGTTTCGTGGAAGTGATCTTTTAAAGGTCATTGATGAGTGCTTGCGAACAACTCGCAAGCACTCTGAGTTTCATACAAAGGAAAATGATCATGAAGAACGGAAAAAGAACATTATTTATAATAGCGTTCCTCCTCATCCCTGTGCTCCATCTGCTTATATTCTCATATGTGCCGATAATAGGCAACTTCGTAGTGAGCTTCACAAACTGGAAGGGCTTCGGTGACCTTGAGTTCATAGGGCTCCGCAACTACAAGAAGCTCTTTACGAATACGGAGTACATCGCAATGTTCAAAAACTGCGGCTGGTATCTGCTCGCCGCTATCCCTCAGCTCGTTTTCGCATTTCTGCTCGCAGTCGTTATCAACGGCAAGTTCAGAGGTCTGAACGTGTTCAAGGGGATACTTATCCTGCCCTATCTGCTCAACGGTGTTATCGTATCGACCATATTCATCATATTCTTCCAGAACAGCGGAAGCCTGAATACGATACTCGGTATGCTGCACCTTGATGTCTTCCAGCACAAATGGCTGCAGGATCTTAAAATAGTGAACCCCGCCATCGCATCCATCAGTATATGGCGCTATTACGGCATGAACTTCATCATGTTCTTCGGTGCGCTCCAGGCGATCCCTCCCGAACTTTACGAGGCAGCGCTCCTGGACGGCTGTACCAAGTGGCAGGAGATACGCTACATCTCCATCCCCTTTATCAGAAAGGTGCTCTTTATAAACATAATCCTCAGTATCTCTGGCTCTATACAGGTATTTGAGATACCCTACATCATGCTCAACGGCTCAAACGGCACACTTACTCCCGTTATCCAGATACAGCAGAGTATGTATGACAACCGTGTAGGCTTTGCGGCGGCGCTCTCCGTGCTGGTATTCCTGATAGTTATGATAGTCATAACCCTTCAGAAGATACTTGTCAAGGAAGAAGACTGAGGAGGTGCGTCAGATGATCTATGAAAGCACATTGTACAAGGTACTGCGTTATGTGATACTCGTGCTGGCCTGCGTGTTCGTGCTGATACCGCTGATACCGCTGGTATTCATGGCGTTCAAGACAGGTGCGGAGTATTCGGCAACGTCGGTGCTGACACCGCCGTCAAATTTCTTTAATTTCTATAATTTCAGCTATGCCATAAGAGTGGGCAAGCTGGGCAAGGCATTCCTCAACACTGCTATAATACTGGTTATATCTCTGTTTTTCCAGATAGTGTTCACATCTATGGTGGCGTATGTACTGCACAGGTTCGACTTTGTGGGCAGAAAAGTGGTCAAGACCCTTTTCACTCTCACCATGTTCATTCCCGTTGTTGCCACACAGACGCTCATATTCAGGATGATGTATGCCGCCAAGCTCATAAACACCATGTGGAGCGTAGTGCTTCTCTATTCGGGTGTCGGCATAGTCGGCATATACATCATGCTCAACCAGCTCGACACCATATCCAAGGAGATAGATGAAGCGGCGTGGATAGACGGCGCAGGGTTTTTCTACACCTTTTTCCGCATAATATTCCCCCTCATGCGCCCTGCCTGCACAACACTTCTGATAATAAACGGCATAGGACTCTATAACGACTTCTATATCCCCAATCTCTATCTCAACAGTGACGTACAGACGTTCACCGTGGCGCTGTATAAGTTTTACGGCTCTATGTCAACGCCATTTGAGATCGTTTCGGCGGCTATCATAATCGGTATGATACCCATAATAATAATCTTCCTGTTCCTGCAGAAGTACATTTACAACGGACTTGCGGCAGGCTCTGTAAAGATGTGATGAAGAAGAGATTTTCGCTTTCTGCCGTGCTTGATGCGGTTCATGTGGTGTTCTGGCTCAGCATAGTGTTCTTTGTGACTGTATATGTCACATTCGGCATACTGCTGATACCTGCGCTCATGTCGTTCTTTGCCGTTGGCAAGGATATACTTTACGGGCACTACGACCGCACAGACAGTATTTTCGGGCGGTTCTTCTCGGGTATTAAGAACAATATCGGCATGATGAGATATTTCCCTCTGGTGCTGATACTTGCGCTTGAAGCTGTTGGAGTGACTGCCTCGGCACGGATAGGCTTCATGGTCATATCATATGTATGTATAGTCCTTATGGGGCTGATACTGACATACATCATATATCTCTGCCTTTGCAGGACACATATTGATGAGAAGTGTGATCTTGTGACGGCGGCTATGGTGATGATATGGTCACTGCCCAATATGCTTGCTGTCTGGCTGGTATGTGTGCTGTCCTGTGTGCTGTTCGGAGAGGTATTCATGGTGGTATCCGCACTCGCGGGTGCGGCGGTGATGCTTCTGATACAGGGCACAGCGTCGGTCGGAATACTGTCGTTCAAGGCGAAGCACTCTGCGCTTGATGAAGACGAAGAGAAGCTGATGGGAAAGATCGGCAACAGTCTGAAGTCAGGGACACGCAGGGAATAACATTCTGCAATATCCTTATAACAGATACTCCCCTTGTACTCAGTGATATCATTGGGTATAAAAATACCGGTCATGACCTTTGATGAGGTCGTGACCGGTGTTTTTTTGTCTGTATGTCCCCCGAGCGGCGGTGTTTTCCGCCGCAGATATAGGTCGGACCGGGGTTGAATCACTTCTCGTACGGTTTTATTGTGACTATCGTACCGTCCTCGTTGTATTTGAGCTCGGTGAACTTCACACAGCGCAGGTGGTTCTGACCGCCCGAAAGCTCGCTGTCGTGATAGAACAGATACCACTTGTCCTTGTACTCGATTATGGAATGATGCGTTGTCCAGCCGATAACGGGTTCAAGTATGCGTCCGCGATAGGTAAAGGGACCCATAGGGCTGTTTGATGTGGCATATACTATATAGTGGGTAGTGCCCGTTGAATATGAAAGATAGTAAGTGCCGTTGTACTTGTGCATCCAGGGACCTTCAAAATAGCGTCTGTCCTCATCGCCTGCCTTGATGTCATCACCGTTTTCGTCAACTATCCGCAGATGTACCGGCTCTCCTTCAAGCTCCTTCATATTGTCTTTCATAACTGCGCATACAGGACCTACTGCGGGCGCATCTGCGGCAGGCTCAGTGCCGTCGGGATCAAATCTGCCCGTTGACCACTTTTCAAGCTGACCTCCCCAGAGGCCGCCGCAGTAAAGATATACCTTGCCGTCGTCGTCAACGAATACGGCGGGGTCAATGCTGAATGTGCCCTTGATGTAGTCGGGCTCGGGAACGAAAGGACCCGTCGGGCTGTCGCCGGATGCCATGCCTATGCGGAATATGCCCTCTTTGTCACGGGCGGGGAAAATAAGATAGTATCTGCCGTTTTTATAAGCAAGGTCGGGAGCCCACATCTGCTTGCTGACCCAGGGAACGTCCTTCATATGCAGGGCTTCGCCGTTGTCAACGCAGGGAGCGTCGATATCGTCCATGGAGAGAACATGATAGTCCTCCATCATATAAACGTCACCGTCCTTGCTGTCCTGTACGGTGTGGTCGATGTCATGTGACGGATAGATGTATATCTTTCCGTTAAAAACGTGTGCAGAGGGGTCTGCGGTGTAGATGTCCGTTACAAGCGGTTTTCTTTCCTGACTCATACTGTTTACCTCATTTACGGTTAGATTGATCTTTGATCTGTTATCGTCTGATAACACTATTATTATCACATATGACAGCACTAAATTCAAGCTATTATTTGCGGATATAGTGGGCATAAATTGTTAATGGGCAAATGCCCGTCAAAACAGCATCACTTCTTTATCTCAGCCGTCTCCGACAAGAGCCATTCACGCTCCTCATCGTCAAGATACGGCGAGAGCGTTTCCCACACACGGGCGTGGTAATCGTTGAGGAGACGGATTTCTCTGTCTGTCATCATACCGGGGTCTGTTGCCGCACGGTCAAACGGGGCGAGTGTGAGGGTATCAAAGCACATAAAGCGTTTGTCCGTATGTTGTTTTTCTCTGCACAGAATGAGATTTTCAAGGCGTATGCCGAATTCGCCCTCTATGTATACTCCGGGTTCGTCCGAGGTTATCATGCCCTCCTCAAACGGCGTATCCGCATTTTTCATGCGAATGGAGTTGGGACCCTCATGCACCGTGGAAAGGTATCCTACGCCGTGACCCGTTCCGTGACCGTAATCAAGCCCTTCCTCCCAGAGAGGAGAGCGGGCGAGCACATCAAGATTAGCACCCGTTGTGCCGTATCTGAACACCGCTGCTCCGAGGGCGAGATTTCCTCTCAGCACTGCGGTGTATGCCCTTATCTGCTTTTCTGTGAGTTCACCGAGGGATACTGTTCTTGTAACATCGGTGGTACCGGTGAGATACTGCCCGCCCGTGTCGAGGAGTATGAACCCCTTGCTGTCGAGGGGGATGTCTGTTTTCTCATCGGGGTCGTAATGAACGATAGCGCCGTGTGCGCCGTATGCCGCAATGGGGGCAAAGCTCTGGTACAGATAACCTTCGCCCTGCCTGCGGAGAGATTCGAGCATTTCTGCGGTTTTCATCTCTGTCAGCTGTTTCACGGTGCCGTCTGCGGCGGCCTTTTTCAGACGGTATATGAGCTTTGTGAGAGCGACCCCGTCGATAATATGCGCCCTGCGCATATTATCGCATTCCGTTGGATTTTTTACAGCTTTCATCAGACTGATAGGGTCGCCGTCGCAGGGTGAAGCCAGAAGCCCGTACAGCCTGTATGATGTTGCCTTTTTGTCTGCCATTACAGGCGCAGGAAGAGCTGCGGCGGCAGAATAGACCTCGTCGTATTTCCTGACCGTCACTCCGTCGTCTGAAAGTGCTTTCCTCAGACCGTCGGACACGGCTCCCGAGAGAAAAAGCTCCGCACTATCTGCTGTCACTGCGGCATAGCCGAGCGCAAGGGGGGTGTAGTCTATATCATCCCCGCGGATGTTGAAAAGCCAAGCTGTGCTGTCAAGCGCCGATATCATGATTGAAGATGCCCTGCCGTCGAGCTTTTTTCTCAGCAAAGCGAGCTTATCACGGCGGCTCATACCCGCATATCTTACGTCAAGCTCCCACACCTCCGAATGAGGAAATTCGGGACGGTCGGGCCATATCATGCCTATAAGATCATCATCCGTACAGAGCGTCAGACCGTTTTCCGCCAGTGTCTGAGCCATTGAGTATGATACTGTCCTGCCGTCAAAGCCCAGTTTCCCTCTGATGTTTTCCTTTATAAAGGCAGTAACGGTGGGAACGCCCTGCTCTCCCGACCGCATGAGGATATACTCTGTCCCGTCCAGTTCAGCCGCCGCCTGGATAAAATAGCGGCTGTCAGTCCACAGATATGCCTTGTCGGGGAGTATGAGCACCGTCCCTGCCGAGCCTGTGAAACCCGATATATACTCCCTGCACTTGAAATATCCGCTGACATATTCGGATGAATGATAATCATCCGATACCGCAAGATAAGCGTCAAGCCCCTTGTCTGCCATGATACGGCGCAGAGCGCCGAGCCTTTCCGATATAGTCATAGCCTGTTCCTTTCTGTTTAAAAAACGGCGAAAGTGCCTCTTTCGCCGAAAATATCATTTTTGTGCGGGCAACTGCGCAGATGCGGGCTTTCTTCCCCTGTTGAGTATGCGCTTGAGCGTGCGTATCACCGCACCGAAGTTCATCACTGCCGAGAGGATGAAGAGGATAATGAGCCACATCACCCACAGCTTGCCGTGAACTCCCACTGCCACTGTCATGAGTATCAGCAGTACAGAGTTTATGACAAGACGGGGAATATTTACATAAAATCTTATATAGTGTCTTACGTCCCAGAGCCTTACTGCAAAACAGGCACAGTATGAGAGAGCGGTGGCAGCCGCCGCACCCCACACGCCAAAGGGCTTTATCAGGATAAAGTTCATTATTATGTTAGGTACTGCTGCAAAGAGGGCGGTCCAGAGAGAGTTCCTCGAACGCTTTGTCGTGGTGTATACCGATGAGAGAAACTGGCACATACACTGGAACACCATGGATATTATGAGTATGGGGGTGAACATATATGCCTCATAGTACCTTGTGCCGTTGCTCCCGTCGGATGTGAGTATGAATGTCAGGGGCTTCACGAGCATTATAAGACCCGCCGCCGCAAGGAAAAGAAGAGAGCTGTATGCACTGAACACATTCTGGTAGAATTTGCCCAGCCCTTTGCTGTTGCGCTCCTCAATGGACGACATCTGCCACGCCTGATAGAACATGGTGGTCACCAGCATAAGCAGTGTGGGCAGTTTGTAGGCGGCGGCGTATATGCCGTTCTCGGTCTCGCCTATCATGCTCACCACGAACCACTGGTCAGACGATGATGTGACCCACCAAAGCATATATGTCGGTATGAGCCATACGGAGAAACCGAGCATCTCCCTGAAAAGCTGTCTGTCATAGAACTTTGTGTCTGCATACTTCCACAAAGAGCCCATGAGAGTGAGGAATACAAGAGACAGCCCGTCGGAAATGATGAACGAAAGAATATATCCCGTGACGCTCATTTTGAGCCCGATGATGAATATGCAGTTGCATATGAGCTGTGTTATCGTGGTGAGTATCCCGTCAAGGATGAAGAGCCTTACCATGTTCCTTGCCCTGACAAACTGTGATGCTATCTGCCTGAAACATGAGAAATAGCAGTATATGTACAAAAGCAGGGCATACTTTCCTATATGGGCATTGAGAGACACAAGAGGGCTTGCCAGCATGAATACGCCCATGCCCATGAGAAGTGCGAAGTTGGCGCTGGTGAATACCTTTCTCTTGTCGTATGTCTTGTCCATCCCGAAGCGGATGACTGCATCCGCCATGCTGAATGTCACCAGCGGCACGAGCAGGTTTACTGTATTGTAAACCAGCGTTGCGGTCGAATATTCCTTTTCCGTCATGAAGCGCGTGTACAGCGCTACCAGCAGGAACCCCACTATCTTTGCAAATACCTGACCTATGCCGAAGATCATGGTATTGTTCATAAGTTTTTTATATTTGTTGTCTGCCATTTTTCCACCCTGAAAACCTGTATCCGTACCCTTCCTATATGCCTGTGCCATGTGCGCAGACATCACCTTTCCTATTATATCATACTGTCCCGGAAATTGCAACAGAAATCAGTGAGAAAAAACACGCCGTTTGTACAGCAACGTGACATATGCCTCATTGCCCTGTCCATCGGGCATCTTCCTGCCGTCGCCGCATACGGCTGTGTAATTCTTTTCTCAGTTGAAAAAAATCCGGAACGTTTTTTGCTGAAAGTACAAAATAAAACAGGTTTTTTTATTACAAATAACGGATTTGATGTTTGTTCCGAAAAACTATTGACATTTTATTTTAAACGTTGTATAATATGACTAAATACATATTTTATCTATGAAATAATAATAAAATATTGTTGAGAAAAGGCTCAGGTCTGCATTGCACTGTGCTGTCTTTGAACGGGAGGAATATTTATATGAATGAGTCCAGGTTTATCAAAACTGTTACCTTCGGGGGATACGATAAAAATGACGTGGACAAGAAGCTGGAGTCGCTTTATACCCAGGTCTATGACCTAAAAAACGAACTGAGGGAAACAAAGCTCCTGATCGAGGAATACAAGAAGGGCACAGACGCAGAGAAGGCACAGGAGACCGTTATAGCAGGTGAGCGTGCGATGCTTACAAGCGCTCAGGTGCAGAAAGAGACCCTTTCCGACAAGGTAAAGCTCCTTGATGATGACCGCAAGAGCAAGGAAAAGGAGATAGAAGAGCTTAAAGGACAGCTTTCAACAGTGAAGGCACAGCTTGAAGAGGCAAATTCAAGGCTCACCGTGTTTGAAGCAGGAACAGATGCCGCTTCGCTCGGTACAGTGTTTATAGAGGCTCAGAAAGCGGCAAATACCGTTATCGAGACTTCAAAGGCAAAGGCTGAGGAGCTGGAAAAGAACGCTGACAAGCTGGTACAGAACATGGTGGATGATGCCAATAACAAGGCATCCAAGATAATATATGAGGCTGAGAAGCGTGCCGCTGAAATGGACGCCGAGAGCAAGAACAATTCCGAAAAGATGAATGCCGCTTCCGAGAACCTGCGTGCGGTCGTTCTGAACGAGGTAGAGCAGTATTCGGAGCAGATATCCAAGCTCAGGACAGTGTTTGAGAACTTTGAGGATATGGGCATAGCAAAGATACAGGAGTCCGAGGAACTGCTCAAGCGCACAAGGAAGAAGCTCACGGACGGCGGTGTGCCCGTGTTCAGGGATCCTGCCGTTATAAAGGCAGAGATACCGCCCGAGCCTGAATACAAGAAGATCGACAATGACATAGCCGATGAAAAGAAGGAAAAGAAGAACGAGGAGCTGGACAAGCTCATGGCTATGGCACAGGCTATCGGCGGCGATAAGCCTGCCGAGGACAAGCCCTCCGAGAAGAAGGAAGAAAAGAAGGGCTCTGTTAGCCTTGATGATCTGATGAAGCAGGCGGCTTCGATATCGTGACATAATAATGGTCACGGCGGCGCACGGTCATTACCGTGCGTCCCGTGTTGATTACAGAATGAATTTTAGGAGCGTTGACCATGAATGAGATAATCATTGTAAAACCCGATAAATGTGTGGGCTGTAATGCCTGTGTGCGTGTATGTCCCTCGCCCGAAGCCAATATCACAAAGATGGTGGAAGAGGGCAAATTCATAACAAGCGTAAATACAGAGAAGTGCATATGCTGCGGTGAGTGCGTAAAGGCCTGCAACCACGGCGCAAGAGATTATATCGACGACACAGAGGCTTGTATGTCCAAGGTCGGCAGTGAGAAGATGATAATACTTGCCACACCTGCCATAAAGGCGGCTCTCCCGACCCAGTGGAAGGGCGTGCTCGACTGGTTCAAGAAAAAGGGATGTCTTATATTCGACGTATCTCTCGGTGCGGACATATGTACATGGGCGCATCTGCGCGCCATAGAGAGCAAGCAGGTCGGCAACGTCATCACTCAGCCCTGTGCGGCGATTGTAAAGTATATCGAGACCTATCAGCCAAAGCTTCTTCAGAACCTTTCGCCCATACACAGCCCTATCCTGTGCACGGCGACATACATCAGAAAGTACCAGAGGAGAAACAATCCGATCGCCGTTCTTTCTCCGTGTATCGCAAAGAAGATAGAGTTCTCCGAGACGGGTATAATCGACTACAACGTTACTCTGAAGAAGGTAATGGAGTATTTCGACCAGAACGATATCAAGATACCCACCAACGATGAAAAGGACTACTCATACGAGTTTGAGGAGCAGCAGGGTCAGCTCGGCGGTATATATCCCCGTCCCGGCGGACTCAGAGATTCACTCTGGGCTCATAATCCCGACATAAATATCGCCACCGGCGAGGGTGTCCACAATATCTACCCTCAGCTTGAAATGTATGCTAAGATGCCCGACAGCAAGCATCCCGAAGTATTCGATGTGCTTTCCTGCGAGTTCGGATGCAACATGGGTCCCGGCACGGGCACAAACCAGAACGTTTTCGATGTACTCACCACCATGAAGGGCGTTGAGGAGCACGCAAGGAACAGGCGCAGGGGCGGAGGTATGTTCAACAGAGGTGAGGACAGGCTGTTCAAGAAGTTCGATGAAGAGCTCCAGCTCTCTGATTTCATCAGAAGCTACAGCCCCGGCAGACCTTCTCTCGTTCCCTCCGATCAGCAGCTCATACCTGTATTCGAGCAGATGGGCAAGCACACAGAGGCGGACAGATGCTACAACTGCCATGCCTGCGGCTATCGTTCCTGCCGTGATATGGCAATGGCTATATACAGAGGCCTCAACACACCCAATAACTGCATAGTTCACGCTAAGTCCGTACTTATAGCCAAGCACAGCGAGCTGGCTTCCAAGCATGAGCGTCTGGCGGCCATCACAGAGGAATGTCTGGGCCTTTCCGACAAGCTGATGCACGATATCGGCAATATCGGCACGAACATGAACTCCATCGGCGAGGCTACAACAAAGACCCACGAGAGGGCAAATGTCGTGAACGATCTGCTCAAGAACATCGTTACATTCTGCAACGGCAACCCCACGATGGACGAGGGCAGCGTAAAGCAGCTCATAGCCATACTTGAGACGACCATCAAGGCATTCGGAGCAGTTGATGACAATATCACCGCAACGAATGAGAGCTCCGGTGAGATCAACAAGTCTATCTCCGATATCACCAAGCTCATCGAGGATCTCAACAGCGTGCTTCTCCAGAGTGAGAACGCAGAGCTGAAGGTCGAGAGTTGATCTGTATGACCGATAGATGATGTCAGGACCGTTTCTCGCTAAGAGGAGCGGTCCGACGTTTACAGTGATATCATGCTTTACAGGATGCTTATGTCATTGTGTCAAAATAATTTTACAATTTTGGTGGATATTTTTACGGGAAAATTGCCGTAATTTGTTGCAATTCCAAAAAATATGTGATATAATTACATAAGATAAGACATCTATCGGAATTAGACTGTCCCTGTGATGAAACAGCGGCAGTCAGATATCGGGAGGAAAACTTATGGCATATATGCTTAATGATATAAACGAGGCTGTTGACGGTAAGTTTCTCGTAGTGAAGAATATGGCAAATCAGGCAAAGGTCGGCACTATGATACACGTCATGAGCGCCAAGGAGTCGCCTGACGGCTCTGTACTCATGGGCTACCGTGTAACGGGCACAGGTCAGAACTTTACTGTCAGATTTGACAGCACAAAGGCTTTCTGCACATGGGCAAGACCTGATACGTTTATCGCAAGATATTATGAGTGCTTCGATTCCGATGAGATATCCAAGTACATCAAGATAAACAACAGGACCGTTGTTACATTCTGCGTGCCGCTCATTGCTATCGCCCTCATCCTTATCTGGATACTGTGCGCTGCTGTGATAAAGCATACAGCAGGTGTGGTTCTGGGCATAATATTCTCGCTGGTGGCTGTGGGAGTTGTATTCTTCCTCTACAAGCAGTCCAAGAACAAGATCAAGATGGATCTTTACAAAAAGGTCAGTGCCGCAAGGTGGGGCGTTACGATCAAGTAACCGGTTTCCCGTTCGGTACATATGTATGATATGTCTGCCCCGATGTGCTTTACAAAGCGCTTCGGGGCATCGTGTTCCCACTCGGTGAAAAAACGGAACAACGCTGACCGTCTTGTTACCGATTTATAATCAGGTTTTAATCTTTCTAATCTGTTTTTCCTTGATTTCATATGTGTCTTATGATAGAATGAATTCATTGATGAAAGGGGTGTTCATTCGATGAACAGCAAAATGAGAAAAGTGATATGCACCGCACTGGCAGTTGTTTCTTTGTCAGGTGCGGCGGGTGCGTTCAGCACCGTTTCCGCAGATACGGCTGTGACCTCGGGGTCTTATTCTTCCTCGGCAACGGTCAAAGGCTGGAAAACGGTGAACGGCAAGACCTACTACTTTGGCAAGGACGGCTATCTGACCGGCTTTAAGAAGATAGGAGGCAAGACCTACTATTTCGGCACGGACGGTGTCATGCGCACGGGCAGGATAAAGCTGAACGGAAAGCTTTACGATTTCGGAAGCGACGGCGCTTTGAAGACAACGGCGGCGGACACAAAGACCGCAAAAGCATCGGCGGATGACGGCACAGGCATCAAATGGGGCATAAAGGCTGACAAGGTGCGTGACTGGAGATTCGATGCGGTCGTTCTGGATGAAAAGGACGGAGAGACCGTATTTATGGTGCCCGGCGAAAATCTCAGGGTGACCACCTATACCGTGAATGACAAGTACGGACTGTATATGTCTGTCGAGCAGGATCCCTTCACCAAGCCCGAGGACGGTATGAAGATACTTAAACTCAACGGCTACAAGCCGTGGTTCTCCACTACGGTGGATGAGCAGAAGGTATACGCCTATAAAAAGGGCGACAGTCTTGTATTCATCGCAGGCGGCATGAAAAGTACAGAGGGTGTTCCGGGTTCGGTAACATACAAAAAAACAACTGTATCTCCCGCATATGCAAAGGCAGAGCTTGCCGACAAGCAGAAAGCGGCGGCTTTTGCAAAGGCTCAGTACAGGGATGTGATGAAGGATTATAAAAAGCCCGAGCCCACCTCTAAGCCCACAGGTCTTCTGCCCTGGGACATCACCGAGAAACAGCTCAAGAAGAAAATAGACGAAGAGGACAAGTCGGGAAAGTCGATACATATCGTTACAGACGAGACAGGCGAGGTATATCAGGTCATGGAGAATGATGAACGTCTCAGCGTGTATACCACAAAGGACGGCGCTCTGGTAATGCAGGAGAAGTATTATCTTGACCGCTCCCTGTCGTCGCAGAAGGAGATGCTGAAAAAGCAGGGCTATTCCGAGTGGATGACGGTAGAAAAAAATGACAGCACTGTCTTTGTCTTCAGCAATGGCAAGAACCTTGTCTATCTCATGGAATATTCATCAGAAGATGAGACTGCCACTATCGCATTCTACCCGTCTCCCGCCTATTCCGAACAGCTCATCGGCGGCAAGAGCAAGGCAGTTTCATTCGGTGAAGAGATGAGCGACTATGTATTCGGCCAGTTCGATGAGTGACAGAGACTGACATTCTAATCGGATTTTAATAATTTTAATCCTGTTTTATTTGACATTTGCGTTTTATCGTGGTAATATATTAACATCAACATAAAGTTGAAAAAACGGTACACTTCGGGGGACGACAGTGTACAACAGTGAGGAGGATATTTATGCTGGATTTTCTGGCAACTCACAGCGGGATCGTTGTGACGGTCATCGTCGTGATCATTATTTGTGCGATAGTAGCCTCGGGTTATGTAAAGGCTCCGCCCGACAAGGCGTACATCATCTCCGGTATCGGCAAGAAGGCAAGAGTGGTCATTGGTAAGGCTTCCATAAAGATACCTTTCCTGGAGCGACTTGATAAGCTCGATCTCGGACTTATGCCTGTCGATGTAAAGACAGCGTCGGCAGTACCCACAGCGGACTATATCAATATCTCGGTAGACGGCGTAGTAAACGTCAAGGTCTCCCTCTCACCCGACGGGATAGAGCTTGCACAGCAGAACTTCCTTAACAAGGACAGAGCGTATATCGTAGCAGTAGCAAGAGAAGTCCTTGAAGGTAATATGCGTGAGATCGTCGGTACAATGGAACTTCGTGAAATGGTATCCAACCGTCAGAAATTTGCCGACAAGGTCAAGGAGAATGCTGCTCCCGACCTTGCAAACATGGGCCTTGACATAGTATCGTTCAACGTTCAGAACTTTACGGATTCACAGGGCGTTATTGACAACCTCGGTATCGACAACATATCCAAGATACAGAAGGATGCCTCCATTGCAAGAGCGAACGCCGACAGAGATGTTGCAGTCGCAAGGGCTGAAGCAAACAAGCAGGCAAACGACGCAAAGGTAGCCGCTGACCTTGAGATAGCCATGAAGAACAATGACCTTGCTATCAAGCAGGCAGAACTCAAAAAGATGGCTGACGTAAAGCAGGCGGAAGCAGACGCCGCTTACAAGATACAGGAAGAGGAACAGCGTAAGCAGATAGAGATCACAACCGCCAATGCGAATATCGCTAGGCAGGAAAAGGAAGTTGAACTTGAAACTCAGAAGATCGCTATCCAGGAGCGCAGGCTCGATGCGGATGTCAAGAAACAGGCTGAGGCAAACAAGTTCGTTGAACAGCAGAAGGCGGACGCATTCCTGTATTCAAAGCAGAGAACTGTTGAAGCTAAGAAGTATGAGGATATCCAGCACGCCGAGGCTGAGCTCGCCGTAAGACAGCGTGAGGCAGAGGCTGCCCTCTATGCTGCCGAGCAGGAGGCAAAGGCCGCCCGCACAAGAGCGGAGGCAGCCAAGTTTGCCGCCGAGCAGGAGGCTGAGGGTATAAAGGCAAAGGGCCTTGCAGAGGCTGAGGCTGTCAGGGCTAAGGCGCTCGCAGAGGCTGAGGGTCTTGACAAGAAGGCAGAGGCTATGCAGAAGATGCAGGAAGCCGCTATACTTCAGATGTACTTCGAGAAACTGCCTGAGATCGCAAAGGCTGTTGCAGAGCCTCTCAACAATGTAGATTCCATCACGATGTACGGCGAGGGCAATTCCGCCAAGCTAATAGGCGAGATAACCCAGTCAACATCACAGATATCCAGCGGTCTGCTTGACGGCATGGGTATATCCCTGAAGGATCTTCTCAGCTCCGTGCTGACCGGCAAGGCTATCGCAACGGGTATCAACTCCGCTTCACAACCTGTACAGACAGGTGCGGACGAGCAGACATACACAGAACTGACAGACACGGATATAGGCGAATAATGATGTGGGGGAGCGGCCGCTCCCCCTTTTTTGATAGTTGGATTTCGTCAGTTTATCACATATATTTCGCCGTTTTTCTCCGATTTACATATACGGTTTTAACCTGTATATATTATCATCGTATCATAAAGAACGTGCGAGGTCACGTTCCGGGCGGAGGGGTAATATGAAAAACATAGCACTGATACCTGCATACAGACCTGATGAAAGGCTGGCAGGTCTTGTGTCGGAACTTATGGACAGGGGAGCAGAGGTCATCGTGGTAGACGACGGGAGCGGAAGTGAGTTTGAGGGCTTTTTTGACCTGCCTTGCAAGGTCATATCATATACGGACAACAGGGGCAAGGGTGCGGCTATAAAAACAGGACTGTCGTATATATATGAAAATACGGATGCGCCGTATACCGTGTGTACTCTTGATGCGGACGGACAGCATTCCGTGGACGATGCGATGCATCTCTGCGGCTGTGCGGCGGATTTCCCGGATGAACTGATACTTGGCTGCCGCAGATTTGACGGCGAGAATGTGCCTGCAAGGAGCAAGGTTGGAAACAGGGTAGTCAGGACGGTATTCGGCGTTTGCTCCGGCACGCCCGTGTCAGATACTCAGACAGGACTGAGAGCCTTTTCAGACAGGCTCGTACACGAAATGACAGAGATCGAGGGCGACAGATATGAGTATGAGATGAACGTGCTGTTCGCATTTTCAGGCACTCCCGACAGGATAAGGGAAGTGCCCATACAGACCATATACATAGGCGATAACTCCACATCGCATTTCAACACGGTAAGGGATGCCGCCAGGATAACGGGTCAGATAGTGAAATTCTCGGCATCCTCACTTGCCGCCTTTGCGGTGGATTACCTGTTCTTCTGTCTGTTATCGGGTTTTGGTCTGATGGCGGCAAATATCGGTGCAAGGGTTATAAGCTCTGTTTTCAACTTCACTGTGAACAAGCGTGTTGTGTTTAAAGACGGCAGTTCCGGCCTTCGTGCGGCTGTAAAGTATTTTGCTCTGGCGGCCGGCATACTCACGGTGAATACATTCCTGCTCTCGGCATTTACGGCGTCGGGTATGAATGAATTTGCCGCAAAGATTGTTACCGAGCTTATTATGTTCTCGGTCAGCTTTACGGTGCAGAAGCTGTTTATTTTCAGAAAACCTTCATCTGTTTCGGCATGAAGGGATAAGCGTGACATATCATAAGGCTCTGTGGGCACACAGAGCCTTTGTGCATATATAACAAAATATCTCCGCTTTGAATACGTTCTTATGGATGTTTCAAACGTGAGTTTTTAGACTTTGTTAAAACAACAGACATATTGATGTGTTATAATAAATCAATAATTTTATTAAAGTAATTATTATAGAGGAGGAACGTTTATGGCAGACGAAAAGAAGAGCTTCCTGCAGGAATTCAAGGAGTTCGCACTCAAGGGCAATGTTATGGATATGGCGATCGGTGTTATCATCGGTGGTGCATTCGGTAACATCGTTACCGCACTGACCACGAGCTTTATCAATCCGCTTATCCAGGCCATCACCGGAAGTGAGAATGCCGACGGGGTTTCCATGGGCGGCCAGTTCACGATCAGGGGTGCGGTTTTTGACTATGGCGCATTCATTTCTGCTGTTGTCAATTTCCTTATTTTAGCACTCATACTTTTCTGCTTGCTCAAGGCTATCAACAAGGCAAGTGCCGCTGCTGAGGCTGCTGCCAAGAAGCTCAAGAAGGAAGAGGATGACAAGGCTGCCGCTGAGGCTGCTGAGGCTCCCGCTCCCGAGCCTACAAAGGAAGAAGTTCTCCTCACTGAGATAAGGGATCTTCTCAAGAATAAGTGATCTTGACCGACTGCAAGGCAGCCGGAATATTTCCGCAGGGGTCTGCACCGATCCCTGCGGTTATACTATACTCACTCTAAATATCTGAAAACTGATGACGAAAAAAGGAGGATCTCTATGCTCAACACTGACATGAACAGCAAATTCGGCAAGGAGGGGCTCACATTCGATGATGTGCTCCTTATCCCTGACAGATCTGATATCACACCCAATATGGTGAGCCTCAAAACAAGGCTTGCAGGTGACATATACCTCAATACACCCATAATCACATCCGCTATGGATACAGTTACCGAGGCAAAAATGGCTATCGCCATCGCAAGAGAGGGCGGCTGCGGCATAATCCACAAGAATATGTCCATAGAGAAGCAGGCAGAGGAAGTTGACAAGGTAAAGCGCTCCGAGAACGGCGTTATCGTGAATCCTTTCTCCCTCACAGCCGACAGGACCGTTGCCGAGGCTGACAAGCTCATGGGCAAGTACAAGATCTCTGGTGTGCCTATCGTTGATGAAAAGGGCAAGCTCGTGGGTATACTCACAAACCGTGACCTTCGTTTCCTGCGTTCCTTCGATATCCCCATAAAGGACGTAATGACAAAGGAAAATCTTGTCACCGCTCCCGTGGGCACAGACCTTGAAGCCGCACAGAAAATACTGATGCAGCACAAGATAGAAAAGCTCCCCATAGTTGATGAGGACGGCACTCTCAAGGGCCTTATCACTATAAAGGACATCGAGAAGGCTGTTCAGTACCCCAATTCTGCAAGAGACAAAAGCGGCAGACTTCTCTGCGGTGCGGCTCTCGGCATAACCGCTGATGTGCTCGACCGTGCAAAGGCTCTGCTCGATGCTCAGGTCGATGTGCTCGTGCTCGACTCTGCACACGGTCATTCCAAGAATATATTCACCTGTCTTGACAAGCTGAAGAACGCATTCCCCGAGGCTGTCATCATTGCGGGCAATATCGCCACCGCACAGGCTGCCGAGGATCTTATAAAGGCAGGCGCTGACTGTATCAAGGTCGGCATCGGCCCCGGCTCTATCTGCACCACAAGAGTTGTTGCAGGTATCGGCGTGCCTCAGATCACCGCTGTTTATGATGCGGCGTGCGTAGCGGCAAAGTACGATATACCCGTTATAGCAGACGGCGGCATCAAGTATTCCGGCGACATAGTCAAGGCTCTGGCGGCAGGAGCAAACTGCGTAATGCTCGGCTCTCTGCTCGCAGGCTGTGACGAAGCTCCCGGTGAGACCGAGATATATCAGGGCAGAAGCTTCAAGGTATACAGAGGCATGGGCTCGCTTGCGGCTATGGCAAAGGGCTCCTCCGACAGATACTTCCAGGAGGGCGCAAAGAAGCTCGTTCCCGAGGGTGTTGAGGGAAGAGTGCCTTACAAGGGACTCGTTTCTGACACCATATTCCAGCTCGTCGGCGGTATCAGAGCAGGTATGGGATATTGCGGATGCGAGGACATCCCCACTCTGCATGAGAGGGCAAAGTTTGTGCGCATAACAGGCGCAGGTCTTAAAGAATCGCATCCCCACGACATATATATCACCAAGGAAGCTCCGAACTATTCGGTGCATGATTCCTTTTGATCAGGAGGTAAAACATGGATATCAAGGCTAAGATCGAAGAAGTAATGAACAAGGCAAAGTCCGACCCCGAGTTTGCCGCAAAGCTTCAGTCCGACCCTGTAAAGGCTGTTGAGGACATCATAGGGATAGATCTTCCCGATGACAAGATCAACGCTGTTGCAGAAACTATCAAGTCAAAAATAGCTGCGGGCGAGACCAACCCCTCCAAGCTCGCTGATGCAGTACAGAGCGCTATCGGCGGCAGTGCGCTCGACGGCGTAAAGGATGCTATCGCAGGCCTTTTCGGCGGGAATAAGTGATTGACGCACAACTTATAGTAACCAACATAAATTTCTTGTCATTCCTCATCCACAAAATCGTATATCATGATTTTGCGACGAGGAATGTAGAATTTTTAATGTCGTTTACTATAAAATGATAAAAGCCTCGGAGTGATCGTCGGATCGCTTCGAGGCTTTTGTATTAAGGTCTTATTGAACGACCGCCATCTCTCTGCCCATTCTCTCGGCGGCTGAGAGCTTTTCCGGGAATACCTTTTCATTGCGTCTCGCCTTTGAGACGGGGTCAAACATAGTCCAGTCATAATGCGAGTAGTCATTGACCTGAAGCGTGTCCCCTGCGACAAGCACATTTGCGGGGCCTATGAAGCGTGAGAGTGTGTTCTTATAGTTTTGGAGAATGCCGCTGTACATACCGCCGTCCTCATATGCCGCATCGCCTGCGTTGCTGGTCATTATAAACAGCACGGGGATGTGCCGTGTGTTGGCGCTGAACTTGTCGGAGTTATAGGTTATATATTGGAATATCAGTCTCTCATAAAGCGAGCGGAAAGCCGCAGTCGCCTCTCCGAGATAGTTGGGCGTGCCGAGTATCAGACCGTCGGCTGTCCTTATGCTGTCAAGTACGGGCTTCAGGGCGTCATTGCAGACACATTCGCCGAAATGCTTTTCCTTCATGCATCCGAAGCATGAGATACAGCCTGAGAATTTGCCGAGGGTATAAAGGTCATATATCTCTGTATCAGCCCCTGCCGACTTTGCGCCGTCTGCCGCCGCACGGACGAGCTTTGATGTGTTCCAGGTTTTTCTGGGGCTGGCATTTACTGCTACTATCTTCATAGTTTGCCTCCCTGTCAAGGTTACTTGCTGCTTTTGGATGCGAGTATGATCTCACACGCCTTTTCAAGGGCAGACTCCAGGTCTGCTCTTGTGCTGCACTGTGTCTCGACCATTCCCAAAGACATATTGTAGGAATAGGGCTTTATCTTAGACTTGTTGAAATCGGCTATGAAGCGCTCCTTGCGCTGTATGATATCGTCGGTGGACATGATCTGGGAACGGTGTATCATCACTGCAAATTCACCGCCGCCCATCCTGCCGACAACGGCGTTCCTGCCAAATGCATAACGCAGACAGTCGGAGGAGAGCTTGATGACGAAATCGCCCTGGATGTGCCCGTGCAGACGGTTTATATCTCTGAGGTCATCCGTGTCGGTGTAACAGATGATAAAGCCGTCGTTGTTGCCGCTGTGCTTCTCCATAAGCTCCTCACAGGCGGAATAGAAGCCCTTGCGGTTGAGGACTCTTGTAAGTTCATCGGTCCTGGACTCTGTTTCAAGCTCGGTGTTTTTTTCATACATATCAGACATATGATCGTTGAGCGAGCGGAGGATATCGAGCGTTCTTACAGCCGAGCTGAGCTGATAGGTTATCAGTTCAAGCTCTCTGAAAAGGTCGGGGCCGTCCGGCTCCAGAAGCGCAAGACCATAGTGGGTAGAGCCTGTGAACAGTATGGACGCAATGAGTATCCTCGGTCTGTCCGAAACGAGGAAACTGTTTCTGAACACTTCGGGAGTGTACATCTTCTGCTCGTTCTCCGGGATGCTGAACGTATTTGCTCCGAAGCTGTATGACTTGAACTTCCACGATATATCGTCCGGAAAGTCAAAGCCGAAGTTATGTATCACAGGTTTGTCGAGCAGATACAGGTAGCTTGTCTGAGAGCCGAGGTTGCACAGACATTTGAGTATCGCCGCATAGCTGTCTTTAAGGTTCATGCCGACAGTCAGTGCCTCTCTGATGAAGATATTCTCCAGATGGGACTGCTCATCCGTGGTTTTGTTGTTTATATAACGCTTTCTGAGCTTCTGATCGAGAATGGTGTATATCTCTCTTACAACAGGGATGTTCTCCGAGCGGCAGTTCCTGATGAGCCATATATAGATGAGCTCATGCAGGGAGTATATCCTCGACATACCGCTGAACAGCCTGAGATCTGAGGATATGAGAATATTTATACGTTCCAGACAGCGCTCCTTTGCGCTCTCGTCAGAAACGCCCCGTAAGAATTCTTTGTCGAAATAATCTATTATCTCGTCTATCTCGGTGCATATCTTGTCCTTATCGGGAATACCCTCAAAAAGCGAAGCAACACTTGCTTTCAGCCTCTTTTTGGTGTCGTCGCTGTTCCCCTCAAATATATCCTTGGGCATTGGCATATATCCCGAATTGCAGGAATGACGGGGTATGAACCGTGTGGAAACCACCATGTCGCCCGTAGGTTCGCCTCTGAGGTATGATACGGCCTTTTCTACCGCCATGCTTCCCATCATCCTTGCGTCAGCCTTGACGGTCGCAAGGGGAGGATCGTAATTCTTTGCGGCGGGCTGGTCATCAAACCCGACTACCGCTATATCCCTGCCTATGGCGATATTTCTTTCGTGCAGTACCTTGTACAGCTCTGCGGCTATCTTGTCATTTGCGCATATAACAGCATCAAGCTCCGGGTTGTCATCCAGCAGCTTCTTTGCCTCAGTGGTGCTGTCAAAGGAAATATCGCAGTACACGGCATAGCTGTCCTTGTATTCAAGACCGTTTTCCGCAAGGCTCTTTCGGTATGCTTCATATCTTTCCGCACAGTCTGAGTTGTCGGGTCTGCCTGCCATGATGCCGATATGCTTTCTGCCTTGTGATGCCAGGTGCTTTATCGCATCGGACAGCCCCGAATAATTGTCAAAGCACAGGTGGTCATACCCTTCCACGGGCGATGCCACGCAGAGGAGCGGTGTGTTTCCGAAGGGAGCTAGGAATTTTTTCAGTTCCTTTTCCTCAAGATTATATCCGATAGTACCGACAGCGGCTATCACATAGTCAAAATGCGCCATGGCCGCATAGTCGAACAGCACGTTATACTGATATTCATAGTGCATACCGATCTGGTCGTTATGCTCCTGCTCGCCTATGTAGTTGCCGGGCATTACCGTGAGGTTTATGTCAAGACCCTTTGCCGCCATTATAGCGCCCTTTACAAGTTCACTGCTGAAAAAGTCCACTATCTTTGCCACCAGCAGACACACATTATATCGCTTGTTCATGTTGCTTTCCCCCTTATACACGCCGTCTCCGGATCGCACGGCGCATTCTTCATTCTGCGGGATCATCTGTGTATTTTCTGTCTGTACCGCAGGATGGAAACTTCCTTTAATTCTGTTCAGAGTATAAAAAACTCCAAATTAAATTATATCATATTTGTAAGCCGAAATCAACAAAGAAATAAATTTTTGTTACCGAAAATATGTTTGAACATTTGTGTATTTTTCAGTTTCAACAACAATTATATGTCAAGAACGCAATAAACGATTGGAAAAAACGGCTGATATGGGTTACACTTTAAAAAACACTATGATACAAGGCGGTGCAGCTATGGATATGATGTATGATTGCTGGCTCTCAGCCGGCAAGGATGATAACTTTGACCGTGCGAAGAAGTATTTCTGCTCGGTGACCGCTCCCGATGGGCGTGTGGTATCGAGTGCGGTGAAGGAACTGTGTAATACGGCGGAGCGGTTGTTCGGCATATCGCCGTGTGTTGACGGTGATGCGGACAAGGGTTTTGTACTGCGCATTGATGCGTCTCTTGGAGCAGGCGCATACAAGACAGAGATAACAGACGATGCGGTATATATCACGGGCGGCGACGGGAACGGCGTGCTGTACGGGGTCTATCGCTTTCTGATACTGACAGGGGGCGGCTATCCCGATGACAGGATAGCTGTCTCGGAAAGCCCTGCATATGCTGTGCGTATGATAGATCACTGGGACAACGGTGACGGCGGCATTGAAAGAGGCTACGCAGGCCGTTCCATATTCTTTTCGGACTATGCCGTGACCGAAGATATGACACGGATAACAGACTATGCAAGACTGCTCTCGTCGGTGGGTATAAATGCGGTATGCATAAACAATGTGAATGTTCACAGAAACGAGAGCTATTTCATAACAGACAGATACCTCGATAAGATATCCGCACTTGCGGATACGTTCGGTGACTACGGCATAAAGCTGTATCTCAGCGTGAATTATGCCGCTCCCATCGAGATAGGCGGACTTGATACGGCAGATCCGCTGGACAGCGGTGTAAAGAGCTTTTGGGCGGATATGGCAAAAAATATCTATGCCCACATCCCCGGCTTCGGCGGCTTTCTTGTAAAGGCGGATTCCGAGAACCGTCCCGGTCCGTTCACATACGGCAGAGACCATGCCGACGGCGCAAATATGCTGGCGGAGGCACTTCGTCCCTACGGCGGGATAGTTATATGGCGCTGCTTTGTGTATAACTGTCACCTTGACTGGCGAGACCGTTCGATAGACAGGGCGAGAGCGGCATATGACCACTTCAAGCCACTTGACGGCAGATTTGCCGATAATGTGTATTTGCAGATAAAGAACGGTCCTATGGACTTTCAGATAAGAGAGGCTGTATCTCCGCTGTTCAGCGGTCTTGATAAGACCAATATGTTTGCGGAGTTCCAGATAACACAGGAGTACACAGGTCAGCAGAAGGACCTCTGCTATCTTGTGCCCATGTGGAAGGAATGCCTTGACTTCAACACATTCAGAAATGGGAAGCCCTTTGTGAAAGACCGCATACTCGGTGCGGCAGGTGTGTCGAATATAGGCGACAGCCATTGCTGGACAGGTGCCCCCCTTGCAGGTGCAAATCTCTACGGCTTCGGCAGGCTGGTTTTTGATCCGTCTCTCTCCGCAGGAGAGATAGCCGAGGAGTGGGTGCGTGCCTCTGTCACATCCGATGAGAAGGATTCGGAGCTTATAACGAAAATGCTCCTTTCCTCCCGTGATATATATGAGAGCTACACATCTCCGCTCGGTGTGGGCTGGATGGTCGTGCCTCACTATCACTACGGGGTCGATATAGACGGCTATGAATACTCTCCTTGGGGAACATATCACTATTCCGACTGTCACGGCATGGGCGTTGACAGGACGGTAGCGACAGGCACGGGCTATACCTCACAGTATGCGCCTGAAAATGCCGATATGTACGAGAATATAGACACCTGCCCCGAGGAACTGCTGCTGTTCTTTCACCATGTGCCCTACACACATATGCTCAAAAGCGGCGAAACGCTTATACAACACATATATGACAGCCATTTCGAGGGGGCTGACAGGGCGGCTGAGCTTGCACATCAGTGGGAAACACTTAAAGGCAGAGTGCCCGATGATTACTTTGAGACCGTGCGTGAACGCTTTGAAATGCAGACAGCCAACGCAGAACGCTGGCGTGACGTTGTGAACACATACTTCCACCGCAAGTCGGGGATAGATGATATACACAACAGAAAGGTATACGATTAATGCGTGATATAAGGGAGCTGCCTGCATGGGAGCGGCTGTTCAAGAGGATAGTATGGGAGCAGACAGGCTCTCTGAGCGGTCTTGACATACTGGATTTCGGCAGCGGAGAGGGAGTGACCGCCTGTCACTATGCCGCCGACAACAGGGTAACAGCTGTTGAGCCGTGGGACGAGATGCTGAAAAACAGGTGGGACGACAACGACTATACCCAGATACAGGGCGGTATCGAAAAGGTACGGGAAATGCCCGACCGCTCCTTTGACATGGTAATATGTCACAATGTGCTTGAATATGCAGACAACAGGGAGGACATAATCAGGGAGCTTGCAAGAGTGCTGAGATACGGCGGACATATGTCGGTGGCAAAGCACAACCGTGCAGGCAGAGTGATGCAGATGGCTGTGCTTCTCGATGATATGCAGATGGCACATGACCTGCTGGACGGAAAGAACAGCACGGCATCTAAATTCGGAGACATACGGTACTATGATGACGGGCTCATCACAGAAACGTGTCCGGAGCTTACTCAGATACGCACTCTCGGCATACGCACCTTCTGGGATCTTCAGCAGGATCAGCAGAAGCACGACAGCGAAGAATGGCAGAAGGAAATGATGCGCCTGGAGATGAGAGTGTCCGGGATGAGCCCGTACAGGGACATCGCATTCTTTCATCATCTTATCCTTAGAAAAGAGGAACGAATATGAGAACAGTCATAAATGCAGATAACGAGGTCAGCTTCAACAACAACACCGATCACTGTGTGGGTACGGGCCGACTGGGTCTTGCCCTGACAAAGGAATATCTTGACGAACTGGCTTTGGTGCAGAAAGAGATCGGATTTAAATACATCAGGGGGCATGGTCTGTTCTCGGATGATGTGGCGATATATCATGAATATGATGAGAACGGAACAACAAAGACCGTCTATAACTATACCTATATCGACAGGATAATTGACAGTTACATCGCCCTTGGTATACGCCCCTATCTGGAGCTTGGCTTTATGCCGGACAAGCTGGCGAGCGGCACACAGACCATATTTTACTGGAAGGGCAACACTACCCCTCCGAAGGACTATTCTGTCTGGACGGATATGGTGGTATCCCTGCTCAGGCATCTGCGCAGCCGTTACGGTGAAGAAGTGCTGGACTGGCCGATAGAGGTCTGGAATGAGCCTAACCTGCCTGGCTTCTGGAAGGATGCGGATATGAACGAGTATTTCAGGCTGTTCAGGGAGACGTTCAACGCCATCAAGGCATATGACGGACGCTTCAAGGTCGGCGGTCCTGCTATATGCGGCGTGAGGGACGAGCTGTGGATACGTTCGTTCCTTGAGTTCTGCCGTGATAACGGGATAAAGCCCGACAATATCACACGCCACCATTACACGGTGGAATTCCCGGAGTATCAGGGAGAATACGGCTATTCAAAGCTGGAAGACCCCGATATGAGGATAGCAAATCTTCAGACCTCGCGGGATATCATAGATTCATTCGATGAATTCAGAGGCACTCCCATGCACATTACGGAGTTCTCCACTTCCTACATTCCCAGGGGAGTGATACACGACACCAACCTTAATGCGGCATATATCGCAGGTCAGCTTTCAAGGCTGGGTGATATGAACGAGTCTTATTCCTACTGGACATTCGGTGATGTCTTTGAGGAAACGGGTGTACCGTTCACGCCCTTCCACGGTGGCTTCGGCATGGTTGCGGCGGGGTGCATACCAAAGCCCGTGTTCTGGACATTTGCATTTTTCAAGAAGCTCAAAAGTGCGGAAAAGTGTGTGCTCAGAGATAAAAACACTATCGTGATGAAGACCGCCGCAGGCTTCTCCGGGCTGTCATGGAACATCGACTCGGACAGCTTTACAAGAGAGCTGGAATTTGCTCTTGACGGGGAATACACGCTTATTACTAAGACCGTTGATGAGATCTGCTGTGATCCGCTGAGGGTATGGCACGACCTGGGCGAACCTGCCTGCCCCTCAGAGGAGGAGACAGAACTTATCAGGTCAGCCGCATATCCTGCGGTAAGGAGCGATATCATAAGAGCCGCAGACGGCAGGGCGGATGTATCCTTTGAAGTGAACAGAAACGGTGTGGTGTACTTTGAACTCAGACGCAGGACATTCACTCCCGACAGGGGCTATGACTATGACAGGGTATTGTCATTCCACTGACCGTATGATAAAGAAAATATTTGGCTGCGCTGTCCTCTTTGACAGCAGAAGGACGGATGAAAGAGCATCGGTGGACCGTGTATTCAGTAAGAGTATATTTGATGAAATGGGCATATCATTTGATATGAAGACGCTTCGCACCTATGATATGCCGAAGGCAGGCACATTTTTCGGCATACACTATCACAAGGCACCTGCGGCAAAGCTGGTGAGCGTTATAAGAGGAAAGGGCGCTGATTATACAGTTGATCTGCGTCCGGACTCTCCCACATATCTCAGGTGGAAAATGAATATACTCTCTCAGGGTACGGTCATATACATACCCAATGGCTTCGGTCATGCATTTCTATCGCTTGAAGACAACACGGTACAGCTCTTTGCCTGTGAGACAGAAAGCCCGTCAGACATTATCAACTACCGTGATGAGCGGATAGGTCTGAATCTTCCGATGCCCGTTACCGTGATATCGCCCTCCGACAGGGATGCACCATTTTGTGAACGCTCATGACAAAAAAACACGGCATTCCGCAGATGCGGAATGCCGTCAGTCTGTCGAATAACCCCTGATTCGCAGATGAATCAGGGGTTAAGCATATATTTACGCTGAAATAGGGTGTAAAAATGCAAAAAAAGCGAAAAACAATTCTCCTTCCACTTGTGAACTGCATACTTTTTCAGATTCAT
>JAGAZJ010000011.1 GCA_018110925.1 Oscillospiraceae bacterium | reverse complement strand
CTGCCGGACTTAACCCATTCCGCCGATGCGGGAGCCGACACAAGAGACAGCCCCGATGCGGCTATCACGGATGACAGCGCAAGCGCAGTGATCTTTCTTTTCATAAGATCTCCCCCATTGATCATTGTATGATGTTATTTTATCACACTTGAGACCCTATGTCAATTAAAATCACATTAGAATAATTAAAATTGGTTTACATCCGTTGCGTGAAGCGGCATCTTACAGATAGGGATGATGATAGGCGCTTGTCTCCTTGACATAGTAGCCGTTGAAGCTGTCTACCACATAGTAGTCATTGCCGACCTTGACCCTGAGCCATGTGTCGGTGCCTGTCCATCCGCCGGTAACATACTCATAGTCTATGTTGAGAGTGTCAAGGCAAAGACCCGTTGCTCTTGCGGTGCCGAGCTGAGTGGTTATATTGTCAAAGAAAAATCCGTATACATCGTTGGAATGGAGCATACCGTCAGTTATGAGCAGGTCGTTCTTTCTGGCGTGTACAGCGTCAACGACCGCCTGGAGCTGCTCGCCCTTGCTCTTGCTGAGAAGCGGCTCTGTTATTTCAACAGCCCTGCCGTATGCTTCCTGCCACTCAACGCTCGAAAGGTCTGCGCTCAGTTCCTTTCTGTGTCTGAGGCTGTCGATGACAATGACCCTTGCGCCGCCCTCAGACTTGCCGGAGTTCACTATCACACCGTCCTTGTCAAAGGTGTAGTATTTCCCGTCTATCTTCTTCTCGGTGTCCTTTAACATCTTGCCCTCGTTGGAGAACCAGTATTTCTTCTTGTCTATGGTCTGGAAGCCCGTCTTCATCTTGCCGTCCTTGTCGAAATAGTAGGTATCCTTGTTGATGTCAAGAAATCCGACGGTCATTTCACCCGTGGATGTGTCAAAGAAATACTGACTGCCGTTCAGGCGCTTCCAGCCCTTGAGGGGAACGCCCTTTTTACCGTAGTAATACTTTTTCTTGTCGATAGTCTGCCAGCCGTAGAGCTTTTTCTCTTTCTTTGTTTCCTTCTTGGTGTCTGTCTTATCGGTCTTGTCTGTCTTTGTCCTGACCGTGGTCCTGACGGCGCTCACATAAGACTCTGTGACCGCACCCGCAGCGGGAGCGGCCGCAGAAACAGCGGTGAGCGACATCATCAGCGCAAGTGCGGCTGACGCATATCTGTTCATTTCTTTATCTCCTTTTATCTGTAATAGACTACCGTGGTATATGTCGGCGAGATGAGCTTGCCGTCAGAACCAAAGGTATGTATAACGCCGTTTATTCTGATCCTGCCTGTGCGCATGGCGCCGTTGGAGGCAAAATAGTAATAATTGCCGTTTATCTTGGTAAGACCCGTGCACATAACACCGTCAGAGCCGAAATAGTAGTACTTGCCGCTTATCTTGACAAATCCTCTCACCATAGCCCCGTTGGTCATGCTGAAATAATAGGTCTTGCCGCTTATCTTGTATCTGCCCTTGAGCGGCGCACCGTTCTTGTAGTAATATGTGCTGCCGTTTATATTCTTCCAGCCCGATGCGGATACTTTCTTCTTCACAACGACCTTTCTGGTGGTCTTGGGCGTTGTCGTCGTTCTGGCGGGCTCGGAGTGACCATCAGCCGAATAGTTGAGGGTGGGCACTCTGCTCGTGGTAGTGACCCTTCCGGCAGGAACATATCCGTTGTCATAATACACCCCGGTACCGGTATTGTCATAGAGGACAGGTGTACCGTTGTCATAATAGACGCCCGAATTGTAGTTCGGATTGTAGGAGTCGTATACGATGTTGCCGTACGGATCATAATAATCAGCGGCAACAGGAACGGAGAGGCACATTACTGCCAGTAGGGATGCGGCCGCAGCTATTTTCATTTTCATAGATGTTCCTCCTTTTCCGATGCTGATAGCTGACATTATACCAGTTCTTCCCCGATGTACAGACCATCTCCAAGCCCCAAACCCCTTATATCCAAGCATTTGCGGCTTGTTTCTTGTCTATCTTCGCCAGAAGATATATCTTCGTCAGAAGATAATTGCATCGGTCAGAAATTAGTATCAGCAGTATATCAGATAACATTGAGACACAACAGTCTCCCTGATACAATTGTAGCACATATGCAGGTCTCTGTCAATTAAAAAACGGAAAAAAAGCGGTCTCAAATCGACCATAAAACCAACTGCCCTGCCGCCGCATCGGATATCACAGTAATTTAACCGACAAAACCGAAAAACAGTACAATTTTATGCATAAAATATCGGCATTTTAACACTTTCGTACATAATTGACAAAACCATGATAATATGTTATAATATTTACAGGCATATTGCCAATGTAAAAACTTCACATCATGGAAAGGAAGAGAACTGTATAATATGGATCTCCATGCATTTTATATGGGCGAAGTTTTTGACGCATATGAATTTTTCGGCGCACACACCGACCCTAACGGCACGGTGTTCCGCACCTACGCTCCTGCGGCTTACAGGGTGACGATAATAGGCGAGTGGAACGGCTGGAGTGAGGAGGATATGCAGCGCAGCGGACAGATATATACCTATTTTTCGCCCTCCGCCCATGCAGGGCATATGTATAAATATGTCATCTATTCCGCATCGGGCAGGGTCGAGCACTGCGACCCCTACGGCTTTGCGATGGAGCTGAGACCCGCCTTCGCCTCGATAGTGACAGACCTTATGTCATACCGCTTCACGGATCACAGGTGGCTCAGGAACAGGGACAACAGGCGTGGAAAGCCCATGGATATATATGAGGTGCATCTGGGCTCATGGAGGAAAAAGGACGGCGGCTGGTACTCTTATTCGGAGATAGCGGACGACCTTATCTCATATGTCAAGGAGCACGGCTTCACCCATATCGAATTCATGCCCCTGGCGGAGCATCCGGCGGATGAATCCTGGGGCTATCAGGAAACGGGCTTCTATGCGCCCACCGCACGATACGGCAAGCCCCATGAGCTAATGCAGCTCGTGGACAAGTGCCACCATGCGGGCATAGGCGTTATAATGGACTTTGTGCCCGTACACTTTGCGGCGGACGGCTATGCCCTTGCAAGGTACGACGGCAGCCCTCTCTATGAATACCCCAGCAATGATGTGGGTGTCAGCGAATGGGGCAGCTGCAACTTCATACATTCAAGGCGTGACGTGTGCTGCTTTTTGCAGTCTGCCGCCAACTTCTGGCTGACCATGTATCACTTTGACGGTCTGAGGATGGATGCCATAAGCCGTGCCATATACTGGCAGGGCGACCCTGCAAGGGGGATAAACAGCTCCACGGTGGATTTTCTGCGCAGGATGAATACGGGACTGCACACAAGGCATCCCTCTGCCATGCTGATAGCCGAGGACTCCACTTCATTCCCCAAGATCACCGCTCCCGCAGAATACGGCGGTCTCGGATTTGACTACAAGTGGGACATGGGCTGGATGAACGACACCCTTGACTATATGCGCTCCGCCCCCGACAAGAGGGACGGGCTGCGGTCAAAGCTCATGTTCTCAATGCATTATTTCAATAACGAGACATACCTCCTGCCACTATCTCACGATGAGAACGTTCACGGCAAGGCGACCGTGATACAGAAGATGTGGGGAGACCGTGAGTTCAAATTCCCGCAGGTAAAGACGTTCTATATGTATATGTACACCCACCCCGGCAAAAAGCTGTTGTTCATGGGCAGTGAATTCGGGCAGTTCAGGGAATGGGACGAAAAGCGCCAGCAGGACTGGGAGCTTCTTGACGACCCCGTGCACAAGGAGCTGTCGGAATTCATGAAAAAGCTGGCAAAGACATATATATCACGCCCCTCGCTCTATGCCGCCGACTATGATCCTGCGGCGTTCGAGTGGATAGATCTTTCGTCCGTATCCGGTTCGCTGTTTGCGTACAGGCGCATGGCAGGCGGAGAGAACACCATCACCGTGCTGAATTTCTCGGACAGCGAACAGACCGTGCCCTTCTCGGACGCTCTGAACGGTGAGAGACTGAGAGAGCTTCTCTGCACGGAGAAGGGGCACACGCTCAAAAAGAAATGCATCGTACTGCGCCCGTTCTCGGGAGCACTGTTTGACGAGTCCGCATTCTGATGATACCGATACAAAACGCACCGGAGCGGTGAACCGCTCCGGTGCGTGCGTTTCTGTGACTGTGTCATATCACTTCCTTGAGGACGATATAGGCGACCGTCGCAAGGGAGCGTGCTTCCACAAAGTCTCTGTCTATTATGAAGCTTCCCGTGTCGAGGAGCTTCTTGATCTCGGACACACGCTCAAAGCCCTCGACAGCCTTCTGCTTGTCGGGGATGACAAAATATGCCTTCTGCATGATGCCTCTTATCTCTGTCCTGAGACCCGTGGGGATATGCTCTGCGTTCTCGGGCTGTTCAAACTTGTAACCGAAGGGCTCTGCGGGGGCGGTGAGCTTAGATGCTATGTCGTCAGCCGCCTTGTGGCCGAAGACAAGTGCCTCGAGCAGAGAGTTGGAGGCAAGGCGGTTGTTGCCGTGAACGCCCGTGTGGGAACATTCGCCGACGGCGTAAAGCCCGTCTATGTCTGTGCGTGCGGAGGTATCGACGTTTATGCCGCCCATGAGATAATGCTGGCACGGGAACACGGGTATAAGGTCATGCCCCATGTTTATCCCCTGTGTGAGCAGGAAGTCAAATATCATCGGGAAGCGCTCTCTGAGATACTCCTCGCCCTTGTAGCGTATGTCGAGGAAGAATTCCTCGCTCTCCGTGCGGCGGCTCTCCAGAATTATGGAGCGTGATACGACATCTCTGGGGGCAAGCTCCAGCCTGTCATCATATCTGTCCATAAAGCGCTCTCTGTTGCAGTTGAGGAGGTATGCACCCTCGCCCCTGACAGACTCGGATATGAGGAAGCATTCCCTCGACTTGTCCCTGTATGCCGTGGGATGGAACTGTATGAGAGATAAGTTCCTTATCTCAGCACCCAGGTCATAGGCGGCGCATATGCCGTCCCCCGTGGCTATGGCGGAGTTGGTGGTGTAGCTGTACACTCTGCCTATGCCGCCGGTGGCGAGCACGACAAAGCGTGCTGTATAGGTGACGTGTTCACCCTCCGACAGCACATCGGCGGCAAAGCCCTCATCCGTCTTTGCAAGGCGGCACATCAGCGAATTGTCGAGCAGGGTTATATTGTCCATTGCAAGCACTGCCTCACGGACTGCCCTTGTTATTTCGGCGCCCGTGGAGTCCTTGTGGTGGAATATCCTGCGCCTGCTGTGGCCGCCCTCAAGGGTGCGGTCATACTCGCCCGTCACGTCACGGTCAAAATCCGTGCCGAGGTCGATTATATGCTGTATCTCCTGCGCCGCTTCGGTGACGAGCACCCTTACGGAGTCGGGATTGTTCTTAAATCCGCCCGCTATAAGGGTATCGTTTGTGTGCAGAGATATATTGTCATCGTCAACGGGCTTGTAAACGCCTGCGATGCCGCCCTGAGCCAGCACGGAATTGCACAGGTCCGCCTCACGCTTGGCAAGCACAAGTATCCTTGCGCTCTGCGGAAGGTCGAGAGCGGTGTAAAGGCCGCCTACACCTGCGCCGACAACGATCACGTCATAAAAATTGTCCATATCTATCCTTCTGTTCGATCGATCACACCGCATATGCGGTATCGAATGTATTTCACCAATCATTATACCACAATGGTGGAGTTTGTCAAGAGGGATATGCCATCTGACGATACACCCGGCACTTTATCACGAACCCGAGGACGATGAATACGATGAAGAGGAATCGGCACGGTCTCTCATGATGTGCTGGAGCGCCACCAGTATCGCCACGACCGCCGGCTCATACTCCGGGCGGTAGATGTCAACGCAGTACTTGTCGTGCAGAGACAGCATCTTCTGGCTCATAACGGCTATGACGCTGTCATCCCTGTCATAGAGCTGAAAGTTGAGACCGACTATATTTCCCCTGAGCTGCCAGCCCAGCCCCTCTATGTTGGTGATATCCTTCACCAGATGCATGAGCTCGTTCGAGAGCTCAAACGACACACCGTCCGCCATGGTGACATAGTGTCTTTCATGCAGTGAGAACAGCTTGCTCTCTATATGCGCCACCTGTTCGCCCGATGCGGTCGTTATATCGGTCTTGTCATGCAGTGACGGGAACTTGGTGCGGGCACGGTACACCACACTGCCGCTGTTGTCGGTGATCTCTATATCATGGTGCAGAGAAAGCACCTTTGTGGATGTGAACAGTGAATGGTGGGGCTCTCCGTACTCGGAAACATTGTTCTCGTCCGTACCCTGTCCCGCTTCGTGAAAACGCTCTATGCCTGAAAAGATACCCATATTATCCGCCTTTCTCCCACGGATGTTTGCCGTGAGTCAGAGACATACTGAGACTGTGTCATACAGCCTTCTCAATGATAGCATAAAATCAGGCAAAATGCAATAACTGTCAAAATTATGACACACAGTTGTGCATAGTGCATATCAAGAGGCTGTTCTCATTGTGCAAAGCAACAAAATAATCGCACAACGCAAATTCGCGCTTGACAAACAGATTGCGTTGTGCTATTATATGTTCAACGGATTGCGCAGAGCAAATCAAGCAGCAGCCTCACACAGGTCATGTGTTATTTTATAGCCACATATTTGCGCAGTGCAATTCAGAAACACAAAGGAGGACGCATGAAGAAATTATCCAAGGAAAGACTTCTCTCTCAGCTCTCTGCGGCGGCTTTCGCCGACCTGACACGATTTGTCAGGGTTGAGAGCGACGGAGAAACGCAGACCCTGCGTGTGACGGACACGGACAGTCTCACACGGAATGACAGGGCGGCGCTTGCCGGCATAAAGGCAGGCACAAAGGGCATAGAGATAAAGCTCTATGACAAGCTGAAAGCGATAGAGATGATCGCAAGGCTCACGGGGGTGTTCGGTGAAACAGGCGGCGATGATACGCTCAAAGCACTCTTTGACACCCTTGCAGGGGGTGAGGATGACGACGGATAAGTTGTTTACAGCAAAGCAGCAAGCATTATGGCACAGCACCATATCATCCCCTAAGCGGTGGAACATATCTGTCGGGGCGGTGAGGTCGGGCAAGACATATCTTGACCTGTTCCGCATACCCTATCGCATAATGCACGCAGGTGAGGGCGGCATTGCCCTCATCGGCAACACCTGCGGCAGTCTGGAGAGAAATATCCTCGCACCCATGAGAAAGATGTACACAGAAAAGTATGTGGGCAGGATATCCGCAGGGGGCAAGGTGAGACTTTTCGGCAGGGAATGCTACGCCACGGGAGCATACTGCTCCGCCTGTGCCGACAAGCTGAGAGGCATGAGCCTTGCCTATTGCTACGGCGATGAGATCACCACATGGAACGAGACGGTCTTTGAAATGGTGAAGTCAAGGCTTGACAGACCCTATTCCGTATTTGACGGCAGCTGCAATCCCGACTCGCCCTTTCACTGGTTCAAGAGATTTCTCGACAGCGGCTCGGAGGACATCGCACAGGTACACTTCACCATAGACGATAACACCGCGCTCAGCAGGGACTTCGTGGATGCGCTCAAGAACGAATACAGAGGAACGGTATACTATGACAGGTTCATCCTCGGTCTGTGGAAATGCGCAGAGGGCAGTATATACCCAATGATAGCATCAGCACCGGACAAATTCATAACGGATGACACGGAGGGCATAGTCTGTGCGGATATGGGCGTGGACTTCGGCGGCAGCGGCTCTGCGACGGCATTTGCCCTGACAGGCTACACCGCAGGGGCAAAGCGCATAATAACCCTTGATGAATACTACACCAAAAAGCCCCTCACTCCTGCGGCGCTGGAACGGGAATTCGTGAACTTCGTGCGCCGTGCCCTGACAAAGTACAGGCTTCGTGATGTGTACTGCGATTCGGCGGAGCAGGTGCTTATAAGAGGGCTGAAAAACGCCGCCCTTAGAGAGCGCCTGCCCGTGGAGATACACAATGCGAGAAAGGGCAGTATAAACGAGAGGATACGCTTCTACACCGCTATCGCAGGGTCGGGGAGGTATTTCATCGCAAGAGGATGCAGGCACACACTTGAAGCATTCTGCACGGCGGTATGGGACAATGACCGCAGGCTCGACGACGGGAGCACGAACATCGACAGCCTTGATGCGCAGGAATACTCCACGGAGAACAGGATGAGGGACATACTCGACCTTATGTGAGAAAGGAGATGATGATACGGACACGGCACTTGCAAAGGTATTCGGGGAGCTGCCCCGGGGCACGGCAGAGCATTTTGAGAGAATGGCGCTGTGGCAGGATATATACTCGGGCTCGCCCCCCTGGCAGTACGTCAGGCGGTCGGGGCTTTACGGCAGAGGAGAACGCCGCATGGCGATGCTCGGATGCGCAAAGGTATTGTGCGACAGCCTTGCGGCGCTCACATTCGGCACCCAGGCGGACATATACTGCGCCGATGACGCTCAGAGAGAATATGTGCTGGAGGTATTGCAGAAAAACAGCTTCTGGGAGAATATGCCGTCATTTTTCAGCCGTGCCTATGCTCTCGGCGGCGGCGTGCTGAAGGTCTATTCAGACGGGGAGGAGATCCGCACGGACTACGTGGATGCGGATATGTTCATACCCCTGTCTGCATCCAACGGTGCGGCGGACGGAGGGATTTTCTGCGGAGCGGTATACTCTCACGGCGAAAGATATACTCTGCTCGAACGACACCTGGACGGCAAGGTGGACAGATATGTATTTGACGCAAAGGGCAGAGAGGCTGACTGCGAGGCGGTGACAGGCCTTGAACAGAGCACAGGCTACGGTGCAGGGACGGGCTTTGCATACTTCAAGCCCTCCGTGACGAACCCCGACGGTCAGTCCCTCTACGGAATGAGCGTCATAGATGGCTGTATCGACACGCTCAGAGCGATAGACACGGTGTTTGACAGCTTCACAAGGGAATTCATACTCGGCAGGAAGCGCATAATAGTGCCCTCATCCTGCATACGCACGGTGGTAGACCCCGAAACGGGCAAGGTGAGCAGATACTTTGACACCGACGATGAGGTTTATCAGGCACTCAAATGCGACGAGGACAGGGAGTTGAAGATAACCGATAACACCACGGAGCTTCGTGTGACGGAACACAGGGATGCGCTGAACGCTCTGCTGGATGTGCTGTGCTTTCAGACCGGGCTGTCGGCAGGGACGCTCTCGTTCACCGCAGGGGGCTTAAAGACCGCCGCAGAGGTAAAGAGCATGGAACAGCGCACCGAGATAACCATGCAGCAGAACCGCTTTCTTGCCGCAGAGCTGATAGAGCGCACGGCTATGCTGATATCACGGTGCGGCATTGAAACGGGAGCGATAAAGAGCATATCCCCCGTGAGGGCGGTATTTGCGGACAGCCAGACCCTTGACAGGGAAAAGACCGCAAACGAGAACATAAGGCTCTATGAAGCAGGGCTTCGCAGCCGCACACGGGCTGTGATGGAGATAAACGACTGCTCGGCTGATGAGGCAAGGCAGGAGGAGATGCTCATAGACAGGGAAAGGAGATATGATGATGAACGAGAATGACGAGATGAACGAACAGCTGGCGGATGAGAACCGCAGACTGCGTGAGGAACTTTTCTGCGCAAAGAGAGGTGTGCCCGAGGAGTACAGAGAGGATATGGCTCTGCTGGCAAGGAACAGGGCTGAGAAGAACGGCTCTGACTTTGAGAGTGCGGCGGAGGAGATACTCGAAAGATACAGCCGCCTTATGAACCGCCGCTCGGGCACACAGCTTTCAAGAACGGCAAACGACGACACAGCCCTGAGAAAAGCATTCGGGCTCATGAAGGGAGAATGATATATGAACAGGATAATGCTTGCTTCAAGATACACAAAGCTGATGAACGATCTGTATGTACAGACCGCAAAGACATCCGTGCTGGAGTCTGACGCATCCCTCTCGAGAGAGGGGGCGAACGCAAACGAGATAGTGGTGCCCTCGCTGGTGATGGACGGCCTTGCAGACTATTCGAGAAATGACGGCTATGTCAGGGGAAGCGTATCCCTCACATGGAGCACCATGAAGTTCAACTATGAGAGAGGCAGGATGTTCGAGGTGGACAGCATGGATGATGAGGAGACACGCAACATCGCCTTCGGCAGACTTGCGGGCGAATTCATGCGCACAAAGGCTGTCCCCGAGCTGGATGCATTCCGCTTTGCACAGCTGGCATCGACCACGGGTGTGACAAAGATGCAGGGCACATTCTCAGACGGTGAGGACGTGACAGCCGCCCTGCGCACAGCGGTAAGCGCCCTTGACACGGCGGAAGTGCCCGATGAGGACAGGATACTCTTTATCTCGCCCGAAGCAATGGGTATGATAGAGGATATGGATGCCACAAAATCAAGGTCTGTGCTGTCTTCATTCAGTCAGACGGTCACTGTGCCCGCAGGCAGGTTCTACACATCGGTGGTGCTCCTTGACGGCACATCTGCGGGAGAAGAGGACGGCGGCTATGAAAAGGCGGCAAACGGAAAGGACATAAACTTTCTCATAGTACACAAGCCCGCCGTGCTGATGTTCACAAAGCATCTGCTCTCAAAGATAATACCGCCCGAGAACAACCCCGACTCGGATGCGTGGAGATATGCATACCGCAGCTATGGTCTGTGCAGTGTATACAGAAACATGACGGCGGGGATATACGTTCATCACAAGGCAACCTGATGCGGGGGGCGTATGATAGACTACAACTATTATCACAACGAGTTCGGCGGCAGATACGGCACTGAGATAGTGCCGTATCTCAGGCGGGCGTACAGGCTCATAACCGCCTGTCTGACCGTCCCTGCGGACGACAGCATGATTGCCGACAGCGTATGCGTGCAGGCGGAGTATATGACAGATGACGGCTCTGATGAGATAAGGCTGGGGGACTTTGCCGCAAAGAGCCGACGCAGGGGGGATATATCCCCCGAGGCGCTCATCTGTCTTGAAAAGTACGGACTTTTATACAGAGGAGGGGTGTCATGAGAATACCCGTAAGAGCACTGATACACAGCTGTGTGCTGAGAAAATACCGCACAAGTCCCGACCTTGTCACAAGGACAAGGGTATCGGACACAGCATTGTCACGGGTGCGCATAGTGCCCGAAGCACGGGTGAAATGCGACGAAAAGCACTGCCGCACAATGCGCGGAGGGAAGCTCTATTTCGACACGGTGAACAGTCTGCCCGAGGAGGCGGAGTTCATCACGGAGGGGCTTGACAGCGTGATAGTCTTTGGCGGACATGAATATCCCGTGACGGGTGCGGCATATATCTATGACGGCATGGGACTGCACCACACAGAGCTTTCACTGGGGGGCGCCCTATGAGCGCCCTTTACGGTGCGGCGGCGGTCATATCCGCCGTGCGCAGTATATCCGACACCCCTGCGGCACTGAGGATCACGGGGGGCGAGATGTTTCCCGACCTCGGAGGGAATGCGGTATGCAGGGCGGAGCTGTGTGCATATGCGGACGGCAGTTCACCGGAGATATGCCTGTCGGTGCTGGCTTCATTTACCGCCCGTGTCATGACCCACAGGGCAGAGGAGGGGATACTCCGCATCTCTCCCCTCTCCACAGCCGCCGCAGACGGGCATGAGAGCGGATATTTCAGATTTTGTCAGAGATTTGAAGTAATATACAAGGGGGGTCTTTGATGTATTCACTGTACATTGGCAGAGACGGCAGCGAAAAGATACCTGCCGCCGACGGTATACTCTCGGTCACGGCTCTGCCTGCGCCGAGGACAGCCGAAAGGCGGTATATAGACGGGGACAGATGCAGGATAATGTCGGGGCTCACCACGCTTGTGCTGATCGTGCGCATCGGCACGGATGCGGCGGTGGATATGCTTCTTGAAGCAGGGCTGGGCGGTCAGAAAGCTGACTTCAGATTCACTCTGGGAAGATTTGAACTGAGCGGTACGGGAACCGTACTGATAGACAGGATATATTCACGGCTGGCAGGCTGTGAAGCGGAGATAAGGATAGTGATGTGATGTATCTTACGATAGCAGGAACAGATGTGAGCGGATATCTCACGGAGGAGAGCTTCACCTGCTCGGCAGAGCCAGTCTTTGCGGACAGCTTTGTAAATATATACGGTGAGAGGGTACGCCACAAGACAGGAGAAATGACCACCATAAAGGCAAGGCTCACCGACGTGGAGGATACGACCGCACGGGTGCTCCGCACAGCACTTTCGGGAAGCACGGTGAGCGTGAGCTATATCTCTCCCCGGCAGACACAGGCTCAGATGGTCTGTGAGAGAGCCGATTTCTCGGCGGAACGTGACCTTGACGGGCTGTACTGGACGATCGACCTGACCCTTTGCGGAAATATCCGCTCCTGCCTTTAGCGGCCCTGTGATAACAATAAACGGGAGCAGAGCGGACAACACATATCTCACAGGCGCAAAGCTCACCCGACGTGCCGACAGCATCGCCGTAAGGGGATTTGTACGGTCGGAGCTTATACTCACGTTCCGTGGCGAGATATACGCCGAGCCCGACGACCCTGTTTCGATAAGCTTTGGCAATACCGTATTCTCGGTACACTACATAGACAGCATAACAAGACAGGGGGACAGCGTGACCATAAATGCCACCGACCTCATGAGAAATACGGACAGATGCTTTCAGACAGAGATACCCGAAGAGATACACACGCCCTCATTTGTTTCGGCGATAGCAAGAGAATGCGGATTTACGGGAGCGGAAAACGTACCCGATGTCTGTCTGTGCGGTACTGATGTGAAAGGCAAGACCGTCAGACAGATACTAAAAGACTTAAGCGAAGATGCCTGCGGCGTGTGGTACTGCACAAACAGCGGAGCGCTGAGGTTCATACATTTCTGTGACAGTGCCTGCACGGTGAGCTCCGCACAGTATTCCCATGTATACCTGCATTCGGTCTACGGCCCGTTCACGGGGGTCAGGGCGCAGAACAGGCTGTCAGGAAAGATATATACGTCGGGCACGGGCGGTGTGCGCTCCGTGGTAAGCGTTGCCGGCAGGGGTTTTACGACCGAGAGGACAAGAGCGCTGGCATCATCGCTTGCAGGGAAGCGGATACAGTCATTTTACTGCGGTCATATAGAGCTTGACGAGGCAACGGAAGGTATAACATCCTTCCTTCTCGGAGAGAACGTGTATACCGCCTGTGTCACGGAGATATATTTCGGTGCGGTGATGTATGCACGGGCATACACAAAAGACATATCCTCAACGCCCCGTGACGAGGTGCTCGATATGCTCAGAGAGAGCAGGCTCTACGGCAGTGCGGTGATAGACACCGACGGTATAGCCATAACGGAAGAAACTGAGGATGAGGATATACGCCTGAGAGCAAAGCACGGCTTCTCTGCCGTGGCGGACGGCGTGACCACATTCGACGGGGCGGTCATCGACGGTGTTATGCCGACACTGATAGAACATATAAGCGCCACCTCGGAACGGATCGTCTACGGAGGCAGTTCGTACATACTTTCATACGATGAGCATGGCGGCAGAAAGACCAACATCAGGCTCAGAAAGGAGGAGCATTGAGCTTTATAGCAGGATATATAACGGGACTTGCTTCATCGGGCGGAGATGATATATTCGCAGGGGTGACAGCTTTGCCCGCACTGGCATCATTTCGCCTGACTGAGCATTACTGCATCGTTATAAGATACGATGCCGCAGGGGTATTTCTGAACACACCCGTCATACAGACAAGCGGCGTGACCATTCACGGGGAGCAGATCGCATATGTGCAGAGAGAATGGCTCTCACGCCCTGTGATATGGGTCTGCCTGTGCAGAGGAAATACAAACAACACCGTGATGATAAACTACAACGGTCCCTTCGGCTTTGAGGGGTGGGGACACCGCAGGACGTACAAGTATGACGAGAACTGCGGCGCATACCTCTTTGAAGAGAACATAATGAAAGGCACACCCACTCTCACTATGGCATTTCAGCCCGACCAGAGCTACAACATAGGGTCTCTCAGTATGCAGTGGACATACGGATGGCTATACGACAGAACTGAATATGCCCCTGACGGGAGTATTCGTTCCGTTCAGGAGCTTACGGGCGGTATAGCGTCTATCCCGTCGCTGCCGGGGTCACTGGAAAGTCTTGTCAGCCGTATGTCATCTTCGGAGTCGCTGACGCTCCTGCATGACTTTGCGGCGGAATGTGAAGCAAAACGACAGGAGCTTATCGGATAAAAAAAGAAAGCACAGTGCGAGACTGTGCTTTCGGTATTAACATAAATCAGCCGTTGATCTTGGTAACAACGCCTGAACCAACCGTTCTGCCGCCCTCACGGATAGCGAAACGGAGGCCTTCTTCAATAGCGATAGGAGTGATGAGCTCAACAGAGATCTCAACGTTATCGCCGGGCATGCACATCTCCTTGTCAGCAGGGAGAGTGATAACGCCTGTAACGTCAGTAGTTCTGAAATAGAACTGAGGACGATAGTTGTTGAAGAAAGGTGTATGACGGCCGCCCTCGTCCTTGGAAAGAACGTAAACCTGACCGCTGAACTTGGTGTGGGGGTTGATGGAACCGGGCTTGCAGAGAACCTGACCTCTTTCGATCTCGGAACGCTGAACACCACGGAGAAGAGCACCGATGTTATCGCCTGCCTCAGCATAGTCGAGGATCTTTCTGAACATCTCGATACCTGTTACGACAGTCTTAGCTCTTTCCTCGGTGAGACCGATGATCTCAACTTCGTCGGAAGTTCTGAGCTGACCTCTCTCAACTCTACCGGTAGCAACTGTACCACGGCCTGTGATGGTGAATACGTCCTCAACAGGCATAAGGAAGGGGAGATCTGCCTTTCTGTCGGGTGTGGGGATGTACTCGTCAACTGCATCCATGAGCTCCTTGATAGGTGCGTATACGGGATCGTTAGGATCCTTGGATGTGCTGTCGAGTGCGAGGAATGCAGAACCCTTGATGATGGGGATATCATCGCCGGGGAACTCATACTTGCTGAGTGTCTCACGGATATCCATCTCAACGAGCTCGAGGAGCTCCTCGTCGTCTACCTGGTCAACCTTGTTCATGAAAACAACGATGTAGGGAACGCCAACCTGACGAGCAAGGAGAAGATGCTCCTTGGTCTGAGCCATAGGGCCATCAGTGGAAGCAACAACGAGGATCGCGCCGTCCATCTGAGCAGCACCTGTGATCATGTTCTTTACATAGTCAGCATGACCCGGGCAGTCAACGTGAGCATAGTGACGCTTGTCTGTCTCATACTCAACGTGAGCGGTATTGATAGTGATACCTCTTTCTCTCTCCTCGGGAGCCTTATCGATGTCTGCATAGCCCTCGAACTGAGCCTGACCCTTGAGGGAAAGATACTTTGTGATAGCAGCGGTAAGAGTAGTCTTGCCGTGGTCAACGTGACCGATGGTACCAATGTTAACGTGGGGTTTGGTTCTTTCGAACTTCTGCTTTGCCATTGGGATTTCCTCCTCTTGAATAAAATTCATTTTAAGCTTTGCAAAGGGTACAGTTACACCCTTTGCATCATTATAAAATCTATTTTAACAGATTTTACCATAAAATGCAATAGCATTTTGTAAATTTTTAAAAGAAATTGCGACCGTATCAGTTCTGACACATGGTTCAATCCTGTGCCTTGTTTCTGGAAGAGATGATCTTCTCAGCAACAGATCTGGGAACTTCGGTGTAGGAATGAGGCTGCATTACATAGTTGCCGCGGCCCTGAGTCTTGGAGCGAAGGTCATTGGAATAACCGAACATCTCAGACAGAGGAACAAGTGCATCTACCTGTGCAGTACCGTTGTTTACTTCCTGACCGAGTATCTGACCTCTTCTGGAGTTGAGGTCGCCGATAACGGTGCCCATGAAGTCCTCGGGTACGAATACCGATACCTTCATGATAGGCTCGAGTATGCAGGGATCAGCCTTTTTCATAGCTTCCTTGAACGCCATTGAACCTGCGATCGAGAATGCCATTTCGGAGGAGTCGACTTCATGGTAAGAACCGTCGTAGAGGTCTACCTTAACGTCAACTACCTGATAGCCTGCGAGAACGCCTGCCTTCATAGCGCCCTGGATACCCTTGTCAACAGCAGGGATATACTCCTTGGGGATAGCGCCGCCGACAACGGAGTTTGTGAACTCATAGCCCTTGCCGCTCTCGTTGGGAGAAACTCTGATCTTAACGTGACCGTACTGACCCTTACCGCCGGACTGACGTGCGTACTTGTGGTCAACATCGGCATCCTTCTTGATGGTCTCCTTATATGCAACCTGGGGAGCACCGACATTAGCCTCGACCTTGAACTCTCTGAGGAGACGGTCAACGATGATGTCAAGGTGGAGCTCACCCATACCTGCGATAATGGTCTGACCTGTTTCTTCATCTGTCCATGTTCTGAAGGTGGGGTCTTCCTCAGCGAGCTTTGAAAGGCCTATGCCCATCTTCTCCTGACCTGCCTTTGTCTTGGGCTCGATAGCGAGCTGGATAACAGGCTCGGGGAATTCCATGGATTCGAGTATTACAGGATGCTTGGGATCGCAGAGCGTATCACCTGTTGTAGTATTCTTGAGACCAACACAGGCAGCGATATCACCTGAATAAACAGTGTCGATATCCTTTCTCTGGTTGGAATGCATCTGAAGGATACGTCCCATTCTTTCGGAGTTGTCCTTAGTTGCATTGAGAACGGTAGCGCCTGCATCGACGGTACCGGAATAAACTCTGAAATAGCAGAGCTTACCAACGAAGGGGTCTGTTGCGATCTTGAATGCAAGAGCAGCAAAAGGAGCCTTGTCGTCAGTAGGTCTCTCCTCCTCCTCGCCTGTGTCGGGGTTTACGCCCTTGATAGCGGGGATATCGAGGGGAGAGGGCATATAGTCCACGATAGCGTCGAGGAGCTTCTGAACGCCCTTGTTTCTGTAGGAAGTACCGCAGCATACGGGAACGAGCTTGTTGTTTACACAACCCTTTCTGATGCAGGCCTTGATCTCTTCCTTGGTTACGCTGTCGGGATCCTCGAAGTATCTCTCCATGATCTCATCATCCATCTCAACGGCGGACTCGATGAGCTTGTCGTGATACTCCTGAGCCTTTTCGAGGAGATCCTCGGGGATAGGCTCGTCTCTCATGTCCTTGCCGAGGTCATCGTAATAAACCTCAGCCTTCATCTCTACGAGGTCGATGATGCCCTTGAAATCAGCTTCTGTTCCGATAGGGAGCTGAATGGGAACAGCATTGCACTTCAGACGGTCATGCATCATGTCGAGAACTCTGTAGAAGTTCGCACCCATGATGTCCATCTTGTTTACATATACCATTCTGGGCACCTGGTACTTATCAGCCTGACGCCATACGGTCTCAGTCTGAGGCTCAACGCCGCCCTTAGCGCAGAGGACTGTTACAGAACCGTCAAGAACACGAAGGGAACGCTCAACTTCAACAGTGAAGTCAACGTGACCCGGGGTGTCGATGATGTTTATTCTGTGGTCGCCCCAGTGTGCTGTGGTAGCAGCGGAGGTAATGGTGATACCTCTTTCCTTTTCCTGCTCCATCCAGTCCATCGTGGATGCACCGTCATGGGTCTCACCGATCTTGTAGTTTACGCCGGTGTAGAAAAGGATACGCTCGGTAGTAGTAGTCTTACCTGCGTCGATATGAGCCATGATACCAATATTTCTTGTCTTTTCAAGTGAACAATCTCTTGGCATAGCTTTTCCTCCGATCCGAAAGTAAGAAACTTACCATCTGTAATGTGCGAATGCCTTGTTGGCCTCCGCCATCTTGTGTGTATCTTCACGCTTCTTGCAAGCACCGCCGATGCCGTTCATGGCATCCATGATCTCTGCTGCAAGTCTTTCCTTCATGGTTCTTTCGTTTCTTGCTCTGGAATAGGTGGTGAGCCACCTGAGACCAAGAGTGAGCTTTCTCTCGGGTCTTACCTCCATAGGAACCTGGTAGGTAGCACCGCCGACACGGCGAGCCTTGACCTCGAGGAGAGGCATGATATTCTCCATAGCCTCATCAAAAGCCTCAAGCGCATCTTTACCTGTCTTTTCTGAAACGATCTCGAATGCGCCGTATACTATCTTCTGAGCAACGCCCTTCTTACCGTCAAGCATAATGTTGTTGATAAGACGGGTAACGATCTCTGAATTGTAAACAGGGTCTGCAAGAACTTCTCTCTTTGCAATTTTACCTCTTCTTGGCACAATTCTTCCCTCCTTCATAATAATGAATTCATAGGTACTCGCTTACCGATGTGACTTGCACACGGTTTCCACATTTTTAAAAGCGCAGTGTGCGACGTGAGAGTGATGTCAGACCCCTAATATATAATAAAAGGTGTTTTCACCGTTAATCTCTAACTATCGCAGTGGTCAGACACAAAGCCGGATTACTTGCCTGCCTTGGGTCTCTTTGCACCGTACTTGGAACGGGCCTGGTTTCTCTTGGCAACACCCTGTGTATCGAGTGTACCTCTGATGATGTGGTAACGCACACCGGGGAGGTCCTTTACTCTGCCGCCTCTGATAAGAACAACAGAGTGCTCCTGCAGGTTGTGGCCGATGCCGGGGATGTAAGCTGTAACTTCGTTGCCGTTTGTGAGCTTTACTCTGGCGATCTTTCTCATAGCAGAGTTAGGCTTCTTGGGGGTAGCGGTTCTTACAGCGGTGCAGACGCCTCTCTTCTGAGGTGAGCTGAGGTCGATAGCGATCTTCTTCTTGGAGTTGTAACCCTTCTGAAGTGCAGGTGCTGTGGACTTCTTGGCAATAACGTCTCTTCCCTTGCGCACGAGCTGGTTAAACGTAGGCATTGATGCATCTCCTTTCGTAAAATTGATGATGACAGGGCACAGGTATTCCCTGTTACTCTGCACACCCGAATATTATACTTTTTTTTTCGGCGTTTGTCAAGATTTTTTCGCAAAATCCGCACACGGCTCAATATTTTGTAGCTTTACACAAAAGCCATGCCTGCCCGACGGTTCTGTGACGTTTATTTTGCAGATGAAAAACACATCCGGGCGCCGTTTCAACGTCCGGATGTGTATTGCGGCACTGTCAGAACCCTATCCTCACGGCAAACCTGTCGTTCTGCGTGTCTATCGAGCAGTCAAAGCCGTGCCTGTCGCATATGGTCTTAACTATGTACAGCCCCAGACCCGTGCCGTTCTGACCGTTCCTTGCGTCATCCCCCTTCACAAAGGGCTGCCACAGTCTGTCGGGGTCTGTCACGGGCATATTTACGGGATTTGATATGACCATCGCCCTGTCCGAGACCTCTATCACGGTCTCTGAGCCTTCGGGGGAGAATTTCAGGGCATTTGACACAAGATTGTCCATAGCCTGTATCATGAGCTGTCTGTCGGCATTTATGGTGCCGCTCCCCCTGACGGTCAGCCTGATGTTCTTTTCCTCCGCAACGGATGAATTCTTCCTTGCCACCTCTTTTGCCGCCTCTGCCGCATCGAAGGAAGTCCTTCCGAGCTCCGCTCCGCCTTCCAGCCTTGAAAGTTCGAGCACGTTGGTTATCATGGCGTTCATGTAGTCCACGTTTAAGAGTATCATATCCGTATACTTCTTCTGCTTCTCTGCATCCGTGTTGTCCGAGAGCATCTCCGCACAGCCTGACACAGCCATGAGGGGAGTTTTCAGGTCATGGGCAAGGGTGTTTGTCATGTCACGGCGGTAGTCCTCCATTGCGTAGTGTGCCTTGTACACCGTATATGTGCGGTGAGCCATTATGAGCGACATCACAAGGCATATCACGAGCACCGCCACACAGATTGCGCTCAGTATTATGACGCAAAGAGGAGTTATATTCGTCTTCTGGACAGATGTTACCGTGTACAGTGTTCCGTCGGGGGCGTGGATATTGCTTCTGACCCACCCGTATGCAAAACCCGTGTCATCCCAGAAAACCGAGGTAGATGCGCTCCTGCTCACAGAGCCGGCGGCACCCGCCTCCGCATCTTTCTCGTCAAGGATGCGGAAGATCTCATCGTCGGGGTCTGCGCCCATGACCGCACCGCATACGAACTGACCGTATACGTACTTTGTAAGTCCCGTTGTATCTGCGGGAGTAAGGTCGAACTGCTCCACCGTTTCGGTCACGGGGGGCTGGCCGAACCTGTCGTATGAATAATGCTCAATATGCATCTCGCCGGGGAAAAAGATGCCCTTTTCCGTATCGGCATAGATAGTATCGGTCACTGTCAGATATGTGTCGGCGCCGAACAGTCTCTTCTTCACGGTATACTTCTCAAGCCTGCTGTACGCTTCGACAAAGTTCTCCGTATCCGAATAGCAGATGCAGTCCTTTTCACCCTTGATGAACGCCACACCGTTCCTTTCCGTGCGAAGTACTTCCTTGTCGTTTTTGTAGAGTCTGAATGCGGCGGAAGAATCCCCGTCCCCCGATGCGGTGTAAATCGCAAGGGCAATGGCATTCATATAGCGCTCGGACTTGTTGTCCGACTTCTCCTTTTCTATCTCGGTCAGGTCCTGATTTGCCGAGTTCACCACCATATGAAAATATGACAGGTCGCTCTCATGAAACATTGCGATGGCAAGCTCATGGAGTATGAGCGCCGACAATATGCAAACTGCCGTACCCACGGCGATGATCGGGATGAATTTTTCCAGAAACACCGTGCCGAAGCCCTGTCTTTTTCTGCCGAGCCTCAACAGCTTATCCTGTTTTGTTGTTCTTTTCATAATACACCTCTTGCGGATATCATCTTTCCTGTATCTTATATCCGCCGCCTATAACGGTCTTTATCTGTGTGCCTGCACTTCCGAGCGCCTTTCTCAGCTTCTTGATATGGTTGTCCACCACCCTGTCCGAGCCGAAGTAGTCCTCTCCCCACACCTTGTCGAGAAGTGTGTTCCTGTCGATGACCCAGCCCTTATGCTCCATGAAATATCTGAGCAGGGCATATTCCTTCGGGGGCAGTTCTGTCTCTCTGCCGTCGGCAGTGACCGTAAAAGTCACCGTGTCAAGGGATATCCGTCCGCAGACGAGCCTTGTCCGCGAGGGGCTTCCGCTCCGCTTCAGAAGCGCCGAGAGCTTGCCGTAAAGTGCGGCAAGAGAGAAAGGCTTTACTATATAGTCATCACAGCCCAGATCATAGCCCCTGATGATGTCTTCCTCACCGCCCCTTGCGGTGAGGAAGAGAACGGGCACATCGCTCTTTCTGCGTATCTCACGGCACAGTGTAAAGCCGTCTGCTCCCGGGAGCATTATATCGAGCATGATGACGTCAAATTCACGCTCATGTATCATATCCAGCCCCTCACCGCCGTCGGCGGCAGTAACTATATCTATATCCTCTTTCCCCAGAAAATAGTCGGATATGATCTCTCTTATCTGTGCATCGTCCTCAACGAGAAGTGCTGTGTAACTCATAGTGTCCTCTCTTTCATGTGTGTATCATAACACACCGATGTATCCTTTGTATATCCTTTAGGTGTTTTTTGTGTGCATTGCAATACTAATTTCTGACCGATGCAATTATCTTCCGACGAAGATATATCTTCTGGCGAAGACAGACAAGAAACAAGCCGCAGATACTTGAATATAAGGGATTTGAGGGTTGGAGAATGTCTATACATCGAGGAAGAATCGGTATAATATTCGCAGATACACAAAAAACGGCATCCCTGCCGTTTTTGCGTATACAATATGTGTTATCAGAGACCCTTGTTAAGATATTCTTCCTGCTCCTTGGTAAGATGGTCTATCTCAACGCCCCATGCAGAGAGCTTTCTGGCAGCTATCTCCAGATCCACCTCACGGGGCACGTCTATTATCTTCTCGGTGAGCCTGCCCTTGTTCCTGACAAGGTATGCCGCACTCATTGCCTGCACCGCAAAGGACATATCCATGATCTCGGCAGGATGTCCGTCACCTGCGGCAAGGTTCACGAGCCTGCCCTCGGCGATGATATAGATGCGTCTGCCGTCTGAGAGCTCATAGCCCTGTATATTGTTTCGTGCCTCCCACGAGCGCACGGCGTTCTTTCTGAGCCATGCCACATCAACCTCGCAGTCAAAATGACCTGCGTTGCAGCATATAGCGCCGTCCTTCATATTTGCAAAGGACTTCTCCGTTATGACGGCGTCACAGCCCGTTACGGTGACAAAGAAATCTCCCAGCTTTGCCGCCTCTGTCATGGGCATCACCTTGAAGCCGTCCATAACAGCCTCCATAGCCTTTATGGGGTCTACCTCGGTAACGATGACACTTGCGCCAAGGCCCTTTGCACGCATAGCCACGCCCTTGCCGCACCAGCCGTAGCCTGCAACTACCACGTTCTTGCCTGCCACGATGAGGTTAGTTGTGCGGTTTATGCCGTCCCATACGGACTGACCCGTGCCGTAGCGGTTATCGAAAAGATGCTTGCAGTCTGCGTTGTTTACCAGCACCATAGGGAATTCAAGCTCATTTGCCCTGTTCATGGCGATAAGTCTTATTATGCCCGTGGTGGTCTCCTCACAGCCGCCTATCACATTGGGGATAAGCTCCCTGTACTCGGTGTGGATAAGATTGACCAGGTCGCCGCCGTCGTCTATTATGATGTTGGGACCCGCCTCGACCACCTTGCTTATGTGCCTGTGATACTCCTCATCGGTGGTGCCGTGCCATGCAAACACCTCCATGGGAGAAGCATCATCCGAGCCGTGTACCAGCGCCGCCGCCACATCATCCTGAGTGGAGAGGGGGTTCGAGCCCGTGACATACATCTCGGCGCCGCCTGCGGCAAGCACTCTGCAAAGATATGCGGTCTTTGCCTCGAGATGCACCGAGAGGGCGACTTTAAGACCGTCAAAGGGCTTTGTCTCCGAGAATTCCTTTTCTATCGAGCGAAGCAGGGGCATATTCTGCTTTACCCACTGTATCTTTCTTTCGCCCGACTCATAGAGGGCGATGTCTCTTATCTCTGACATATGTATACCTCCGTTTGATGTTATCAGAATCTGTCTGCTGCTTTCTGCGCATCGTGATATATCTTTTCCTCGTCGGCATTGGTGAGAACGCCGTGTTCAAGCACTACCTCACCGTCTATGATAACGGTGTCCGCCTTCATGCCGCAGGAGGAATACACCAGTGCGCTCCTGAGATCGTTCTTCGGGCAGTACGCCGCCTGTCCGAGGTCTATGAGAACTATATCCGCCAGCTTGCCGCAGGCTATCTCGCCGCTGTCAAGGCCTATCGCCGCCGCACCGTTCACCGTTGCCATCCTTACGGTCTCCTGTGCGGAGCATACCACGGGATCCTCCGTGATGCCCTTTTGCAGAAGTGCGGCAAAGCCCATCTCGGTGAACATATTCAGGTCGTTGTTGGATGCCTGGCTGTCTGTACCGAGGCAGACGTTCACGCCGCTCTTTATCAGCTTTGCAACGGGCGCTATGCCGTTTGCGAGCTTGAGATTGCTCCTGGGATTATGTATGACGCTGACCTTTTTGTCACGCAGTATCTCTATATCCCTGTCGGACAGGTGTACGCAGTGCGCCGCACAGGTGGGTATATCGAAAAACCCCAGTGAATCAAGGTACTCGACGGGCGAACAGCCATGCTCTTTAAGGCAGTTCTCTGTCTCTGTGCGTGTTTCCGACAGGTGTATATGGAACCCCTGACCCGTCTCATGCGCCTTCTCTATGAGAAAACGCAGGTAGTCCTCACCGCAGGTATATATGGCATGAGGGCCGAGCCTGAACATTATCCTCTTGTTGTCGGCGTATCTCTCACGCTCTGCCATATGCTCGCTGTAACGGCGCAGGGCATCCTTTTCGTTCCTGTCGGGACCCGTCAGCCCTCTTGTCATGACCGCTCTCATACCGAGCCTGTCTGCCGCCTGAGCAGACATCATGGGGAACATATGCATATCCATGAAACAGGTCGTGCCGCTCTTTATCATCTCCATACAGGAGAGCATCGCCCCCGCAAGGGCATCCTCACTCGTCAGATTGTCCTCTCTGGGCATGATGGCGCCGAAGAGCCAGTCCGTAAATGTCAGGTCGTCCGCTATGTTCCTGAACAGTGACATATATGAATGAGTGTGACAGTTTATAAGACCGGGCACCGCCATTTTTGACGAGCCGTCTATCACCCTGTCGGCAACATATCCCTCGGGCATCTCCCCCACGGCGGCGATACGGTCGCCCTTTATGAATATATCGCCCTGTATGTTCCCCGCCGGGGTATATATGAGCGTATTCTTTATAAGTATATCCATGACTCCTGCCTCCATAACAACATACCTACATATTAACATATACGGCGGTGTTTGTCAATAAATTCGGAGCTGAAACATGATCGCCGCAGCACCTCCGGTACATAAGAGATGCTGCGGCTGTGTCTGTCATTATGTTTATGGTCGGTATGTCATTCGCTGAACATGGGAGTGGAGAGATATCTTTCGCCCGTGTCTGGGAGGAGCGCAACGATGGTCTTGCCCTTGTTCTCGGGTCTCTTTGCAAGGCTTATTGCCGCATAGAGAGCCGCACCGGAGGATATGCCTATGAGCACGCCCTCTTTTCTTGCGGCAAGTCTGCCCGTGTCAAAGGCATCCTCGTTGTCCACTGTGATTATCTCATCATATATCCCTGTGTCAAGGGTGTCGGGCACAAATCCTGCGCCTATGCCCTGTATCTTGTGAGCGCCTGCCCTGCCCTGAGAGAGCACGGGGGAGTCTGTGGGCTCGACTGCGACTATCTTCACGTTCTCGTTCTTGCTCTTGAGGTATCTGCCCACACCCGTTATGGTGCCGCCCGTACCAACGCCTGCGACGAATATATCCACTGTTCCGTCGGTGTCGTCCCATATCTCAACGCCCGTGGTCTTTTCATGTATCCTCGGATTGGCGGGGTTTGTAAACTGTGAGGGGATGAAGCTGTTCTCTATCTCCCCTGCAAGCTCCTGAGCCTTGGCGATGGCGCCCTTCATGCCCTTTGCGCCCTCGGTGAGCACCAGCTCCGCACCGTATGCCTTCATCAGATTGCGGCGCTCTATGCTCATAGTCTCAGGCATGGTTATGATAAGGCGATAGCCCTTTGCCGCCGCAACAGAGGCAAGGCCGATGCCTGTATTGCCGCTGGTGGGCTCTATTATGGTACTGCCTTCCTTTAAAAGTCCGTTTTCCTCAGCGTCCTCTATCATAGCCTTGGCGATCCTGTCCTTGGCACTGCCTGCGGGATTGAAATACTCCAGCTTTCCTACGAGTCTTGCTTCAAGACCGAACTGCTTCTCTATCTTTTCAAATTCTATGAGCGGTGTCCTGCCCACAAGATCGGATATCGTTCTGCATATCTTCATATGATCGTCCCTTTCATTGGTCGTGGTTTATGTTATGAAGTATAGCATACCGGGATATTTTTTTCAAGGGGTATAGAAAAAAAGCATTATTCCGATTATTTATATTTGGGTATATTCCGAACCTATAACAACAGTCGGACAGTATAACATAGAATTGTGTTGATTTTGCGAAATTTTCAATTAGGTATTGCAATATTTTTGTGGATGTGTTATAATTGGTCATGAGGTCATACTGACCATATCAGACAAACGTCGCAACTCCTCACAGGGCTTTCCGATCCTGCGGGCAGTTACACGTCAGATAAACAAATTACAGGAGATGATCTATCATGAAGGGTCTGGGTATTGCAATAATCACACTTCTCGCAGCAGCAGCAGGTGCGGCAGCGGCTACATTCTTCGTAAAGAAGCGTGAGGAGCTCGAGGAAAAGGATTACGATTTCGACGATGACGATGAGATATTCTTCGGCGATGACGACGAAGACGACGATGATGATACCTCAAAGGATATCAAGGTAGCGGTCGACGATGCTGTTGACTCCGCAAAGGAGAAGGCTGCCGATGCTCTTGACAAGGCAGAGGATGTTATCGACGACCTCAAGGACAAGCTTGACGACTGATAAAACCGAATATCTGTTCAGATGGCGGTAAGCCCATCTGATCACTGCCGCCGGGTAGCGGACATGATGAATGTCTGTGATGTATCGTTAGGTGATGCGGATACTCCGCATGAGATACATCGCAGGCATTTTTTTGCGGCTGTGACCATACCAAATAAACAAGGAGATACCTATGTCAAATCCGTTCGCACTGATGAAAAAACGTGAATACGCCCTGATGATATGCTCTGCGGCGGCGGTGCTGCTCACTGCCGTATTGTCACGCAGGGCAGAGCCCCTGACTCTGACAGCCACCCTTATAGGCTCTGTCATGCTGGTCTTCCTTGCGGTGGGCAGTGTATGGGGGCAGATACTCACAGTCGTATTCAGCATCCTTTATGGGATAATATCCGCCCGCTGTGCCTACTGGGGCGAGATGATAACATATCTCGGCATGACCATGCCCATGGCTGTCATGGCAGCTGTGCAGTGGATAAAAAATCCGGACAGCAGCGGCCTCGGCAGGGTGGAGACCGCCGAACCGGACAAAAAGCAGATACTTGTGATGACAATGCTGTGTGCCGCTGTGACGGCGGTATTCGGCGGACTGTTGTATGCATTTCACACGCCGAACCTGTTCTTCTCGGTCATCTCGGTATCCACCAGCTTTCTTGCGGTATACCTCACATATCTGCGCAGTCCCTTCTATGCCCTTGCCTATGCCGCAAACGACATAGTTCTGATAGTGCTGTGGATGCTCATGTCACGGGAGGATATGTCCTATCTCACCATGGCGGTGAATTTTATGATATTCCTCGTAAACGACCTGTACGGCTTTGTCAGCTGGAAACAGCGTGCAGACGCAAAAAAGACCGCAGAGCAGAAGTCTGCGGTCTGACACTTGCAAAGTCCCCCGTACATCGCTTGTACGGGAGGCTTTTGGGAAGTCGGCACTGCCGACCTGGTGCCGGTGGCGGGGGTCGAACCCGCACGGTATCGCTACCAACGGATTTTGAGTCCGTCACGTCTGCCAATTCCATCACACCGGCGGCAAAGTATATTCTACCACAAAAACGAACGGATGTCAAGAGAAAACGCACACTGTTTCACGGCAGCCGACAGCTTTTGGAAATTCAGATCCTTTCTGACAGTTCCGAGGGCTTCAGAGCAGGGATCTTGCTGTCCTTGAAGATCATCGTGATCTGCTGAATGAGCTGTTCCGTTTTCTGTGTAGCCGGTTCATTGCGGAGAATATACACGATGTTCGGTACAGATAATGCAGAATTTCACCCCTCGGTCTGATCGACTTCACAATCCCGGACTTTAACGAGGCTTCGACAAATTCGGGGCGGCTGCAAAGCACATCAAGAATGGCATTGGTATCAAACGGAATTTTCATGTGCTTCTATTCTTTCCGCACGAATTGCTTTATCAGCATATCGTATTTCAGCTAAATTGTCAACGGTAAATTTTTGGGGAACCACAGCTTTTACAGCAATCGCACACTGCAAAGCAGTGTGCGATGAGTCTGTCACTGTCTGTATTCGTTTATCAGCCTGATGATGAGGTCATACAGGCTCTCCACCTCATAATGGCCTATTATCGGTTCAAGGTGGCTCTCCCCTATCCCCGAATCATCGGTGAGGAACACATATGTTCCGCCCGTGAATATGGCAAGACCTCTGCCGAAAAGCTCTGTCTCTCTCGCACCGTTCGAGGACACCACGGGTATCACCCTTATGCCCTGTGCCGATGCCGATTTCATTGCCTTTTCAAGCACCTTGAGGGAGTGGCTGTCACTGTGTGGCGGTGCATCAAATATCAGAAATGCCAGCTTTACGGTGTCGCCTTTCCAGTACTGGGAATGCATACATTCATCAAGTATCTCCGACACAGCCTCGGGCTCGTCACCGCCGCCTTCCGCATACTCGGAATTGAGGATGCGGCTTATGTCCTTTATGTCCTTGGAGAAGGGATGTGTGCGTGTGACATAGGTATCTTCCTTGTCCTTGTAGAAATTCACGGAGAATTCCGCATGGTCGGTGCCCACCGCCTCTGCGATAGCCGTGAAGTCGCTTTGCAGGAACATGAGCTCATCGCCCATAGACCCTGTTGTGTCAACGATGAACATTATCTGCATATCGGGATATGCCTTGTATCCGCCGTCAAAGACTACATCCACATCATTGGATATGAACGGCTGTCTGTCCTGGATATACTGCTCTGCGACCGCCTCCATATCGGGGCTGTCCTCCGGCGGTGTCTCGGTGGCTTCCGAGCCGAATATGCGGTCTGCCGCATCCTTTCCCAGAAGCTCGGCAGTGCCTTTTCTGACGACTATCTCAAGCGCATCGTGGAATGTGGTGCGTTCGGTCTCGGTGATATCCGTCCCGGCGGCAATATCTGTTTCGGCTTCGGATGTTTCACGTGGAACATCCTCCACGCCGCCGTCTATACGGTACAGGCTCGATGTTCCGCCTCCCGATACCCTAAGAGTATCTCCCCTGCCGAAAAGGTACACCTTGCCCTCCTTGTCGGTCACCGCCGTCCATGAAGCCTTGTCCCCGTCAAAGAGAGTGACGGACGCATTCACCACGGGCGAGCCGTCGGGAGCCTTTACCGTCACCGCCGTGCGAAAACGGGGGTCTATGCCGTATGCAGGGTATTCTATCAGACCTCGGTTGCAGAGATTTACAAAAAATCCCCAATTCTCATTGTCGTTCCATTCGCCTGCGGTGAGCTGTCCTGCACGGACACCGTTGTTCACGGTCACGGATGTGAAATACTCCTCCGTATATTCGCCCTCGTCGGCAGTATCCATATCTGCCGCAAAAGCCACCGTAGTCACTGCCGCTGTTTCTTCGTACATTGCAGCAGTTTCGGCATATATTTCGCCGTCTGCCTCCTCTGCCGCATATTCGGCATCGGGCGTCGGCACCGGCGGAGCTCCGTCAGCCGGTGCATCACCGGCTCTGTGATCCGCAGGTGATTCCACTTCCCCCGGTGAAGCGGCAAATGTCTCTGCCGCACCAGCAGGAGCGGTGGCGCCATTTTCCGACGTGGATGCGCCCGACGAGCAGGCAGACAGCGCCATAGCGCCCGCGACCGAAAGAATACATAGCCTTTTAAGACTTTTCATGATACGTCCCCCTTTTCACACCGTTCGGGTGAGCCCCTTTGTAATATATACAACTCACAGGACTGATATTTTTCACATCCCGGCATATTTTTTATACGGTGTTTGATATCTGTATACGGATTTAGTTTTTTGCAGAGCCTGAAAGGGCATAACAGATCCGGCGTGTCTATCTCAGCTGTATGCCGTCCATAAATGTGGATACATTGTACATAAACAGCACCTGATCGTATTCCTCGGGGTCGCAAAGCTCTGTATAAGGCACCTGTATATACCTTGTGTCAAGCATGGTTATCTCGCTGTAATGCCCTGCAAGAAAGGGCACAAGGCTGTGGGCATAGCTGTCCTTGAACATAAGCAGCCTGCTGCCCTCATTGCCCGTCTTTATCGTTATCATGGGCTGGTTCGTGCCGAGGAACGTGCTGTACTTGTCCTTGCGGTCAAGAAACTCATAGTAGTAAAGCCCCTCATGCACTTCGGGCTCCGCTCCTATGGCGGAATACACATACATCACCGGAACGGGCGCATCCGGCAGGGAATATATGCTCACCTTGTCGGGCGTTATGCCGTCATAGAGCGTCTTTGAATAGAACGAACCCCTGAAATCATCTGCGGCGAAGAATACATCAAAATCAGACACGGGCTCTGCCTCATAGCCCATAGCCCTCGCCCCTGCCGCAAAGGCGAGATATGCTCCCTTGGATGTCCAGTGATGGTCTGTGCGGTAATAGATATAGTCGTTCCTGCTCACGTTCAGCACGGAATAAAGGTCTATGAGCGTAACACCGTCGAGCTGTGATGCCACATCCGCTATATATGCCTTCTGGTCGGGGTTGGGGGCATTTTTCGGCAGCTCGTCGCTGTACATCTCAGCCTGCGTGGGTGCCAGCATCAGGAATACGGGCTTTGAGCAGTCCTGCGCAAATGTGTTCAGTGAGTCGATGTTTTTTTGTGTCACTTCCGCATCGGGCGTGTCTATGCGCTCAACGAGCCTGTCCCCCAGTATGTATATGCCGTTTACGTCACGGCGGAAGAGGAGCTCTGTCTTTGTCCGCTGTGCCACAAAGATATCGGAATTGATGAAGTGGTCACACAGATATTTTTCCACGCCGTCGGTGAAGCTCCCGCTGTACAGCTTCTTTGCAGAGAACGACGGGAACGATGCCAAGTATCTGTTCTGGTTCTCCGAGAACTTTTCCTTGGGCTTTATCACGGTAAAGACTGCCATGGCAGTCAGGAATGCGAAAAATATCATCACATTTCCCAGTGCCATGGCTTTTTTCAGCGGTCCGGCCTTTCTGTCCCTATCCATTATGACAGCTTTGAACCGTTGGGTATGTCGTTGTCAACGAATATGACTCTGGCATCCTCACCCACGGAGGCCGCCACTATCATTCCCTGTGACTCAACTCCGCAGAGCTTTGCGGGAGCAAGGTTTGCGACAACAATGACCTTCTTGCCAACAAGGTCTTCGGGAGCGTACCACTTGGCTATGCCCGATACGACCTGTCTCTCGCCGAAGCCGTCGTTGAGTATCAGTCTGAGGAGCTTCTTTGCCTTGGGTATCTTCTCGCACTGCTTGACTTCAGCCACACGCAGGTCGCTCTTGAAGAAATCGTCTATCTTTATGGTATCGGCAAGGGGTTCAAGGACTGCTCCGTCGGTATCTTCGGCGGCATCCGCACGGAGTATCTCGTTGAGAGCCTCTATCTCCTTGTCAACATCTATCCTGGGGAATATGATATCTCCCTTGTGTACGGTCACATCGGCAGGAAGCACTCCGAATACTGCGGCACTCTCATAGTCGGTGAAACCCTCTGCACCCGTCTGCTCCCACACCTTGGGCATGGTGGAGGGCATGAAAGGACTGAGCAGGGTGGAGGTTATCCTTATGGTCTCCAGCAGATTGTATATGACCGATGCGAGCCTTGCCCTGTTTGCCTCGTCCTTTGCGAGCACCCAGGGAGCGGTCTCGTCGATATACTTGTTCGCACGGGAGATGACCTTGAATATCTCCGCCAGTGCAAGAGAATGCTGTGCCTCGTCCACATAGCCTGCCACTGTGTCACGCAGAGCCGATGCCATAGCGATAAGCTCATCATCGGCAGGGTCTGCCTGTCTCTCGGTGGGAAGTGTGCCGCCGAAATACTTGTCAGCCATAGCGACCGTGCGTGAAACAAGGTTTCCAAGGTCGTTGGCAAGGTCTGTGTTTATGCGGCCTATCATTATCTCATTGGAGAAGTTGGAGTCGGAGCCGTAGGGCATATCACGGAGTATCTGATATCTCACCGCATCAACACCGTATCTCTCACCCAGAACAAAGGGGTCCACCACATTGCCGAGGGATTTTGACATCTTGGCGCCGTTGAATGTGATCCAGCCGTGGCCGTAGAGCCTCTTGGGGAGCGGGATATCCAGCATCATGAGCAGGGCGGGCCATACGATAGAGTGGAAACGTACTATCTCCTTTGCGGTCATGTGCATCTCAGCAGGCCAGTATCTGTCAAAGTCGTTGTAGGTGCTGTTCTCATAGCCCAGTGCGCTGATGTAGTTTATGAGCGCATCCAGCCATACATATATGGTGTGCTTCTCGTCAAAGGGAACGGGTATACCCCATTTTACGGTCGTCCTTGAAATGCAGAGATCCTCCAGACCGTCCTTGACGAAGTTGTTTATCATCTCGTTGACTCTTGTCTCGGGGCGCAGATAGTCCGTATTCTTCAACAGGTCGATTATCTTGTCGGTCATTACGGACAGCTTGAGGAAGTATGCATCCTCCTCAGCCTCCACCACATCTCTGCCGCAGTCGGGGCATTTGCCGTCAACAAGCTGTGTCTCTGTCCAGAAGCTCTCGCAGGGAACGCAGTACTTGCCCTTGTATGTGCCCTTGTAGATATATCCCTTGTCATAGAGCTTTTTAAATATATTCTGCACCGTCTCGATATGATAGGGGTCAGTCGTTCTCACATAGCGGTCGTAGCTTATCCCCATAAAGCTCCAGAGGCGCTTGAAGTTCTCAACTATGCCGTCAACATACTGCTGGGGGGTCATTCCCTCCGCCTCTGCCTTCTGCTGTATCTTTGCTCCGTGCTCGTCCGTACCTGTCAGGAACATCACATCATAGCCCTGCATCCTCTTGAAGCGGGCGATGACATCACAGGCAACAGTGGTGTAGCAATGGCCTATATGCGGATTGCCCGACGGATAATATATGGGCGTGGTTATATAGAATTTAGGCATTATATCCTCTCCTTCTCATAAAACATAGGCATATTATATCACACAATTCCGTGAAATGCAATAGAAAAGAAGCACAAAGCCGCAGACAGTCCGAAGCGGAGATTTTTTCCGCCTTTGTGTCCCTCTGCCGCCGTTCCTGTTTCCAATTTGTAACACTAATATAAATTATTCTCCCTGTGTGTTATTTGTACGATATGGCTATTGAATTTTTTACCGGTTTGTATTATAATAGTAAAATGTATGATGAAATAAGTATGTGCTGAAAGGTCAGAAAAATGAAAAAGAACGATTTCAGGCGCAGTGACCGCCGCAAAGATATACCCGACAACAGAAAAAAAGAGTTAAGACGCCGTGAAGAAGCTCCCCGTGAGGACGCTCTCCCCGCGGAAGAGCCCACAGGTCTCATCGTCGGCAGAAACCCCGTTATGGAGGCTCTGAAGTCGGGCAAGGCAATAGATATTATATACACCGACCCCGATGCGGGAGGGAGCATCAGCTCCATAACCCGTATCGCCAAAGAACGGGGCATAGTCATAAAGAGCGTCAGCAGCGCCAAGCTCTCGCAGATGTGCGCAGGCGCATCACATCAGGGTGTCATAGCATCGGGTGCCTGTGCGGAGTATGTGTCCGTGGAGGACATACTTGCGGTATCCGCAAGAAAGGGCACAGCACCTTTCATAATAATATGCGATGAGATAGAAGACCCCCACAACCTCGGCGCTATCATAAGAACGGCAGAGGCGGCAGGGGCGGACGGCATAATCGTCCCCAAGCGCCGCAGCGCCTCTCTCAACGCCACGGTCTATAAGACCTCGGCAGGGGCGGCAAGCTGGCTGCCCGTTGCAAGGGTCGCAAATATACCCCAGACCATAGACACGCTCAAACAGAACGGGATATGGATATTCGGCACGGATGCCGCAGGAGAGAGCTATACAAAAGCCGACCTCACCTGCCCTGCCGCACTGGTCATAGGCTCGGAGGGCTTCGGCATGGGAAGGCTCGTCCGTGAGAAGTGCGACTATCTCGTCAGCCTGCCGATGCTCGGAAAGATAACATCCCTCAACGCCTCCGTGGCGGCGGGGATATTCATGTATGAAGCTGTAAGACAGCGTACAGGGGCACAGGGATGAGATGCCCCGAAAACAAACAGTAAGGAGGCTAAGGTTTGTCTGACAAGAATTATTCAATAGACGATATACTCGGCGAATACAAGCCGTCAGGCTCATCGGGCGACTCGCTCGACGATATACTTAACAGCTATCCTGCGACCAGAAGCTATGACAGCGACCTTGCCGAGATACTCGACAGACCGGAGGATGCGCTCTCTGTCAGCGGTTTCAACATATCCTCCCCCGAAAGCTACCCTTCTGTCGAGGAGATAAAGAAAAAAGCGGCAAATATAACCCTTGTCCCCGATGAGGAGCTGTCCGAGGAGGACAGGAAGAAAAAGAGCAAGCAGATAAGCTATGAGATCATGAGCGGCGACTATGAGAGAAAAAACGTGCCCGACGATCTCAAAACATCCATCGAGCTTGAAGCGGAGCGCATAGACCGTGAGGAAAGAGCCGCTGCGGAAGCGGCATCGGCAGAGTTCTCCGAAACATCTCTGCCCACCGAACACAAAAAGGACAAGAAGCGCAAAAAGGTGCGCCCCAAGCCGATCAAGAAAAGCTACGGGCTCGACCTTCTGGGCGATATAAAGGGCGTTCATTCCTCGTTTGACGATGCGGACGACGACTTTGAGAAGAAATACGGCAATATGCCCCTCATAACCGAGGAGGAGCGTGACGAGCTTATAGGCGAGGAGCACAAGCTCCCGGAGGATCTGTTCTTTGAGCCTGAATCGGGTCACTCCCTGTCAGAGAAGATGGAGCTTGACGAATATACGGAAAAGTATTCGGGGGACAAGGAGCCTTCGGCGGAAGCGCCGCTCCCCGTGCCCGAACCGCCCAAGACGGAGAAGAAGCCCGCTCCCGGGCCCTTCGACAAATATTCCGACCTGGAATACGACCTTGAAAATATATTGAAGCAGTACGAGACAAAGGAAAAGAAGGTAAACGCAGACACCTCGCCTTTCCGCAACTTTTCGGGCATATTCAACAAGCTGATAGCCAAGGACGAGGACGGCGTGAATGAGCTCGCCAGTCAGAAGGTACACCGCACCCCCGATGTGAAGCCCATTTCCCGAAAGCAGATAGGTGATATCTCCCTTGACCTTTCGGACAAGGTGCTTCAGGACACAAGTTCGTTCACCGTTTCGGACGCAGAGGCGGACAAGCTGACACAGCTGAAAGCATCACGAAGCCAGAAGGTGCGTGACTTCAAGCTGGAGGGCAGTGAGGACGACGAGCCGGAGGAGGAGGTATACATCGAGGAGGACAGCGAACCCTCCGACGTGATAGACGACTTCCACAGCCTGAACGACGCTCCCTCTATCGCAAACCACATAGAGATGCAGAAAAACAACCTTATCGTGCGTCTGCTGGTGCTGATAGCCTGCTTTGCGGTGACGGTCTATGCGGCTGTCGCAAACGACTATGCGATGCCCGTGCTCAAAAACCTGACGCTCATCGACAAGCGGCTTCATCCCGATACGTTCCTTTTCATAAACACAATAATAGGTGTGCTGGCAGGCATAGTCTGCTCACAGACCATATCCTCGGGACTGTCAAAGCTGTTTGCGCTGAAAGCGGACTGCGACAGCCTTTCGGCTCTGGCTCTGCTGTCAAGCGTGATAACATCCTGTGTTTCGATCGCATACACCAATGTCATCAGAGGCAGTTTTGCCTGTGTATACGTGCCCGTGGCGATAGGCGCACTGGTATTCAACACCATAGGAAAACTCCTTATCATAACCCGTACACAGCGGAGCTTCAACAATATCTCGGGCGAGAGCGACCATTACGCCCTGTTCATGATGAAAGAGGACAATGAACGGGCTGTCAACTTCACCAGGGGCGCTATCTCAGACCTGCCCAACCTAGCAGGCATGAGAAAGACCGAGGTCATAACGAACTTTCTCAAGACATCATATTCCAGCGACAGCACGGACAGCTTCTGCAAGAGGATGACACCCTTCATCGTCGGTTCGGGCGCACTGATAGGCGTCATAGCAGGGCTCATGGCAAGAGTCGAGCACGGCTCGCTCGGTGCGCTGTGCATAGGTCTTTCGGCATTCTCGGCGGTATGTGCGGCCTGCGCCTGCTTCCCCATGATGCTGGTGGTGAATATGCCAATGAACGACCTGTCAAAGAAATGCGCACAAAATCAGGGCGCTGTCATCGGCTTTGACAGCATAGACGAATTCAGCGGCACGAACAGCGTGCTCTGCGATGCGGCACAGCTCTTCCCTGCGGGCAGTATAAAGCTTATGAACATAAAGAGCTTTTTCAACACCAGCATGGACGAGGCGATACTCCAGGCGGCAAGCCTCACACACCAGTCGGGCAGTATCCTGGACAATATGTTCTATGAGATAATATGCGGCAAGACCGAGATGCTCGACCATGTCGAGAGCTATCTGTATGAGGACTCCATGGGTCTTTGCGGCTGGATAAACAACAAGCGTGTGCTGCTCGGCAACAGGGACCTTATGATAAACCACAGCATAGAGGGTCTGCCCTCTGCCGTAAAGGAACAGGAATACACCAAGAACAACAGGATAGCGGTGTATCTCTCGATATCGGGTCAGCTCTCCGCCATGTTCATAATCGAGCTCGTGCCCGCATACCAGATAGCCGATACGCTGAAAGCACTGGAGAAAAAGAACGTATCCGTGATGCTCCGCTCCGTGGACTCCATGCTGTCGGTCAACACCCTCTGCGACCTGTTCGATGTGTCGCCGTCACTGTTCAGGCTGATACCTTTCAGATACCACAGCGACTATAACGAGACCGTTGACTTCACACCCAGCACGGATGCGACCCTCGCCTGCACAGGCAGGTTCCCCGTTTTCGCACAGCTCATACTCGGCGTCAAGAACCTGCGCACCGTCATTTCGGTGGGTCTTGCGTCACAGGTGGCTGAGATACTCATAGGCATACTGATGGTGCTGTTTATGGTGCTTATAAAGGATATGTCAAATCTCTCCGTCACGTTCATACTTATGTATAACCTCATCTTCACCGCAGTGTACTGCGTGATACAGAAGATACTGAAAATATGATGCCATACCGTTCTGCGGGGCTTCCCGGCAGAGCGGTATTTTTTCGTCACTTTCACCGCAATATTAACTTTTTGCGCCTTGACATTCAGCCTCAAATATGCTACTATATATCGTAATACTTTATTTTGGGGTATGCTGTCCGCTTGTATGACAGGCGGAGCGGCGACGATCCCCGCAGACGTAAAGGACGTGTTCGTATTGAGCGATAGACTGAGGCTTTATGGGTTCAACAATCTGACCAAGACACTGAGCTTTAATATATATGATGTTTGCTATGCAAAAAGTCACAGAGAGCAGCAGGATTATCTTAAATACATTGATGAGCAGTATAATTCCGACCGTCTGACAAAGATACTGTGCGACGTTACGGATATGATAGGCGCTCATGTGCTCAATATCTCAAAGCAGGACTATGACCCGCAGGGCGCATCGGTCACTGTTCTTATATCCGAAAGGCATATCCCAGAGGGGGCTATCGACGAGTCCTGCAATATGAGCGGCATCAAGACCGACCTTGCAGGGCACCTTGACAAAAGTCACCTGACGGTGCATACATACCCCGAATTCCATCCCGACAATGCCATAACCACGTTCAGGGTGGATATAGACGTGTCCACCTGCGGTGAGATAACGCCGCTGAAATCACTGGATTATCTTATCGGCAGCTTTGACTCGGATATAATCACCATAGACTACCGTGTAAGGGGCTTTACCCGTGATGAGGAGGGCAAGAAGCTCTTCATCGACCACGACATAACCTCCATACAGAACTACATCGCCAGAGAGACCCTTGAAAAATACGATGCCATAGACATAAATGTATATCAGGCGAATATATTCCACACAAAGATGATGATAAAGGACATAGTTTTGCAGAACTACCTTTTCAACACCGATACCTACGAGCTTGCCCCCAAGCGCAGGCTTGAGATAAACGATCTTCTCAGAAAGGAAATGATCGAGATATTCAGCGGTATGAATATCTTCTGATGTGACATGAAAAGTTTTAAGATAGTAGGAAGATTCAAGGACGAATCTCAGCTTGACACAAAAGAGCACCCCGAAGGGGCTGTGGCGTTCAAAGAGCCTAAAAGCGCAAAAACACTCAGTCTTATAGGATCTCTTATCTCGGTCGTGATACTTCTGCTTCTCTGGCTGATGATAGTAACGGTACACAGTGATTTCAAATTCAGCATATGGGGATTTCTGCTGGCGTATGCGCTGATCGTTCCGCACGAGTTCCTTCATGCGCTGTGTTTCAGGGGCGATGTGAAGATGTACACCGCTCTGACAAAGGGTATGTTCTTTGTACACAGCACTGAGGATATGACAAAGCTTCGCTATGTCATGATGTCGCTTTGTCCGAATATCTGCTTCGGCTTTATACCGCTTATACTGTACTTTATATTTCCGCAGCTGAACATTCTCGGCACTCTCGGTATGATGTCTGTGGCATTCGGCGCAGGCGACTATATAAACGTCTTCAACGCCCTGACACAGATGCCCCGGGGCGCACTGACCTATCTCAGCGGCTTTCACAGCTACTGGTACAACCCCAAGGCATGACGGAGGCGGCAAATGCTATTAGACCAGAACAAAGCCCCTATCTATGAGGCGCTTGTAAAATACAACGATATGAGGGTAGTGCCCTTTGATGTGCCCGGACACAAGCACGGCAAGGGCAACCCCGAACTGACCGACTTTCTCGGTCAGACCTGCATGAACGTCGATGTGAACTCCATGAAGCCCCTTGACAACCTCTGTCACCCCGTATCCGTCATAAGACGGGCGGAGGAGCTTGCAGCGGAGGCGTTCGGCGCAGGGCACTGCTTCTTTATGGTGAACGGAACCACCTCCTCGGTACAGTCCATGATACTTTCGGTCTGTAAGGAGGGGGATAAGATCATCATTCCCCGCAACGTCCACCGAAGCGCCATAAACGCTCTTATAATAAGCGGCGTACTGCCCGTATACGTTGACCCCGGCGTTGATATGAAGCTCGGCATCCCTCTCGGCATGAGCATAAAGGATGTTGAGCGTGCCATAAAGGAAAATCCCGATGCCAAGGCGGTGTTTGTCAACAACCCCACCTACTACGGCATATGCTCCGACCTTTCAAAGATAACCCGTATGGCTCACGCCCACGGCATGAAGGTGCTTGTGGACGAGGCTCACGGCACGCACCTGTATTTCGGTGCGAATATGCCCATAAACGCAATGGCGGCAGGCGCCGATATGGCGGCTGTGTCCATGCACAAGACGGGCGGCTCGCTCACCCAGTCCTCATTTTTGCTGGTGGGCAAAAAGGCAGGCATATCCGAGGGTCATGTGAGGGCGATAATAAATCTCACCCAGACCACATCGGGCTCATATCTGCTGCTGTCTTCGCTGGACATAGCAAGAAAGTACTACGCCACTCACGGCCGTGAGCTGTGCGCACAGGTGGTCAAGTCCGCCGAATACGCAAGAGCTGAGGTCAACCGCATAGGCGGCTACTACGCATACTCCGACGAGCTTGTGAACGGCGACAGCATATTCGCCTTTGACAAGACAAAGCTTTCCATATACACAAGAGATGTGGGGCTTGAAGGCATAGAGGTCTATGACAAGCTCCGTGACCTGTACGATATACAGATGGAGCTGGGCGACCTGGGCAATGTGCTTGCCATAATATCCCCCGGCGACAGGTGGAAGGACATAGAGCGCCTTGTATCCGCACTGGCGGAGATAAAGCGCCGCTACGGCGACGAAAGCAAGGCATCCCTGGGTCATGAGTATATAAACCCGCAGATAGTCATATCCCCGAAGGAAGCGTTCTACGGCGAACAGGAGAGCATCCCCCTCATGCAGAGCGCAGGCAGGATATCCTGTGAGTTCGTCATGTGCTATCCTCCCGGCATCCCCATAATCGCCCCGGG
>JAGAZJ010000010.1 GCA_018110925.1 Oscillospiraceae bacterium | reverse complement strand
TGAATCTGAAAAAGTATGCAGTTCACAAGTGGAAGGAGAATTGTTTTTCGCTTTTTTTGCATTTTTACACCCTATTTCAGCGTAAATATATGCTTAACCCCTGATTCATCTGCGAATCAGGGGTTATTCGACAGACTGAGCGCCGCATGAGATCATGCGGCGCTCGGGTCATATTTAAACAATATTTTTTTGCCATCATTTGTTACTTGGCGTATCCGATCCATGAAACACTGTATCACGAATTGAGCCGGTCAGATTATCGCATAGCTATGAGACTGTCTGCCGTCAGTGATCTTTATAAGGAAAAACCCACAAAAATATCCCTCACAGCATATACTGCAAGGGATAATGGTCGAGGTGACGGGACTCGAACCCACGGCCTCTTCGTCCCGAACGAAGCGCTCTACCAAACTGAGCCACACCTCGGCTCGCTGTCTATGACCGACAACCCAAATATTATAACACATAAAAACCGATTTGTAAAGTGCGAATTTGAAATTTTAAAAAAATATCCGGAAGGGTGTGCAGTCATATACTATATAGTATGAGAAAAGACAGCGGACTGAAATTGAAATAAATGTAATCGGACTGTAAAACACCGAAAATAAACGGTTACAGAACGTAATTTCTCCGTCGATGTGTCCAAATCTGACAATAAAATGGCAAAAACATCTTATTGATTTTGACAGCTTGACAAATAAGTCAAAAAGTGGTATCATCATACTACGCTTTAAGTATTAAGCGCAATGTGATAACGGTGTGCATAAAATATAAAAATCATATGCGATTTTTGTGTTATATGTGCATTGACAATCAAAAAGCACGGTGGTACAATAAAGCGTAGCAAAGCTTGCAGAGTTTTGCGTGTTCCTATTTGATTTCCATAAAACTTGGAAATAAATAAAGAAAAACAAAAACAAGGAGGAATTCATCATGATGATGAAGAAGACAGTTGCCGGCGTTCTCGCAGGCGCAGTAGCCGTATCTGCAATGGCTGCAACAGTATCCGCTGATCAGGATACTATCACTCTCACCTATGACCTCAAGACCTATATCCAGGATATCGGTTACGGTTCTGTACAGTATGTTGCTAAGTGGGCTGATTCCACAGAGGGCAACGAGTACATCATCCCCACATCCGCTCTTTCCGAGAACGGCGGCGCAGGCCTCCAGTTCAACCTCACTGATGTAAAGAAGGACCTCCAGGGTAATTCTCTCCTCGGCGACGGCGACAAGAGCGCATATGCAGTTGAGCTCTCCGTAAAGGCTCTCACAAACACTTCCGACAAGCAGGCTTCCAAGACTATCAGCGACAGCTTCAAGTTCTACAATGTAGCAGCTTCCGGTACTGAGAATCCTTTCAAGAACTCCAACGACTGGATTGCAGTTAATGGTGACCCTGTATTCCACAGCGGCGCTGACGAGAACCTCGTAACAATCCCTGTATACGCTCAGACAGGTGCTAATTCCTTCGGCGCATACATCAAGCCCTATGAGCTCGCTACTCTCGGTTATTCCGGCGATGGCTACGGCTTCAGCTCCATCACAGTAAGAATCTGGTACAAGACCCGTGCACAGGTTGCTTGGGACGGCAGATCTACTTGGTCCTACAACAATCCTTCCGACGAAGTTTATAACTTCATCTGGAACGAAGTAAACGGCACAGGTACTCTCGGCTACAACACCACTTGGTATCAGAAGGACAAGGCTCCCGAGATCACAGATTACACAGCTACATTCAGCTCCAACCTTTCTGTATATCCCGCAACCAAGGGCTTTGCTTCTCTCTCCAACGGTGAGATCACTGAGAAGGTTTATCCTTTCAGAACTAACCTCAAGGCTACTAACTACACCAACGCTGAAAAGCTCGGCGATGTAGTTCTCAGAACTGACGACGTTCTCTACAACATCAAGCAGAGAAAGTCCGGCGGTAACTACTACACCAACCCTGTTGCAGTTATCAACGATGCTATAGCTAACCACGAGCAGGTTACATTCACCTTCACAGGTTATGATAACTATGTTGCAACTGCTAACTCTCATATCCTCCAGCAGTGGGTTGAGCCCTACAGAGCTTATGGCTGGTCCACCGGTAAGGCTGACTGGTATGCTCCTACATTCGGTCAGCATGTATATGCTACCGATTACAATGTACTCACTCCTTACAGCGACACTCTCACAAGCGGCGTAAACGTAAAGAGCGGTTACACAGCACAGGCTGCTAATCCTTCTGCTTACGATATGTATGGTTCTTACAGCCAGGCATGGGCAGTTAACCTCTTCACAGGCGCTCTCGTTATCAACTCCGAGCTCACAATGCAGCTCTCTGATACCGATAAGTTCCAGTGGGGCACAAACACCCTGAGCTTTGACTGGTTCACTCTCACTGATGAGGGTAAGATCTCTGACGCTAAGACATTCCTTACTTCTATGCTCCTCTACACACCTACTGACTGGTACTGGGATTCCCTCACCGTTGAAGTAGGCGGCGAGTCCGAGGAAGTTGATAACGGTGCAGGCCTCGAGCAGGACGAAGACGTTATCGAAGAAGAGATCGAGGAAGAAGTAATCGAGGAAGAGCCCGTTGAGGAAGAAGTTGTTGAAGAAGTTGAAGAGGAAGTTGTTGAGGAAGCTCCTGTAGCTCCTGCTCCTTCTCCTGCAACCGGCAACGCTCCTGTAGCTCTCGCAGTTATCCCTGTAGCTCTTGCTGCAGCAGCTGTTATAGCTAAGAAGAGAGGCTAATCTGAGATAACTCAGAAACTCATTTAAACGCAAATTGCTCCCCACCGCAAGGTGGGGAGTTTTTGTATACATATATTATTTCGTCATATCTCATACTTGATTTATACGCATATGTGTGGTATAATTGTCTTTGCGAGTTCAATATTAGACTATAACAGGTGATATTTATGAAGATAAGTTTCTCAACTCTTGCCTGCCCTGATTTTTCCTGGTCGGATATCTATTCGATCGCAAAGGATTTCGGCTTTGACGGCATTGAGATAAGAGGACTTGGCAAGGATATTTTCTCTGTCAATGCCCGCCCTTTTACAGATGACCAGCTCCCTAAGACGATAGCAAAGCTCAGGTCGCTCAATCTTGAGATACCCTGTCTTACATCGGGTGCGTGTCTTAAATTCAAGGATAAGTTTGATGCTGTTTACAATGAGACAGAGGCATACGCAAAGCTTGCCGAAAAGCTTGGTACTCCGTTCATCCGTGTTCTCGGAGATCTTGAACCTGCTCCCGGCGGAGATGTTGACGATGAATATGTATGCGAAGCTCTGAAAAAGCTCGTTCCGATCGCTGAGAAGCATAACGTTACTCTGCTTGTTGAGACCAACGGCGTTTACTCCGACAGCGCACGTCTTGCTTCACTGCTCGACAAGGTGAACAGCCGCAAGGTAGCTGCTCTGTGGGATATGCATCATCCTTACAGATACAATAACGAACAGCCCGAAACGACCGTGGGCAATCTCGGTGAATACATAAAGTACATTCAGGTAAAGGATTCCGTTGTTGTTGACGGCAAGGTGCAGTATCGTATCATGGGCACCGGTGACATTCCTGTAAAGGCAATGATAAAGGCTCTGGAGGATATACACTACAACGGCTATATCTCTCTTGAATGGGTAAAGCGCTGGGCTCCCGACCTCAGTGATGCGGGCATAGTTATCCCTCAGTTCGCTGAGTTCATGGCACCCTATAAGGTTCGCCACAAGCATCCTTTGCAGACCAGCAGAAGAGGTATCGGTCAGTACCCCTGGCCCAAGGAAAAGATAATCAACTATACATTTCCCGATATACTTGACCGCATCTGCGAGCAGTTCCCCAATCAGTATGCTTTCAGATACACGGAGCTTGACTACACAAGAACATATCCCGAATTCCGTGACGATGTTGACACGTTTGCAAGGTCACTCATTGCTATGGGCGTAAAGAGAGGCGACCATGTTGCTATCTGGGCGACGAATGTTCCCCAGTGGTATATCACATTCTGGGCTACCACAAAGATCGGTGCGGTGCTTGTAACCATGAACAGCGAGTATCGTGTTCATGAGGCTGAATATCTGCTGCGTCAGTCCGACACTATGACACTTGTCATGACGGACGGTGTAAAGAATATCGACTATAATGAGATAATGCGTGAGCTTTGCCCTGAGCTTGAACATTCCGAGCCTGGCAAGCTGAATTCCGCAAGACTTCCCTATCTTAAAAACATCATCACCTGTCAGTCGGAGAACAAGGGATGCTACACATGGGATCAGGCGATAGCACTGGCTAAGACCGTTCCTTACAGCGAGGTCGAGGCCGCAAGAAGGACGATAAATATCCATGATGTCTGCAATATGCAGTACACATCGGGCACTACCGGCTTCCCCAAGGGTGTTATGCTCACACACTACAACGTTGTCAACAACGGCAAGGCTATCGGTGACTGCATGGATCTTTCAAGCGAAGACCGCATGATGATCCAGGTGCCTATGTTCCACTGTTTCGGTATGGTTCTTGCCATGACCGCATCGGTGACCCACGCTGTAACTATGTCGCCTATCACAAGATTCTCCCCAAGAAAGGGGCTTGACTGCATAAACCGTGAGAAGATAACCTGTTTCCACGGCGTTCCCACTATGTTCATTGCGATGCTCGGCCATGAGAATTTTGACAAGACCGATTTCTCGTATATGCGCACGGGTATCATGGCGGGTTCTCCCTGCCCCATAAAGACAATGGAGGAAGTCATTGAGAAGATGCATATGACTGAGATATGCATAACCTACGGTCAGACGGAGGCATCCCCCGCAACTACCATGAGTAAGACCACCGACTCCATTGAACAGCGTGTGAACACTGTCGGCGGACCTATATTCGGTGTTGAATGCCGCATTGTTGATCCTGAGACAAACGAAGTGCTTCCCGATGACACAGACGGCGAGTTCGTTGCAAGGGGCTACAATATCATGAAGGGCTACTACAAGATGCCCGAAGCCACTTCCGCCGCAATAGACAGCGAGGGCTGGCTCCACACGGGTGACCTTGCAAGAAGACGTTCCTCCGACGGATACTACAAGATCACGGGACGCATCAAGGATATGATAATCAGGGGCGGCGAAAACCTGTATCCCAAGGAGATAGAGGACTTCCTCTACACCTATCCCAAGGTAAAGGATGTTCAGGTAATAGGCGTGCCCGACGAGACCTACGGCGAAGAGGCTATGGCGTGCATAGTCCTTCAGGACGGTGAGACCGCTACCGAGCAGGAGATAAAGGATTTCTGCCTTGCAAGGATGGCGAACCACAAGTGCCCCAAGTACATAGATTTCGTTGACGGCTTCCCCATGAACGCCGCAGGAAAGATACTCAAATACAAAATGCGTGAAATGGCTGTTGAAAAGCTGGGTCTGCAAAAGGCTGACAGCATAGAGACATCCTGATACAAGACAGACGAAAGCCCATGGACGAAAGCGTTCATGGGCTTTTTGGTTTATCGTGCGGGATGTTCATTATTTTCTAATGAGCGCCCTTACCTCATCGGGGGTGGGCATTGCAGGGATAGCACCCTTTTTGGACGACGTGAGCGCTCCGCAGGCGTTGCCGAGATACGCCATCTGTGCTATATCGTCGGACTCCAGCTCCTCAAGGGATTTGCCGAGACTGCACAGCTTGTAGAGAAATCCGCCGAAGAAGCTGTCCCCTGCGCCGAGGGTATCGACTATCTCGGTCTTGTAGGCCGGGAATATCTCTATGCCCTTCTGAGTTGCCACGACACAGCCCTTTGCGCCCTGAGTGACGCATATGACTTTGACGCCCTGGTTCAGAAGCTTTGCGATTGCGGTGACAAGAGTTCCGGTGTCGGTCAGGAGCTGGAGCTCGTCCTCGGACACCTTGATTATATCCGCATACTGCGCCGCACTGCGCAGAGTGAGCATGGCTGCCTGTTTGTCACGCCACAGCATCGGCCGCCAGTTGGGGTCATAGGCGGTGAGCTTGCCCTTGTTCTTGGCGTACTCTACGGCGTTGAGCACGGCTGTCTTTGACGGCTCTGAGGTAAGGCACAGTGAGCCGTAGTAAAGCACCTTGCATCCGTCTATCAGCCCACGGTCTATCTCGCCGTAGCGGATATTCAGGTCGGCGCTCACCTCGGGGGCACGGTAGAACACGAAGTCTCTCTCCCCATCCTCGCTGTTCTTTACGAAGGCAAGGGTGGTGGAATAGTTGGGGTCGAGTATGAGCCCCTTTGTATCGACACCGTGGTGACGCAGAGTGTCTTTCAGACCGAAGCCGAACATATCTCTGCCTATCTTGCCGATAAAGCCCGTACTGCCGCCGAGCTTTGCCGCCATACATACCACATTTGCAGGCGCACCGCCTGCATTATCCTTATACGCACTGCCCTCGGGCGTGTTTATATATGTCAGATCGACGAGAAGTTCGCCTATTGCGACAAGATCGGGCATGGATACTACTCCTTTCATAGCCTGCTTTATAGTCCCTGCATATCAAAATCGGGGGTGTATTCCTCCCTGGCGGAGGAGCGTTCCTGACTGTATCCCTCAAAGCCTGTTTCATTCACGGTGTCCAGCACTTTGCGGTATTCGTGGGTATATATCCGCCTGTCTATCTCGTGGAATTCATGCGCTCTGAAAAACGGTGTGTACTGGCTCATGAGAGAGAGCAGTATATCGTCTTTCAGGTCTGCTATCGAGCGCAGGAGCGCATCCGAATCACGTCGGTGAGAGGGGAGTATCATATGTCTTACGATGACGCCGCTTTTTAACAGACCGTTTTCGTCAAAGACAGGTCTGCCCGCGGTTTTTACCATATGGCGCACAGCCTTTTCGGCGTATTTGTAGTAGTCTGCGGCGGCTGAGTATTTTCCCGACACCTCCGGGGAAAAATATTTCAGGTCGGGGATGAAGATATCCACATATCCTTTCAGCATATCTATCGTCTCTGTCAGCTCGTATCCTCCGCTGTTGTAGACCACCGGAACGGTGAGCTCATCTTTGCACATATCGAGAGCGTCAAGTATCTGCGGCACAAAATGTGTTGCGGTCACAAGGTTTATATTGTGCGCACCGCTGTACTGCAGGCGAAGGAAAACGTCTGCAAGCTCCCGCACCGTCAGTTCTTTTCCCGTGCCCTGCTGTGATATGGCATAGTTCTGGCAGAAAACGCATTTCAGCGGGCAACCCGTGAAAAACACTGTGCCCGAGCCGTTTGTGCCTGAAATGCAGGGCTCTTCCCACATATGCAGATATGCCTTTGCCGCACGGATACCGGCATCCTCGCCGCAGAAGCCCTTTGACACCGTTCTGTCAACGCCGCATCGTCTCGGGCAGAGGGTGCAGTGCGTGAGTATATCAGAGCGTCGCAAGTTTCGCAAAGCTCTGCTTCATAGCGGGATAAAGCTCGGTGTACAGCTTGTAGAAGCCATCATAGGCAGGCACATGGCTGTCAACAGGCTCACATATCTTGTCAGTGCCGACAATTTTTCTGCAAGCCTCGGGAACACTTTGGTAAACACCTGCGCCTACGAATGCGAGTATAGCCGCACCGAGGGCGGGTCCCTCCTTGGAGGAAGCGGTCTTGACGGGGCAGGCATAGAGGTCGGCCAGCATCTGTCTCCACAGGGGCGATGATCCGCCGCCGCCG
>JAGAZJ010000009.1 GCA_018110925.1 Oscillospiraceae bacterium | reverse complement strand
TTCTTGAAAAGTATTTTTTATGAATTCATTTGCTCTGAGAAATTCTACGATTGCTTTTCTACAACCAATGCTATTCACCGCTTTTATATCAAGAAACTCTGGAATAAAGGGGCTTAGCCGAATCTGGACATCAAATCCCATCAAGAATTATTCGTTCAAACTGATTTGCAACCTCAATAGGAATATAATAATCAGTCGAGTAATCAAAATTTATTCCTGTATAATTCTTGGTCTGCAAATATGGAAGTGTGCCATATTTCTGCTCAGTAAGCAATGCTCGTTTAATTGTTTTAGTTTAGTCAAAACCCGTTTGTTTGGTAATAACATCACAGAAAGAAACAAAAGGTTTTTCTTCCCACTCAGGATAATCCGTCCCGTCCTCACGCTTAAAGTGAACCTCTTGCAAAAAGATTTTCTGCATAGCTGCTTTCTTCTGCTGTTCAAGGTTTTGCACTTCCGCTTCTGATTGTGCTATCACTTCGTCAACGGTGGAGAGAAAGTCTGCGATTTTTTGCTGTTCTTCAAGGCAAGGCTATGAAATAGGTGTTTCAAGCAAATTTTTATTATGCAAAAGAGCTCCTTTATGCTTGTGAAAAATGGGCAAAAGAAATGGGGTGCAGTGAGTTTGCCAGTGATTGTGAGTTGGGCAATGTTGACAGTTTCAAATTTCATATGGCAATAGGATTTGATGAAGCAAATCGCATTATCTGCTTCAAGAAAAGGATATAAAAAGATTGACAAATTCTGAACTAACATGGCAACTGTATAACATATAAATGCCCCAAAGCGCTTTTGAAATGCTTCGGGGTTAAACTTCTGTATGGGCGCTGTATTAAAAAGTGCTTGCATTTTTCTGTAAACGGTGTATAATATTATTAGCATATGCTAACATCAACGCCATAAAGAACCAAATGATATTTTCTGACAGGGATTGACATATCGGAATAGTTGTGTTATAATATGAATAGTTGAACATCCATTCATTTGTTTATATGTCAATTCAATATCGGCAAAGGAGAACGGATAATGAACGATAAAACGGCAAATACAACAACGGCTCTGCACACTGCGGTGGTGGGCACAAATTCATGGGGCGGCAAGCTCTATGGTCAGGTGCTGCGAGGAAGCAGCGTTGACGAGCAGGAGCTGAAAAACACTGTGGAAACGGCCATGAAAAACGGGCTGTACATATTCGACACCGCACAGGACTACGGGCTGGGGGAGGGTCAGAAGCTTATAGGGCGGCTGTGCCCGGCTGATGCAGTCATATCCGCAAAGTACACCCCGGGCACAGGCTATGAACAAGGACAGGTAAGGCGCTCTGTAATGAAGGATCTTGCGGATTTCGGCAGGGATCACATCGACATATACTGGCTACATCTGCCCAACTGCATAACGGAGAACCTCACCGAAATGGCAGAGCTGTACAAAGAAGGGCTGATAAAGAACATCGGCGTATCAAACTTCACCCTCAACGAATGCAGAAAGGCTCAGAAACTCCTTGAAAAGCACGGCATACCCCTTTTCGGTGTACAGAACCATTACAGTCTTGTGGCAAGAGAATGGGAGAAAAACGGCCTTGTGAAGTGGTGTCAGGACAACGGTATTCAGTTCTGGGCATGGGCAGTGCTTGAAGAGGGCATACTCGTGCCCCCTAAAAAGGGCGACAAGATGGGTATAATGAGACTCATCTTCATGGCAAAGCGCAGAAAGCTTGCTCCCCTTTACAAAGCGATGAACAGGGTCGCAGAACGCCACGGCATAAGTGCGGCGCAGACTGCAATGACATTCTGCTCATCAAAGGGGATAATACCGATCTGCGGATGCCGCCGTCCCTATCAGGCAAAACAGTTGAGCGACGCCGTGAACATCACCCTGACAAAAAAAGAGATAAGCTATCTTGAAAAAGCGGCTGACAGCACACGCGTCAAAGTGCTTGGTGCAGATATGTTCAGATTTGCTGTGAAAAAGGAGAAATAAAATGAGATACTCGGGATTGCCCTCAGCGATGTGGATACTGCTGAAAAAGCATTTCTGTGCAAGCCTTGTTACCGTTATGGGATATGACGAAAGGACCGCAAGGCTGACCGCAGAAAAGGCAAAGCCTGTATACAAAAGCATCATAGACAAACTGCCCGAATTTGAGAAGGGCGACCGGTTCGTGACCAATATAGTGAACTGTGCCATGCTCATTTCCTTTGTAAAGAGCATGACAGACCGTCCCGATGTTGAGAAGCTCACGGCATTTTATGACAAAGCGATGCGAAACGGCGCCGTGAAGGCATTCTGCCGCATGGGCGGCAAGAGCAAATTCACTGACAAGGGCATAGCCTCCGTAAAGGCCGGTGCGGCATTGAAGGCGGCCGACAGGAACCCGTACTCATGGAATATGGAGTATATCCCTTATGATGACGGTAGCGGCTATGAAGCCAGATTCACAAGATGCGGCATCTGCACGCTCATGAAAGAATACGGTTGCTTTGACCTTGTCCCCGCCATGTGTCATCTTGACTACACTATGACCGAACTTGGAGGAGCGTGCCGATTTGTAAGAGAGCATACATTGGCGGACGGCAGCCCCTACTGCGACAACGGATACAAACGCCTGTAATGAATACAGATGCGCTTCATCCGCAAAAAGAAAGGAAAATCAGAGTATGGCTCACAACAACACTAACGAACCCGACCGTAACAGGATTAGGCATTTGCTGAAGATCGGCATATTTGCGGCACTGCTCGTTCTTATCGGGGATATGCTCCTCGGATGGGGAACAGCAGATGAAACACTATCAGGCATGGAGCAGTATTTCTCACGCTATATAAGCGTATCGGATACACGCATATTCCTGTCTGCCATCTTCGGGATGATCGGCATACCTATCGAATGCCTGTGTTATTTTGCGATATATCGTCTCATCGAGCCTCAGTCTCCGAAGCTCGCTCACATCTATCGTTCCGGTATAATTGGGATGCTCATATTCGGCGGATTTGTCCATGTAATGTGCTGTGCAGTGATATGGCACTTCAGATCCCATCTGATATATGATGCCGAAACAGGCTATCAGATGCAGGGGGCTGTCGAAAGCGCCTTATCCTTTGCAGCAGCCTTTCTCCTTCCTGCCTCTGTTGTATTGTTTGTATTCATGATGATACTTACAGTCACACAGATAACCGCATTTGCCGGAGGTCACACCCCATATCCGAAATGGTGCTGGATATTCATGGTGCTGTCCGGGATCGCAGATATCGTGATCATGCGTCTCTGCGGAAATCAGCCCTGGGCTTATGCACTTTCCACCGGCTGGATAAGCATAGGAAATCTGTGGACATTCGGCGGACTGCTGTGCATGACAGACAAGGCACAGCATAAGGCATCTTAAAACAGGCCATCAAAAGATATGCCCCTGAAAGATCAGAAGTGACCTTTCAGGGGCATATCATATCTGCGGCATCACACCTGTTCCATGCTCCTGATATTCTCTACTATCGACGAGCGGAGAGTCCTGCCTGCAGCTATATAGGAAGCGGCGGCGGCTATCAGGAATGCGGCGGCAACTGCTATCACAAGATATATGAGCGGTGTGGTATAAGAGAATGAGAAATTCAGATCGTCAAAATCAAGGTCATGGAAGCCTGTTTTGAAAGGTATCTGCACCACAAATACCGTAAGCTCAACGAGCACAAGGGATATCAGACCGGATATGCCCGCATATATGGTGCTCTCGGAGAACAGCAGGCGATGGAGCTGTCCGTCCGACATACCGCAGGCTCTGAGCATGGCAAGCTCTGCGGAGCGGTTGAGTACATTCGCAGAAATGATGTTGACAATGTTTATCACCGCTATCAGGGATATTATCATCACCACAAAATAACCTGCTATGGTAACGACCTTTATGAGCGCCTCCGCATCGGCTCTTGAAGCTGAGTTGTTCTCATACAGATTGTAGAAGTTCCTGTCAAGATACTTCTTTGCGGCATTCGCATCGGCAGAATTTGCGACCAGCTTGAAATAGTAGAGATCTGCGGGCTCACCGTTGATATCGGTGTTCACGTTCGTGTAGTCATCCCTGCCGATCGTACCGAGCATAGACATATAGGTGCTGTCCGATACTATTGCGGCAGGCATGGTGTTTCTGGTTCTGTAGAGCCTGTTGTCGGTCGAGTACAGTCCCAGTACAGGCAGCTCCGTATCATCCTCGTCTATGTGCATATCCGTGGAGAAAAACATCTTGCCCTTTATGCTTTCGGGAGCCGATGAATACATCCTGAAATCATACACATAGTTCTCGTTGTAATGATCTGCGCACAGGAGAAGTTTTCCGGATGACTCAAATTCATCAAAGCTGATGTCGGTCTTTATGTATTTCTCAAAGGTCTGCCTGTTCACGGGCATTATGTTCATAAGTGCGCTTTCGGGAGTGTAAGTGCTGTCAGCTCCCAGGTCGGCATTGTATACGAGCATAAGAAAGCGTGAATACATCTGCACATCGTCAAATCCGTTCGCTGTCATCTTGTCCGCCGCATCAAAGACTTCAGAGGGCTCAAAGGTGTAGTAGTTCACCGAATAGTCATAGGGCTCTCGCAGCACGGTATACTCGTTCTCTGTGTTTTCCTTCATGAGCCTTATGCCGTAGGAAAATCCCGTGAACAGCACTATACTCATGACCATGGATACTATCGTAATTATGAAGCGCTTGGTATTGCGCCTTACGCTGAGCGAGGAATATGTCCGTATAAAACCGTGTTTGAACGTGCCTGCGGAGCGTCTGGGCACATTCACCTGCTCCGCTCTGCCTGCGGCGGTGAGTGTCTCAACAGGTGTGGAGCGTATGGAGCGCATACCAGTTGCAACAGCGGATATGATGACCCAGAGAAGTCCCATGACTATCGCGGAGATATACACATATGGCTTTACCGAGAAGACCATATTTGACAGCACGGTGTCCGATGATGACACCACTGCCTTTATCACCGAGAATATGGCAAATGACAGCCCCGTGCCCACAAGCACACCGACGATGATACCCGGCACTGCAAGGTATACCGCCTCTATCACGAGCATTTTGAATATCTGCTTCTTTGAAGCTCCCACAGCCTTTAACAGTCCGAACTGCTTTATCCTCTCCTTTGCGGATATCTCAAAGGAATCGTCTATTACCAGTCTTGCGCAGAACATGATGAATATTATGAAAAGATACATCACGGCAAAGAATATCGCCGTGTTGAACTTTGCATCAACGCCCAGGCCTTCTGCATCGAGGAGTTCACTGTTAAGGGAATACTCAAAATCATCTATCTCCAGTCCCACATCTCTGAAAGCATGGTCCATGCCCCAGTAAATGTCTTTCACAGAGGGCTTGTATCTTGCGACCATCTGCTCGAACTGGGATGAATAGGTCTTCAGCTGTGTATCGTTGTAGGAGACCACGTTGTATTCGTCGGTATACCCCACAACGGTAAAGGATATGTTCTTTACTTCTTCAAGCTGGAATGTCTCCGCCAGTACAAGCGGCACATCCATATTCATAAACGGGGTGTTGTCGGTGCTGTCCTTCTTGGCTGAACAGCTGACTATCATGGCATCAACGGTGTCACCTACCGCCGGATAGCCCCACATATACGCACTGTCATAGGAAATGGCTATCTCGCCGTCCTTTTCGGGCATACGCCCCTCGGAGCACATATACATATTCTTCGGCAGCAGATCCATATCGCCGTCTGTTCTTAGAAACAGATCCTCCACAAGATGCGAGGAGAGCACAAGATACTCCGTATGGGCGTTTTCTTTCTCCATCTGACCGAAATCAAGATCGGTGCGTGATGTGAAGCTGGATACGCCGTAGTTCTGCGTTTTTTCAAACAGATCCATGTTCTTTATGCTGACATACTCATCCTTGGTAAGGCCGTTGAATATGACATGGTATGTGCCCTTCTCCCTTGCAGACGCAAGAGCGGAAGCCCTGTATACCGACAATGCACTGAGCAGCACCGTCAGGAATGCCACTGATACTATCACCGCCGTGACAGTCATTATAGTGTGCTTTTTCTGACCTTTAAGGTATTTAGCGGTTATCTCACTGAGTTTCATATTTCTTACCTCTTATCAAAGGAGCTTTTTTAGATACTGTCCCGTGTAACTGCCGTCACACTCCGCGACCTCCTCGGGCGTGCCGCACACAACGATATTTCCTCCGCCGTCGCCGCCCTCGGGTCCGAGATCGATGATATGATCCGCACATTTTATCACATCAAGATTATGCTCGATCACCAGCACGGTATTGCCTGCATCGGCAAGCCTGTCCAGCACCTCAAGCAGCTTGTGGACATCGGCGGAATGAAGGCCTGTGGTGGGTTCGTCGAGGATATATATGGTCCTGCCCGTAGAGCGCTTTGAAAGCTCCGTTGCGAGCTTTACTCTCTGAGCCTCGCCGCCCGAAAGAGTGGTGGCGGGCTGACCTATCTTTATGTATCCGAGGCCTACCTCTTGTAGCGTAAGGAGCTTTCTGTATATCTTCTGGTGGTGCTCGAAGAACTCTACGCCCTCATCCACCGTCATTTCAAGCACATCATATATGCTCTTGCCCCTGTACTTCACCTCAAGGGTCTCCCTGTTGTACCGCTTGCCCTTGCAGACCTCACAGGGCACATATACATCGGGAAGGAAGTGCATCTCTATCTTGATTATGCCGTCACCCTCGCAGGCTTCGCATCTGCCGCCCTTGACATTGAACGAGAACCTGCCCGAGGTATATCCCCTGGCCTTGGCATCGTTTGTCTGCGAAAACAGTTCCCTTATATCGTTGAAAACGCCTGTGTATGTGGCAGGGTTGGATCTTGGCGTCCTGCCTATGGGCGACTGGTCTATGGCAATGACCTTGTCAAGGTAGCTCGCACCCGTACAGCTTGAGAATTTTCCCGGGCGTGTCCTTGCACGGTTGAGCTTGCCCTGTAAATACTTGTATATGATCTGATTTACAAGAGAGGACTTGCCCGAGCCCGACACTCCCGTAACACAGGTGAATGTTCCGAGGGGGATGGACACGGTGATGTTTTTGAGATTGTTCTCCGCCGCTCCCTTGAAGACAAGCATTTTGCCCGTGCCGCTTCTGCGTTTTTCGGGAACGGGTATCCGACGTCTGCCGGACAGGTATGCGCCTGTTATGGAGCGCTCACAGTTCAGTATATCATCAAGTGTGCCTGCGGCGATGACCTCTCCGCCGTGTATACCGGCATAGGGGCCTATGTCCACGATATAATCAGCCGCTCTTATGGTGTCCTCATCGTGCTCAACAACGATGAGAGTATTGCCGAGGTCACGCAGTCTGCGCATAGTAGCTATCAGCTTGTCGTTGTCTCTCTGATGAAGACCGATGGAGGGCTCATCAAGTATATACAGCACTCCCACCAGTGATGAGCCTATCTGCGTTGCAAGACGGATCCTCTGGGATTCGCCGCCCGACAGTGTGCCCGCCGAGCGTGAAAGGGTCAGATAGTCAAGACCCACGCTGTCAAGAAAGCCGAGCCTGCCGTTTATCTCCTTGACTATCCTCTCTGCGATCATCATATCCCTGTCGGAGAGCTTCAGGTTCTCAAAAAACGCCCGGCATTTCTTTACCGAAAGGTCTGTCAGCTCCGATATGTTCATATCACCGACGGTAACGCCAAGTATCTCCTTTTTGAGTCTCTTGCCGCCGCATTCGGGGCAGGGCTCTTCCGACATATACTGCTCTATATCCGCCTTGCTCCAGTCGGATGTGGATTCCCTGTATCTGCGTTCAAGGTTGTTCACAACGCCTTCAAACGCCTGCTCATAGTTTCCCCCTCCGTAGCTTGTGGCACGGTGGAGTTTCAGCTTCTCTGTGCCCGTACCGTAAAGAAGGGCGTTCACCGCTTCATCCGACCACTTTTCCAGCGGCTCATCTATGCTGTGACCGTAATGCTCCGCAACTCCCTTGAAATACATCATGGCTATGGAATTGCTGTCGGTAGTCGTCCAGCCGCTTGCCTTGACCGCTCCCTCTCTTATTGAGAGCGAACGGTCGGGGATGATGAGGTCGGGGTCTATCTTTTTGAACACGCCGAGGCCTGTACACTTTGGGCACGCACCATAGGGATTGTTGAATGAGAACATCCTCGGAGTAAGATCCTCCATGGATACGCCGTGCTCGGGGCAGGCATAGTTCTGTGAGAACAAAAGCTCCTCACCGTCAACTATACTGCATATGATTATACCCCCCGAAAGCCTTGCAGCGGTCTCTATGCTGTCGGCAAGACGGGTACTCATTTCCTTTTTCACCACAAGGCGGTCCACGACTACCTCTATTGTGTGCTTCTTGTTCTTTTCGAGCTTTATCTCCTCTGACAGGTCATATATTATACCGTCTGCCCTGACACGCACATAGCCCGAGCGGCGTGCATTGTCAAGCTCCTTGACGTGCTCGCCCTTTCGTCCTCTGATTATGGGGGCGAGTATCTGTATCTTCGTGCCATCGGGCAGAGCTGAGATCTTGTCTATTATCTGATCTACCGACTGCTGTGCTATCACTCTGCCGCAGACGGGGCAGTGAGGCACGCCCACACGGGCATAGAGCAACCTGAAATAATCGTATATCTCTGTGACCGTACCCACTGTGGAACGGGGGTTTTTGGAAGTTGTCTTCTGGTCTATGGATATGGCGGGCGACAGACCCTCTATAAGGTCTGCATCGGGCTTGTCCATCTGACCCAAGAACATCCTTGCATATGAAGACAGGCTCTCGACATAGCGGCGCTGTCCGTCTGCGTATATGGTATCAAAGGCAAGAGAGGACTTTCCCGATCCCGAAAGTCCCGTCATGACGATGAGCTTGTCTCTCGGCAGGTCAACGTCAATATTTTTGAGATTGTGCTCTCTTGCACCTCTGATGATTATCTTGTCTATGGGCATATAGTTCTCCTGTTATCGTTAATCGAATATCCCCAGCTCACCGCCGTCACGCATGGAGTATGTCATACTGCCGCCGACGATTATGTGATCCATGAGCTTCACGTCAACTGCGGCAAGAAGCTCCCCTATCCTGCGAGTTACGGCTACATCCTCCTCGGAGGGTCTGGGATTTGCCTGGGGATGATTGTGGGCGAGTGCCGCCATGACACAGCCGCTGTTTATGGTCTCCGACAGTATCTTTCTCATCTCTATCGAGGTATAGACGGAGGAACCTCTGCTTATTTCCGTCACGCTTATCATATGCAGGTCTCTGTCAAAACAGGCGAGCAGGAACTTACTGCTGCCCGAGCCAACAAAATACGGTCTGAAAAGTGATGCCAGCTTTGTGGTGTCGTTATACGAAACGCCCTTGCTCTCCTCGGCATAGTATGCGCTTATGAGCGGCGGTATCAGCTTGAAAAGTATCGCCGCATTCTCTGTGATATACGGTATCTTCGTCAGCTCCGACACCTCGGCGTTGAACACTCCTGCTATGCTCCCGAACCTGTCAATAAGCTCATGCGCCGTTTTCTTGGTATCACGCATGGGGACTGCGTAAAAGAGCAGCAGCTCCAGTATCTCATGCGGTGCAAAGCCGTCAAGCCCTGTCTGTAAGAACCTGTCTCTCACACGGGAGCGGTGTCCTTTTTCCGGGGCTTTTGCAGAGGGCATATCCGACCGCTGTCCGCCGGATGAGATCTCGCTGTTTTTCTCGGCTATCGCTCTTGACAGCTCATCGTCCATTATACTGCCGATTGTTTCTTCGATACCCACGGTACACCACCCTCATAAAAGATCTGTCATATCCGATTATATCACATTATTCTGCAAAATGCAACAGGTTTATAAAAGCACTCCATGCTCACGCATGGAGTGCCTGACGGTCATATCTGCCCGATCTCTTTTCTCACGGGTCTGTGTTCGCTGAAATGCAGCGCTATCTCCCTCACCCTGTCGGATGACTGTATGAACGCATCCGCCACCTTCGGGTCGAAGTGAGAGCCTGCATCCTTCTTTATGATGTCCATAGCCTGTTCAAAGGTGAATGCCTTCTTATAGCATCTTTCCGAGACCAGTGCATCAAACACGTCTGCCACAGCCATTATCCTTGCGGACAGCGGTATATCCTCGCCGGATATGCCGTGGGGATAGCCCTTGCCGTTCCACTTTTCATGGTGGAACTCTGCCAGGTTCTTCGCCTCGTTTAGATACTGCGAGTCGGGCACGGTCTGTATCGCCTGCTCGATTATCTCAGCGCCCGCAGTGGTATGTGTCTTCATTATCTCATACTCCTCATCCGTGAGTTTGCCAGGCTTATTGAGTATGGTGTCAGACACCTTTATCTTACCGATGTCATGGAGGGGTGCAGAGTGCTCCACATCGTACATGAAACGGTCTGTGAGCTGTTCCTCGTAATAGCCCAGCTCACGCATCTTTTCCATGATGATGCGTGTATAGGCGGCTGTCTTTCTTACATGGTCGCCTGTCTCCTGGTCACGGCTCTCCACTATGTCCGCAAGCACCATGATAAGAGCGTTCTGTGTTTTTGACAGGGTCTCGGTCTTGGTCTTAAGGTCACTTGCGTATTTAAGGCTGTCCTCGGTGGTCTTTGAGAACGCCTGATACATATGCTCTATCTCGTCACCCGTGCGTATGTCAAGCTCCTTGATGTTCTCCACGTTGTCCTCAAGGGAGGACTCGCTGTCGTATGCGAAAGCCCCTGCCGAGAGCGACATGGTGTTTATCGGCAGTACAATGTTGTATTCCGATATCCACATACCGAACACGATAATGACGGTGAAGAAGCCCAAAAATATCGAGAACAGTTTTGCGAAGAATATGAATGCCTGTTTTCTTATAATCCCCATGGATATATCCGCCGCCACATAGCAGCTGCAGTTGCCGTTTCTGTCAAACATGGGCTTGTACACTGTTATGAGCCATCCGTAGGTATCGTTGGTTATGACGGGCGGGATCTCCTTGCCCTCCAGCAGGTCGGGCACAAGCTCTCTGAAAGACTCATCATAGGGTTTCAGTGTTCCCGGAGCATCGCCCTTCAACTCGGGCGTATCCAGATCAAACACCACCACGATGCCTTCCTCGGTCATCTTATAGACATAGATATATTCTATGTCGGTAGAGCTCTCCAGTATGTGATAGAACCTGCTCTCCACCGCAGCATACCCGGGAGCTTCCCTGCCCCTTTCGATGAATTCGTTTATCCTTGACGGGTCAATGACGGTGGAAGCAAGGTTTACCACGCTCTGAGCTATTATCTTATGCTCCTCTATGGTATAGTCCCTGTAAAGCACCGTACTTATGGCTAGCGCCACCACACCAATGAGAAAGCAGGCGGATATCAGCAGTGCAAGTATCTTTGCCCTTAGTCCCAGACCGCTGTGCCTGGTGCTGTGCGCCTGTTCTTTCGCCTTTTTCACATCGGCGGATGATAGAGGCTTCTGCTGCCAGCCGGTGTATCTTATCTTTTCAAGCGCAGCCTTTGGCAAAAAAGCCGTCACTGCTATGAGCACAGCCACTGTTATGAGCTTGTCAAGTATATCAAAGGGAATGACGTCGATGATGTCTCTGAACAGCCCCTCTGTGCCGCCTTTCAGCTCATTTACCAGCCATATCAGCACTGACCCCAGACAGCCGCCTATAAACGACAGTGAGAACACCAGCAGCACATAGCCCCACCATTTCCTAAGCAGGCCTTTTTCGGCAAAAATGCCGGAGACAAGCGCTATGAGAACATTTATCAGCGCATAGTAGACAGACTCGATGTCGGTGATGCCCTTTATCAGGTTAGTAAAGAGCCCCACTATCATTCCGGGTATATATCCGCTCAGGACAGACGCAAGCACAGTACCAACTGAATCGAGGTATATCGGCAATGACAGTTCCGTTACCGCCTTTGCCCCTATGATATTTATTATTATACCTGCGATACTGACAATGATAAGCTTGTTTCGTCTGGATCTTTTCTGACTGATCCTTGATGCTTCTGACATATATCTCACCTGACCTCGGACAATGTGCACATTAAACTTAATATATTATACACCAAATTCCAAACAAAATCAATAGATTTATTAATTTTGTTCATTCTTGTCACGATTTGCGGTATTCCCTTGCTATCCATGCCATGAGCAGTCTAACTATGCGCCTTTGTTCGTCCCCGGTGAGTTCTCTGCCCTGCGGTACTCTGTACCACTTTTCAAGGCATCCACGACAGCAGCAGGCACAGGCGTGCTGTGCGATGAACACGGGGTGTCCCTTCATGGGGGTCTGCCTGCCGTCATTTGCGGGGAAAGCGGGTGCAAGGCGCTTTGCTATGAAGTCCCTGCAATGGCTCTCCACCGTGTCCATGCCCTTCTCATCAATATATGATATCTGATATTTTCTCAGATGAAAGCCTGCCCTGAACTTTGAGCGTGACAGCTTTTCAAGCGCTTCGTCAACAGTCTGCATCGTCCGCAAAACCCTCCATCACAGAGCGTACCACGCCGTCAGTGCCCTTATATGATATTATCCTTGACAGGTCAACATTGCAGGCACTGCGGTATATGTTCATCTCTATCTGAGGGTCGTTCTTTTTCAGGTCAGCGATCAGCCTTTTCACAAGCTGCCGTCTTGAAGCGCTCTCGTCATGCTCTGCCCTCTCGGAAAACCTGCACGCACAGCGTATGAACTCCAGTCCGTGCTCATCACGCCAGTTTATAATATCCTTTTCCCTCACAAGATACATGGGGCGGATAAGCTCCATCCCCTCAAAGTTCTTGGCTTTCAGCTTCGGCATCATGGTCTGCATCTGCCCACCGTAGACCATGCCCATGAGGGTGGTCTCTATCACATCGTCAAAGTGATGCCCCAGAGCTATCTTGTTGCAGCCCAGAGACTGTGCCTGCGAATACAGCGCACCACGGCGCAGTTTGGCACACAGCGCACAGGGATTTCTGTCCCCCTCGGAGGCGGCAAATATGTCTGTGGTGAATATATGCGCATCTATCCCCAGCAGGTCAAGGTTGTGATGTATCTGCGAAAGAGGCTTTTCCGCATAGCCCGGATCCATCACCATGTACACTGGCTCAAAGTCATATCCCCCGTGCAGTTTCAGCTCACGCATCACACAGGCAAGGAGCATGGAGTCCTTGCCGCCGGATATGCACACCGCTATCCTGTCGCCCTTTTTTATCATGGAATATTCCTTTACAGCCGCCTTTGTTCTTGACATTATGCTGTGTGAAAATTTTGTTGTAAGTGATGCGGTCATATCGTTCATGATCTTTTCATACCCTCTATGATAGTTCTTATGGTGTCCTCGGTGAGCCGCATTTCTTCATAGAATTCCCTTGCGGATATCCTTAGTGCGCCGTTTCCGAGGATAATGAGCTGTTCGGCATAGTCGGATGTCGCCACCCTGACACGTTTTGCCTTGGGTGCAAGCTCGTGGGTGGTGCGCTCAATATACATATCCGCAGTCTCAGCCTCCTTGGTATAGACCACGGTTATATTGCTCACACGCTCCGTGCGGCGCTCCTCATGAGTTCTGTAAGCGTCAAATACAAGTATCAGCTCACAGTTTTTAAAGCCTGCATAGTTTATCATCATTTCGGTCAGGCGGTGACGTGCATGGTCAAGGCTCGTCTTTGACAGCTCCCTGAGATCGTCCCACGCAAATATGATATTGTAGCCGTCAACGATCAGATAGTCCTTGCCCTGAGCCTGCACCGGCTTTTTGTGCGGCTTTGACGTCACGTTCTCTTCACGGCGCATGGCATAGCGCTTCGGGCGTTCTATCCTGCCGTAGGTGCGCTCAAATATCTCCATAAGCTCATCATCGCTGTAAAGCCTTGCCCTGAAACGTGCCGCCTGTGCAGGGGTGATCTCAGGCTGTACGACGGTAACTCTGCCGTCTTCCTCGGTGTGCATATAGTCTCTGACCATATCCCAGCGCACCACCGTGCCCACGCCGTGCGAGCAGAACACGCTGTCGGGCGGATTTTCAAGGTCTGCTTCGGGGTCATATCCCACCTCTGCTATGACCTCGTCGGCGTTCCTGCATGGATAATAGCCGTCAAACTCCGTTGAGAGCAGACCCCTGCCGCCTGTATAGCTCTGGATCTCGCTGTGATAGTAGCCTATGCCTGCGGCGGGAGCAGAACCCTTTATCACCGCCATATCGCCGTCCTGATCCGGTGCGCCGAACTCTGCGCCCATATTCTGCATATCCGTCATTGCCCTGCCCACATTCGACTGAGGGACTGTCAGCACGAATGACAGATACGGTTCAAGAAGCACGTTCTCGGCGTGCATAAGACCCATTCTTACCGCTCTCAGCGCCGCCTGCCTGAAATCTCCGCCCTCAGTGTGCTTGACATGGTCTCTTCCGTTTTTCAGGGTTATCTTTACATCGGTGAGGGGCGAGCCTGTCAGCACACCTATATGCTCCTTGCTTTCAAGACAGGAGATGACCATATGCTGAAAGCGCCTGTGAAGTATATCCTCGGAGCAGTCTGTCCCGCAGATGATGCCGCTGCCCGCAGGCAGGGGCGATATCTCGACAACGACCTCCGCATAGTGTCTGAGGGGTTCATAGTGCCCTATGCCTGTCACGGGTGCGGCAATGGTCTCACGATAGGATATACTGCCGCCGCCAAAGGATATACTGCCGCCGAAGCGCTCCGCATACATATTTCTCAGCACTTCGAGCTGTATATCGCCCATGACGAACACACTTATCTCGCCGTTCTCACGGCGCACTCTCAGCACAGGCTCCTCTGCCTCTATCTCGCGCAGTCTGTCATACAGCACCAACGGGTCGGCATCGGATATGACCTTATAGCGCATTACGGGTTCAAGCACCGCCTGAGAACGCTTCTCAAAGCCTGCGCCGTCGCCTGCGGCAAGGCTCGTTATGCCCTCTGCGGCAACTATCTCACCTGCCTCCGCCGTGTCGGTCTGAGTGTACCTAGACCCCGAATATATGCGCAGACGTGTGACCTTTTCATCGCCTATCCTGTCACGCACAGACAACGTTCCGCCCGTGATCTTCATATGCGTGAGCCTTGTGCCGTTGTCGCCCGATATCTTGTATACCCTTGCACCGAAGCCATCTCCGCCGTGTCTCGGCGAAGTCAGGAGCGCTGCCGCTTCCAGCACCGCCCCGACGCCCTCATTCCTGAGTGCCGACCCGAAGAAGCAGGGAAAGAACGCCCTCTCCGCAAATGCGGAAACAAGCGTATCCTCCGAAACAGAGCCGTTTTCAAGATACTCGTCCATTATGCGCTCATCACACTCGGCAAGATACTCCTCCTCATATGGAACGATCCTGTCGGACAGACGTTTCAGTTCGTCGGGTATCGTCTCCAGCCTATGAGATATGTCGGTCTTGTTCACAAATACTATCACAGGCACGCCGTAATGCCCGAGAAGCCTCCACAGCGTCATCGTGTGGGGCTGAACGCCGTCTGTGCCGCTTATGACCAGAACAGCCGCATCCAGCACGGAGAATGTCCTCTCCGCTTCGGCCGAGAAATCGGAATGACCGGGGGTGTCAAGTATGGTTATGCCGATATCCTTGTATGTCATGACCGCCTGATGCGAGAAGACGGTTATGCCCCTCTGCTTTTCCATATCCGTGGTGTCGAGATATGCACTGCCGCTGTCTACTCTGCCTGCTGTCCGCAGGACTCCCGACATTACCAGCATGGCCTCTGCCAGAGTGGTCTTGCCCGCATCTGCATGGGCGGCTATGCCTATAACTATCCTTTTTTTCAAAGCTGAGCTGTCCTTTCGCCCTATTATGAAATACGTCTGAAAGCGAAAGACACTTTCAGACGGTCATCATCCGTTGTGCTGTCAGCACACGGGGCTTATCTTTTTTTGCTGAATTTCGTGGTGTAGTAAGTTATGATGGGCTCGTTCTTTGAGAGCAGTATCAGCGAAACTATATTGCAGGCTGATGCCGCCACTCCGCAGACCATGTGCAGCATATCATAGTCGGGCAGTTTGCCTGTCGCAACGTTATAGACGTAATATCCGAGCCCGAGGCCTATATATGCCACAAGAGCCATTGCATATATGGTCATGCCGAAAAGCCTGCTCTGGCTCGACCTTATCAGGAGAAGCACCGCACCGAATGCGGCAAAGCCCGCTATGATATGGAACATTTGCTGATAATCGCCCCAGCCCAGCATAAAGTAGCATATCGCCGCACCGACTATGCCCAGGAGTACGGGGATCATGGAGAGGACAAGACCTTTCTTTGCGGTCTTGAGCTTCTTCTCCTCCATAAGCTTGTTGTACATATTCTTGCTCTGACGGGCGTTGTATGTTTCGGGTATCCTGGACAGATCCTCCTTGACACGCCTTCGGAGCTGTTCCTTCTCGTCACGGTCGAGGTGATCCTGCTCGACCAGGTTCTTTGCGTTCTTCTCAGGTGAAACGTACTGGTCGCTGAGATCGTCAAGAATAGGCGCTTCAAGTTCCATTTGCAGATCGTTCATCTTGACCTTTTCCCTGAGCTGTTTCTGGGCACGCTCACGGTTGGATGTCATGGGGGCAAGCGCTACCTTAGGGTCTATCTCGCCTATTTCGCCGTCATAGTCAGCCACGATAAGCTCCTCATGCTCCTGATGAAGCTTCTCCTCCTTATAGGGGTCATCTTTGAGCATCGGGGCGGCCTTGGGTGCGGCGACAGGCTTATCTTCCTCCATTACGGGGGGCAGGTCGGCTTCCGCACTGTGTTTCTTCTCATTCTCGGAAGGCTTTGGCTCTGTCTTCACAGGCATATCTCCGTCAAGAGGCGGCTTCTCTCTGTGTACAGGCGGCTTGGCCCTATCATTATCTTTCATAAACGACGGTGCTTCAGGCATCGGCGGGATCTTGGGCAGAGGGGGAAGATCCATATCTATATTTCTTTTTTCAGGCATATTATGCTCCTTTTCGGGTGACCGTCCGTGACGGATGTGTGACAGATCCCGTCGGCACGGTGCAGTTTATCCGTATATATATTACACTATTTTGGTCGTTATGTCAAGCGGATTTTTGCGTAAAGCTGACAATTTTCCTGCATATGCCCGACACGTTCGGGTGTGCCGCAGTCCGCGTACCCGTGCCGCTTTACTGTATTGCTGATTTCTCTATTGCATTTTCCGTACTTTTGTGATATAATAAATACATATAATATAATCGTAAAGGCGGTGGACAGATGCCCTCGGGAAGTGATGAACGAATATCCTCGCTCAAACAGCAGGATAAGACATACAACGAGATGTACCGTGAATGGTCTCTCGACAAATCAAACGATTTCGGCTTTTTCAAGCGCTCCGCAGAAAAGGAAAACACCTATCTGGCGGGCGAGGGCTTCGTAGGGCAGTACCCTGCCGCAGATGAAACAGCCGTTCTGCACAGGACCATCAGGCTTGTTGCCACCGTGATGGCTATATATTCGCTTTTGCAGTTTCTTCTGATGCTTGCGTTCTCAGGTTATCCCAGACCGCTCTTCGGCATGAGTATCTGCAAGGAGGGCTTCTTTATCGGTCACGGACCTGCGCCCGTGATCATGAGCTACGCCGTGAATGCAGCCATACGCATCATACCTGTGGCATATCTCATGGTAAAGCTGAAAGCGCCTCTGAGGATAATGCTCCCGACTAAGATCTCAAACCCGCCCCTTTTTATAAACAGCATATTCTTTGCCATGCTGGCATTCGGGGTGCTTTATCTGTGCCTTGACCTTCAGTCTGCCATACTGCACACTGTCCGTGACTGGAGCCACATACTTCTGCTCGACAAGTGGCAGCGCATACCGGTGATGATACTCTATATGCTCATCATACCTGTAATGAGTGAAATGATCCACAGGGGCATTTTCCTCAATCTGTTCAGGCAATACGGTGACGGCTTTGCGCTTGTCCTCACGAGCCTGCTGACAGCGTTTTTCTCGCCCGAGGGTCATTTCCTGTTCATGTTTGCGTTTTCACTGCTGACAGGTTATTTTGCGCTCAGGACAGGTTCGCTGCTGACAGCCGTGATGATGAGGGTCATATTCTCGGTATCCTATTATCTGATAACCATTAGCCGTGTGCTCTCGCCCGATAAAGACCTTTCCGTGATACCTATGGCGGTCATCATCGTGTTCATAGGCATCGGGGTGGTGGCAACCATACGCTTTGTGGCACGTTACAGCAACAGGATAAGCCTGCCGATGTACAATATGTTCCTGACGGATTCCGAGAAGATCATGATGGTGTTTTCAAACCCTGCAACTATGGTATGGATAATGATCTACATCATATACATAGTTATGAGCAGGTTCATTATGCTATGAACGACAGATATATGGCAGAGGCGCTGAGCCTTGCGAATGAAGCGGCGGCTGACGGAGAAGTGCCCGTCGGCGCTGTGATAGTCAGGAACTCGGACGGGATGATAGTCGGCAGGGGCAGGAACAGACGTGAGAAAGCCCGTTCCTCTCTTGCCCACGCTGAGATAGAGGCGATAGATGAAGCATCCCGCACTCTCGGGGGCTGGCGGCTGACAGGGTGCACCATGTATGTGACCCTTGCCCCATGTCCCATGTGCAGCGGCGCCTGCGCCAACGCACGGCTCGACAAGGTCATATACGGCGCTCCCGATACGGGCAGACAGCCCGTTTGTGTTTCGGAGGGAGGATGCATGAGCGATGAGTGTGCAGGCATTCTCAAAGCCTTTTTTGCAGAGAGGAGACAGAATATGAACAGCATCTCGCTTGTTGAAGCTGTTACTGACGATCAGCTGAGGCGCATTGCCGATATTGCGAACGAGATATGGCATGAGTATTTCCCCGGTATAATAAGCACAGAGCAGGTGGACTTCATGGTCAAAAAGTTCTGCTCCTTTGATGCCATGAAAGAAAATATCGCCGGTGAGAACTATATATATTATTTTATAAAGCACGACGGGAAAGACATAGGCTATACTGCGGTAAAACCCGACGGCAGGCGGCTCTTTCTGTCAAAGATATATCTTAAAAAGGAAGAGCGGGGCAAAAAATATGCCCGTGCCGTCATTGATATCCACAAGAACTATTGCAGAGAGCACGGCTTTGAGGGCATATGGCTGACGGTAAACAAGCACAACGACAGCTCCATAGCGGCTTACAAGGCAATGGGCTTTGAGCTTTGCGGTGAGGGTGTCACCGGCATAGGCGGCGGATATGTTATGGACGACTTTTTTTATGAGCTTAAAATACGGTAAGGAGCGCTGAAAATGAACACAAATTCAGAGTTTGTAAGAAATTTTTTCAATAACAACTACTTTGCGGACGAGCAGACCCTCAGACGAATACTTGAAACAGTCGGTACCACTGCGGCCGCGGCGTGCCTGACTGCGGTGCTCAGCGATGTGATACTCAGAAGTCTGGTGAGCGTGCGCCCCACAAGGATAAACGTTGAGAACGGCGTACCTGCGGAGCTTTACGCCATAGGCAAGAACGACTATCCCACAGATGTATATGTGAGCACAAAGCGCTCTCAGGCAGACCTGCGCCCTGCACTGTTCTTTGCGGCTGTCTTTGTCGGCTGCAAGCTGATACTTGAGAACAGGGAGAAAAACATCGCCAACGTAAAAAGATAAATTTGCGAATTTTTTTCGATTTCTGTGTGATAACACTTGAAATCACTCTTGATTAGTGATATAATATATGTGTTTTTAAAACATATGAAAGGATCGATCACAATGAAGAACAACAAGCTCGTGCCGATAACTCTGCTCACAGGTTATCTGGGAGCAGGCAAGACCACTCTCATAAACCACGTCCTGAACAATCAGGAAGGCTATAAATGCGCCGTTATCGTAAACGACATCGGCGAGGTGAACATCGACGCTTCACTTATCCAAAAGGGCGGCAATGTTACTCAGAAGGACGAGAACCTCGTTCCGCTCTCAAACGGCTGTATCTGCTGCACACTCAAGGTTGACCTTATGAACCAGATACAGGACCTTATCAAGACAGGCAAGTTTGACTATCTGCTCATTGAGGCAAGCGGTATCTGCGAGCCTATGCCTATAGCACAGTCAATATCCGTGCTTGAAGGCAGAACAGGCGACAGACGCTATCCCCCCATATGCCGTCTTGACAACATCGTTACGGTGGTCGATGCTCTGCGTATGGCGTCGGAATTCGGCTGCGGCGACGATCTTCTCAAGGAGGATATCGGGGAGGAGGATATAGAGAACCTGCTCATCCAGCAGATAGAGTTCTGCACAACTATAATACTCAACAAGGTGGACAAGGTAGACAAGGATCAGCTTGAAAGAGTCAAGGCAATGATCCGTGCCCTCCAGCCCAAGGCAAGGATAATCGAGGCAAGCTACGGCAAAGTCGCTGTCAGCGATATACTCGATACAAACATCTACGATTTTGAGGAAGCCGTCACATCCGCAGGCTGGGCTCAGGCATATGAAAACGGCGTTGACGATGATGACGATGATGATGAGCACGAGCATCATAACGATCATGACGATGATGACGATGACGACGAGCACGAGCATCATCACGATCATGACGATAACGACGAGCATGAGCACCATCATCACCACCACGACGATGACGATGATGACGACGAGCATGAACATCATCACGGACATCACCATCATCATCACCACGGCGAGGGCGAGGCTGAGGAGTACGGCATCGGCACATTCGTGTATTACCGCAGAAAGCCCTTTAACAAGGAACGTCTCCAGCAGTGGGTTGAGAACTGGCCAAAGAGCGTTATCCGCTGCAAGGGTATGCTCTGGTTCTCGGATTCATGGGAGGATGCCTTTGTATTCGAGCAGTCGGGCATCCAGATAACGGCAACGAATTCGGGCAAGTGGTTCGCCGCCGCTCCTGCAAAGGAAAGAGAGCGTCTGCTCAAGGAATATCCCGACATCGCCGCAAGCTGGGATGACAAGTACGGTGACAGAGAGATAAAGCTCGTCTTCATCGGTCAGAAAATGGACAAGCAGGGCATATGCGACGGACTTGACAAGTGCCTTGACGAATGATCCCACTAAGCGTATGACATCGCAGGGAACGGCTCTGCCGTTCCCTTTTCCATAACAGGATAACGGAAGGAACAGTATGTGCGGATTTACAGGATTTACAAAGGTCGGAGAGAACGGAGAACAGATCCTTGAGGATATGATGAACAAAATAGTCCACCGCGGACCCGACTCGTCGGGAAAGTATCTCGATGAAGATATAGCGATGGGCTTTCGCAGGCTCTCCATAATAGACATAACCGACAGCGGAGACCAGCCCATATTCAACGAAGACAAGTCTATGGTGCTGATGTTCAACGGCGAGATCTACAACTATCGGGAGATCAGAGAAGATCTCATTGAAAAGGGTCATACATTTACCACCAGGACTGACTCCGAAGTGCTTCTTCACGGCTATGAGGAATACGGAGAAAAGCTCCTTGACAGGCTCAGGGGGATGTTCGCATTCATCATATGGGACAAGGAGAAGAAGGAGCTTTTCGGTGCGAGAGACTTTTTCGGCATCAAGCCTTTTTACTATGCGCTTTTCGGCTCTCAGCTCATGTTCGGGTCTGAGATAAAGTCATTCACCGTACACCCGAATTTCAAGAAGGAACTCAACACCTCAGCGCTGGAAAACTACCTCACATTCCAGTATTCTCCGACCAGCGAGACATTTTTCAAAAATGTCTACAAACTGCCCCCTGCACACTATTTCCATTTTTCAGAGGGCAGGCTCACCATAAAAAGATACTGGGACGTACATTTCAGACCCGATGACAAGCCCGATATGTCCGAATGGGTAGACAGGATATCGGACACATTCAGGGACTCCGTAGAGGCTCACAAGATAGCCGATGTGGAAGTAGGGTCATTTCTGTCGAGCGGCGTTGATTCAAGCTATGTGGCATCTGTTGCGGATGTTGACAAGACATTCACGGTGGGCTTCGGCGAGGACGAGCGCTACAACGAGATAGGCTGGGCAAAAGAATTCTCTCAGTACATAGGCAAAGAGAACATCAGCAAGGTCATATCCCCCGAAGAATACTGGTCAAGCATCAGAAAGATACAGTATCACATGGACGAGCCCCTTGCAGACCCCTCCTGCATAGCGCTTTACTTCGTGTGCAACAAGGCATCGGAGTATGTCAAGGTAGTGCTTTCAGGTGAGGGCGCAGACGAGATATTCGGCGGATACAACATATACAAAGAGCCCCTCGGTTCAAAGGGCTACAAATCGGTACCGATGCCCCTGCGAAGGGCAATAGGCGCTGTGGCTGACAAACTGCCGCACAAGCGAGGCGTGAACTTTCTCGTCAGAAACGGCAAGACGCTTGAAGAACGCTTCATAGGCAATGCGTATATGTTCACCCCGAAGGAGAGAAAGGCGCTTCTGAAGATAAAGACAGATGCACCCGATCCCACTGCTATAACATCGCCATTTTATTCAAAGGTGCGCAATATGGACGAGATCACCAAAATGCAGTATCTCGACCTGCATCTCTGGATGGCCGGCGACATACTCCTGAAAGCGGACAAGATGTCAATGGCCAATTCCCTTGAACTTCGTGTCCCCTTCCTTGACAAGAAGGTGATGGCGCTTGCCGAGCAGATACCCACTGTCCACAGAGTCAGCACCGAGAACACAAAGCTCGCCATGCGTCAGGCGGCTCTGCGTGCCGCTCCCCCTAAGACCGCAAACAAGAAGAAGCTGGGATTTCCCGTGCCCACAAGGGTATGGCTCAAAGAGGACAAATATTACAGCATAGTAAAGGAGCGCTTCACATCGGAAGCGGCCGAGAAATTCTTCAACACGCCCGCACTGGTAAAACTGCTTGACGACCACAGAAGCGGCAAATTCGACAACAGCCGCAGGATATGGACGGTATATATGTTCCTTGAATGGTATGCAGTATACTTTGAGGACGCAGTGATATGAAAGGAGCGGTATAATGAACACACCTGAAAGACCCGAAGATATAGATGCTCTCATAGACATGATAGACGGTACTATGGGCAACGACGTTAGCCGACTCTCCGTACAGTTTTCGGAGAAGGTTGCGGAGGGTGAGAAAATAAAAAGCTCCCACCACGGCAGATGCGATGTGGGAAGCCCCTGGGCAGACGGATCTGTCTCAAAATGCGATATCATCGAGCCTGTTGATGATGACTGAAACTGCGGATATGATAAACCCGTCACAGCGGAAGCGTTTCGCTGTGACGGGTATTTTTTACATTGCTGCGGGATCTTTTCTCACTGCCGTCCCCGGTACGGTGCGCTTTTCTATATCAGCGCCCAGCGCACGGAGCTTCTGCTCTATGTTCTCATATCCCCGCTCTATGTGATAGATATCGTCTATCTCAGTCACACCTGCGGCGGCGAGGCCTGCGATCACAAGCGCCGCTCCTGCACGAAGATCGGGTGCCGTGACTGGTGCGCCGTAGAGTTTGCCGACACCCTCTATTACGGCAACTCTGCCCTCAACGGATATATCAGCGCCCATTCTTCTGAGCTCGTCTACATATCTGAAACGGTTGTTGAATATCTCTTCCGTCACTATGCTCGTACCCTCTGCAAGACAGAGGAGCGTTGAGAACTGCGGCTGCATATCCGTGGGAAATCCGGGATGGGGCTGAGTCTTGACACTTGTCTTGACAAGCGGACCGTCAACGGAGATACGCACACTGTCGTCAAATTCCTCGACATTGACACCTATCTTTGCGAGCTTTGCGGTTATGGATTCAAGATGCTTGGGGATAACGTTCTTTATCAGAACATTGCCTTTGGTAGCGGCGGCGGCGACCATATATGTGCCTGCCTCTATCTGGTCGGGGATTATAGCGTAGCTCGTGCCCTTGAGCTGTCTTACGCCCCTTATCTTTATGACATCTGTGCCTGCGCCCATGATATCTGCGCCCATAGAGTTGAGGAAGTTTGCAAGGTCAACTATATGCGGCTCCTTTGCGGCGTTCTCTATGACAGTAAGACCCGTAGCCCTTACTGCCGCAAGTATCGCATTTATCGTAGCACCGACGGATATCTTGTCAAAGTATATCTGTGAGCCTATGAGCATATCAGCGCTTATATCTATCATGCCGTTTTCAAGGCGGCAGTCAGCGCCGAGAGCGGTGAATGCCTTCAGATGCTGATCTATCGGTCGGTCGCCCAGATAGCATCCGCCGGGCATTGCAACTCTTGCCCTGTGGAATTTGCCGAGGAGCGTACCCAGAAAATAATACGACGCTCTCATATGTCGCGCCAGTTCATAAGGCACGACAGGCTCCTTTATGGGAGTGGCATCTATGCGGTAAACACCGCCGCCCAGATTTTCGACGATCGCCCCCATCTCATAAAGGATCCTCAGAGATATGGATACATCGCTTATATCCGGGATATTTTCAAGTATACAGGGACCGTCTGCAAGAATTACCGCAGGTATTATCGCTACCACAGCGTTCTTGGCGCCGCTGATAGTGACCTCACCCTCGAGCCGTCTGCCGCCCTTTATGATAAACTTGTCCAAATCAAAACTCTCCTGATAACGCTTTGCGGATGACCGCCATGTGCCGTCACGGGCACACTTCATGTTTCCTTTATGACGCAGTGACCGCATCCGTCGGAAACAAGGCGCACTTTTTTATTTTCATCATTCTGCAAGGCATATTATAACACAAATCGCAGAAAAATTAAAGACTTTTCCCAGTGTAAAATTTAACGTTTTTTTGTATCAATTCAAAATGAATAGGGACAATATAACCAAATACGCGTCAAATAATTACAGCATAATGACAAATATTGGTTTCAATGTCATTTTTCTGTAACTTTTAAGGCGTCACAGGCACTTTTCAGCCCATTCCGCCTCTTTAAATCCCACAAGCACGAAGCCGTCTCCGATGAGAAGCGGTCTCTTTACCAGCATCCCGTCCGTTGACAGCAGAGACACCATCTCCTCCGCAGTCATGTCGGGAAGCTTCTTTGCAAGCTCCATCGAGCGATAGAGCATACCGCTGGTGTTGAAGAACTTCCTTGCCGTCAGACCGCTCTGTGCGATCCATGTTTCAAGCTCCGCCTTTGTGGGGTTGTCGGTCTTTATATCCCTTATCTCACAGCTTATACCGTTGTCATCCAGCCATTTCATGGCTTTTTTGCAGGTGGTGCATTTAGGATAGCAGACAAAGATCATATCCTTACCTCACTCATACCAGATATCAAGGTCAACAGCGCCGTATATACCGTCTATGCGGCCTGTGCTACTGAGCTGCCAAAGCTCATAACGTCCCGTGTAGTTGGTGCGGTCGGTGTAGTGAGCCAGCCAAACGGTCTTGTCTGTCTGCCAGAAATTCAGCAGAAAGTTCTTGCTGCTGTAAAGCATGGTATCATAGCCATAAGAGTTCATACTGCGGTCAAAGAGCTTGTACAGCTCATTGAGCCTGTGTATGCTCATATGGTAGTTCTGATAGGTCGAGAAACTCTCCCAGTCAAATGCCACGGGGAAGTCAAGCCCGGCGCCGTCCAGCTTTTCGGCTATCCACTTGGCATCGGCTCTTATCTCATCCTCGGAATTCGCACAGGAATAGAAGTACACTCCCACCCTGAGCCCTGCGTCCTTTGCCGCCTTGAAATTGCGGTCAAATTTCTCGTCTGCCTGTATGCCGTCGGTGTCCTTGCCTATACGCATGATGACGAACTCACAGCCTGCGGCTCTGACCTTTTCAAAGTCTATATCGCCCTGCCACTTTGACACATCTATGCCGAGCGTACCCTCTCCGCCGTAATCACGGATAAATTCGTCAAAGGGCAGTTTGTCGCCGTCATCATAGTCCGATGAGGGAAGTGTGTCAACCACGTTCACGGTGATATCCCATTCGGTGCGGTTGCCGGAGCTGTCACAGGCGACAGCTGTAAGAGGATACTTGCCCTCAGTCTCCGTGTCAAGCTCACCTGTATAGGAAAGCGTGATGTTATCGTCATAGTAGTCGCCCACACCGACCCATTTTGATATATCAAAGTCCTTGCCTGTCTTGATATTGATGTCCCAGCCGCTGTTGAGAAGCACGGGAGGCTGGGTGTCGGCCACCGAGAAATACACTGTCTCCGATTTCTCCTCGCCGTCAAGCACATATTTCAGCTCAGCGCTGAAATCACCTGCGGACGACGTATCTATCTCATAATCATCGGTCATCTCTGCGTCCTCGGGAGCAAGGTCATGTGCGTAAAGCTCCGAATACACCTCAAACACCTTGTCATAGTGCTTAGCAGGGGCAGGGAGCACCTGCGGCGGCGGCGAAGACAGACCCGAAAGCATATCCTCTGCGGCATGGGTCGCCGACGTCACAGACGTTGTTTCAGCCGATGTTTCGGATGTCTTCTCCTGTATGTCTGTATCCGATGTTTCCGAAACCGTTTCGGGAACGGGAGCCGATGTCTCTGTGGTCTGCGATGTCCGGGACGCCGCGGTGGTCTCCTCTTGTATCTCTGTAACGGTCTCTTCTGCGGCTGTCCCCTCGGTAATGACCGCACTGTCGGTCATATCGGGCGCAGGCGGTATCTCCTGCGTGCATGATGTCAATATCACCGAGCAAATAAGACCTATCGTAATGTGTTTTTTATCAAGCATAGCTGTATCCTTTTTCACAGATCAAATGTTTCACAGTCATCCTGTAAGTATGTGTGCAGATATTATTATAATATGATATACGGATTTTGTCAACCTGTACGCAAAAATCCCTCTGCCAAAATATCACTTACGAATTTGTGGGCAGTGACCATTCTCCTACAAATATCCCCTGCACGGTATGTGACCGTGCAGGGGAACTCCGATACGCTGTACAGGTCGGACTGTTACAGCAGACTTATAGTGACCGGCATATATTTCTTGACATTCCTCATCCACAAAATCGTATATCATGATTTTGCGGCGAGGGATGTAAAAATTTTATTGCCGTTTACTATACATCATTCGTCCTCAGACTTTATTGCCGCTATGGAATAGTATGCGGGCTTTGCCTTGAAGGACTTGTCGAAGATAAGGGGCAGCTGTGTTGCTCTCCAGCTCCTGTCATCGGTTATGCCCCAGAAAATGAGGGCAGAAACATGATCTCTGTGAGCATATATCGAGTTCACGATGCCGCTGTAATACTCAGCCTGAGCATCAAAGTACATATCCCTTGAACCGACGGGTATAGTCGCATCAAGCTCTGTTACCTGTATATCCAGCCCCAGCTCGGAGTATACATCCAGCGCATGGTCATACATAGCCACCGACGGGAAGGCATCCGCACCCTTGCGCACATCAAGGTGGGACTGCATACCGATACCGTCTATAAGTCCCTTTTCCTTGAGGTCTGTTGCCATTTCAACGATGGCCTTGAGCTTGTTGTCCATATATTCATTGTAGTCATTGTAATAGAGCTTGCAGCCCTCGGGCGCATACTTTCTCGCAAACGTAAAGGCATACTCTATAAATGAGTTATCGCCGTATACCTGCACCCACTGGGAGCGGTCGCCGCCGTCCCTGAGCGCACCGGGCTTTCTGGGATGTCCGTCCTCCAGCCATGCCTCGTTCACAACGTCGCAGGCGTAGAAGTCAATGTCGGGATAAAGCTCTGTGAGCGTCTCGAAGAAATGCTTGATATAATTCTCCATGCGCTTGGTCATCTTCTCGGGGGATACCCATTCGCCCTCGGGGTCAAAGCCCTCCTTGAAAAACCACAGCGGTGTCTGAGAATGCCATACAAGTGTGTGTACACGCATCGGTATCTTGTTTTCACGGCAGTATTCAAGAACAGGCTTTGCCGCCTCGAAGGAAACGCAGACATCCTCATCATTTCCCGTCTCCTCATAGAGCGCAAGAGTGGCATCCCTGTCAAGAACAAAGTCAGGCTTCATTTCATTGCCCGTGGTTATCGAGGCATTGAAATGCTTTTCAAGCAGCTGCATAAAGCCCTTTGAACCCAGGTCTGAGGGAGTTATGGCTGTGCCGACCTTGAAATCATCGCCGAACATCTCGGAAAGTGAAGCAAGATCCTCCTCAATGCCGTAGGAGGGGGCTTCGATTATGCTGAATCCGTCAAGGAATATATCATCCGTGCCGCCCTCAAAGTATACATACACATCCTTCATGGACTCAGTGAAGCTGATGCTCACCTGATTGAAGGAGAGCCACTTCTTGCCCTTTTTCTCCATAAGGTTGCTGTAATGGGTCTCTCCGCCCTCATCGGTGTACTGGAAGCTGAGCGTAAGGGGACTGTGATCTCTCGACATTGCGGAAACACTCAGAAGATAATCGTTTCCGGGCTTGCACAGCTCATCGAGCCTGAATGCGGGGCCGTTCCATGTCTCTGTGCGCCCCGATGCCATAAGGCTCTTTTTGCCGCTCTTGGCAAATTCCTCCGAAACGGAGAGAACAGTTGTATCGTTATCGCCGCGGTTCGTGAATGCGGAGATATCATCATTCTCAAAGGTAGCGAAATATACTATCTTCATATCGTCTGTCAGAACGAAGCTCTCTTCTTCGTCATCCTCATCATCTTCACCTGCATCCGCATCCTCTGTGCCCTCAGCATCCTCTGATGCCTCTGCGGGTCCTTCGTTGTTCTCCCCGGCCGCCAGTGTCTGTTCAGCGGTGACAGCAGTCGTGTCAGATGCGGGCTTATTGCCGCAGGCGGCGAGCCCGAGAGTGCAGACAAGCGCCATCAACGCACTCATTATCCTGTTTCTTTTCATATAAACTCTCCCGAAATCATAGTGACAGCCTAAAAAAAGCTGTCCGTAATACCTTATTATATCATATGACCTGCATCAAGTCAACGGTTGTTGTTGTCAATTTTATTACAGAACATTGCCATTTTCCGTCTATTGACATGAGTATGATGATATGTTATAATATACAAAGACGGTGGATATACCACCTAAGACCAACATGACCAACAGAGAAAGGATACAGTTATGAGGGTAAAAAAGCGATATATCGTGCTCTGCGTAGTGCTTTGCATCGTTGCGGCAGCACTCAGCGCAGGAATGTTCTATTTTGAAATGAGCCTTGCCCATTTCACAAAGCACAATGACGTGATAAGTAAATCATGGCATCAGACCTCAAAGGCCGAGCCGTGGAACGGCGGCATCATAAACACCAACTTCACCGCCACAAAGGTCGAGACCGTCGCTGAACACAATGCAAATATCAGATCGGGCGACACACCCGCTAAGCCGTATGTATACATAGGCGATGTGAGCGTGTGCTCCGGAAAGTATGTGGCATACGGTCAGGACGTATTCGGCTCGAGCATAGTGGTATACGGCGACCCGAGGACGGACAGCGACAAGGAAGCCGACATCGACGCATCAGGCAAGACAAGAAAATTCGGCTTTGGTTCGAGATTTACGGTATACTACAAGCCCGACAACCCCAAAATGTGCGCCACCAGAGTAAACACCCTGCCGTACTTGCTCATCATCATCGGCATATTCCTGCTGGCTGTTGCGATGGTCGTAGTGTGCAGGATACTCAACAACAAGCTGAAGGAAAACACATTCAATGACTCGATCATTAATGTCATGGATATACCGATCGTCGTCACTGTTGCAGGCATAGTCCTTTGCTTCTTCATCGGTATGCTGATCGGAACGCTTTCCGTTGGAAGTGACTTCACGGAAATAAACGAATCCGTTGTTGCCCAGTATACGGACGGATCGATCACTATATGATATGAATATTCAAGCCATAGCAGACGCTATGGCTTGTTTTAAAATATTGGTGGAGCATAGGGGGTTCGAACCCCTGACCTCAACACTGCCAGTGTTGCGCGCTCCCAACTGCGCCAATGCCCCATATACAAAAAATCCCCTTCGCAAAGGGGATCTTGGTGCGGAAGATGGGACTTGAACCCACACGTCAACGACACACGCACCTCAAACGTGCCTGTCTGCCTATTCCAGCACTTCCGCATATTACCGACATCCGAAGCGTCTTATAAAGACTGCCCTGCAAGGCCGCCCCGTCAATCAACTTGTTTAGTATATCATAAGCGGCGGCCAATGTCAATGAATGAAATGTGAATTTATTATTGATTTTATTCTGATAAAGCACATGTCCATAGTGTCATATATTGGTGAAAGATGCATCGGTATGATATGTTTTCGCCGCTGCTGAAATTCGGCATTTTTTCTGTATCGCTAAAATACAGCAGATATTGACAAATCGCCCGAAAAGCGGTATAATGGAAAGGTATCACAATACATCAAGAAAGGGAAGATTCTTAATGGGACTTACACTCACCGAAAAGATACTCAAAGCGCACGTCGTTGACGGCGAATTCGTCAAGGGCAGCGAAATAGGAATAAGGATAGACCAGACGCTCACACAGGATGCGACCGGTACTATGGCATATCTTGAATTTGAGGCAATGGGCGTGCCCAGAGTCAGGACGGAACGCTCTGTTGCGTATATAGACCACAACACGCTCCAGTCGGGCTTTGAGAATGCCGACGACCACCGCTTCATCGGCTCTGTTGCCAGGAAGCACGGCGTATATTTCAGCCGTCCCGGCAACGGCATCTGTCATCAGGTGCATCTTGAACGCTTCGGCGCACCCGGCAAGACACTCATCGGCTCTGACTCACATACCCCCACAGGCGGTGGCATAGGCATGATAGCTATCGGCGCAGGCGGACTTGACGTTGCGGTGGCAATGGGCGGCGGCGCTTACTACATAACCTATCCCAAGATAGTTAAGGTGGAGCTCACAGGCAAGCTCTCACCGTGGGTATCGGCAAAGGATGTTATACTTGAAGTCCTCCGAAGGCTCTCCGTAAAGGGCGGCGTGGGCAAGGTAATAGAGTACTGCGGCGAGGGCGTGAAGAGTCTCTCCGTTCCCGAAAGGGCGACTATCACCAACATGGGTGCAGAGCTCGGCGCAACAACGTCCATATTTCCCTCCGATGAGACCACAAGGGAATTTCTCAAAGCCCAGAAGCGCGAGGACGTATACGTTCCCCTCTCTGCCGATGACGACGCAGTATATGACGAGGTAGTGGAGATAGACCTCTCGGCGCTCGAACCCCTTGCGGCTTGTCCTCATTCTCCCGACAACATAAAGACGGCAGCAGAGCTTTCGGGCATGAAGATAGATCAGGTCTGCATAGGCTCCTGCACGAACAGCTCACTGATGGATATGATGAAGGTGGCTCATATCTTAAAGGGCAAGACGGTACATCCCGATGTATCCCTCTCCATAGCACCCGGTTCAAAGCAGGTGCTCAATATGCTCGCTCAGAACGGTGCTTTGTCCATTATGATAGATGCGGGCGCAAGGATACTTGAAAGTGCCTGCGGGCCCTGCATCGGCATGGGTCAGTCCCCGAACTCGGGCGGTATCTCTCTCAGGACATTCAACCGCAACTTCCTCGGAAGGAGCGGCACAAAGGACGGTCAGGTATACCTTGTATCTCCCGAGCTTGCGGCAATATCCGCAGTAAACGGCGTTCTCACCGATCCCAGAACTCTTGCGGATGATTTCAGGTTCGAGATGCCCTCGGAGTTTGTGATAAACGACAATATGATCGTTCCTCCCGCATCAGAGGCTGAGATGGATAGCGTTGAGGTACTCAGAGGCCCCAACATAAAGCCCTTCCCCCAGACCTCTCCTCTCGACGAGAGCATAGACTGCGGCTGTTCACTGAAGGTGGGCGACAATATCACCACCGACCACATCATGCCCGCAGGCGCAAAGATACTCCCCCTGCGCTCCAATATCCCCGCTATCTCCCAGCACTGCTTCACCGTGTGCGATGAGAAGTTCCCCGAGAGGGCAAAATCAATGGGTGCGAGCATCATCGTCGGCGGTTCCAACTACGGTCAGGGCTCTTCAAGAGAGCACGCAGCACTCGCTCCTCTCTACCTCGGCGTAAAGGCTGTACTGGTAAAGAGCTTTGCGAGAATACACCGTGCAAACCTCATAAATGCAGGCATACTGCCCCTCACCTTTGTGAACGAGGCTGATTACGACCGCATTGACGAGGGCGACGAGCTGGCACTGGAGAACATCAGGGCTCAGGTAGAGGGCGGCAAGTCGGAGATCACTCTCAGAAACAAGACCAAGGGCGTTGATATCCCCGTGCTCTGCGAGCTTTCGGGCAGAACAAAGGACATAATACTTGCAGGCGGACTTCTCGACTACACGAGAGAGAGCCTTAAAAAGTAATAGTTTACAGACGTCTGTGAAAAGAGGTGCGGCATGAACACCATAGACAATATCAAGCTGAAGCATGAAAATGACAATATGTTCGATATAGGCTCATTCGACGGGCAGTATTCCGAATATGTGCCCGACATTATGCCGACGGGGTTCCCGAGGGAAGAGCCTTACAGGATATCCGAGCATACCGTGCCCATGACCACCATAGGGTGTATCCTCGCCAATCGGGGCAGGGACGTGCTCGCACTCAATTTCGCAAACGCAAACTTCGCAGGCGGCGGATATATCTTCGGTGCGAAAGCACAGGAGGAGGACATATGCCGTGCGTCGGGACTGTATTACACCATAAAGGACACGGTGGAATTCTATCAGGCAAATCATTTCACTGATGCAAAGGGCTACACTCACGGCATGATATACTCATCAAGAGTTCCCGTGGTGAGGGATGACAACGGCAGGATCCTTGAAGAACCCATGCTGTGCGGATTTATCACATCACCTGCGGTGAACCGCTATGCGGCAAGGATCTCTCACAAGAAAGCAAACGAGATCATGGAGGAACGCATCCGCCGCATAATCACCCTGGGTATGCAGAAGCGCCCCGATATACTCGTGCTCGGCAAGTATGGGTGCGGTGCATTCGGCAACCGCTGGGAGGAAGTCGGCCCTATGTTTGAACGTGCCGTAAATGACCTCACGGGCAGGACAGAGACCGAGATAGTCTTTGCCATACCCTTCTGAGGAACGATGAAAAAAGGAATGATAAAAATGTCAAAGATACAGATGAAAACGCCCCTCGTTGAGATGGACGGCGACGAGATGACCAGAGTCATCTGGCAGATGATAAAGGATAAGCTCATACTCCCCTATGTTGACCTTAAAACCGAGTACTACGATCTCGGCCTGGTTCACAGAAACGAGACCAACGATCAGGTGACCATCGACTCCGCAGAGGCTACCAAGAAGTACGGCGTAGCCGTAAAGTGCGCAACTATCACACCCAATGCGCAGAGAATGACGGAATATGACCTCAAGGAGATGTGGAAGTCCCCCAACGGTACTATCAGAGCCATTCTTGACGGCACGGTTTTCAGAAAGCCCATACTCGTTAAGGGCATCACACCCTATATCCCCACATGGACAAAGCCCATCACCATTGCCCGTCACGCATACGGTGACATATACAAGAACACCGAGCTGAAAGCCGCTCAGGGCAGCAAGGCTGAGCTTGTCATAACCGATCCCGACGGCACAGAGACAAGGGCACTCATACACGAATTCAAGAATTCCGACGGTATCGTTCAGGGCGTACACAACACCGACAAGTCCATATCTTCATTCGCAAGGGCTTGCTTCAACTATGCTCTCGACGCAGGCGAGAACCTCTGGTTCGCTGCTAAGGACACTATTTCAAAGACCTACGACCATCGCTTCAAGGATATATTCGCTGAGATATACGAGAATGAGTACAAAGACAAGTTCGCCGCAAAGGGCATAGAGTATTTCTACACCCTCATAGACGACGTAGTGGCAAGAGTGATCCGCTCCGAGGGCGGCTTCATATGGGCTTGCAAGAACTATGACGGCGACGTTATGTCAGATATGCTGGCAACTGCATACGGCTCTCTCGGTCTAATGACCTCCGTTCTGGTTTCTCCCGACGGCAAGTATGAGTACGAAGCCGCTCACGGCACTGTAACACGTCACTATTACAACCACCTCAAGGGTGAAAAGACCTCCACCAACCCCATTGCGACCATTTTCGCATGGAGCGGCGCTCTGCGCAAGAGAGGCGAGATGGACGGACTGCCCGAGCTCATGCATTATGCGGATGCTCTTGAAAAGGCTTCCATACAGACTATGGAGGACGGCATAATGGACAAGAACCTGTCCGCTATGTCCACCCTTCCAGACAAGAGAGTCGTTTACACAGAGGAATTCCTGGACGAGATCGCAAAGCGCATCGTTCTGTAAATATCCTGACAAGGGCTGTTGAGTGATGAGCCAACAGCCCCTTTTTTTAAATACGGAGACATATGACATATGGAGATTTTTTCAAGGTCGGAGCTTCTCATCGGCAGAGAAGCCCTTGACAGGCTGAAAGGCGCAAGAGTTGCGGTATTCGGCGTAGGCGGCGTAGGCGGTTTTGTGGTTGAAGCCCTCGCAAGGAGCGGCATCGGTGCGCTTGACCTTATCGACAGCGACACGGTCGCCCTCTCAAATATAAACAGGCAGATAATAGCCCTGCACAGCACCGTGGGCAGATACAAGACGGAAGTCGCCGCAGAGCGTGTGAGGGATATTGACCCGGAATGCACCGTAAGGACATACAACATCTTCTATACGCCCGAAACCGCTGACAGCTTTGATTTTAACCGGTATGACTATGTGGTGGATGCCATAGACACGGTGACAGGCAAGCTGATGCTCGTCACAGCCGCAAAAGCCGCAGGAGTGCCCATAATATGCGCTATGGGCGCAGGGAACAAACTGGACCCGACTATGTTTGAAGTGGCAGATATCTATGATACATCTGTATGCCCTCTTGCAAAGGTGATGCGTACAGAGTGCCGCAAGCGAGGCATAGAGCATCTTAAAGTGGTATACTCAAAGGAGAAGCCCGTCGTTCAGGCGCATCCTGTAAAGGATGCGGACAGCGGAAAGGTCGTGCCGGGCTCAATGTCATTCGTGCCGTCCGTAATGGGGCTCATTATGGCAGGTGAGGTCATAAAGGACATCACGGGGGTAAGAGGATGAGCAGGAGCTACAAGAAGATACCCATGATCAAGGATGCAAACAGCAGACCGGGCAAATCAAGCGCAAACCGCAAGGTGCGCAGAGTCGCCGTAATAGCAGACGGCGGAGGATACCGAAAGGTATATGAAACATGGAACATATGCGATTACAGGCATATCGAGACCGAGGAAGAATTTATGGCTTTCTGGGAAAAGGGAGGCAACGGATATATCCACAGGCATTGCCGCACCCGTAAGGAAGCGCATCGGCTCTGGCTGAAATGGTACAGGAACAAATGAAGATGAAGATGATACCCGTTGTGCTGATGCTATGCGCCTGCACCCGAACAAACATGATAAAATATGAATACGGTGTGTTCCTCGGGCTTGACAGCGACGACACCGACTGTATGGAGGAATACCGCATCATAGTTCTTGATGCACAGTACTTTGACAAGGAGCAGATACAGGCGCTCAAAAAATCGGGGCATACCGTTTACAGCTATATAAACCTCGGCTCTCTGGAGAACTTCCGTCCGTATTACGACAAATACTCGAAATACACCCTTGATGTGTATGAGAACTGGGAGGAAGAACGCTGGGTAGACGTTTCCGCTCCGGAGTGGCAGACATTCATGCAGGAGCTTGCCGTTGAGCTGACGGACAAGGGCTGTGACGGGCTGTTCGTGGATAACACGGATGTCTACTATCACTATCCGACCGAGGATATTTTTGATGGCGTAACAGCGATACTCCGCAGTTTCAGGGAGCAGGGCGCATATATATCCATAAACGGCGGTGATGCATATGTCAGCGAATATGCCGACAGATTCGGCGATCTGGATATCATAGATGCGGTCAATCAGGAAACGGTCTTTTCTGCAATAGATTTTGACAGCGGCACATTTTCAAGGAACGATCCCGACGAACAGCGGTATTTTACCGAGTATACTGACAAGGTCAGCTCATTCGGCAAGGATGTGTATCTGCTTGAATATACATCCGACAAGGCGCTTATCAATGAGACAGACCGTTTTTGCAAAGACAGGGGATACAGGTGGTATGCGTCACAGACGCTGGAACTTCTCTATCCCTCTGCCGACGGGTCGCAAAGGGTGATAGAATGAGCAGCACATCACGGCTTTTCTCAACAGGGGCACGGCATATATACGACACAGGCGACAGGCTGTTCACCGATGCCATGCGTGAGAATGTGACATATCACTGTAAAAACTGCAATGAGTACAGACAGATACTTTCCGAAAGGGGATATTCTCCCGACAGGATAAAGAGCTTTGATGATCTGGCTGAACTGCCTTTTCTGACCACTCTTTATCTTAAAAGACACAAGCTGACGAGCCTGCCCGACAAAAAGCTTATCATAAAGGCGACGTCATCCGGCACGAGCGGCAGCAGGTCGTTGGTGGGCTTTGACCTTAAAAGTCTTATGCTCGGCAAGGATATGGTGATAAATGTAGGGCTCTATCACAGGCTGTGGTCGGCTCGCCCTGCAAATTATCTCATATTCGGCTATGAGATATCAAAGACAAACACCACGGCTGTCAGCAAGACAGCATACGGATTTACATTCTTTGCCCCTGCCGCACACCGGGAATATGCGATAAAGACAGAGGCTGACGGCTTCACCCTGTCATGGGACAGCGTGCTTGCGGCGCTTGAAAGATATTCGGCATCGCCCTTTCCCATGAGAACCATAGGCTTCCCCTCTTATACCTTCTTTCTGCTTGAACATATGGAGAAAAACGGCATACGCTTCAAAATGCCGAAGGGAAGCCTTCTCACCGTGGGCGGCGGCTGGAAGCAGTTTTACACGCAGAAGCCCGACAAAAGGCGCTTCTATGAGCTGGCAAAAGAGCATCTCGGGATAGACGAGAACTGTATTGTCGAGTTTTTCGGGGCAGTGGAGCATCCCATACTGTACACCGACTGCCGCTGTCATCACTTCCATATTCCTGTTTACAGCAGGGTCATCATCCGTGACCCCGACACCCTCATACCCGTGAAGAACGGCGAAGTCGGCATAGTTGATCTGTTGACGCCCATGATGCACGGCTGTCCGCTTTCAAGCATAGTCACCGACGACCTCGGCGTGATACATGATGAGCCCTGTCCCTGCGGTGCAAAGTCACCGTGGCTGGAGATAATAGGCAGGGTGGGCGTCAGCGGTATCGTGACCTGTGCCGCAGGAGCAGAGACCCTGCTGAAGGGGGAGAACGTATGATACTGTATGGCGGAAAGCTCTATGACAACAGCTTTCAGGATGAGCTGACAGAAAGGCTGAGAGCGGATATTGACCGTGCCCTTGACAGGGATATCTCTGCCGATACTGTAATAAACGCCTGTGACGTTCTGTCAAAGCGTGTCATTGACGGTAAATACGATGATGTTGTCATACCTCTGCTGAATAAGCTCGGCATGGACAGGAGCGAACTTGAAAAGACGGCATACATCATGTCGGGCGAGGGGCTCCGCATAAAATGCTACAGAGAGCTTGATGAGGATATGTCCATAGGCAGCAGGGTGAGAAAGCGCTATCCCCTTGGTGCGATACTGCACATCGCCGCAGGCAATGCGGATATACTCCCTGCATACAGCGTCATCGAGGGGCTTCTTGCAGGCAATGTGAATATACTCAAACTGCCCATGGGAGATCAGGGGCTGTCCGTGATGCTGCTCCGTGAACTTACAGACATAGAGCCTGCCCTGACGGACTACATATACGTGTTTGATGTGCCCTCGGCCGACACCGCAAGGATAAAGCGCCTTGCCTCACTTTGCGGCGGCATAGCCGTGTGGGGCGGAGACGCCGCTGTGAGGGCGGTGCGTACCCTTGCTGACCCCGACACACGAATAATAGAATGGGGACATAAGCTGTCCTTTGCATATGCCGAGCCCGACTGCGATGACAGTGAGCTTTATGCGCTGGCAGAGAACATATGCCGTACAGACCAGCTCCTCTGCTCATCATGTCAGGGGATATTCGTGGATACCGACAGCAAAGAGGTTCAGAACGCCCTGGCGGAACGTTTCTTTGAGATACTGAAGAGCGTTTCCGCAAAGTATCCGCAGGATGCGGGGATAAGGGCAAAAAACACAATTAATGTATATACAGCGGAACTTGAACACAAAAATGTGTTATCAGGCGGCGGTGTGAGTGTCACAGTCTGTGATGACAGTGATCTGACGCTCTCCGGTATGTACCGCAACTGCTGGGTAAAGCGTCTGCCCCTTGATGATATCGGCAGTCTCAGAAGATACAAGGGTTATTTGCAGACGGTGGGACTTCTTGCTGATGACAGCAGGCGCGGATATATATCAGACAGACTGGCAAGAGCAGGTGCGGTGAGGATACTGCGCCCAGGAGCTATGTCTGACACTATAAGCGGTGAGGCGCACGACGGGACATATGCGCTCAGACTTTACAGCAGGATAGTTGAAACGGAAGTATAATACTGATAAACAAGGAAGGCAGTTATCCGGACGGGTAACTGCCTTTGGTATATCATCACTGATCAAGCATATTCTGCGGGGTCTGTGCAGCTTTGTGCGGCGATGACCTTAGCACCGCTGTCCCTGAGAAGATCGCCCATAAGACCGCAGAATATCCTCTCCGTGTGGAAATGCCCGCAGTCGAATATGCTTATCCCTGCGTTGACGGCATCAATAAAACTGCTGTGCTTGAAATCTCCCGATATGAGGGCATATCCGCTTGCCGCCGCATGGGGGATGAAGCTGTTGCCCGCACCCGAGCTGATGGCAGCGGATGTTATGGCCTTTCCGCCGTCCGTGTATCTCACCACATCACAGCCAAGTGCTTCTTTAAGCCTTTTGGCGCACTCCGCAGGAGAGAGGGGCTCTTTCAGGTCATATATACGTCCGATGCACATTTCACCGCCAAGATATTCAAGGGGCTGTGAATACTCTATGGGCGACAGACCGAGAGGTGTGCGCAAAAGCTCATACAGTCCCTTGTTCATGCCGCAGGGAGCCATGTCAAAAGGCGTATGCGTGCATATGGCGGATATACCGTAACGGAGCATCAGCCCCACGGGAGAATCCGCATATACGGCTTTCAGCGGTGTGAATATAACAGGGTGGTGGCTCACTATAAGCGTTGCACCTGTCCGCTTCGCCTCCTCAACGACGGGCACCGTTATATCAAGGGCGGTGAGTATCGTGTCGGCAGGGGCGTTCATATCCCCCACGAGCATACCGCAGTTGTCCCATTTCTCAGCCGAGGCAAACGGCACGTCACGGTTTATCATCCTGTAAATATCTATTACTTTCACGGTTGCACCTCAGTTCATCTGTATTCCGGATATCACGACAGAAAATCAGCGTGCGGGAACAGCTCATATCCTGCCTTGTCCCGTATCTCTGCCGCCAGCTTAAACAGCTCAGCCGCCTTGTCCGGCCGTGACTTTTCCATACCCTTTGCGGCTTTCATAAGACGGGCATCCAGCTGTTCAATATACATAAGGTCGTCACGCCTTGACCCGTCGAGAAGCCCTGTATACGCAAAAAGCTCATCACACACACGCCGATTGCCCGTAAATCGCCAGCGCATGACGGTGTAACATCTGCCCGAGGAACACACTGCTCTTTCTTCCTCCAGGTCAAACCCTGTTTCCGTGAGAGTGCGGCGCAGATACTCATGCCTTGTCATAGGCTGTGTTATTACGGCTATACTGCCGTCTATGCGGCTGTCCTCCGTTATGAGCCTTGCTATCAGCTCTCCGCCCATACCAGCAAATACGATGTCTGTAACGCCGTCAAGACAGACGTCTTTGAGTCCGTCCGAGAGTACCGTCTGTACCCTGTCGGCAGTGCCCTCCGCCGCAAGAGTATGCCTTGCCGCTTCAAGGGGGGCGGCGTTTATATCTGCGGCTATTGCTCTTTCACATCTGCCTGTGCGCACAAGGAAGGAGGGCAGATATGCATGGTCGGTGCCGATATCACAGACAAAGCCGCCTGTCACCATATCGGCGCAGGCGGCAAGCCGCGCATCAAGAACAGGGAAGCGTGTCACTTCTGCTCCTCTGTTTTCTCTTTTTCCTTAGCGGCAAAGTATTCGTTGAGAGCGTTAACCAGATCATCGGGATCTATGCCGTGGACCATGCACGCCTCCTCGACAGTCTCGCCCATAGATGCATAGCAGCCTATGCAGTGCATACCGATATCCATGAAATAGGGGGCAACATCAAGATCCTCCAAGAGGATATCGTTTATTATAGTGTCCTTGGTAACAACCATACTGATTCTCCTTTCGGGTTTTGTAAACTAATGATACCATATCGGTACACATATGTAAAGTGGGTATTTGTGAATTATTTCTCTTTGGTGTGAAGTGCATCTTTTATCCCGGATACCACAACCTCGGCGATGAGAAAGAAAGACGGATCCGCAAGGCCGATGAGCGCGAGCGGCTTTACCGTTGATACGAGCCCTGCGATGATAAACAGCAGACCTCCGACCGGCGGCACCTGCGACGACCATTTCCCGCCTCTTTTGTTGTGTATGAATATCACCCAGTTCATAATGTACGGGAATGCTCCCAGCACAGCAAGGAATATCGCCGTCTGATCCTGTATCGCCATTTGTCACTCCCCCTCACCTGCAAGTATCTCCACCGATCTCTGCATTATTGCGGCAGGCTTGTCCTTTTTAAGCAGGCGAACCGATATGAACGGCTTTTCTCCTGCGGCGGATATGGTG
>JAGAZJ010000008.1 GCA_018110925.1 Oscillospiraceae bacterium | reverse complement strand
GCATACTCATAGTCCATTTTGTTTTCTCCTAATAATCCTAATCCGGTCTCAATCTTAGCTCTGTATCATCAGGAATCCTGATCCTGGCTTTTCTCCCGGTCTTTCCAGTCCATATCCATAGCCCCTACAAATTCCGATTTATGTTCGTAACAATTATAGCATTACATTGCTTCATAGTCAATATAAACGCCATAGTACTTCTGACTGTAAATCAGAAATACTATGGCATAAAACTTCTATATTAGCATAGCACGTATTCCCTGCCTCTTTTTTGTATCACAGCTCCGAATCGTCGCTCAGGTTTTCCGATATCCGTGCATAGAAAAGGGATACCAGCTCATTTCTGAAACGATTGTATTCCTTTGAGCCGACCAGTTTTTCCCTGCTTCTCGGCCGTACAAATGGTACGGTCACTTCACGGTAGATATGTCCCGGATCGGGCTGCATCATGATTATCCTGTCCGACAGGATTATAGCTTCATCAATATCATGTGTCACAAAGAGTATGGTCTTGCGCTTGCCGTCCTTGTCCCCCTCCCAAAGGTCAAGCAGAAGTTGCTGAAGGTCTGCCCGGTTCTTTGTGTCAATCGCTCCGAAAGGCTCATCCATGAGCAGTATATCAGTATCCATAGCAAGCGCTCTCGCTATGGCGACACGCTGACGCTGACCGCCCGACATCTGCATGGGGTACTTATCCTTTGCGGAAGCAAGCCCCACCTTTTTCAGAAACTCATCCGCGATACGGTACTGTTCCTTTTTGTCCATATCAGCAAAACGCTGCTTGATACCCAGGCGCACATTCTTTCTTGCTGTCATCCACGGAAAGAGAGAGTATTGCTGAAACACTACTCCTCGGTCAAGCCCTGCTTCCTCTGTTTTTTTGCCGTCGATGTATACGGCACCCTCGGTGGCTGTGTTTATTCCCTCAACGATAGACAGCAGAGTGCTTTTGCCGCATCCGCTGGATCCTATGATGCTGACGAACTCTCCGTCCTGCACCGCCAGCGAAACATTGTCGAGCGCCCTGAAAACACGTCCGTTATCAATGTATTCCTTGGTCAGATTTTTTATAACTATCTTTTCCATTTCAGAAGCCTTTCCTGTATCTTGCCCGAGATCAGTGTTATCACAGATATCATCACACCGATAACTATTATGCCCACGATTATCCTTGTAAAATCACCGAAGTCCGAATAGTATTTGATGTAGTATCCTATACCGCTGTTTCCGCCTATCATCTCAGCCGAGGTAAGAAGGATAAATGAATATGTGAGTCCCTGATTGCACCCGATGAATATTTCCGGCAGAGATGCGGGCAGTACCACATTCACCAGTGTTGAAAACGTCGACAGCTTCAATACCTTTGCCGAGTCTATGTGGTGCTTGTCAACATTTGACACACCTGTGAATGTGCACGAAAAGATCGGCCAGAAGGATGCTATGAATATGACCGCTACGCTGACCATGCTGTACTTGGGAAGCAGGGCGATTGCATAGGGTATATATACGATGGGCGGTATCTGTTTCAGGAATGCGGAAACATAGGTTATGGGCGCAGAAATAGCCTTGCTCCTGCCGCAGATGAGCCCGAGAGCTATACCCAGCACAAGTGCGGGGAAATAGCCTCTCACCATTACGGAAAGAGAACTCAGCACATCCTCCCCTATCCTGCCGGAATCACTCACCAGCCTTCTGAAAACGAGCTCAGGCGATATGAACATCTCTTCACGCAGGATGTTGAACTTTGCAGTGAGCAGGGTAAACAGCCCGATCGCAGATATCACTATCCCTGTTATCTGAGAGATCGTCGCCGACAGTTTTTTACCTGCAAACAGACCGCTGATGATAAACACTGCCTCTGCCGCACAGAGTACCACAAAGGTATACAGCGGGAACCCGCTGTCGTCCTTTGTGGTATCCGGAAGAAGAAGTGCAAGTGAGGACACCGCAAACAGGATATTCACAGGGCTTTTTATCACCCTGTGAATGATCTCTGTCTTATTGTCTGCCGCACTCTGTACGTCTTCTTCATTTATCTTATAATTCACGGCAACTGACTGTATATCGGTCATATTACACCTTCGCATTCTCGTGATATTCCTTCAATCCCTTGTAGAAGCTGTTGTCAGGGTCATCCGAGAGAAGCCCGTCAAGCGCCTTTTCATATATCTCATTGTTTACCGAAAGGGTAATGTCAATATCCGAGCTGTCATCAAGATAGCCGAGTTCCTTCATCGCATTGTAGAACGTAACTGTCTTCTTTTCATCGGGATCGGGATTGTTTATGGAATGGAAATATGTTTCTTCTTCAAGCAGTTCTACATCAAGGTCAAGATATTTCGCCGCATCTTCCGCAGACTTTGTGTGTTCATTCTCCAGAAATTCCGATGCCTTTATCATTGCCCTTGTATAGGCAACATACTTGTCGGGGTCTGCTTTCACGTTGGATGAAAGTGTGACACTTCGGCAGCAGATGGGATGCTCGAAATATTCCACCTCATCGCAGTACATAAGTGCAACGTTGCCCTCGTTTATCGCTTTCAGCCTGAACGGAGCATATACCGCAGCACCGGCAACATCGCCGCTCTTGAGGGCATTGTATGCGCTTGTGCCGCTGTCGGCGGATACCACCTCAACATCAACGCCGGGCGTGAGACCTGCCTGTTTAAGCGCCATTCTGAACTCAACATCATAGGTACTGCCTGCCTGCAATACTACCTTCTTGCCGCGCAGAAGCTCAAGGCTGTATTCCTCCGGGGCAACACCCTCTACTACCTCGGGGCGGACTACCAGTGCGTGTCCGTCGCTCATGACGCCGCCGATGGATGTGAGCTCGTGGCCCTCACCTATGAATTTTACAAGATTGGTGGCATTAATTGGTGCAACATCCAGCTTACCGGATTCAAGAGCCGCAAGCTCGGATGTATTGTTGTCAAACTGCTGGAGCGATACATCAAGTCCCTCCTGCTCAAAGAAGCCCTCCTCCTTGGCGATAAAGAACAATATATGTCCCGTGGCGGGCAGATGTCCTATGGCAAAGGGTGTCAGCGAAGCCTGAGCGGCTGCCGCATCGGTCTGTGCGGGCGATACGGAAGATGCTGTATTTGAGCAGCCTGTCGCCGCAAGGAGCACAAGTGTAAGAAGTGCTGTGAGTCTGTTTCTTTTGTTCATGTCGGGTTCCTCCCTGTCATTTTCTTTCCTGTATCTATATTACCATCTGCAAGGGTCAATGTCAAATACAATAAATCAAGACATTGATATATGCTACACCTATAACCGCTATACCCTGCGTCCACGAAGTGCGTGGACATGGTTTCTTACAGTGAGAAAACTCTTTATACAGTGAACGAAACCGAACGTCAAAAAGCCGGAGACCGGCGGGTATTGACCCGCAGTCCTCCGGCATAATATTCTCTCAAAAAGTACGGAAGTGCGGCAAAGTCACTTTTTCCGTGATGACAAGTGTATCCGCCTCCACACGGCAAAGATAGAAAATAATCTCCACACCTGCCTGCAGTGCATCTTTCCATGCTTCCCCGAATTCGGGATGTGTATCAACGTTGGGTCTTACCTCGGTTATGCCCTCCATCTGGATAACAAAGGCAAGTACGGCTCTGTATCCGTCCCGCACTGCTTTTATCAGCTCTCGGATATGCTTCACGCCCCTTTCCGTTGGCGCATCGGGAAAATACCCCACGCCATCCCGTTCAAGAGTACAGCCCTTTACCTCCATAAGTATACGTTCATCGTCTTTCTCCATATAGAAATCTATCCGTGAGTTCCCATAGACGTATTCCGGAACGACCCTGTCATATCCATATCCCGACAGCCGTTCCATAACAGCCTTGTTCGGCGCCTGGCTGTCTATATTCACAAGCAGACCGTTTGACTTTCGCACCGCCACAAGGTCATACCTTGTCTTTCGTCCGGATGTGCCCGGAGCAGTGAGCCAAACATCGCACCCCAGCACGAGCAGTTCCCTGCACCGTCCCGTGTTTTTCACATGAACAGTCTCTGTCCTTCCCTCATTATCAACATGGGCGATAAACCGGTTTGGACGGTCAATAAATCTTGCTTTTGTTATATTCGGATATTTCATTTGATGTTACCTTATAGGTGGATATACGTTCATTTCGGGACGTGTCTCATTTAAGCTTTTTCACCAAAGTTTTGTTCATCCGGTCATAAAGGCTCAGTATATCATGAGAGATCTCTACACCACAAAGGCTGAACACTTTGATTATAACAGAAACAATGTTTGCAGGAGCAAGACCATTAGGTGCGAAATCGGTATGCTTCGTTTTCTCAATTATCATATCCTTTGAGACATACACTATCTCGTGGGCGACATCGTTTCTCACTCTTTCTTCAACAAAACGAAGTTTTCTCCTGCTATACCTGCTTTTAATGAGCCTTATCTGATTTTCAAGAGATGTTCTCTGACTCCATGATATCGTCGGGAGTATCGCTTCAAGCTGTGCAAGCTGAGTATCGGCAGTGTTATCGGACTTCAACAAGACAGGACCTGTCATGGTATTTGATGTCTTATCAATAAAAGCATTTACGATTTTTTCTATCATGATATACCTCCCCTATCCACTACCTGAAAAAGCCGTTCAGTCGATAAAACTATCTCATATCAATATCTCATAAACCTCAAACGGTGTCCATATCACAGGCTCGCCCATTCCGCTTATCATATCGCAAAAGTGTTTTGTTTCTTCATATGTGTTCTGCAACAGCCCTGAATGCTCATCGACTTTAAGCTCTGCCCGCTGTCCGATCTTCTCATTCAGTGAGTTGATGATATAGGTATCAAAGCAGGAATATCCGTGATCAAGGGATTCACAGCCAAGGATATCACAGCCGATTTTACGGGAAGACAGTGAATGAGCCATGCCTGCACCAACCGTGTCAAATGTGCCTTCACTGCGGTATTCCTCAAAAATATCGTCATCCGTGTATATTCCGACTACCCTGATGCCCTCAACATTTCTAAGAAAGCGAGACACTGCTAGAATATCTTCGATACACACGAACCTTGAATCTGTCGCCAGCTTCTTATCATCAAAGAGATGAGCGACTGTGCGGCAGAACTCCGAAAACACGTCATCATCGAGCCCAAGATACCGCCTATACTCTGCTCTGTTGCTCCTCGGGCAGTTTACAAAAAAGCATTTTGTCAGGTCGGGGAATTTTTCGCTCAGCCCGTTTTCGCTTACCGAAAGGATGCTTTCTGCCTTTAATGTACACCATCCGGGCTTTGGCAAGGGCTTCACGATGTAATAACCAAAACATTTCATATACATACTCCCCCGAAGCACAAACCAAATAAGCAGACCGTCAATGAACAAGGCTGTTATTTATAGAACTTCTCTATCCTGTCCATCCTTGAGGTCATATTGCGAAGCAGCATATCACACACCGTAACTGCCGTCATGCACTCCACCACCACGACTGCACGGGGCACTATAATGGGGTCATGCCTGCCCTTTACGGATATGGTGATATTCTCACCGTTTTTATTGACCGTGCGCTGTTCGCTTGCCACCGATGGCGTAGCCTTGAATGCGGCACGCAGGATAATATCGGAGCCGTCGCTCATCCCGCCCATTATGCCGCCCGCATGATTTGATGTCTTCTTCAGCCTTCCGTCTTTATACTCAAAGCCGTCATTGTCTTCAAGACCCGTAAGACGTGCGGCTTTCATGCCTTCGCCTATCTCGAAGCCCTTTACGGCGCCTATTGAAAATACAGCCTTTGCAAGCTCTGCGTCCAGCTTGTCAAATACGGTCTCGCCCACGCCCGCAGGCATACCGCTGATGATGCATTCCACAACTCCGCCGGCGGAGTTTTTCTGTGCCATCAGCTCTTCAAGATATGCCTCAGCCTTTTCTGCCGCCGCTTTATCGGGCATATAAAGCCTGTTGTTCATTATTTCATCACGGTCGAAGGTCGATATCTCTATATCCCCCACCGAACGTGTATACGCCGTCACGGTAATGCCGAGAGATGAGAGTATCTTTGCCGCCACTGCACCTGCGGCAACTCTTGCGATAGTTTCACGCCCCGACGAACGGCCTCCTCCGCGATAGTCACGAAAGCCGTATTTGGCGTCAAAGGTGAAATCTGCGTGTCCCGGCCGGTAATAGGATGCTATCTCACTGTAATCAGCAGAGCGCTGTGTCCTGTTCATGACCGTCATTGAGATAGGCGTGCCCGTAGTCCTGCCCTCAAATACGCCCGATAATATCTCCACTTCATCGGCTTCGTTCCTCGGAGTGGAGAACTTTGACTGACCCGGTCTTCGCCTGTTCATATAGGGCTGAATATCAGCCTCAGACAATTCAAGCCCTGCGGGACAGCCGTCAATGACTACTCCTACGCCCTTTCCGTGGGATTCACCCCATGTCGTTACTGTAAATATCCTGCCGAATACAGATCCCATGATAACACCGCCTGTCATAATCAAAAACGGGCGCACACACGGTGCGCCCCCTATTAATATTTTATTACTTGCCGAGAGCCTTCTTAACCGTTGCAACGATATTGTCAGCGCTGAGGCCGAACTCCTTGAGAAGGTCAACAGCAGGGCCGGAATGGCCGAATACGTCGTTCACGCCGATCTTATGTACGGGAACGGGATATTCCTCTGTAACAACATCAGCAACAGCAGAGCCGAGACCGCCGATTATGCTGTGCTCCTCTGCGGTAACGATCATGCCTGTTTCCTTGGCCGCCTTGATGATGATGTCTCTGTCGATGGGCTTTATGGTGTGGATGTTGATGACTCTTGCATTGATACCCTCAGCCTTGAGAGTATCAGCGGCATTCAGAGCCTCATTTACCATAAGGCCTGTTGCGATTATGGCTATATCACTGCCCTCACGAAGAGTAACGCCCTTGCCGAGCTCGAACTTGTATGTATCCTTGTCGTTGAATACGGGCACTGCAAGTCTGCCGAATCGCATATATACAGGGCCTTCAAACTCAAGGGCAGCTCTTACAGCGGCCTTTGCCTCAACGTCATCGGCAGGATTGATTATGGTCATGCCGGGGATAGACCTCATGAGCGCAATATCCTCATTGCACTGATGAGTTGCACCGTCCTCGCCGACAGATATGCCTGCGTGGGTTGCGCCTATCTTGACATTGAGATGAGGATAGCCGATAGAGTTTCTGACTATCTCGAATGCTCTGCCTGCCGCAAACATAGCAAAGGAGCTTGCGAATACCTTCTTGCCAGTGCTTGCGATACCTGCTGCAACGCCCATCATATTTGCCTCTGCGATACCGCAGTCGATGAAGCGCTCGGGGCAGGCCTTCTTGAATATACCGGTCTTTGTAGCTGCCGCAAGGTCAGCGTCAAGAACAATGAGATCCGTGAATTCAGAGCTGAGCTCTGCGAGAGCCTCACCATAGCTCTCTCTTGTTGCCTTTTTTACCATATCAGCCATGATCTTAACCCTCCAATGCTTTCAGTGCGGCTTCAAGCTCGCCCATAGCCTGCTCGTACTGCTCCTTGTTGGGAGCGCTTCCGTGCCAGCCTACCTGGTTCTCCATAAAGGAAACGCCCTTGCCCTTTATGCTCTTCTGTACGATCACAGTGGGCTGGCCGCTTACCTTCTCAGCCTCATTGAATGCCGCCTCGATAGAATCAAAGTCATGAGCATCCATAGTGATGACGTGCCAGCCGAATGCCGCAAACTTGTCTGTTATGGGCATAGGCGACATAACATCAGTGATCTTGCCGTCTATCTGAAGTCCGTTGTTATCAACGACAGCAACCAGATTGTCGAGCTTGTAGTGAGCGGCAAACATAGCTGCCTCCCATACCTGACCCTCTTCTATCTCACCGTCGCCGAGTATCGTGTATACCTTGTAGCTGTCATCGGAGAGCTTGCCCGAAAGAGCCATGCCGCAGGCTGCAGATATGCCCTGACCGAGCGAACCTGTTGTCATATCGACACCGGGGATATGCTTCATATCAGGATGTCCCTGAAGTCTGGATCCTATCTTTCTGAGTGTCTTGAGCTCCTCTGCATCAAAGAAGCCCCTCTGAGCCAGCACGGAATAAAGTGCGGGCGCAGTGTGACCCTTTGAGAGAACAAGTCTGTCTCTGTCAGCCATCTTGGGGTTCTTGGGATCAATGTGCATCTTGTGGAAATAGATGTAGGTGAGAACATCGGCGATAGAGAGCGAGCCGCCGGGATGACCCGACTTGGCGTTGTATACGCCCTCGATTATCCCCATTCTTACCTTGCAGGCAGTTACCATAAGCTGCTTTTTGAGTAATTCGTCCATAATAACTTTCCTTTCTGATCGTTAGCTAAGTACCAGATCAATAATATCAGCAACGCTGCCCTCCTCGCAATCGCTTTGTGTAACAACATTGCATATATCCTTCACGCATTCACGGGCGTTTGACGGACACGCCGCAAAATCTGCATATTGCAGCATCGTCATGTCGTTGTCATAATCCCCCATGGCAACGGTAACAGCCGTTTCAAGTCCGTAAAGCGACAGGAGCTTCTGCATGGCAGTTCCCTTTGAGCAGTTCTTGGGAAGCATCTCGGTGAATACAGGCGCTGACACTACAAAGTCCGCCCCCACATCAAGGCTTCGACAGTACTCAGCCAGTTCCTCGGTCATATCCTCGGGGCAGGCAAAGAGTATCTTTGATATTTCCGCCGGAGGGATATCATCGAAGCTGTCCACGATCTTAGCTGTGAAGCCTGCTTTTTTCCAGTGTTCACGCTCTGTTTCGTTGAAGTTTATATCATATATCCCATCGGGGCAGCATATCTCGGCACAAATCTCCGGAAATCTCTCCAGGAGCTGTTCCGTGACCTGTCTTGCCATGCCTTTATCGAGCGACTCCGACCACGCAACGCTGTCCTTTGAACAGTCATAGATCATGCCGCCATTGCAGAGTATGCAGGGACAGTCGAGCTGTATAGGCTCAAAATAATGCCGTGTCGCCTGTATTATCCTGCCTGTGGCGACTACGAACATACCGCCTGCCCTGCGGAGCTTTACGATCGCATCAAGATTTCTTTTTGAGACAGTCTTGTCGTGATTGAGCAGTGTGCCGTCCATATCACTGAAAAAGACTATCCTCGACTTATCCTCAAACATCTTTCCTTACCTTTTCCAGAACGCTCAGGAAATACTGGGGGAGTTCTCCCGACCATTCCATATATTCAAAAGTGACAGGGTGGACAAAACCCAGTTTGTATGCATGAAGGCATTGCCCCTCTATCCCCTTGAACGCTTTGCCGTACACATCGTCCCCCAGTATCGGGTGACCGATATGTGACATATGCACTCTTATCTGATGTGTCCTGCCCGTTTCAAGGCGCAGGCGCAGGAACGCACAGTTCTTGTACTGTTCTGCTACCGTGTAGTGCGTCACGGCATTCTTTGAGTTTCTCGGAGTGACCGCCATTTTCAGCCTGTCTGACGGGTCTCTGCCGATGGGCGCATCAACTGTGCCCTCTGTTTCCTTAAATCTGCCCATAGCCACTGCAAGATATTCTCTTGTCATGCTGTGTGCCTTTATCTGTTCCGCAAGCCCTGCGTGAGCCGTGTCATTTTTTGCCACGACCAACAGACCGCTGGTATTCTTATCTATCCTGTGGACTATCCCGGGACGAAGCACTCCGTTTATACCCGACAGCCTGCCCTGACAATGATACATCAGCGCATTGACCAGCGTTCCCGACGTATTGCCCACCGCAGGATGCACCACCATTCCCTTGGGCTTGTTCACCACAAGCAGGTCGTCATCCTCATATATTATGTCGAGGGGAATGTTCTCGGGCTCAGCGGACAGTATCTCCGGCGGAGGGACTACGACCGTTATCTCGTCGCCCTCTTTCAGAGATGCACTCTTGTTCACAGCCCTGCCGTTTACAGTGACCATACCGTCCGAAATGAGCTTTGCCGCCATTGAGCGGCTGATGTCCGTCTCCTCCGATATGAACTTGTCAAGCCGTGATGCCTGACCCGTTACTGTGAGCGAAATGATCCTCTCATCCATTTTCTGCCTCTTTTTCGCCGTCCTCCCCGTCCGTGCCTGTCTCCTTTTCAAGAAACAGCATCACTATCATGAGAAGTACAGCACCTAAGACCACACATATATCAGCAAAGTTGAACACGAAATTGAAGGGAAAAAGATTGATAAAATCAGTCACCCTGCCAAAAGCTATCCTGTCATATAGATTGCCGAGACCGCCGCCCACTATCATACCCATAGATATGGTCTTCAGCCTGCCCTTTGACTTTGTGCGGTAGAAATACACCACCATCACGATCAGTGCTGCCACCGTGAACACGGACAGCATCGCAGTCTTGCCTGAAAAACTGCTGAACGCCGCCCCCGTGTTGTGGGTGATATTGAAAAACAGCACGTCGAGCTCGCCTATCTTTATTACTTCCGTCTTGCCGAGAACAAATCTTTCGGCAAGCATCTTCGTCACCCTGTCGATCACCGCCGCAAGAACGATGCAGAGCCAGAAAAGCACTGCCATCAGCCCTGAGCGACCTGATCCGCGCAGCGCTTGCAGAGAGTGGGATATACCGCATTGCTGCCCACATATTCAGAGTAGCACCAGCATCTCTCGCACTTCTCGCCGTCTGCCTTTGCGACTGTCACGGATATATCATATGTGCCGTCCTCGCTCTTTATATCACCGTCGTCATCATTCCGTACATCAGCCTGCGACACGATGAATACCTGCGCAAGAACGTCCTTGTATGCGTTCAGCTTCTCAAAGAGCGCCCCGTCGGATGTATGAAGAGTTACCTTTGCTTCGAGCGAAGCACCGATAAACTTCTCGTTTCTTCTTATTTCAAGAGCCTTTGTCACTATGCTGCGCACCGCATAGAGCAGATCCCACTTCTGAACAAAGGCATCGTCTGCATCAACAGCGACCTTTTCGGGCATCTGATTGAGGAATATGCTCTCCTTGTCGTCCTGAGCGGTGTGAGGCAGATAGGACCATATCTCCTCTGCGGTAAAGGACAGCACGGGTGCCAGCATCCTTGATACAGCGCTGAGTATGAGATACATCGCGCTCTGTGCGCTTCTGCGCTCGGGGCTCTTTTCACCCATGCAGTAGAGCCTGTCCTTGATGATATCAAGATAGAAGTTGGACATCTCTGTAACACAGAAGTTATGTATGCTGTGTACCACAACATGGAAATCAAATATCCCGTAGCCTGCGTTCACCTTGTCTATGAGAGCGTTGAGGCGTATGAGCGCCCATCTGTCAAGCTCCATCATATCGGCAGGAGCGACCATATCCCTGTCGGGGTCAAATCCGCTGCCGTTGCTTATATTGCCGAGTATGTACCTTGCGGTATTCCTTATCTTCTTATATGTATCAGCAAGCTGTTTGAGTATATCCTTTGACACTCTCACATCCGCATGATAGTCCGAAGAAGCCGCCCACAGCCTGAGTATATCGGCACCGTTCTGCTTGATGACATCGGCAGGGTCAACACCGTTGCCGAGGGACTTGTGCATTGCCTTGCCCTCACCGTCAACTACCCAGCCGTGTGTGCATACAGCTTTGTAGGGAGCGCCGCAGCCGATAGCCGCGGATGTGAGGAGCGACGACTGGAACCATCCTCTGTACTGGTCTGCGCCTTCAAGATAGAGGTCAACGGGAACGTCGAACCCTCTCTCCTTCATAACAGCCGTGTGTGTAACACCACTGTCGAACCATACGTCGAATATATCCTTTTCCTTTATAAACTCGGTGCAGCCGCATTCGCACTTTGTACCTGCGGGTACGAAGTCCTCGGCGGGTCTGATATACCAAGAATCCGAGCCTTCCTTTCTGAATATGTCGGATACCTGCTTTATCATCTCATCGGTGACAACGGGCTTGCCGCAATCCTTGCAGTATACCATGGGTATGGGAACGCCCCATGTTCTCTGTCTGGATATGCACCAGTCGGAACGGTCGCTTACCATGCCCTTTATCCTGTCCTCGCCCCATTCGGGTATCCACTGAACGCTCTGTATTGCGTTGAGCGCATCATCCTTGAAATTCTTCACAGAGCAAAACCACTGTTCCGTTGCTCTGAAAAGAACGGGATTCTTGCATCTCCAGCAGTGAGGATACTGATGGACTATCTTTTCAAGTGCAAAGAGCGCACCGGAATCTTCAAGATCCTTGGCGATAGCCTTGTTTGCATTGTCGGTGGTCAGCCCCTCATACTTGCCTGCCTCGCTTGTGAGCATACCCTTTGCGTCAACGGGAACGGTTATGCCGATCTCGGGATACTTCTTGCAGACCTCAAAGTCGTCAACACCGAAGCCGGGAGCAGTGTGTACACAGCCCGTACCGCTTTCAAGAGTAACATGATCGCCCACGATAACGAGAGACTCTCTCTCCATAAAAGGATGACGAGCCTTCATATATTCAAGCTCACTGCCCTTGAACGTAGCAAGGGTGGTGTATTCCTCTATGCCCTTTGCTCTGAGCGCACCTGCCGCAAGGTCGGTGGCCATGACATAGTTCTCACCGCCTGCGCTTACAACTGAGTACTCATACTCCGGACCAACGCATATAGCAAGGTTGCCGGGAAGTGTCCATGTTGTGGTCGTCCATATTACAAAATAGGTGTTTGAAACGTCTATGCCCTTTGCGGCAAACAGCCCCTTATCATCGGTAACTCTGAACTTTACATATATGGAATGGCAGGGGTCGTTTGCATACTCTATCTCTGCCTCGGCAAGGGCTGTCTGACAGTCGGGGCACCAGTATACGGGCTTTAAGCCCTTGTAGATATAGCCCTTCTTGTACATCTCACCGAATATCTCGACCTGTCTTGCCTCAAATTCGGGCTTGAGAGTAAGATATGGGTCATCAAAGTCGCCCCATACACCGAGCCTTCTGAACTGCTCCATCTGGCTCTTGACCTGTGTATGTGCGTACTCATTGCATTTCTTTCTCAGTTCGACCTGGGGCACGGCTCCGTTCTCAACACCGAGCGCCTTCAACACTTTGAGCTCGATAGGCAGGCCGTGAGTATCCCAGCCGGGAATATAGGGAGAACAGTATCCGCTCATATTCTTCTGCTTCACGATGATGTCCTTGAGGACCTTGTTGAGAGCAGTACCCATATGTATATCGCCGTTTGCGTACGGAGGGCCGTCATGCAGTACATACTTGGGTCTTGCGGAGTTTTTCTCTATCATCTTGTAATAAACTCTTTTACTGTTCCAGTCAGAGAGCATCACAGGCTCTTTTTTGACAAGATTGCCCCTCATTTCAAATTTGGTATCGGGCAGATTAAGAGTCTGATTGTAATCCTGAGCCATTGCCATTCTCCTTATGATATCCTTATTATGTTAGCGGAACCTATGTCCGTCGTTTTCGTATACTCAAAATCGCACCGCATCAGCGGTGCTTCTGTCATTCGCCGAGTCTGAGGTCGGCGGTATTGATAACCTTGGTCGCCTCTATATCGTCATCCTCATAGACCTCTTCTTCCTCATACTCCTCTTCCTCATCGACCTCTGCGGGGAGTGCGGTTATGAGCTTGAGATGATCCTTGTACATTGCGAGAATGCCGGTCTTGAACTTCTTGACCTCGTTCTGTATCTGTTCGAGAGCCTTCTGCTCCTTCTCTATTCTCTGCGAAGTTGAACCCACGATCTCATCAGCCTTTACATTGGCTGCGGCTATGATCTTCTCGGCAGACTCCTGTGCTTCCGAAATAATGGCTTGCTTCTGACGGCGTGCATCCACCATTGCGTCCTTGATAGCTTCCTCGTCGTCCTTATAGCGTCTTACGGTCTGTACAAGGACTTCCATTTTTCTTTCGGTCTCCTCGTGGCTCTTCTCAAACTCGTCAAGCTGAGCAGCTATCTGATCGAGAAAATCATCCACCTCTTCCGTTCTGTAACCGAGCTTGGCCTGCTCAAAACTCTTCTTGCGGACTTCCTGCGCTGTTATCATGACCATAACCTCATTTCACCGCCGTCATACATATCTGTCTATGAGTATATGTACACGGTCTTTTTTAGTTTTATCCCCAATTTTACGGAGTATATATCGTCCATGACCTCTTATGGACAGCACATCGCCCTCTGCGAGCGTGTGCGAGATATCGTTAACACAAACGTGTCTTACGCTGACCATACCGCTCCTGATAAGCTGTGCCGCCTTCTCACGGCTGAGCCTTGATGCCGCACTGACCACACAGTCAAGGCGAAGCGAAGCCACCGTTGCGGATATGCTCTCAAATTCATCGTGCCTCTCTATGACCTCATCATCGCCGCATATCCTGCATCTGACACCCGTCCTGCCTATCTTTGACAGCTCATTCACACAAAGCTGTGCCGCCGTGTCTGTCATAACGGCGTATGCACCGCCGTCCGTGATGACTATATCGCCTGTCATCGACCTTTCAAGACCGAGCGCCAGCACCGAGCCGAGATAATCCCTGTGAGAAAGAGAGCCTGTCATCCTGCCGCCGATAAATACCCTTTCAAGCGGGAATTCATCTGCCGACGGCTCTGCATAATCGGGAAAAAAGCCCGCCATGACCCTCTGTGCGCCATCATATCCGCCCCAAAGCATAAAGCCGTGAAAGCCCGAATATGCGCAGAACCGCTCCGCCAGACCGCTCTCACGCTCCGTAAGGAACGCCGAGAAGCGCTGTGAGCCCCTTTCTGCCGCTTCTATCATGTCGCCCACATGGGAGATGAACAGTTTTTCATCGCCGTCGCACTGTTCAGCGGCGCAGAAGCGCTCTCTGAGATTCATTTACAGGAGGACTCCGTTGCTTTCGAGCTGCTCTGACAGCTCATCTCCCTGAAAGGATACGGTATAGGGAGTTATGATAAAGGTATTGTTCGCAACAGGCTTGATACTGCCGCCGTTTGCGTATGCAACACCGCCGAGGAAATCAATTATCCTTCTTGTTACATCGGGAGTCGTCGATTCAAGGTTGAGTACGACAGTCTGCTTGTTGTTGAGATGATTTGCTATCTCCTTGGTATCGGTGAACTTCTCGGGCTTTACAAGTATGACTCTGAGCTGTGCGGTAAGGGAGATGTTGAGTCTGTTGCGCTCCTCGTCCACCATCCTGCTTCCCTGCGGCTGCTGAGGAACGGGTGCTTCATAGCTGCTTCTGCTCTCATTGGCGGGCTCGTCAGCGTAATCGTCATCACCGCCGTTATCGTTGATTATAGCTTTCAGATTATCCAATAAGCTCATTGTTCTTCTTCCTTCCATCGTTTATGTTCAGTTCTTATTTATATGATCTTGCTCCGAAAAGTGCGGAGCCTATCCTCACGATCGTCGAGCCGGATCTTATCGCCTCTGCGTAGTCAGCGGACATCCCCATGGAAAGCTCCGTGATATCCGTGCCCTGTATCTTCTCAGCCTTCAGATCCTCAAACAGCCTGCGGGACTTTTCAAAATACCCTGCGCTGTTCTCTCTCGGAGGTATCACCATTATGCCCATGAGGCGCACACCTTCAAGCTGTGCTGCGATGTAAGCCGCATCCGTGACCTCATCGGGGGCAAACCCGCTTTTTGAAGCCTCACCGCCGATGTTCACCTCAAAGAGTATATCCATGACCCTGCTGCGGGCGGCACAATGCCGTGAAATATCCTCTGCGAGCTTTATGCTGTCCACCGAATGGATCATGCTCACCGAATCGGCTATGTACTTCACCTTGTTCCTTTGCAGATGGCCGATGAAATGAACATCCGTGCCCTCTGCGTACATATCACGCTTTTCAAGATATTCCTGGACTCTGTTCTCTCCGAGGAGCGTAAAGCCGAGACCTGCGGCAAAGTTCACCCTTTCACAGGGCACTGTCTTTGTCACCGCCATTATGCGCACATTGTTCCTGCCCGCATCAGCCATAGCCCTTGCGGCGTTTTCTCTTATGCGCTCGGCATTTTCCCTTATATCCTCAAAGAACAAATCATTCAAAGCGGATCTCCCCCTCTGAACTGTCGTGTTCCTCCGACGGCTCCGTCTCTTCGCTGTCGTCTTCCTTGTCTGTCTCCCCGGTCTCCTCCGTGTCACCGTTTTCCTTTTCTTCGGAGATTTCCTGAGTTTCTGTCGTTTCCTCGGTCTCTGCCGCTGTGGTCTCCGTGGCAGTGATGCCGTTCGCCATAGCCTTTCTCTCCGCATTCTTCTTCTCAGCGGCAAGATTTTCCTCTATGGTCTCATAGTATGCGGCAGTATCGACGCCGCTCGTTATGACCTTGTCAAAAACGCTGACGTATTCATCGTCGGAGGTTATCCTGGACAATACATAGTCGCTCTCGGCATAGATCTCGTCTATTTTACGGAATTTTACATTCTGACCTATCAGGATGTAGCATCCCTTCTCGTTGTCCTTGTTGAATCTTATGGCCTGCTTAGGCACTCTTATGCCCTCAAAGTCATGCAGGGTCATATCCACTCTGTCTGTGCGCAGACGCACAAGACCGTAGGTATTCTCCTCACAGCGGAGGACTATGACCGTTTCCTCGGGCACATCCGTATCTCTCAGCATCTCGATAGTAGCCGTGACCGTATCCGGCACCGATGCAAAGGACAGCTTTACTGTATCTCCGGGGTTGAAGGCACTCGACGAATTGTCCACGATGCCGATTATCTTCCAGTTATAGCCCTTTACCAGCTTGCCTATCTCATACTTGCCGTGATAGTCCCGTTCCTTTTCCTCCTCGATGATCTGCTTTATCCTGTCGGATGTTATATCATCAACGGTGTCAAAGGTAAGCTCGGTCTCATATCCGTCGGTGTAGCTGACAAAGTACCCCGAATCGGGTGATGTCACAGATCCCTTGGGTCTCTTGCGGTCAACTCTCTTTTCGGATATCTCTGCGGAAAGATCGGCTATGCGTTCGTCATAGCTTTGCTCCTGGCCTATCGCCAGCTGATATATGCACATAAGTGTGAAGAGATTGTCGCGTCTTGCCTTCAGATCCTCTATATCGCCCTTTGCAAGCAGTGAAGCTATCGTCTGATACTGCTCCGCTATCAGGGGAGAGATAAAGTCAGGCTCTGCCGTCTGCACCGTACCGGGGTTCTGCGCCGAGCGCAGGAGTGCGACTTCGTGTTCAAGCTCCTCTATGTGACGGTTTGTTTCTATCTCTTCCTCGCTGTTGTAAAGATAGGCGACCACAGAATCCTTCGCTACCTTGCCGCCGTCCTTGACGGGATAACTCAGAACGCCGTTGTAGCGTTTCTTTATCACCTCTTCGTCACGGATATAAATACCCTTGAACGAAACGGTATCCGCCGAGGAATACTTCACCGCATCCTCTGTCTTGTACTGTTCGTTGAAACCGGCCTCGATATGGTGTATCGCAATGGCAAACAGCAGCAGCACCGCAACAAGCCCGATAAAATTCAGTGCTTTCTGATTGACATTCATTCTGTGCCCTTCTTATTAATGCGGTTATCAGCTTTTCTCGCCGTCGTCAAGTATCGAGATGGGACGGGCAGGGATTATGGTGGATATCGCGTGCTTGAAAACAAGCTCCTGCCTGCCCTCCGCATCAATGATGACAGTGTAACTGTCAAAGCCCTTGACTATGCCCTTGAACTGAAATCCGTTGGTAAGAATGCAGGTTATGGGCACTTTCTCTTTTCTTGCCTGATTGAGGAATACATCCTGAAGATTGAGCGTCTTGTTCATCGGTCAACACCCCTTTTCAATCACGGTCTGCGCTCACGCACAGCCGTCCGATCGTCCCTTTCTTTTTCTTGAGTGAGCCCCTGTGGACACACTTTTCCAAATAATATTTATTATATCACACTATTTCCGATTTTTCCACTATGTTTAAACATTTTTCCAAAATTCCGTCATATTGCTCATAATCGCCTGTATCGACCCAGTTTATTCGTGCATCACGACGAAACCATGTGAGCTGTCTTTTGGCATAATTCCTTGTTGACTGCTTTATCCTGTCAACAGCTTCTTCAAGACTGCACAGACCCTGTAAATAGGGAATGAGCTCCTTATATCCTATGGCATTGAACGCCGTCCGCGTGTCGTATTTCTCATAGACAGCCCTGACCTCATCCACCAGACCATCCGAGAGCATACGGTCCACCCTTTTGTTTATCCGCTCATACAGCACTGCCCTGTCAAAACAGGTGAGACCTATCATGCACACCTCATAGGGCGAGGGGGTCTCACGGCTGATGCGCTTGTTTTCGTCAACGGTGCGGCCGGAGAGCATATTCATCTCCAGAGCCCTGATGACCCTTATCACATTGTTTGGGTGTATGCTGTCAGCCGCCGACGGATCAACAGCCCTCAGCCTTTCATGCATCACCTCTGAGCCGAGGGTCTTTGCTTCCTCCTCGAGCTTTCGTCTGAGCTCCGTATCTGTGGAGGTATGAGTAAAATCAATGCCGTCAATGAGCGATGATATGTACAGTCCCGTTCCGCCCACCACCACGGGCAGTTTTCCCCGTGAGTGTATGTCTGCGGCTTTTTCCGAGGCGAGCCGTGCAAAGTCAGCTACCGAGAAACTGCCGTCGGGCGGCAGAAAGTCCGTAAGATGATGCGGTATGCCCCGCATCTCCTCTGCTGTGGGCTTTGCGGTGGATATCGCAAGCCCCTTGTATATCTGCATGGAATCGGCGGATATGACCTCGCCGCCGAGCCGTCTGCACACATCAGCGCCGACAGCGGTCTTGCCCGAGCAGGTGGGGCCGCATATCACGAGCACAGGTATCTTCAACCAGGTCACCTCCGGTCATACTATCCTCTTGAACTGCTTTTCAAGCTCATATTTAGTGAGTTCAAACATTATCGGTCTGCCGTGGGGACAGTACTTTATCCTCTCATCGGACAGCACCTGTTCAAACAGGTCTTTCAGTTCCTCCGTCGTCGTTTCATCGTGAGCCTTTATTGCTCCCTTGCACGCCATTGAATGATACATCTCGTCAAGTATCTCCGGCAGGGGGTCCTGTCTGTGCAGGGCAAAGTTGTGCGCAAGCTCCGTCACAAGGTCGTCCGCCTCGTTCCGGTCGAGCATTGATGGTATCCCCTTTACTATGACGAAGGGAAGCTCCGCCGCCTCTATGACAAAGCCGAGATCTGCGCAGACACGCAGGTTTTTCACCAGCGCATCATAGTCATCAAAATCAAGGCGCATCTTCACGGGTTCAAGCAGCATCTGAGCTGTCAGATGCTCTCTGCCTGTCCTCAGTCTTTCAAAGCGTATACGCTCATGTGCGGCGTGCTTGTCTATGATGATTATACTGTCTTCTGTCTCTGCAATGGCAAAGTTCCTGAAGGCTTCACCTATTACACGGAAATACTTTTCCTTGTTTTCTTCTTCCTTATGCTCCTGCTCCGAGTGCTCCTCATGCTCAAAGGAACGCTGATTAATGAATTTGAATTCTCTTGCGGGCTCGGGAGTCATGCGCTCCATTTCGCCCTCTGCGCTGTATCCCGTGCTGATATGCTCCGTAAGGTCGGTGCTTTCGGATGCGGCTGTATCCTTCCCTGCTTTTTCGGGGGCATTTCCGGAGGAATCCGTATCTGCGCCCCACGAGTTCTCCGCCTGTGACACAGCGTTCTCAAATGCTTTCTCATCGGGCACAGCTGTCTTTTTGCCCGAAAAATCCGCGGGTATATCCTCTATGCGGATATCATGATGTACAGTCTCGCTCCTCTTAACGGCGCTGACAGCCTCTCTTCTGGGCGAATTATCCTTTTCGACAATGTCTGCCGCACGAACCGTGCGTGTGTCGTATGACACCGAGTCATCCGCTATCCTTGTCTGCTCACCGCCCTTGTCGGTAAATACCGGCATGGCATAATCCGATGCGGTGGGCTTGTGCCGGGGCAATTCAAGCTCATGCGTCCGCTGTTCGTTCAGTATGGCGTTTTTTATCGCAAAGAACAGCGCATCGTATATCAGTCTGTCATCCGAAAATCTGACCTCTATCTTGGCAGGATGTACATTCACATCCACCACATCGGGGGGCACATTCATGAATATAACACAGGCAGGGAACTTGCCCTCCATTATGGTGTTGCGGTAAGCCTCTTCAATAGCCCCCATGCAGGTGAGTGACTTCACATAACGGCCATTGACGAAAAAGTGCTGCATGGTGCGGTTCTTGCGCCCCCACACGGGTCTTACGGTGTAGCCGGTGACGGTTATGCCGCCAAGAGAATAGTCGATAGGCAGGAGCGATGCGGCAAACTCCTTGCCGAACACCGAGTACACCGCCGAATACAGCTTGTTGTCGCCGGGTGTGAAAAGCTCCTGCTTGTTGTCCTTTATGAAACGGAACGATATCTCGGGGTGGGAAACGGCGATCTTGCTGAGGATAGACGCTATCGCCGTGCCCTCATATTTGTCCTTTTTGAGAAATTTGAGCCTTGCGGGCACATTGTAGAAAATATCCCTTACGATTATGGTCGTACCGTCGGGACAGCCCGTGTGCTCATGGACTTTCTCCTCGGCCGCTTCAATCACATAATGAGTGCCGTAGGGGTCGTGCTTCTGCTTTGTGATACAGTCCACCTTTGACACTGCGCAGACAGATGCCAGTGCCTCTCCCCTGAACCCAAGGGTGAGTATCTTCGCCAGATCCTCTTTTACAGACAGCTTGCTGGTCGCATGGCGCAGAAACGCCGTAGGCACGTCATCAAAACTCATCCCGCACCCGTTGTCCGTTATGCGCAGGTAGGTAATGCCCCCCTGCTTTATCTCCACTGTTATAACGCTTGCTCCGCTGTCGATGGAGTTTTCCACAAGCTCCTTTATCACCGAGCTCGGTCTTTCTATGACCTCACCTGCCGCGATAAGCTCCGAAAGCTCCTTATCAAGCACATGGACTTTTGGCATATGATTACCTCTGTTCTAACTGTATATAATACGGGCATATATCTTCATAATGCCCGTCCTTCATGCGAAATCCCTGCGGTATCGTGCCCAGCTGCCGAAATCCCAGACGCTCGTAAAGTTTTCTGGCACGGGTGTTGGTCTTTACCACCGCATTGAACTGCAATACCGAGAAACCGAGACGCTTTGCGTTATCCATGCAGTCGAGCACCAGCTTCTCACCGATATGCTGACCTCTGCACCCCGATGATACGGCATAGCTGGCATTGCATATATGACCGCATCTGCCCACATTGTTCGGGTGGAGTATATACAGCCCTTTTATCTCGCCTTCATCTTCATAAACGCCAGTATAGCTCTGAGATGCAAAAAACGCCGCACCGCTCTCACGGTCGAGCATATCCTCCTGCGGAAAAGCATTGCCCTCAGCCACGACCTCGTTCCATATCTCTGTCATCCGTGGTATGTCTTCCGCTCTGAATGCTCTCATCTCACTCATTTTATCATCCCTTTGTTTTTCTGCTCGCCGAAGATCGTCAGATCCTCGATAAAGTGCGCAGGATCGAAATAATACGCTCTCAGCTCATCATCCCTGCCGAGTATCCTGTAATGGTTCTCCATTATCCTGCCGACCACGGGCACCTTGCAGTGCCACTGTATACGAAAGCCGTCAAGCTCGAATATGTCCTTGTACCACATACGACCGCCCAAAGTCGGGTTGACGGCGGTGACATACTTATTCTTTCTCAGGGCGATGAAGCTCTCCATATCCGCAGAAGTGCGCAGATATTTCTCTGCAAGGGAACGTATGACTTTATCATGATGCCCCTCGGGAGGGACAGGCTCATCCTGCCGTCCGCCAAAGTTATATCCGTCATAAAATCCGACAGCTATTCGCATATTGATGCTGTCGGGAGAAAAATCCACTATCCCGCCCGCACCGCCTATGCCGCATGAGGGCTTAAGCACGGATATTTTAGCATCGGGGAAGTTGCTGTACATATCCGCCCTTGCTGGGCTGTGCCACGAACGGACATCAGACCCGTCAAAATCAGATCTCAGCGGCACAAGGAGGATATCCCTGTACCCCTTTTCGTAAAGTATCCCGACAGGATAGTTGTCAAGCGGAGAGGTGAACGAAGAACTGCCGTCCTTGTACAGTCTGCCGCCGATGCTCACAGGCTCGTATATCACGGATATTGCCGATGATGCAAGGAGTATATCCGTCATTTCGCTCTCCGGCTTATCGTTCAGATAAAAGTATTCCGCACGCCCTGCCTTTATGTCATAGGCGCAGGCATAGACAGGTGCAGTGTGGCGTATCCTCGTCACACCTGTGTTCCTGAGTATCGCCCTGAGCGTCTCTCTCGACGGGTGAAAGCCGGACTGACTGCGTTCGAGCTTGCCCAGCATACCGACGGGATCCACCCATTTCTTCCAGACATACTCCGACAGCTCAGCATCGCCTATCGACCAGAGTACCGCATTGAGTGCACCGACGGATGTGCCCGAAAAGCACTGTATGTCCTTCAGCATATCCCGCTGTACAAGCGCCTTCATAACGCCTGCCTGATAAGCGCCCAGACCTCCGCCGCCAGCAAGGGCAACGGCCTTGATATCATGCGCCATATACACACCTCACTTCATAAGCGAGTCATAAAGTTCCTGCAGCAGCACCAATGCCTCCCTCGGGGAGTATTCATCCGGGCTCGTCATCTTTATCCTGCGTATGACCTCATCCTCTGCGATGGAAGCAAATGAGACCTGTTCCTTTTCTTCATGCCGTACAGGGGTACTGTCCGTGCTCTCTATCTCCGAGAGTATCTGCTTTGCCCGGTTTATCACGGTGTTCGGCAGACCGGCAAGCTTTGCTACCTCTATGCCGTAGCTGTCGTCGGCACCGCCGCGAACTATCTTTCTTAAAAAGCGTATGGTATCACCGCTCCTCTGAACAGCTATACTGTAATTCTTGACACCGTCGAGCCTGTCTTCAAGCGTTATCAGTTCGTGGTAATGCGTGGCGAACATGGTCTTGCAGCCTATCTTCTTTTTGTTCGATATATGCTCTGCCACGGCTGTGGCTATGCTTATGCCGTCAAATGTCGATGTGCCCCTGCCCACTTCATCGAGTATCACAAGACTCTGGGGAGTGGCATTCTTTATTATGTCGGCGACTTCGCTCATCTCGACCATGAAGGTTGACTGTCCCGATGAAAGGTCGTCTGATGCGCCCACTCTTGTGAATATCTTGTCAACTATGGTTATATGCGCACTGTCGGCAGGCACAAAGCACCCTATCTGCGCCATTATCACAATCAGTGCGGTCTGGCGCATATATGTGGACTTACCTGCCATATTCGGGCCTGTGATTATAGCCATACGGTTGTCGCCCATGTCAAGATATACGTCGTTCGGCACATATGCCTCGGAATTTATCATCTGCTCAACGACGGGATGTCTGCCCGCCTTTATATCTATAACGCCGTCTATCGCTATATCAGGGCGTGTGTAGCGGTTTTTCAGGGATATATCCGCAAAGGAGCAAAGCACATCAAGTGCCGCCACGGACTGAGCGGTGGTCTGTACCTCCTCCAGCCGTGAAGCGATGAAGTCTCTCACCTCTGCGAATATCTCGCTTTCAAGGGCAAGACTGCGCTCACTTGCATGGGTCATATCGTCCTCTGCCTTTTTCAGTTCGTCGGTGATATACCTCTCTGCATTGGCAAGGGTCTGCTTTCTGACATACTCGGGGGGAACAAGGGAATAATAGGACTTGGTGACCTCGATGTAATATCCGAATACCCTGTTATAGCCTATCTTCAGGCTCTTTATACCCGTGCGTTCCTTTTCCCTCTCCTCGATAGCCGTGAGTATGCCCCTGCCGTTTTTTATAATGTCTCTCAGGCGGTCAAGCTCCTCGTTGAAGCCGTCCTTTATAACTCCGCCGTCCTTCAGCATCTGGGGCGGATCGTCGTTTATGGCATTGTCCACCAGGTTGTATATATCTCTCAGCTCTGACATATTGTCACGCAGAGAACGGAGCAGCGGCGACTGCACATCAACCGCAAGAGCCTTTATCTGCGGCATTATCTCTGCTGTCTGGGCAAGCGCCCTTATATCCCTCGGTGCGGCACTCTTGTACATGACCTTGGTCATGAGCCTTTCAAGGTCATACACGCCCGCAAGTGAGGTCTGCATCTCACTGAGCATTATGGGTGAACCCACCAGTTCCTCAACGGCGCCCAGCCTGTCGATTATGACATTCGGCTTTATGAGCGGCTGTTCGGTATACGCTTTGAGCAGGCGTTTGCCCATTGATGTGCGTGTGTGGTCGAGCACCCAGAGAAGTGAGCCTTTCTTCTCCTTACTGCGCATCGTTTCCGATATCTCAAGATTGCGCCTTGCAGTGAGGTCGAGCTCCATAAAGCGCTTGTCGGCATATACTTTAAGCTCCGTAAAGCGCCCCACAGCCGCTCTCTGCGTATCGCATATGTAGTAGAAAAGGCCGCACAGAGCCGACAGCGACACCTCATCCTCTGGGGACACCCCGAGCTCCTCAACGCTGTTTGCCGAGAACTGCGCTAGAAGCAGAGGCTCGTTCTCATCAGGTGAGAACATACTGTCGGTAAGGAGCGTTTCCGTAAGACCCAGCTTGTCATGCACAAAGCTCATGATACTGCCCTGCCCCTGTGCCATGACGTTCACGAGCAGTTCGGCAGGTGCAAAGCGTGACAGCTCGTTGGGCAGCGCCTTGACAGCCTCTTTCAGCCCGTGATGCACAAACAGCTCCGCTGTGCCGGTGGATATATCCGCAAAGCACACCGAAGCATCGTCCTTACCTACATAGAGTGCGGCGATGAAGTTGTTTCTGTCATCCTGCAAAAGATTGGAGTCAGTGAGCGTGCCCGGAGTGACTATCCTGATAACGTCACGCTTTACGAGGCCCTTGACCAGCTTGGGATCCTCCATCTGCTCACATATAGCCACCTTGTAACCGAGGTCTATCAGCTTTTTCAGATACACGTCACACGCATGATACGGAACACCGCACATGGGCGCACGTTCCTCCTGTCCGCAGTCACGGCCTGTAAGCGTCAGCTCGAGCGCCTTTGACACGACCACCGCATCATCAAAGAACATCTCATAGAAGTCACCGAGCCTGAAAAACAGTATATGCCCGGGGTACTTATCCTTTATATCAAAATACTGCTGCATCATCGGCGACAGTGTACTGCGGTCAACGTTCATTCTTATCTCCGTTTCAATAAAATTCACTGCCCGACAGATGTGATCTGCCGAGCGTAAAGACTATCCCATATGTAGTATCAGCCGCACCCGGAACAGCCCGCACAGCTTCCGCCGCAGGACGGGGGAGGTGTTTCGGGGCAGGTCATGGGGTCGTTGCCGTTAGCGGCACAGGTGATGATGAAGTTTATGCTCTCAAGCACGCTGTCCATATCGCCCCTTGCCTTTTCAAACGCCACCATGTTCGGGTTGGCGGTTATCTCGTTGTAAAGCTCCGTAAGGCGTGTGTTGAGCTTCTGTATCTCCTCACGCTCGCCTCCTGCCTGTGTGAGTGCCCTTGCCTCCATCTGTACTGAGTGGAACTCCGTTATCTTCTTCTGCAAAGCCTCATCAGCGTCGTTCGCCTTTTTTGCCGCAGAATAGCTTATGTACCTCTGATCCTGCTGCAATGCCTTTCCAAGCTCTCTTGTGAGCTGTATTATATCCATCGTGATCCTCCTTTACAAAAGCTCGCCCTCAACTGCCCAGTTATGCGCCCTTATGACCTTCACACGCCGCATCGTGCCTATGAGCGAGGGATCGCCCTTTACCAGTGTGATTATGAATTCATCGCTCTTGCCGCTTATGAAATCATCCTTGTATGTGCCGTCGAACAGCACATCGAAAACTCTGCCCTCAAAGCGCTTGTATCCCTTCTCGGATATTTTCCTCTGAAGGGCAAGGAGCTCTCCCATACGGTCGGATTTCTCCCTGTCCGTGATGCTGTCCGGCATATCGGCGGCCTTTGTGCCCGTGCGCTTTGAGTATATGAACGAATATATATTATCATACCTGACACGGCGCATCACGTCAAGGGTCTTTTCAAAGTCCTCCCTGCTCTCATCGGGGAAGCCCACGATGATGTCCGTCGTTATCGACAGGTCGGGCATGACCTTTCTTGCGTATCCAACCATATCCATGTACTTCTCAACAGTGTAGCTCCTGTGCATACGCCTCAGTATATCATCGCTCCCCGATTGAAGGGGGAGATGCACGCTCTTTGCTATCTTGCGGCTCTCCGCTATCACGTCAAAGAACTCATTGGTGGCATCCTTCGGGTGGGGCGACATAAATCTCACCCTGAAATCCCCGTCCACCGCATCAATGCGTCTAAGAAGCTCGGGGAAGTCTATCTTTTCATCGAGTCCTCTGCCGTAGGAATTGACATTCTGACCGAGGAGCATTATCTCTCTGCATCCGCTGTCCGCCAGCTTCTTTATCTCCTCAATGATGTTTTCGGGTCGTCTGCTGCGCTCTCTGCCCCTGACATACGGAACTATGCAGAAGGTGCAGAAATTGTTGCACCCGTACATTATGGACACGCCCGCCTTGTACGAACAGGAATGCACCACAGGGATATTTTCGGGACATTCGTTCTTTCTCTCCTCGGTGTCCACCGCAAGATGTCTCTCCGTCAGCACCTCATAGAGAAGTCTGGGAAGCTCCGCTGTGGCAAAGGTACCGAACACCAGATCCACATGGCGGTACGAACGCTTAATCCTGTCCACAGTGCCTTTTTCCTGTGCCATACATCCGCACACGCCTATGACCGCATCGGGCTTTGCCTGTTTCAAATGCTTGAGCTCGCCTATTATGCCGTATACTCTCTGTTCTGCGTTCTCACGCACGGCACAGGTATTGAGTATGACTATATCGGCATCTGCGATGTCGTTGGCTATGCCGCAGCCCATATCGCAGAGCATACCCATGATACGCTCGCCGTCAGCCACGTTCTGCTGACATCCGAAGCTCTGCACACAGCACAGCGGCGGCGCTTCACGTCGGGAGAATATCTCGCTAACCAGTTTTTTATGATCCATATCAATACACATAACAGCTCTCACAGCCTATATCGGAAAATGCCTCTGCGACACGGTCCGCATTCACGGTATATCTGAACATCGGGTAACATTCCAGACCGTCCGCATGGCGGAGCGCCTCTGTATAGACAGCAGTCGTCTTGTGCGCCGCATCGAGGGTGGATATGTCATTGCCTGCCACCGACTTCACTCTTGAAGCATCGCCGCAGTCGATCACCACCGTACATCCGCCCAGCTTGTCGGGCACGAACAGCTCACTGCCCCTGATAACTTCCTCCGCCGTCGCCCTTATCATGATATCCGAGCCTGCGCCCCTTGCGGCATTGGTCATGCGCTTCGCAAGGGTAGTCACCGCTGCCGAGCGTTCATCCGCCGAGGACACGCCCGACAGCATAGCAAGGTCTCTCTCCTCAAATTCGGGGAATACAAAATCGCCGCATATTATCCTTGAAAATCCTGCACTGCCTATCTCTGTCATGGTATCGCAGAGCAAAGTCACGCCGCTCTCCTCAAAGGGTGATATCCACGGTTTGCCGCCCAGTGCAGGATTGCCGTCAACCCACACCTTGCCGTCGGAGGATCTGTAAGCACCGATCCTGTCGGCACCGTATCTGTTGTTGTCGGTAAGCACAGACACATATGCCACGGGCACAAGACCTCTGGAGGTTATAGCGGAGCATATCTCCTTTGCGGTGAGCTCAGACCTGACAGGGCTCGTCTCACACATTGAAACAGCTTCAAGCTCGCTCTTGTACCTGTACACACCGCCCTCTGTCTTCAAAGGCACTATCACGGCGCCGCATCCGTCTGCGGCAGCGTTGTCCAGAGCAAGAGAAAGTGTCTGCATATCCGCTGATGCACCGTCTTCAAGCATGATCGCACGGCCGCTGTGAACATTCCTCGGCACTGCGGATATGACCGTCTGCTCGGTCTGCTCAGGCTCGACAGCAGTCGTTCCGGCAGTCTGCGACGGCGTGTCGGGTGTCTCTTCCGGGGGCACATCCGTCTGTGAGGGCGGTGTCCACGGCTCGGTCTCTGCATTGCGTGAACGCTCTATATATTCGGTGATAGGACCCATTGCGCTGTATCCCACGAATACGAGCACCGCCAGCGCCACCACGCTTATCACTATCTTTGCCGCATTTTCATTTTTCTTTTTTATCCTGTACCGCCGTCTCGGGCGGAATATCTTTTTCTTTTTTCTCATTCTTTTGTTCTCCGTTCAGTATCACATATATGAGGGCGCATACCCCAGTATGCCGAGCATCGCCATTGATATCACACCGATGAATATCATTATCGCAGGGTATCCTCTGAACACCTGCGGCACGTCGTCAGAGCGAAGTTTCGTATTCACCGCCGCAAGAAGGAACGCCGCAAAGGTAAATCCCAGACCCGACAAAAAGCCGAAGCCGATATATTCCGCAAGCGTTTCCCTGCCAGACGATGAAAGGTATGCCGTACCCATTACAAGACTGTTGAAGGCGGCTATATGAATATATTTCTTTACAGCTCTGAAATGCTTCTTCATGAATGCCGCCGACAGGTAAAGCGTCAGCGAGTATATAGCACCTATGACCGTGACGTAGAGCATCGGCACATAGGATCTGTTTATGCCTATGCCCTCAAAATGTGCAAGCGCCCATACCGCCGCAGACGAAGTGACGCAGAACCACGTCACCGCCGCACATATGCCGAAAAGCTTTTTGGGATTTGAAGCCGCAGTCAGCGCCACGCTCACTCCGAAAGCCCTTGTAAACACCATATTCGATGCGATCACCGCCGTGACCGCCGATATAAGTACAGACACGCACAGCGCCCCTTTAAGAAAAATATCTCACCAGCGCACCTATCAGCCCTATCAGAAGAAATCCTCCGCATGGGTATGCAAGCAAGGGCAGTGACGGCACGACACCTATCATATTGCTCAAAAGCTCGCCCTTAGACGACATCTCCCTTATGGCGCCCAGGAGTATCAGCGCTGTATCATAGCCCATTATATGAAAATATATATCCCACACCATCTCGGAGCGCTTTTTCTTTCTGAAAAACCTCATCTCCGAGACCGACACGACAAACTCGCCCGTGGCTATCATCGGCAGAAGCACTCCCACATTCGCAAGACCGTCGGAGAGCCTGTCGTACAGCAGTATATTTATCGGGATATACACCGCCGCCGCAATGAACGCATAGAGTATGACTCTGAGCGCATAGGGCAGCTTTCTCGGCAGGAATGACGACAGATAGAGCGATACCAGCGTCACTACCGAGAATATCGCCGCATAGCACAGCGCTCCGCCAAGGGTGGCTGTGACCGCAACGGCAGGAGCGAGCGCCATTCCTGCGGCAAAAACGGGGTTGTGCGAGAACAGCCCCTCTGTATTCAGCTTTTCGCCTTTTGCTCTGTCCGTAGGTCATCACCGCCCGATGTTATCTTTTCAAGTGTCCTGAACGGAGCGCACAGCACACACGCATAGACCGCAGGCGATTCGACTGCGGATATCTCTGTCACGGCTATGGTGACAGCAGAGAGAAAGACCGCATATATCACCCGTGAGGCCTTTTTTTCGGGCACATATCCCACAGCAGAGGATATATACGCCGAGCAGAAAACGAGCATACCGCCGAAAAGTGCGGCTCTCGCCCTGTCTGCGCCGTCAAACACACCGCACCACAGTACCGTCGTCACAACGGGCATCAGAAAGACCGTGAGCGAGCTTTTATGCGAATATACAAGCACCAGCGCACATATGACGTGGAGTACCACAAAGCCGCACGCCATAGGGCCGGGTATCCTGCCTATCATCATCTCAAAATCGGAATACGGCGAGTTGTCTGAGAACACATTCATATCAGACAGCCTGTAAAGCCCGTCCGTAATATTTCCGATAGCAAGGATGCCCATTCTGGGGTATCTCAGCACGCCCGCAGGGAATGACAGCTCCGCAAATATATATCCTGCCGCCGCAGGCGGTACAAGACCGCCTAGAGGGTGCTTGACCACACACACCGCGAAGACACAGCTCATCACGCACACCCAGTAGGGAACGGATGCCGGGAACATTGCCGCCAGCGCAAGACCCGTGGTGAGCGAGGATAGGTCGCTGAGATCGAGATGCCTGCGCCTTGCCACGGTGCATATCATATCGCATAGCACACACACGCCTGCACATATCACCACGACTATCAGCGCACGGAGCCCGTAGCAGTACACCGCCGCACCGTCTGCCGCCATGAGTGACACCGCCAGCACCGCACTGCCTGCTATATCTTTTCTGCCGCTCACTTGCCGCCCCTGAGCGAAGAGACCGCCGCAGACATATCCTCCGCACCAAACAGATAAGACCCTGCCACCAGCACATCGGCGCCTGCCTCTCTCACGAGAGCGGAGGTCTCGGCGTTTATGCCGCCGTCTACCTGTATATGCACATGAGGAGCGTTTTTGTCAAGATATGCCCTCAGCTCTCTTATCTTGTCAAGCGTCTCATATATGAAGCCCTGACCGCCGAAACCCGGCTCCACCGTCATTATGAGTATCATATCGACCTTGTCTGCAAGGCCATACACACTGCTGACAGGCGTAGCAGGCTTCACTGCGATGCCTGCCTTCTTCCCCTCCGCTCCTATCCTTGCGATGGTATCAAGAGGGTCGGGAGCAGCCTCGATATGGAATGTTATATTGTCCGCACCCGCATCGGCAAATGCCTTTATATAGCGTGACGGGTCGGTTATCATCAGATGAGCGTCAATGAACATATCCGTATGCTTTCTGACACTTTTCAGCACGGGTATGCCGTAGCTGATGTTGTTTACGAAAACGCCGTCCATAACATCAAAGTGTATATGGTCTGCGCCGCCCCTGCGGGCTCTGTCTATATCATCGCCGAGCCTGCAAAGGTCGGCACTCAGTATCGATGCTGAAACTATGGTATTCAAAACAGCTTCTCCTTTCGGTAGAGTACACCTATTTAAGTATAAAACACATATGTGAAAATTACAATATATTTTTTTACCGATTTTTTTATTTTGCTGATTTGGTTTTTTGTCTATACGATTATATACAGCATGGTATCCCTCTCAAAGAGCCGAGAGAGATACCATGCTGCTGTTGTCATATTATTTCCGGGCAGGTCTGCGGATGTCCGCACCACACTCAGTCATACACGGATACGGGCGGTTCGTCAAGATATTCCTCATCCACCGCAGGCACATAGAATATCCCGTAGTTGTGAAGCCCCTTTGCCATTGAGAATGAGCTGTCATCCAGCCTGATGTAGTACCTGTAATACGGCTGAAGATGCTCTCCCCCCATGTTCTGATACACAAGGTCAGCTCGCTCTATATCGCCGTCCGAGACTCTGCCGCCCCTGAGATAGTCTGTCGGCACACTGCTGTAAAACCTGCCGTCCGTGAGCATCTTCCTTGCCTGTTTCTCGCTTATGACGGGATAATCGGCGATATACTCGTATGCAACGGGTCTGTATATCCATATGCACATCAGATTGCCGTTGTCATCGGGACAGAATTCGGCATAGGAAATACCGAAGTTGAATATATCCTGCACGCTGTCCTCCGCCTTGTCATAGACATAGTAGGAACGGCTCTCATCCCCCGAGAATGTCCTGTCCGCAACGGAATAGCATACGGGATCTTCATATCCCAGCAATGCGGAATACTTTTTTGTAAGATAGTCAAGGGTCCTGTCTGCTTCCTCCGCCGTTGTGCCCGAGTATGTGAAGCTGTATCCCGACGGGAGCGGCACGCTTTCGCCCGGCGCCACGAATATCCTACCGTTGCCGTACACGGTCACGGAAGTGTTGTCACTGCACTTTGCTTCATATGTGAACACTTCGTCCCTGAATTTTTCCGACCGTGTGTCCGCAAGGAAGTCACCTGCATATGTTATCGTTGTCTCCTCTATCTCTTTGCCCAGCGCATCGGCGGTCTGCTGTGCCATCTCAGCCATCTTCTCCTGGCCGAGCCCCACACAGATGAAAGCGGCACTTTCCCCCGTATAGGCAAGATTGCGGTATACCGGCATATTCTCTATCTGCATATCCGACCTCCACGGTGACGGTGTATCAAGCTCGGATATATCATATGCCATGAGCCCCGCAAAGCCCATAGAGCCACCGTACATTCCCTCTGAGTTCAGCTTTTCGGTCGGCTTTACAGCCACTGTCGATGTTGTCTCCGACACCTGCACATCCGGCTGTGTGATGCCGCTGTCATCCTTTTTTATGACATTCGGCAGAACAACGGCCAGTGTGATCGCCGCCGCACATACTCCCGCAAATACTCTTATCATTGTCCTGTTCCCCTTTCCAATCCTGTCGGGGACGGGTATGAGCTCTTCATCGGTGTCGCCTATCACATCAAGAAGTATATCTCTGTTCGTCATACGCCTATCCCCTCGCTTTCCAGACGGTCTTTCAGCTTTTTCCTGACACGGCCGAGCGTCATCTTCGCCGCTGCCTCCGAGATCCCGTATCTCTCTGCGATCTCGCTGACAGGCATCATATACCAGTATCTGAACAGGAACATATCCCTCTGCTTTTTCGGCAGTTCTCTCAGAAACACGCCCAGCACTTCACGGAGCGCCAATCTGTCCTCTATCGCCTGCTCCTCGCCTATACATTCTCCGAGCTCATCAAGGCAAACTGCGGTCTGGCCGCCTCCGTGCCTTTTGGCTCTGTCCGAACGATACCTGTCTATGGCAAGATTTCGTGTTATCCTCCCGAAAAATGCCGCCAGCCTTGACGGTCTGTCGGGCGGCATCGTGTTCCACGCACGATACCATGTGTTGTTCACACATTCCTCGGTGTCTTCATGTGAACGGAGGATATTATCAGCGATACTGCGGCAGTATGCACCGTATTTTGCATCGCTTTCGGATATCGCATTCTCATTTCTGTGCCAGTACAGCTCTATAATGTGATTATCCTCCATACTGTGTACCCCCTTTCACATATACAGACGCAAAAAAGCATAACAGGGTAACGGCTTGCAAAAAATTTTTTAGCAAAACGGGGAACAGCGGCCGCCGTTCCCCGTATCATCATTTATTTGCCGGTGTGTCGGTATGGAACATGGCAAACGCTACTATGTCAGGTCCTGCGTTTGAAGCAACTGCCCCTCCGACCTTGAACTCATAGGGCAGAGGCGGATATCCCAGCCGCTTTGTCAGCGCATCGGCAAGCTCCTTGCGCCTTGCATCGTTCTTGCCGCCTATAACGGCGTATTCGGTGCCCTTGACTATGTGCTCGCAGCAGACCTCCACAAGCTGACCGACAACGTTGTTGTCGCCCCTGACCTTGCGCACGGTCTTCGTGCCCTTGCCGCTGAGGAGTATAATGGGGCGAAATCCCAGCAGTTCCCCCGCAAACGCCGTAGCAGCGCTTATCCTGCCCGACTTCTTGCAGTATTTCAAAGTGTAGCAGGCAAGATATACCTGTGCGGTCTCAAAGCGTGAGCGGAGCTTACGCTCTATATCATCCGCAGGTACTCCCTCTTCCGCCGCCTGAGCCGCCTCTATCACGGGATAGCCGTATGTGGCGGAATACGAGAGAGAGTCTATGCACCTGATATTCACTGACGATGCAAGCATGGGCTCTTCATCGGCAAACATATCCTTTGCCCTGAGAGAGTTCTGATATGTCGCAGAGCCATAAGAGTTGATGGACACATATATTATGTCGGTGTAGCCCTCTGATGCGTACTTCCTGTACACATCCATGAACTCGGGAGCCGTTATCTGTGAGTGTACGGGCATTGACTCGGCGGTGTCAAGTATGCCGTAATACTCATCCGGAGTTATGTCTCTGTCACGGAAATTTCTGTCACCTACCGTTATCGGGAAGCACAGTATGTGTATGCCGTACTTTTTCTCGTCCTCACGGCTTATGTCTGATGCAGAGTCGGTTATAATCTTGGTCTTTGACATAAAGCTCCTCCTCATCGTTTTCTCATCGTTTATCATAAGGGAGTGACCGTCACTCCCACTCATACTTTGTAAGCTCGCCCCTGTCGCACATATCCGGATAGTCCCACTGTCTCAGCACCTCATATGCAGCGATCGCCGCAGAATTTGACAGGTTCAGGCTCCTCAGCGTCGGTCTCATGGGTATGCGCACGCATTTATCGGGGTTTGAAAACAGCAGTTCCTCCGGAAGGCCCTTGTCCTCCCTGCCGAAAACAAGATAGCAGTTATCGGGATAGGCCGCATCGGAATGGCGTTTTCTGCCCTTTGTGGTAAAGAAGAACAGCTGTCCGTCCACCCTTTTCAGAAAGTCGTCAAGTGACTCATAAAAGGTTATGTCCAGCTTGTCCCAGTAGTCGAGCCCTGCGCGTTTAAGTTTGGCATCGTCGATCTCAAAGCCGAGGGGTCTGACAAGGTGCAGCCTTGCACCGGTCACGGCGCAGGTGCGGGCGATATTTCCCGTGTTCTGCGGTATCTGCGGCTCTATGAGCGCTATGTTCATTCTCATAACAGCTCATACCCCGACATCTGCTTGTGTGAGGTGAGATATTCAAGACAGCTCTCGAGCATGATGCCGTCCCTCACATCAGTATCATAGCTGAATGTTGTCATTATCGCAAGCTCCAGGAACTCCGAAGCCCTGTTCATAGCTATCGGCAGGCTGTCTCCCTTCAGCACCGAGCCTGTCAGCACCGAGGCGAACACGTCGCCCGTGCCGGGATAGCTTGCGTTCACCCTGCGGAAAGGAACACACCAGTACTTGTTGCTTTTTGAGTCATATCCTGCGTTATAGGACTCACCGCCCGTATACACACTTGTTATGACAACGGTTGACGGACCGAGATGCGAGAGCCTTGCAAGCATACTCTTTACCTCTGCCCTGTTCTTGGGCATATACGACGGGTCTTCGCCCAGCAGTATAGCCGCCTCGGTGAGATTTGGCGTTATCATGTCCGCCGCCGCCGCCAGCTCCTTCATCCTGTGTCTGAGCTCCGGAGTGCAGGTCTTGTACGGCTTGCCGTGGTCTGCCATTACGGGGTCTACCACTTTGAGCGCATCCGGATACGCCGCAAAGAAGTCAAGGCAGTGATCCACCTGATCCTTTGATGCGAGAAACCCGCTGTATATGCAGTCAAAGCTATATCCGAGCCGCTTGTAGTGCGCAAGTGCAGGCACTATGTAGTCCGTGAGGTCTCTCATCTCGACCTCGCCGAAGCCGCCCGTATGTGACGAAAGTATCGCCGTGGGCACAGGACAGACCTGTATGCCCATAGCGGAAAGCGTCGGCAGTATGACCGTGAGTGAGCATCGTCCCACCCCTGAAAGATCATGTATCGCCGCTACCTTGATATTCATATATATCCACCTTTATTCAACAGTCACAGCCGCCGCACATATGACCCTTGCCGCTCCCTGCGCTCTCAGCAGGGCGGTGCAGGCATTGAGCGTTGCGCCTGTGGTCAGCACATCGTCTACGAGCAGCACATTTTTCCCCTCAAGAGAAACGCCGGTGCTCTCATACTGCTCCTTTGCGGCATCGCTTCTCTCACTGCCCGCAAGGGTGTGCTGTTCGGCACGGGGCGGCTTTCGTCTCAGCACATCGGTGCGAAGCTCTATATCCGTGCCCCTGACTATCTCCCTTGCGATAAGCTCGGACTGATTGTAGCCGCGCTCACGGAGCCTTTCCCTGTGGAGAGGCACGGGAACTGCCGTGTCTATGTCGTCAAAGCCCCTCACGGAGAGCATATCTCTCAGCACTCTGCCGAACACCTCCGCCGCCTGTGTGTCGTGCTCGTATTTAAGGCTCATTATCGCTTTTTTGGCATTGCCGTCATAATAGGCGGCACAGATGCAGGCATCATAGAGCCGCTTGCCGCACAGACAGCCCTTTATCACCGATTTGCCGCAGAGAGGGCAGATGTTCTCATCCGTCCACCTGCATTCGTCCATGCACTGCTCACAGCACAGCCTGTCATAGGCTATGAAGCCGTCGCAGAACGGGCATCTTGTGGGGAAGATAAGGTCTGTAAGAAAGCGCCTTACACCGCCCCCGTTCGAGAAGTCAAACATCACCCCAGATACTCATGCAAAGCGGCTGTCAGCCTGTCGGTCTCCTCATCGGTGCCTATCGTTATCCTGAGGTGATCGCTTATCCTCTCAGGCTTTCTGAAATGGCGAACATAGATATCCCTTGATTTGAGGAAATCGTATATATCAGCCGCTTTTCTGCTCTTGTGGTGAGCAAAGAGGAAGTTCGTGCTGCTGTCGGGCACTTCAAAGCCCATAGCACGAAGTTCGGCGGTGAGCCTGTCTCTCGTGGCCATGACCTTTTTCAGAGTGCTCTCGAAGTATGCCCTGTCTGCCACGCTCGCACAGCCTGCGGCTATCGCCACACTGTCCAGAGGATATGAGTTATAGGAATCCTTTGCCGCACGGAGCGCAGATATGAGCGTATCACCGCCCACCGCAAAGCCTATCCTCATGCCCGCCATGGAGCGTGACTTTGAGAATGTGCGTATCACTATCAGGTTATCATACTCTCTCAGGAGCGGCAGAGCCGATACGCCGCCGAAATCCACATACGCCTCGTCGGATATCACCACACTGCCGGGATTAGCGTCGAGTATCTCTCTCATGAAGGAGAGATCCCTGCCTATGCCGGTGGGAGCGTTGGGGTTTGCTATGACAACTCCTCCGTTCTCACAGTTATAATCCCCTGCGTTTATGTTGAAGTCCTCACCCACGGGCAGTGTCCTGTAAGGGATGCCCAGCATCTCGCACCAAACGGGATAGAATGAATAAGTTATATCGGGGAACACTATGGGCTTGTCCGAATTGAAAAACGCACGGAACGACAGCGCCAGCACATCGTCCGAGCCGTTGCCGACAAACACATTGTCCGCATCGACACCGAGATCCTCCGCAATAGCCTTCATAAGCGGTCTTGCATTGGCATCGGGGTATTTTTTCAGGTCTGCCCCCCTGAAATCCTCTATCGCCTTTATCACCCCGGGAGCAGGGGGATACGGATTTTCATTGGCGTTGAGCTTTATGAAATCTCTCTTGTCTGGCTGTTCGCCTGCCACATAGGGAGCTATCTTTATGAGATTATCCTTCCAGTTCATATGATCACCCGATGTTATCACTGCCGCATTCCTCCGCTACGATGTAGCGCGGTCTGCCCTTGATCTCATCATATATCCTTTCTATATAGAAGCCTATTATGCCGAGACTTATCATAATGACGCTTGCGGAAAAAAGCAGGAGTATGTTCACTGTCGTGAAGCCCTCCTGTGCCACATTCATGAACTTCTGCACCAGAGAGATGACACCGAACACAACGCTCACTATCAGCATGGCATAGCCGAGCACCGTTATCAGATGCAGAGGTGCGGCGGAAAACGAGGTTATGTTGTTGAGAGCATATTTTACCAGCGACCATGTTGACCACTTGCTCTCGCCTGCCGTGCGGGCCTGAACACTGTACCTCACCTCGGCACGCCTGAATCCCACCCAGAATGACATGGCACGGAAAAAGACGTGCTTTTCGGGCATGGCGTTGAGGGTATCCACTACCTTTCTGTCAAGGAGCTTGAAATCTGAGGACGAAGACATATCTATCTTTGTCGCCCTGCTCATGAGCCCGTAGAAGGAATCGGCCGCAAAGCGGTGAAATACGCTCTCACTGCCCCTGTCGTCCTTTATGCCCTCTATGACCTCATAGCCCTGCTCCCAGAGCCTGTACATCTCGATTATCTTCTCCGGCGGATGCTGAAGGTCGCTGTCGAGCACTACCGCACAATCGCCCCTCACGCTGTCAAGTCCTGCAAACATCGCCGCTTCCTTGCCGAAATTGCGTGAGAAATGTCTGCCTCTCACGGAAGGATCTCTGACCGAGGCGGCCTTTATCTCTGACCATGTACCGTCCTTGGAGCCGTCATCGACAAAGATGATCTCGTATTCTATCCCCTCGGCGGTCAGCACTTCCGATATGCGCTCCGCCGCAGGGGCTATGTTTTTTTCCTCATTATACGCAGGAAGAATGACCGATAACATCACACACCGCCTATGATACCGTAGTTCCTCATTATCGCAAATGCCATATATGCCACATATGCCGCAGTCATAACGCCGCCCTGTATCCTCGATATCTTCTTGCCTGTGACACAGCAGATGAATGCCAGAAGCGAAGCGCCGATGAGAATGAAGCTGTCAAATCTTGAACTTGCCGCATCTGCGCCGAGAGTTATGGGGCTGATAAGACCCGAAACACCGAGAATGCCCAGAATGTTGAACAGATTTGAACCCACGACATTTCCGACCGCCATGTCGTTCTCACCCTTTTTTGCGGCGGTAAGGGATGTTACGAGTTCGGGGAGCGATGTGCCCACTGCGCATATGGTAAGACCGACAAGCGCCTGGCTCATGCCTGCCGCAAGAGCAATATTCTGTGCATGGTCAACCACAAGATTGCCGCCGAACACGATGCCTGCTGCACCGCCGAATATGAACAGGGCGCATTTCCACGCCTTGAAATCGGCAGGTGGCTCTTCATCTTTGTTTATGTTCTTCTTTGCCGCCAGGATAGATGCTATGATGTATGCGATGAGGCAGGCGAGCAGTACAGCGCCCTCCCATCTTTCCACAGTGCCGTTGAAGATGAATATGACAAACAGCACAGCCGCTCCTATCGAGATAGGATAATCACGCTTTATAACTTCATCCGCAACGGATGTGGGTCTTATGACCGAGCACACACCCAGCACTATGAGCAGATTGAAAAGATTTGAACCGATGACGTTGCTCACCGCAAGGGCATTGCTCCCTTTAAGAGCCGATGATACGCTGACCGCCAGCTCGGGCGCACTTGTTCCCATCGCAACTATCGTAAGACCGACTATGAGCGAGGGAACTTTCAGTTTTTTTGCCAGTGAGGACGCACCGTCAACAAAGAAGTCTGCACCCTTTATCAGCAGTACGAAGCCGGCCACAAGAAGGACGATGTCGATTAGAATAGCCATTTTATTTCTCCTATCAAATGAAATGCATATGATACAACTCATAATTATATCACTATATCATCGTAAAATCAAGGATATTATCATTTTTAATCTGTTTCTAATGTTTTATGTTCCTGCCCGAAGGACAGCCGTTTTTTCTGTCACAGGCATGGCACCCTCCGCAGGGATCGCTCCTGTGCCTGATGATGCTTGCCACCGCACCGACAAGGCAGGCGACGATAAGTATTATGAGCACTATGTCCATCGCTCCCATAAGACCACCTCACATACCGGCGGAAACGAGTATCATCCTAACGATGAACGCCGCTATCCATGCGATAAGGCATTGAAGCACCACCACCGACACCGCCCATTTGCCGCCGAGCTCACGCCTTACAGCCGCCACAGCCGCCACACAGGGCGTATAGAGCAGACTGAACACCAGCATCGCCGCCGCAGAGGATGCAGTGAGCGACGTGCCTATACCGTCGGCAAAGAGCACTCCGAGGGTGGATACCACGCTCTCCTTTGCAAGAAATCCGCTGACGAAGGATACGCATATCCTCCAGTCACCGAGGCCGAGGGGCTTGAACAGCGGCACGAATACGCCTGCCGCCGCCGCAAGTATGCTGCTGTCGGAATTTTCGGGCACCATGTTGAAGCGCATATCAAAGCTCTTCAGGAACCATATCACAACAGTTGCCACCAGTATGACGGAGAACGCCCTCTGCAAAAAGTCCTTTGACTTTTCTTTCAGCAGCTGCAAAACGTTTTTTGCCCCCGGCATACGGTAATTCGGCAGTTCCATCACAAAGGGGACTGCCTCGCCCCTGAATATCGTCTTCTTATAAAGCAACGATGTGAGTATTCCCACCAATATGCCGAGAAAATACAGTCCCGTCATTATGAGCCAGCCGTAATGAGGGAAGAAAGCATCCACAAAGAAGCCGTATATAGGCACCTTTGCGGTGCAGCTCATAAAGGGAGTCAGCAGTATGGTGAGCTTTCTGTCACGCTCACTGGGCAGTGTCCTTGTGGCCATGACAGCAGGCACGGTGCAGCCGAAGCCCACCAGCATGGGCACTATACTGCGCCCCGAGAGGCCTATCTTTCTCAGGGGCTTATCCATAAAGAACGCTACCCTTGCGATATATCCGCTGTCCTCCAGCAGGGAGAGGAAGAAAAACAGTGTTACTATTATCGGAAGGAAGCTGAGCACACTGCCAACTCCCTCAAATATGCCGTTTATTATAAGGCTGTGTATCGCTTCGTTTATGCCCATATCCGTCAGTGCGGCGTCAACCAGGTCTGTCAGCGCTCCCACGCCCGTTTCGAGAAGCCCCTGCAAAAATGCACCTATCACGTTGAACGTAAGGAAGAATACCGCCGCCATTATCAGCACGAACAGGGGTATGGCAGTATATCTGCCTGTCAGTATCCTGTCTATGTTCCTGCTCCTGATGCTCTCCTTGCTCTCCCTCGGCTTTTTTACGCACCTTGCACAGACCTTTGATATAAAGTCAAAGCGCATATCGGCTATCGCCGCACTGCGGTCAAGACCACGTTCACGCTCCATCTGTGATATCATCTGTTCCAATACGTTTTTCTGCCCGTCGTCCAGCCCCAGCTGTTCTTCTATCAGCTTGTCGCCCTCAGCCAGCTTGCTTGCGGCAAATCTTACGGGCAGACCCACCCTTTTGGCATTGTCCTCGATAAGATGTATCATGCCGTGCAGACATCTGTGTACAGCGCCGCCGTGACGTTCCTTGTCGCACAGATCCTGACGCATGGGGCGCTCGTCATATCTCGCAATGTGTACAGCGTGCTCCACAAGCTCGTCCACGCCCTTGTTAAGTGCCGCAGAGATAGGCACCACAGGCACGCCGAGAAGCGTCTCCATCGCATTTATATCCACACTGCCGCCGTTGCCCGTCAGCTCATCCATCATATTCAGCGCCACTACCATAGGCACGTTCATCTCTATGAGCTGCATCGTGAGATAGAGGTTTCTCTCGATATTAGTGGCATCGACGATGTTTATTATCGCCATGGGCTTTTCATCGAGCACGAACTGCCTTGACACGATCTCCTCGGGGCTGTACGGCGACATGGAGTATATCCCCGGCAGGTCTGTGACCATTGTATCGGGATATCCCTTTATCACGCCGTCCTTTCTGTCAACAGTGACACCCGGAAAATTGCCTACGTGCTGGTCTGAACCTGTGAGCGTGTTGAAGAGCGTCGTCTTACCGCTGTTCTGATTGCCCACAAGGGCAAAGGTCAGCTTGCCGTTGTTCACGGGCTCTTCACTGACGTGCAGGTATTTTATATGCAGTTCATGCGCCTTTTCTTCGCCCAACTGAGGATGCTCCCTCACATCGGGCTCGGGACAGACCTCGGGAGATGTCTCTGACAGCGGCTCTGCCGCCTGCTCGGTCACATCAATCCTCGCCGCATCTTCAAGGCGAAGTGTCAGCGAATACCCGTGCAGTTCTATCTCCACAGGGTCGCCCATCGGTGCGGCTTTGAGCATCTTTACGCTCACGCCGGGGATAACTCCCATATCAAGAAAATGCTGTCTCAGCGCCCCTTCGCCGCCTACGGCGGATATTACCGCGCTCTGCCCGAAGGCAAGATCTTTTATCGTCATAACATTCTCCTTAACAAAAAGAAGCCACCTTGCTGAGCAAAGTGGCTGTGGTTGGGATGCAGGGATTCGAACCCCGGAAATGCCTGAGTCAGAGTCAGGTGCCTTACCGCTTGGCTACATCCCAATATGTCTGCCTGTCCGAAGGGATACCCTCCGAATTCTCTATTCATCCCGATTGGTTGGGATAGCCGGATTTGAACCGGCGAAATGACGGAGTCAAAGTCCGTTGCCTTACCGCTTGGCTATATCCCAGTAAAAGCATATCGTCCTCGCCCTCACGACTTGACTATTCTATCACATAAACTTTCAAATGTCAAGGCTAAAAGCAATATTTGGCGATATGCACAATTTTTCGCACAGCAGAGGGTCAATTTATCTCACTTCTGTTTTCAAGCGCCTTGAAAAGCGTGACCTCGTCGGCGAATTCAAGAGTGCCGCCCACTGGCAGACCGAATGCGAGCCTTGTGACCTTTACGCCGAGGGGCTTTATCAGCTTTGATATGTACATAGCCGTGGCTTCGCCCTCAACGGTGGGATTTGTAGCCATGATGACCTCGGTGACGTCACCGCTCCCTACACGTTTCAGAAGCTCCTTTATGCGTATCATATCCGGGGTTATCCCGTCAAGGGGGGATATGAGCCCGTGAAGCACATGATACACGCCGTTATACTCATTCGTGCGCTCAAATGCAGTCACATCCTTGGGTGTCTCGACCACACATATGGTCGATTGGTCTCTCCTGTCGTCGTCACAGACAGGGCACAGCTCCTTCTCGGTGAGATTGCAGCACACGGAGCATTCCTTCACGGTGCTGTGAGCTGTGATGATCGCATCCGCAAAGGCACGGGCTTCCTCCTCGCTCATGCTCATAACATGATATGCAAGTCTCTGAGCGGTCTTCATACCTATGCCCGGGAGCTTTGCAAACTGCTCTGAAAGAACGACAAGCGGCAGAGCCGTACTGTTCATAAACACACTTCCTTGATAAAAAGGGCAGGCACAGCGCACCTGCCCTCAATAACTTCGATCAGAAAAGGCCGGGGAAGCTAACGCCGCCTGTGATGGCGCCCATGCGGTCCTCAGACTCGGAATCTATCTGACCCACACATTCATTGACCGCGCTGATGATGAGGTCCTGAAGTGTGGAGGGATCGTCAACGCTGTCTGCGATGACATCCTTGCTTATGGTAAGGCTCTGTACCTTCTTTCTGCCGTTCATGGTGATCTCAACGGCACCGCCGCCTGCTGTGGTGGTGAATGTCTTCTGCTCGATCTCTTCCTGAACGGTAGTGATCTCCGCCTGCATCTTCTGAGCCTGCTTTATCATGCTCTGCATACTCTGCTGTCCGCCCATACCCTGGGGTAATCTTGCTTTCATAAGTGATTCTCCTTTATTTCTTTCATTGATTTTCAATATATTCAGAGGTGTTCCTCGGAAAAACTAAGCCCCGGTGACTTCCACACCGTTCTCCTGCGCTCTGGCAAGTATATCGTCAAGCGCCACGGCAGGCGCTTCTTCTTTTTTCTCCTCCTCGGGCTGCGGAGCACCGCTCCTGTCAAGCTCGGGCTTGTACCCGACAAGTATCTTTTCGAGCCTGAACCCCGTAGCATCGGCAACTATGCCGAGGATGCGGTTTTTGTTGTATTCCCTTGTCAAAAGCCCTTTGAGAAGGGGCTTCGAGGAATTTATTATAAGGCTCGTGCCCTGTGTATAGCCGCTGGAACCGCCCATATTCACACCTATGGATGTATCCTCGGCGTTGATGCGGTCGCACACAGCCTGCCATTTTTCGATGTATACAAGACTTGAGGGAGCAACATTCAGGGGCATCCTGCGCTCGGGCGCCCTGTCGCCTGCGGCAGGGGCGAAACTGCCCGACCTGAGCTTTCCTTCAAGCTCGGATATCCTTGTGTCGAGCCGCCTTACATCCTCGCTGTCAGAGCTGTCGGAGCAGAGCCTTATCACGCACATCTCCATGTCGATGCGTTTGTTGAGAGAACCTCTCATGCGCTGTGTACACTCGCCCAGAGCATCTATGATGCTCATGATGCGCAGAGCATCGGTCTTTGACGCCATAGTCCTTATCTGTTCGAGCTCGCTCGGCAGGCATATTATTATATTCGTCCTCTGAGGGGCGGTGACTGCGATAAGGATGTTGCGAAACTGGAGCACAAGCTCTTCGCACAGCCTTGCCATGTCCTTTGAACGTACATAAAGCTCGTTTATCACGTCAAGGCACGCCGCAGGGTCTTTGTCTATGATGCCCTCCGACAGCCTGAACAGGTATCCCCTGCCGGCTATCCCCGTAGCCTCGGATACCGCATCCACTGTTATGTCCGTGCTGAATGCGATGCATCTGTCAAGTATGGACAGGGCATCTCTCATTCCGCCGTCTGCGGTCTTTGCGATAAGCTCGGCTGAGTCATCATCTATCTTTATGCCCTCTTTTTCGGCTATGCTCTTTATCCTCTGAGCAATGTCCCCGGTCTTCACACGCATGAAGTCAAAGCGCTGACAGCGTGAAAGTATCGTGGGCAGAACCTTGTGCAGCTCCGTCGTTGCCATGATGAACTTGACGTGTGCGGGGGGCTCTTCTATTATTTTGAGAAGCGCATTGAATGCGTCCTTGGACAGCATATGCACCTCGTCTATTATGTATATCTTGTATCTGCACCGCTCAGGGGTGTAGAGTGCGGCTTCACGCAGTTCTCTTGCGTCATCGACACTGCCGTTGGATGCGGCGTCTATCTCGATTATGTCCGACAGGGCAAAATTATCCGCCGCCTTGCATATATCGCACTCGTTGCACGGCTCGCCGTTCACGCTGTTCTCACAGTTGAGCGCCTTTGCGAATATCCTGGCACAGGTGGTCTTGCCCGTTCCCCTCGACCCCGTGAACAGATAGGCGTGAGCAGTCCTGCCGCTCATTATCTGGTTTTGCAGGGTAGTGGTTATATGCTGTTGTGATATGACATCAGTGAATGTCACAGGTCTGTATTTTCTGTAAAGCGCCTGATACATACTACCTTTCCACACTTTCCCGCAGAGCCTTGTCAAGCACATCCGGGGCAAGCCCCGATGCCCTGCAAACCTGCTCGCAGACTATCCTGTAATCGTCGGGGTCAGGTATCCTGCTCAGCAGAGCAAGGCGATACCAGCCCACCGCTTCGTCGATATTTCCTTTTAAAATGCAGGCAAGAGCAAGTCCGCCCTGTGCCGCCGCCACAGACAGCCCATATTCAAGTGATCTGTGAAAGAACCTGTAAGCGTCCTCTCCTTTGCCGCTTTTGAGGCACACATCCCCTGCCTCGCAGAAAGCCGTCGGGAACGAAAAGCTCTCAGCGGCTATATCACACAAAACGTCATAGCATTCTCTCGACTGCTCATAGTTGCCCGCACCGGCATATCCCCTTGCGGCAAGCATGAGCGACTCAGGCTCCGCAACTCCCGCCTTGACAGCCCTGACTGCGCTGTTGGCGGCGTGTACGGAATAGCCGAGGCCTGTATAGCACACGGCGGAATAAAACCCCACAACGCCCTGCTCGATCTCGGAAAGTTCCGTATCTTCAAGCGCTTTCAGGTCATTCAGCGCTGACTGATAATCATGCTTGTCATTTATCTCGCTCAGGCTGTGATAAATGAGCGTGCGTACCGCCGGACCCCTGAATTTGCCCGACAGGAGCGACTTGTCAAATTCCGACAGATCCTCATTGCTCACGATGAACTGCACCGTATATACCGATGACAGCACAAGCTGTATCACCAGCAGCACGGCAAGGAAATACGCCACAAAGCCCACCGACTCGGGCACATACACATAGCCGAACAGATGCAGGTACAGTCTCGCCGCAGGATAGGCAAGCAGACAGAAAACAGGCAGTGTCAGGATCGCCGCCTTTTTATGCACTATGAATATATATGAAAAGAGGTCTTTTAAAAAAAGTTTTTTCATTTACTTCCATATCCGTACTCAGAATGTAGAAAAAAATCCGGTACATAGGTGTGCAGGCTTGCTGCGGCACACGAAACGTACCGCTTAATGCTGCTCGGTTCCCCGCCTGACATGGTTCACGGTGTTTTGTTGCACAGGGCCCGCACACCTATATATCGGATCTCTCCTGATGTGACATAGACTATTATATCATATAGTCGGATAAAAATCAAGACTTTTTTAAAAAAAGTTTTGAAGGCGGCTGAAGCGGCGCAACGATGCGCCTGACAAATTTTTGTTCGTGCCGTGTATTGACAAACACCCGCCGTTATGCTATAATGTAGACCTGTCAGATACACATTGCGGATATGGTGGAATTGGCAGACACGATAGACTTAGGATCTATTGCGCAAGCGTGCAG
>JAGAZJ010000007.1 GCA_018110925.1 Oscillospiraceae bacterium | reverse complement strand
ATGAATCTGAAAAAGTATGCAGTTCACAAGTGGAAGGAGAATTGTTTTTCGCTTTTTTTGCATTTTTACACCCTATTTCAGCGTAAATATATGCTTAACCCCTGATTCATCTGCGAATCAGGGGTTATTCGACAGACTGAAGCCGGTGCAATGCACCGGCTCATTCTCTTATGTCATCAATAATACTTTGTACATGTGCTATCTGTACGTCAGAAAGCCCTGAAACATCTACGGTGATTCGTTCTGACAGTCCCAACAACCAATCTGTGCTCACACTGAAAGTGCGAGCTATTCTTTCAAGCATATCTATTGAAGGCTGTATATTTCCATTTTCCCAATTGCACACACTTTGCTTTGTTACGCTCAACTTTTTAGCGAATTCAACTTGGTTAATTCCAAAAGATCGGCGTAGCTGCTTTATTCTCTCAGAAAACATAATTCTCTCCTCGGTCAAATAGTACAATACTTTTGTATAAATATTGTATAACATATTTATTGACAAATATCAAAATACTATGGTATATTAATATTGTACTAACACCATATGTTTTTTCAATCATAAATGAAAATACCTGTGGTCATAAATTTGGTAAGGAGAGAAATAAATGGCTTTGATTAATTGTCCTGAATGTGGGAAAGAAAACATTTCCAGTTCTGCTGTATCCTGCCCTAATTGTGGTTTTGATATCAGAGGATGGCAACAAAGGATAGATAACGAGAGAATTCAGAAAGAAAAAGAAGAGAGAGCTCAAGAAAATTTGAGGATCCAAGCTGAACAAGAAGAGGCTGAACGACAGAGACTGATAGATAGTATACCCGATCCGACCATGTATGGAAAAATACCCGTATATATTGCGGTTGGAACAGCAGGAATACTGTTTACTATCGGCGGCGGTCCTTTTTGGCTGATAGCCGCTTTAGCGGGTTGCGGGATTTATTTTGGAGTATCTTATACGGATTATAAGAAATATGTCGATAATCCGGAAGCATATAAGCTCGCAAAAGCATCTCAGACAACCCGAAAAAATACTGCACAGAATGCGGCACAAATCATTCAACCGTCAACAAATATTAATGGAACGTTGTACTGTCCCAAATGCGGAAGTGAAGACATTACAAAACAGGTATTTCAAGAGAACAAAGGAAATACTACTATTACTAAAACCACTTCAAAATACAAGGAGCAGGGACATGGATGTTTGTGGTGGCTCCTTATCGGTTGGTGGTGGTGGATGGTAGATCTTTGTATTTGGATTTTCGCATTCGTTCCACGTCTTATAATAGGTCTGATCGCTTCATCTACCAAAAAGAGGAAGTACAAAGGAAGTTCTACAAGCGTTTCCCAAACTGTTAATGAAATAACATACCGAACCGTGTGTACTTGTCAAAAATGTGGTAATACATGGTCATATTGAACAACATAACAGCCGTAGGTATTGCATGGGTGATACTTACGGCTTTGCTTTTCATATTCTGCAATAAAGTTTTGCTAATGCTTCAAATACTTTCCCGGACACCCACCTCCTTACCCGCATCCCCGTCGGAGAGTTTTTTTAAGGTATCATCCAGTATCGCCCTTCGGAGCTCGGTCAGCCATTTGGAAAAGGCGACCGTATCGAACGCATAGGTCCTGTTCAGCTCGTATTCATTCTCCGACCATGTGCTGAGGGGCGATTCGTTGTGCTGGATAAGCGCTTCCAGCTTGTCAAGAGCCTTGTATATCTTTGATTCTGTCGTTTGCTGTGAATCCATTTCTTCATAGAGTGCGGAAAACCTTGCCGAAACATCGGCAGGCATGGTGTCCACCCATTGTCTAAGCAAAAGGGTCTCCGCCGCCCTGTCCCTGTCCGATTTCATAAATGTGGGTATATCCCCTGTGAAGCATTCGCCCAAATCATGTATCAGACACATATCCACGACCTTGTCCATATCCGCATTGGGGAATTCGCCTTTGAGCAGAAGTGCCATGAGAGATACTCTCCAGCTGTGTTCGGCAACGCTTTCCGTTCTGCCGTTTGTTGTGGTGCAGTGGCGAGGAGTGTCTTTGAGCCTTTCGGCAACGTGAAGTATTTCCAGAAAGTTCCGTGCTTCCATATTATCACCTCTGCTTCATTATAGCACAGGCGGGCAGTATATGCAACAAAAAGAACACAGCATCTTGAAATCGGCCGTATTTTGTGATAGAATATCAGCATGACCCGGCATGATAAAAACATCGTGAGGTGCATATGGTAGATATACTGATAGTTGAGGACAATACGGAGCTTTGCACACTGCTCTGCGATTTTCTCAGGGCAGAGGGCTATACGGTCAGCACGGCCCAGAACGGGGAGAAGGCGCTGTCGCTGTATGAAAGGTATGGCGCACGGTTGGTGCTTCTTGATATCAACCTTCCCGACACGGACGGCTTTGCCGTGTGCAGGCGAATACGGGAGCGTGACAACACACCCGTGCTTATACTGACCGCACGCACTGATAAGGAGGATAAGCTCAACGGGCTTGTTCTTGGCGCTGACGACTATATCGAAAAGCCCTATGATATAGACATACTCATAGCAAAGATAAAGGGGATATTCCGCCGCCGCCTTGCCCGTGACATGATAACCGAGGGCGACCTTATCCTCAATCTCGCAGACGGCACGGCATCAAAGGGCGGCTCTCCCCTGGCGCTCACCGCAAAAGAATTTGAGTTGCTGAGGCTTCTTATCGAAAACAAGGGACAGACGCTGACCAAGGAGTATCTGTTTGAGCGTGTATGGGGCTCGGACAGTGAATCAGAGCCTCAGACCCTGACAGTGCATATCAAATGGCTCAGACAAAAGACCGAGAAAGACCCGAAAAGTCCCGTACACATAGTCACCGTGTGGGGCAAGGGATACAGGTGGGAAAATGAAGACCTTTGACAGGATCGCCGTGCTGATAGTCACGGCAATGGTCATCACCGCTTTCATAGCCGTCCGCCTCCTGCCCGAAAAGGACAACGGTCGGTTCATGGTCGATGTAAGGCGTATAGAATACGACCTTGACACGATGGGATATGCTGATGCGGATGCATACGGCACAGTTGCCGACATCGAAAGATATAAGGGGCAGAGCGATTTCTACGACCGAGGGCACGAGTATGTGATAATAAACACAAACGGAGAGATATACAGGATAGACAGGGTGACCGAGAACAGCCGCACAGAAACATATGTTCTGATATTGTTGCTTGCGTTCGCCGCAGTCACCGCAGGAGTGTTCATATATGTGAGACAGGCGCTCATAAAGCCATTCAACAGGCTGTCGGAATTCCCTCATGAGCTGTCAAAGGGCAATCTCACCATACCTCTCAAGGAGCAGAAAAGCAGATTTTTCGGCAGATTTGTCTGGGGGCTCGATATGCTCAGGGAAAAGCTGGAGAGCTCCGACAGGCGTGAACTTGAACAGGCAAGGGAAGAAAAGACCTTGCTGCTGTCGCTCTCCCACGACATAAAGACTCCTCTTTCCGGGATAAAGCTGTATGCAAAGGCTCTCTCCAAAGGGATATACACCGACAGGGAAAAACAGACTGCGGCGGCTGAGAGCATAAACGCCCATGCAGATGAGATAGAGCATTACCTCAACGAGATGATAGGCAAGCTGAGAAGCGGCAGGGACATAGAGATAAACAGCAGGGAATTCTATCTTGACGAAGTGACCGACAGGATAGAGAACTATTATGCGGAGAGGCTAAAAACAGCAGGCACAGCCTTTGAAACGGCAAAGCACAACAACTGTATGCTGCTCGGCGACCCCGACAGGCTGACAGAGGTGCTTCAGAACATCTTTGAGAACGCCATGAAATACGGCGACGGCAGGAGCATCAGCATGACCTTTTCAGATGAAGAGGACTGCCGCCTTATCACCGTGACAAACAGCGGATGCACTCTTGACGAGAGCGAGCTGACACATATATTCGACAGCTTCTGGAGAGGATCCAACTCGGCGGGAAAGCCGGGAAGCGGTCTGGGGCTCCATATCTGCCGCAGGCTCATGCACGGCATGGGCGGCGATATATTCGCAGAGACAAAGGACGGGTATATGGCTGTGACAGCGGTGTGCAGAAAAGCATAGTACTATTGCCGTGTTTTAATGTCTGTACACGGTACGGTTAATAGTGTTATCAAGTCTTTTTGAGAATATGTCCATATTATAAATCGGTGATGTATAGCGTAATTTGTGTGCGTGTGCCGCAAATGAATTTGTGCAATCTTACAAATCTTTTTCAGCATATTGAAATCGGGAATTAAATGTGATAAAATTGTCTTATTATAAGTTTTGAGGGAGGGTTTCTTCATGAAGCACATCAAGACAATCAACAAGGCTAACCTCAAGCAAAGCGCCGCTAAGGGCGGCTGCGGCAGATGCACAGCATCATGTCAGTCAGCTTGCAAGACCTCATGCACGGTAGCTAACCAGAAGTGCGAGAGCCTCGACAAAGAATAATGTTTGTGCGGGATTATCCCGGGAGGACAGAGCGCAGGTTCTGTCCTTATTGTTTTATGAAGGTTTTTCAGGAGTGTTTCTATGATCCATAAGTACAAGCTCAACGGCTACAACATAGTGCTCGATGTACACAGCGGCGGCGTTCACGTCGTTGATGAGCTGACATATGATATGCTTGACAACGTAGCGCCTCCCTTTGAGGACGAATGTCCGGAGAACGTTGTCACCAAGCTTCAGAGATTTTATGAGAAGGAAGATATCCTTTCCTGCTATGAGGAGATAAAGGAACTGTACAATGAAAAGATCCTCTTCTCCCCCGATGATTACGAGAAATTCGCAAAGCTCTCCGTGGCCGCACCTGTAAAGGCGATGTGCCTGCTTGTGGCTATGGACTGCAACCTGCGCTGTGACTACTGTTTTGCTGGCACGGGCGACTACTGTATGGGCCGCAAGGTCATGAGCTTCGATGTGGGCAAACAGGCGCTTGACTTCCTGCTTGAGAATTCGGGCACAAGAGAGCATCTTGAAGTCGATTTCTTCGGCGGCGAGCCCCTTATGAACTGGAAGGTCGTAAAGCAGCTGGTAGAATACGGCAGAGAGCGTGAGAAGGAATACAACAAGAAATTCCGCTTCACCATAACCACCAACGGCACACTGCTCACAGAGGACAAAATGGACTTCATCAACAAGGAGATGTCCAATGTTGTTATGTCCATAGACGGCCGCAAGGAGGTCAATGACCGTATGCGCCACCGCCTTGACGGTTCGTCCGTTTATGACAAGATAGTACCGAGCTATCTGGAGCTTGCAAAAAGGCGCAATTTCAAGGACTACTATGTCAGGGGCACATTCACAAAGAACAATCTCGATTTTGCGGAGGATGTGTTCCACCTGAGAGAACTGGGCTTTGACCAGATATCCGTTGAGCCCGTGGTGGGCGAGGCCACGGAGCCATATGCCATAACAGAGAAGGATCTGCCCAAGGTATTCATGGAGTATGAGCGTCTTGCGGATATGCTCATTGAGAACGACCGCAAGGGCAAGCACTTCAACTTCTTCCACTTCATGCTTGACCTGGATCAGGGTCCCTGTGCCATAAAGAGGCTCAGGGGATGCGGATGCGGCAACGAGTATGTAGCAGTCACCCCCGACGGAGATATATACCCCTGTCATCAGTTTGTGGGCATGGATGATTACCGCATGGGCAATATCCTCACAGGCGAATTTGACAAGGAAATGAAGAAGAAATTCGCTTCCACACATATCTACAACAAGGAAGACTGCAAGAACTGCTGGGCAAAATTCTATTGCAGCGGCGGATGCAACGCCAACAACTATGAGTATATGGGCGATATATTCACATCGCACAAGCTCTCCTGCGAAATAGAAAAGAAGCGTCTTGAATGTGCCATCATGATTAAGGCGGCACAGGCAATGGGCGATATATAAGGAGCAACGCTATGCCAACTATCAGTGACATTCAGAAGCGTATATTACAACTGAAAAAAGAAAAGGATGTGTGTATACTCGCACACTGCTACCAGACCCATGACATACTGGAGATAGCCGATTTCACGGGTGATTCCTTTGCTCTGGCAAGAAAGGCCGAAAAAAGCCCCAATGCAAATGTGATGATGTGCGGCGTGCGCTTCATGGCAGAGACAGTCAAGATACTCTCCCCCGAAAAGAAGGTATATCTCCCCGAACCCGAAGCAGGATGCCCCATGGCGGAACAGCTCGACATCGCATCGCTCACCGCCCTTAAAGAGAAATATCCCGACTATACCGTTGTGTGCTATATAAACACCACCGCAGAACTGAAGACCATATGCGATGTTTGTGTTACCTCATCCTCGGCGGTCAAGATAATCAAGGCTCTTGATGATAAGAAGATACTGTTCATACCCGACTGCAATCTCGGCAATCATGTAAAGGAACAGATCCCCGACAAGGAATTCGCATTCATACACGGCGGCTGTCCCGTTCATCAGCGCCTTACCGTGAAGGACGTTGAGCACGCAAAGGCACTCCACCCCGATGCCCTCTTCCTTGTACACCCCGAGTGCCGCCCCGAGGTAGTCGCAATGGCTGACTATGCAGGCAGTACCACAGGTATCATGGACTTTGCCGTTGAGAGCGACAAAAAGGAATTTATCATAGGCACTGAGAATGCCATCGTGAGCCACCTGTCGATAGAGCATCCCGAAAAGCGCTTCTATGCTCTGTCAAAGGACAACATATGCCCCAATATGAAGCTCACCACGCTTGCATCCATACTCAACTGCCTTGAGGGATGCGGCGGCGAGGAGATAGTCCTTGAGGAGGACACACGCCTTGCGGCTAAGCGATGCATCGACAGGATGCTGGAACTGGGCTGATCTTAACAGCACATCATACCCGCAGACATCGACAGGTGATGTCTGCGGGTATTTCATATGCTCATATGTTTCTCGGCGTTTTTGTCAACTGACCGTCCGCTGACAGTTTCCGCTTATGCATAGTGACGGATTTTTGATTTTCGCTTGACAAAGACGGATTATGTTGATATAATTGTATTTGTCACAAATACAGGTGTATATGTGTTATGGACTGCCAAGCAGCGATAGATGATCGTGAACAAGGATAGTGTCGTTTATGAGCAGTGTTTATGAACAGAAAAAAGGTATGTACGCAGTGGTGAGCTGCGATGTGCTACCGGAGGTATTCATCAAGGTCATAGAGGCAAAGCGCCTGCTTGCCTGCGGTGAGGAAAAGAGCTATGCCTCTGCCTGCAAACGCATAGGGCTTTCAAGGAGCGCATTCTATAAGTACAAGGACAGCGTATTCACATACGAAGAAAAGCTGAAAGGCCGCATAATCTCTCTGTATGCCGTGCTGAAGGATGAGCCGGGAGTTCTCTCTGCTATGCTCGTCTGTCTGCATGAGTGCGGCGCTAATATCCTCACGCTCAATCAGAGCATACCCGTTGACGGGGCGGCGGCTATAACCGTGACCGTAAGGCTTTCGGAGGGATGCGGCAGAAAAGCCCTGACAGACAAGCTGAACGCCGTTGCGGGCATAGTGAATGTGCGTCTGCTGTCGGAGGAATAGCTGTGATACGCAGGTCTGCAAGGGAATACCGGTATGTGCGGATATCGTCAGAAAGTCTTTTCTCACCGTTGCAGAGGATGTTTACGGCTATGTTCACAAAGAAGAATGAATTTGAACCTGACCGGACACCGAAAAAAATGATTTCTTTCCGTTCACTTGCGGATATATGAAAAAGAATATAACAGGAGAAGGGAACCAACATGAGTAAATTTGCAATAATGGGCCACGGCGTAGTCGGCTCGGGAACGGCAGAGCTGTTCCTCATGAACAAGGAGCTTATAAAGGAGCGTCAGGGCATAGACTTAGAGCTCGGATATATACTGGACATAAGGGATTTTCCCGACCTGCCCTATTCCGATAAGTTCACCAAGGATATAAATGATATACTCAATGACGACGAGGTGACCGTCGTAGCAGAGGTAATGGGCGGCGTGAACCCGGCGTTCGAGTTCGTTACCAAGTGCCTTGAAAGAGGCAAGAGCGTATGCACATCAAACAAGGAGCTGGTCGCAAAGAAAGGCGCCGAGCTTCTGAAAACGGCTAAGGAGCATAACTGCAACTTTATGTTCGAGGCATCGACGGGCGGCGCTATCCCCGTACTGCGCCCCATGCACACCTGCCTTGCCGCAAACGAGATCACAGCAGTGGCGGGCATACTCAACGGAACGACCAATTTCATACTCACCAAGATGATAGATGAGAACATGGCATTCGACGAGGCGCTGAAGACCGCTCAGGAGCTGGGCTATGCAGAGAAGGATCCCACTGCCGATATCGAGGGTCACGATGCCTGCCGCAAGATATGCATACTTGCTTCACTTGCCTACGGCAAGCACGTTTATCCCGACTGGGTACACACCGAGGGCATAACGAAGCTTACCTCCGAGGATGCGGCATATGCCTCGGAAAACGGTTATGCGATAAAGCTCATCGGATCGGTCGAGAAAAACGGCGACAAGGTGATCCCTCTGGTAGCTCCGAGATTTGTGCCGTCATCGTGCCAGCTTTACAGCGTCAGTGATGTGTTCAATGCGATAATGGTATACGGCAACGGTTTTGACGAGGTAATGTTCTACGGCAAGGGTGCGGGCAAGCTGCCCACCGCAAGCGCTGTCATGGGCGACGTTATCGACTGCGCAAAGAAACACGGCACCGATATGTCGCAGTTCTGGGAGGACAGTGCGGACAACAGCTTTATTGCGGACTACACGACAGAGGTATCTGCAAGATATTTCCGAATGAGCGGTGCCGACAAGTCTCAGATAAAGGATGTCTTCGGAGATGTGCGCTTCATAACCAGAAAGGGCGCACCCGACGATGAGACCGCATTCATCACCCACGCAGACGAGTACGGCATCATCGAAGAAAAGGCATCAAGGCTGACGGGCACCATACTCGGAAGTGTAAGGATCTATTGATGACAAACAATCATACAAAAAGCGCTGCTGCCGCATGGCAACAGCGCTTTTTCTGTAATCGCATCAATTCTCGGGCGCTATCAGCTCACCTGTCTGAGCGGTGTTGTCCCTGCTCTCACAACGGGTGAATGTGATGGATTTTATATGCAGTCCGCTCTGAGCAAAGAACAGCTTCACAGTGGTGTACCGCGAGAAGAAGAATATGTCCGCGGTGAATGTGACATCCTCGCCGTCTGTACCGTTCCAGGTGAGGGTCTTTATAGGCGTGCCCATGCTGAATATGGTCATGGGTATCTGTGCCAGCTTGCCGCCCTCTGCGCTCGCGGTCACAGACATCTCAAACTTGCCCGCAGGGTCAACACCGAGGAGCATATAGTGTTCAGAGCCTCTGTCCGTTGCAAAATCGGTGCTTACCGACGAATTATCCGACAGCTCATATGTGTCAAGCTCGCCCACATCGGCATCATTCACCTCTGTGCGGTTTATCAGATCTATTTTCTCCTCACTGCCGAGAAGTCTCGCCATAGCCCTTGAACCTCTGAGGAACCCGCATACGGATGCGGCGTTTCTCTGGAGCTCGCCAACAGTGATATAGCCGTTTTCAATGGATTCGGGCAGGCTGTCCCTGTTCGTCAGCGCATCGGGAGTACACATATACACGTCATTGTGTGCCCTTGACATTGAGGCAAGATCCCAGCCGCCGGTGGCTTCTCCGCCCCTGCGGTTTATGTTTGCCCACCAGTCGGTCATGACAAAGCCGTCAAAGTGCCACTGGTCACGGAGTATCACTGTGCACAGGTCAAAACTGCCTGCGGTGTAAAGACCGTTCACCTTGCCGTAGGTGGTCATGACAGACCTTGCGCCGTGCTTTACGGCGGTCTCAAAGCCCTTGAGATATATCTCGCGCAGGGCACGCTCGGACACAACGGAGTCTATCGTGTGCCTGCCGTGTTCCTGATTATTGCCGCAGAAATGCTTTATGGTGCCCTCTGCGCCGCCTCTGTGCAGGCCTTTCAGTTCAGCAGCCGCCATATATCCCGTGAGATACGGGTCTTCCGAGAAATATTCAAAGTTTCTGCCGTTGAGAGGGTGACGGTGTATGTTCATGCCGGGGCCGAGAAGGCAGTCGATGTTGTTGTAGGCAAGCTCATTGCCCACAAATGTGAACAGCTCTGTCACCAGCTCCTTGTTGAATGTGGATGCGATGAGAGTGCCAATGGGCAGGCTGCACGCCTGTGTGCCGCAGTCAAAGCGTATGCCCGACGGACCGTCCGAACAGCACCCTGCGGGTATGCCGTAGGCGGCAAGCGACTTTGTAAGACCGCCGAAGGCGGAAGCTGTACCTGCCGTGACCTTGGGACTTCCCATGCCCTCGCCCCTTGCAAGGGAGCACAGTTCCTCCTTGGTGAGCTGAGCTATGAACTCATCCATAGTGCATTTTTCGTATACATCCGCCAGCTTCAAGCCCTTGTCGCCCGTTATCTCAAGACCTGCGGAGAGCTCTGCCCTTCGGTGCTCCTCCTCGGTAGTCCTCTGCAAAGGCGTGTCCTCATAGCTTCCGTCAGCCTTGAGACGCTTGAAGGGTGTGACGGGCGCGAGCGCCTGTGAAAGCTGTTCTATGCATATGGTCTTTTCTATCTCAAACTCCGCCGCCTTTACAGCAGACCTGACATCACTGCCCGCATACACCACATATGTTCCGCTTTCAAGCACGAATGCGCTCATATAGCCGCTCCTGCCCGTGTCATCGTATGATGCGAAAGCTTCAAATGGCACGCTGAAATTGAGCACGGTCTTTTCCGAGGGGGCAAGCACCGGTGTCTTCTCAAAGGCACACAGCACTCTTGCAGGCTTGCCGAGCTTACCCTGCGGTGCGGATACATATATCTGCACTACTTCCTTGCCGCTGACACTGCCCGTATTGGTGACGCTCACCGCTATGTCAAAGCCGTCATCACCGACGCAGAACGCTTCGAGCCCGCCAGAGAAAGTGGTATACGACATACCGTAGCCGAAGGGATACAGCACCTTGTCCTGTGCCATAGTCTCAAAATAGCGGTAGCCCACATATATATCCTCTGCATATACAGCCTGCTTCGGATCGCCGAAATTGCTGTCGGAGGGGCAGTCCTCTATCTTCACGGGGATAGTGTCGGGGAGCTTGCCCGAGGGAGACACACCCAGCAGTACATCAGCCACACCGAGACCGCCTGTCATTCCGCCGTGCCATACATACAGCACAGCATCGGGGGAATACTTCTTCACAAAGCTCATATCTATGATATTGCCCGTATTCAGAAGCACGACCATTTTCCTGAAGCTGTCCCTTACCGTGCGGAGCATACTTTCCTCAGCATCGGTGAGAAAGTATGAACCGGGGGTCTTGCTGTTCTCCTGCTCCTCGCCGGCAGTTCTTGCAATGATGCATACGGCTGTGTCGGACGTCTTTGCTATCCTGTCGGCAAGAGCCTTGTCAACGGGCATTTCCTCCTGTGACCAGGGCTCACCGCCCCAGCCCGATGCGAGCTTTATGGGGTTTTCCTCATCCCATTTCCTGTATATATCAAGGAGTTCTTTGTTCAGGACTGCTCCTGCCTCCAGAAGCCCGTCAAGTATGCCTGTGACCACAGGAGCGTTCACAAGACCGCCGGAGCCCGTGCCGCTCTTGTAGTAATGCAGCTGCATACGCCCGAAGAGCGCAGTTTCCTTTTCACGGTCAAGGGGAAGGACGCCGTTGTTCTCGAGCATTACTATGCCCTCTGCGGCTGTCTGTCTTGCCTTCTCGGTGTATTTGTTCCAGTCAAGCGTGATCATATGCATTTCTCCCGTAATGATTTGACAACAGCCCGATTTAATGTTATACTCTTTTCAAGGAGTAGATGTTATGGAACTGTTGTTTAAAAAAATAGAGCTTAAAACCAAGATAAAACTGTCTGTCATATGCGCCGCTGCCGCCGCTGTGTGGACAGTGTTCACTCTTGCGGACCCGATGCTGTCATATGCGCTTTTTGCAAACGGTGCTGTCGGCAGCAACATCATGCTGATATTTTTGTCGCTGTGCGTCACGATACCGCTGGTACTGCTTTTCACCGTGCTTGCAAAGGCGGATATACCGCTGATAGCCTGCACTCTCTTCGGTCTGGTCTATCATATCAGCTTTATATATGTCTATTCGATATTCAGATATGATATATACGAACAGGACAGGCGCTATCTTATCATATTCCCTCTGGCGGCAGGGCTAGCGCTGGATATATTCGCATTTGTCAGGGTTATGGGCAAAGGTGTCAGAAACGTGCTTACAGCCGCTGTCTTTGCAGCATTACAGGCCGGTGCGTATCTGCTTCTGTTCAGTCTTGCACTGTCTGCGATGCTGCGCTGACCGTCCCGTTACTATCCATACTACAACAAAAAATATCGTTTGTCAATAATCGTTTCTTGACAGGCCGAAAAATTTTTATACTTATGTTGCCAGCACCCTTATGCTGTCAAAGCCAAAAACTATACCGCCCGCCTGTCTCAAAACATTTGCGGATATTTATTGACATTTGTATGATATTATTGTATAATACATTTGCAAAGAATAAACGACGCATTTGCGGAAGGAGGATATTCAATGAAATATCTTTTCACATCTGAATCAGTAACAGAGGGACATCCCGACAAGATCTGCGACCAGATCTCCGATGCGGTCCTCGATGAGATACTCAGAAACGACCCTATGGGCAGAGTTGCCTGCGAGACTACCACCACCACAGGCATGGTATCATGCATGGGTGAGATCACCACAAGCTGCTATGTTGACATCCCCAAGATAGCACGTCAGGTGGTCATCGACATCGGCTATGACAGGGCCAAGTACGGCTTTGACGGCAACACCTGTGCTGTCATCACTACCATAGACGAGCAGTCCCCCGACATCGCCATGGGCGTTGACGAAGCTCTTGAATACAGAAACGGCGTTCATGATGAACTTGACACGGGTGCAGGCGACCAGGGCATGATGTTCGGCTTTGCGTGCAATGAGACACCGGAGCTCATGCCCCTGCCGATTTCTCTGGCTCACAAGATGGCAAAGAAGCTTGCCGATGTAAGAAAGACCGGCACTCTCCCCTATCTCCGTCCCGACGGAAAGACACAGGTGACAGTGGAGTATGAGGATGGCAAGCCCATAAGGGTAGATACTGTCGTGGTCTCCTCACAGCACGCTCCCGAAATAACTCTTGAAGCACTCAGGGAGGATATAATCAGAGAGGTCATAGAGCCAATTATCCCCGCAGAGCTCTATGTTGACACCAAGATATTCGTGAATCCCACAGGCAGGTTCGTTATCGGCGGTCCTCAGGGCGACAGCGGTCTCACGGGCAGAAAAATAATCGTTGACACCTACGGCGGATATTCCCGTCACGGCGGCGGAGCATTCTCCGGCAAGGACCCCACAAAGGTGGACAGAAGCGCCGCCTACGCCGCAAGATATGTGGCTAAGAACATCGTTGCGGCAGGCCTTGCAGACAAGTGCGAGGTGCAGATAGCCTATGCGATAGGCGTTGCAAAGCCCGTATCTGTCATGGTGGACACATTCGGCACAGGCAAGGTCGGCGACGACAAGCTGTCTGAGGCTGTTACGAAGGTATTTGACCTGCGTCCTGCCGCCATCATCCGTGACCTGGAACTGAGAAAGCCCCAGTACAGAAAGTTGGCGGCATACGGTCACATGGGCAGAGAGGATCTCGGCGTGGCGTGGGAAAAGACCGACAGGGTCGAAGCACTCAAAGCGGCTGTAAAGTAAGATCCGTTTTTCGGAGCAAAAACATACGATATGTAATATATGTGATGTATATTACATATCGTATTTCCTTGATAAAGGTGATATTATGCCCCTCATGCTGTTGGTGACAGCCATATTCACGCTCACATCGCTCAATGACAAGTATGCCGTGAGCAAATGCAGATACAACGGGTCGGAGCTTACATTCATAATGGCGGCTTTTACGGCGCTGTTCCTGACACCGATGATGTTCCTGCCCCTCCCCTTTATCGACAGGACCTTCACTCTGTCGCCCATATCTGTGATATGCGTTCTCATGATAGCTCTGGCAAAATGGCTGGAATTTGCCATGAGTGCAAAGATACTGTCTGAGATGTCGGTCTTTGAGCTGAAGGCATGGATGGGCATCACGCTGTTCATATCCTATTTTGCCGACCTCATCATGGGAGCAAAGCAGTTTGAGCCGATAAAGCTGTTACTTATCGCCTTGTCTGCGGCAGGTCTCGTTATCATAGCCGCCGACGGCAGGCAGAAGGTGAATTACAGAACTATCCTCATACCGTTGATACTCTATATAAGCCAGAGTTTTTTCTACGGCTTTGCGGTAAAGATATCCGAGGGTCACATATCCTCCTCAATAGCCCTGTGGGCAGGTCTCATAATACTTGCCGCCGTCATGATACCCTCTGCAAAGCCGCTCTCTATCGCAAAGAGAAGTCCCGAGGGCACAAAGGGATTTCTCATCACCGCAGGGATAAAATGTCCGAATGCAGTGGGTCTGATGGGGCTCAACGCCATAGCCGCACAGAGCCTTACCAACTATTCGTTTATAATGCCCATGTGCCTTGTGGCTGTGTTCATCGTGGATATGGCGACCCGAAAGGACAAGCTGTCCGGCAGGCGGCTCATCGGCTCGCTTCTTGTCATGGCAGGGATAGTGGGGTTTCAGATATGAAAAAGCTCGGTCTGATCCATACCGTGATGACGGTATATTTATTATACAGGATACTCAACATCGCCATAGTCGGCGGAATACAGGCATTCGGACGCATCGACACAAAAAACATAGAGATAAAGGATCCTCAGCACTACTATACATGGGAGCCGCATGAGCCTATCCCCGAATTGCAGGATGTTCTGCCCTATGAGGATCTGCCCTTTTGTCAGCGGGCATTTATGAGCAAAAGCGTCTATGAAAGCAATACCCTGTATGATATCAAAGCCGCCCTTATGAACATCGGGTTCATACTTCTGCCGTGGACATCTGTAAACGAGCAGTATCAACTGAATGAAAAGGGCTGGTACTCCGAAGCCGAGCATATACTGCGATATGAGGTGTTTGTATACAACGGGATAAATGTTTTCACACACCATTCAGAGCAGTATTTTGTATATGTCGGAGATGTATTCCTGCCCTTCATTGTATTAGCTGTGCCGTTCACAGGTATAGTATATGTCATTTACAGTATAGCAAGGATACAAAATGCATTGGACAAAAGCAAGGATCGAAGCCATTTTATGCACTGATGCCGCTAAACTTCAGAGCCGTGTATATCCGAGCTTTTGCAGCCTTTTGAACGTAAGTAAACGGTTTTATTCCTCCATACCGGCTATACGGAATATCATCTCGGGGATGACAACGCTCCTTGTGTTTATGTATTTTTGCGCCAGGTCGTCTCCTCTGCCCAGCAGCGGCACTCCCGTTGCGGAATTATCGGAGACCGCCAGCAGCGCCGCATACGGCACATCAAAAAGATCTGCCAGTGTACAGAATGTGCCCGTTTCCATTTCTATAAGTTCAGCCCCCGTTGCCCTTATCTCATCAAGATGCGAATACTCCATGGCAATAGAGTCTGTGCAGAACACCTTAGCCTTTCTGAGAGTATGTCCGTTTTCCTCTGCGATGCGTATGACCTTTTCGGTAAACTCCCTGTCGGGATATATCTTCTCAAAGGGCGTAAATCCCGTCAGTCTGCCGTCAAGATAATGATTTGCATACACCCCCGAGATGCACACCTCGGGGGTACACATATCTCCGATCTCATACCTGTCCGTAAGTCCGCCCACTGCTCCGACGAATACGCACTTCCTGAATTTCATATCTGCGCAGATAACGGCATGATCAAGCACATTGCATCCGCCGGAGGCTGTCTGTGCCCATGCCGCCTTCAATCCGTCCTTCTCCACAAGATAGCCCGAAAAGTATGAATGCTGTGCCAATTCCGTGACCTTGTAGGCAGGGTCTCTTATTATCTTTGCGGGCTTCCATCCGGGAGCTATGACAAGCACATCATACTCCGTATCGGGGTCAAATCCGAAGCACTCCCGATACATTATCCCCGAGTTGTATTTTTTCATGTTATCCAGTAAACAACGAAGTTTTTCTTTCATGCCGGCCTCCCCGATCTTCTGCTTCTGATCTTGCAAAATCATTCCGTGTCTGTACAGTATAGCATACGGACCACGAACTGTCAACTGCGGATATACGTCTTAACTACGGGCTTTAAAATACTTCTCTGCATTTTTCAAAATAATTTTTGTATCTCTTGTACTTTTTTATTTTTCCTTCGGTTAAAGAGACAGAAAACAAAAACAACACCCACAAAGGGAAATCAGGAGGAAATCATTATGAAAAAGTCAGTTATCATCACCGCAATCGCTGCCGTTGCAGCCGCAGTCACCGCTCTTTCCGCTACCGTAAAGGCAGACACCTACTACGACAGCAGAAACATGATCTACGACCCCAGCACAGGGCTGTTCACATATGACCCCGAGCTTGCACAGTACAACGATCAGGGTCTTGCACCTGTCAGACAGCAGACCATCATCCGCACTGCCATATGGGGCAACACCTACGCCGAGACCATAACAGTCCCCAACGGATATAACTACATCGTACCTGTTGTGACCGCCGCTCCCACATTCAGCATCAACGGCTTCACAACTCCCGTACATACGACCTTCAGCGGCACAGACACCTATACCTGCCGCAACGATCAGGGCATTGAGCTCACAGTACGCACATCAGCCATAAACAGCATCGTTAAGGATACATCGGACTACACCTCAGTAACAACAGAGAAGATCGGCAGAACAGATGTTACATTCTACGGCGATGAAATGGGTTACTCCTACGCTGTATGGACATCCGGCGGACGCACCTACACCGCAACTACATCTTCTCAGACAGATTTCTTCTCAATGGAGAGCATAGTTAAGGCTCTCGTATGATAACCTAACACAAACGCCATAGCATCTCTGAAATGATATCAGAAATGCTATGGCGCAAAATTTCACGTCCCGACACTCAGACAAAAACGGGTATGTCCGTTACGGATCATACCTTCGGGAGCTTTGCAGTGGACTTTGCAATCTCCTCATCGGTGGGGATATAGTCGCTCATCTTGCCGTCATTGTATGCGGCATATGCGTACATATCAAAATAGCCTGTACCGGTGAGGCCGAAGAGTATGGTCTTCTCCTCGCCGGTCTCCTTGCATCTGAGTGCCTCGTCGATCGCGACCTTGATAGCATGGCTGCTCTCGGGAGCGGGGAGTATACCCTCAACTCTCGCAAAACGCTGTGCTGCCTCGAATACCTGTGTCTGTTCAACAGCCCTTGCCTCCATGAGACCCTGATCGTAAAGCTCGGAGAGTATGGCGCTCATGCCGTGATAGCGCAGACCGCCTGCATGGCTGGGTGAGGGCATGAAACCGCTGCCCAGGGTGTACATCTTCTGGAGGGGGCAGACCTTGCCCGTGTCGCAGAAGTCGTATGCATACACACCTCTTGTAAGACTGGGGCAGGATGCGGGCTCAACTGCGATAAATCTGTAATCAGCCTCGCCTCTGAGCTTCTCGCCCATGAAAGGTGCGATGAGGCCGCCCAGATTTGAGCCGCCGCCCGCACAGCCGATTATCATATCGGGCTTTATGCCGTATTTATCCATAGCAGTCTTGCATTCAAGACCGATGACGGTCTGGTGCAGGAGCACCTGTGAAAGAACGCTTCCGAGAACATAGCGGTAGCCCTCTTTTGAAGTAGCCGCTTCGACCGCCTCGGAGATAGCACAACCCAGGCTTCCGTTGGTGTCGGGGAATTCCTCAAGTATCTTCCTGCCGACCTGTGTGGTGTTGGATGGAGAGGGAGTCACGCTTGCGCCGTATGTGCGCATTACCTCTCTGCGGAAAGGCTTCTGCTCATATGATACCTTGACCATATACACGTTGCAGTCAAGACCGAAGTATGAGCAAGCCATAGAGAGCGCCGTGCCCCACTGACCTGCGCCTGTCTCGGTGGTAACACCCTTCAGCCCCTGCTTCTTTGCGTAGTATGCCTGAGCGATGGCGGAATTGAGCTTATGGCTGCCGCTGGTGTTGTTGCCCTCAAACTTGTAGTATATCTTTGCCGGGGTCTCGAGAGCCTTTTCAAGGCAGTATGCTCTTACCAGCGGAGCAGGTCTGTACATCTTATAGAATGAAAGTATCTCATCGGGTATGCCTATATAGGCATTTGTCTCGTCAAGCTCCTGCTTTACCAGCTCGTCGCAGAATACGGCTTTAAGCTCATCGGCGGTGACAGGCCTGCCTGTTGCGGGGTTGAGCAGAGGAGCGGGCTTCTTTTTCATATCAGCACGGACGTTGTACCACTGCTTGGGCAGTTCGTCCTCTGAAAGATAGATCTTATAAGGTATTTTTTCGGTGCTCATATCCATTCTCCTTATATCATAATGCCCGTCACGGGTCTGTACCGATCCCTGTGCGGGGCGTATCAAGTTTTAAACACAAGATAGATGATAACACAAAAGAACCTGTTTGTCAAGAGAGGATGTGGTTTTTGGGCGTGATTCTGTACATACAGCCGAAAATATCGGTTACAATGATTACAATATGGATATTAGGTTGAAAAAAGAAAAGATATATGCTAAACTATATCGTAACAGAAAACCGTTATGTATTCTGCAAGAAAGGAACCAACAATATGAAGAAAAACACCAGACGAACCCTGTGTATGCTGACTGCGGCCGCTGTGGCATCATCAATGATACTCACAGGCTGTAACAGCAAGAACGGCGACGGAGCGAGCCAGAAGCCCCAGACAGGTCAGACCTTGTCTGAAAGCGAGATAAAGAAAATGCTGGCATATAAGACCGAGAACATTCCGGTACCGGACCAAAAGTCATTTGAAAACGCCGTGGTATTCAAGAACGGTCTGCTCTACGGTCTGTCCTACGGCTACACCTCCACTAAGAACGGCGAGGAGTACAGCTATGAACAGACCACTGAGATAATCATATTTGATGAGACCGGCACGGTAAAGGCTAATATACCCGTTATCCGTTCAAGCAGCGAGGAAAACAGCTTCGGCACCGTTAACGGCGGCATTGCGGTGGATGACAGCGGCAATGTGACCTGCCTTGTCTCAAAGACTGTTTATGACCCCGATACCTATGACCAGACATCCACCACTTTCCTGAAGACATACGATGTGTCGGGCAATGAGGTAAATTCCGTTGATATGTCCTCTGTGATCGGCGGCGAAGAGTATGTGAATTCATGGGCCGGCGACAGTGAGGGCAATATATATCTCCTCTGTTCAAACAAGATCACGGTGCTCGACAAGAACGGCACAAAGCTCTTTGATCTTACCGAGCCCGGCGGAGACAACGTCTGGATAAACAGCCTGCTCGTCACAAATTCAGGCAAGGTCGCTTATTCATTCTCCTCCTATACGGCTGAAACATCGACCATGACTCTCTGTGAGATAGACACAGCGGCAAAGGCCAAAGGCAAGACCTATGACATATCGGGCATAAGCAGCTCTTACAGCGCATTCAACGGCGGCGGCGACTATCTGTTCTATGCAAGGAGCGACACGGGAATAATAGGTGTAAAGCCCGACCTTACCGTAGAAAATGTACTGAACCTTCTCTCCCTCGGCGTGGACAACTCCGAGATGAACGGGATATACTCTGCGGATGACGGCTCATTCTACATCAGCTCCTACGGAGACGGATCCCCGCTCATAAAGGTGTACCCCGTAGATGCATCGGAGATAAAGGAAAAGACAGTCATAACCCTCGGCTGTTTTTCGGCAGACTGGTCCATGCGCTCCCTTATAGCAGACTTCAACAAGACCAATGAGAACTACACGATAGTGGTGAACAGCTATTCCGAAACAAACGACACATCCGACTATTCAGCCGCACAGACTGCATTCAACAATGAACTGCTGACCGGCAAGGTGCCAGATATGCTCCTCATAGACAGCTCCATGCCCTATGAGAGTTATGCATCAAAGGGACTTTTCACAGACCTCTACTCCATGATAGACAGCGATACAGAGCTTACCCGTGATTCATTCATGGGCAATGTGCTCACCGCCCTTGAGACAGACGGCAAGCTCTATTCCATAGCCCCGTCCTTTGCGGTGAGCTCCTACGTGGCAAAGCCCTCTCACCTTAAAGACGGCAAGCTCACTCTCACAGACGCAAAATCAGAGCTGACCGCTATGGGCGACGGTGCTTCGATATCAAATGAGATGACAAGAGAGGAATTTGTGCTCTCTGCCATTATGTATTCAGATTTCATAGACTATGACAAGGGATCCTGCGATTTCGACAATGATGCTTTCAAGTCTATCATCGAATACTCAAAGCAGCTCCCCGAAACGATCGACTATGATAAGATCTTTGAGGAGAACCCCACATACTACGCAGATCATCAGATGGACTTCATCAATGACAAGATGCTCCTGAAAAGCATTTATCTCAGCGATTTAACAAATTACGACTACAACAGGGCCGAGTACGGCAAGGATTATGAGTTCACCAATTTCCCCACTGACAGACCTGTATCGACAGCCCTTATAAACCCATCTACACGCATAAGCATTTCCGATGCATCACAGCACAAGGAAGGCGCCTGGGAATTCATCAAGTGCTGCCTCAATGACACGGTGCAGGAGGAGAAGCAGGGCTACTACAACAACAACGGCGAATATGTGAATGTTGATGACACAGTGTTCAGGGCAAAAAGCGGTATGCCCATCCTGAAAGACAAGTTCGACCTGCTCGTATCTCATGCACTGGATGAGAAATACTACTACAATTCTGACGGCGAAAAAGTCCCCGAGAACAATACAGCCTACATCGGCTCAGAAGAGGTTAAGATCCCGCCCTTGACACAAGAGGAGCTTGACAAAGCATTAACGGTATTAAAAAGCACCACCACCCTTGAAAAGACAAACGACGAGCTTATGACCATACTCAAGGATGAGATTTCGGGCTACTATGCCGGCAGTAAGTCTCTTGACGACACAGTATCTATAATACAGTCAAGAGCGAATATCTATATGAGCGAACATTATTGATAACGACATTCCGTAAAGCCCGATAATAGCCGGACTATCAGTACGGACAACCTTGCCCCGACGACCGCACACCGCAGAGGTATGCGATCGCCGGGGCATTTCATGCCTTACCGTACAGCCCGGTGTATGGGGCTGTGTATCCTCATTGACGGGATCAGCTTATCTCTTTTATAAAGCCTGCCAGCTTCTCAGCCGCCTTTTCATGCGTCTTTTCGGACGGATGCCAGTCTGCGGCGATCCCGTCGTTCATATCCTGCTGGTCAAACTTCATGGTATAAACGTTCTTGTCGCCCGTTTCTTCGGTGTATTGCTGTACTGCCAGCTCTATCCACGGATAGAGGTCTTCCCCCATTATGCCGAGAGTACACACTATCTTCGCATCGGGATGCACCTCACGCAGATGAGCAAGAAACTCCCTGTACTTTTCGGTGAAGCTGTCCAGCCTGTCCTCCTCCTGCTTGCACCAGCTCGCATCGTTAGTGCCGAGGTTTATCACAATGACATCGGGCTCAAAGGAGCTGTGATCCCAGGGCACTGAGAACGCCTTCTGACTGTTCCCAAAAGTGCCGTAGGAAAATCCGAACTTGTCATAGTATCTGGACATGACCTGATTTTTCTGCTGAACCTTGCCGTCGCTGTATCCCGATATGATGCCGTGACCGCTGAGGGATACAAGGCTGTAATCCGCATCCAGCTTTTCCGCGGTCTTTACGGCATATGCCTTTGTGCAGTCCTCAGTCTTTGTTGAGAAATGATGCTCCTTGACCTCATCATCAACACCGTAGCCGCAGGTAATGGAGTCGCCTATGAATTCTATCTTCATAGCTCTTTCCAGGGCAGGGGATATTGTTCCGTCACAGTCCACTGACTTTATTCCGCACAGTGAATTTGCCGATTCCGACAGCTTCACGATGCGTATATCCGCAGTCTGCTCTGTGCTTTCATCTATGACCTGATAGACCTTCTCGCTCTCGTTTATCATATCGTCGGTCTGTCTTTCACCGTTCACGAATATGGCTATCCTTGCCTGTGAGTTCTCATCTCCGCCCTCGGCGGTAGAGTCGCCTGCGATGGTGACCGACAGTTTCTTTCCCTTGAATGTGAATTCCGCACCGCTCCCCGAAAAGCCGAGCCAGAGAGTGCCGTTCTCCTCGTATGTCCTGCCGAGGGGCTTCAACTCCGAGATCGCCTTTGTCTCAGCTTCAGTCTGAGCCCCGGTATGTGTGTCGGGTGCAGTGCTGCCCGTGGGAGTGCATCCCGACAGCATCAGGGAAACGACAAGCAGTATCGTTGGAAATATCTTCATACTCTTCATCCTTTCATACATATACAAATATCGGGCTGTCATGCGACAACCCGATAAAAGTTTATCAATACTTGCGCTTACGAGCAGCCTCAGACTTCTTCTTGCGCTTAACCGAAGGCTTCTCATAGTGCTCTCTCTTGCGGACCTCAGCGATAACGCCGTCTCTTGCGCAATCTCTCTTGAAGCGCTTGAGAGCCGCATCCAAAGATTCGTTGTTTCTAACACGAACTTCTGCCATTACTGTTCCCTCCCTTTGCTGCTTATAAAGAGCAGAGGATTCTACCCCGAAAAGACACATCCGTGTCTCTCCAAAAGCGACGGGCACTGCCCGTATCATAGCATCCGCACCATATATCTGTATCGGAGCGAAATGATATAACTCATATATTATACAATTATTTTACAAATTTGTCAAGCGTGCCGACAGAATTTAAATACAAAATTTCAGCATCTTTTTTGTGTAAAAGAGATAATTACTCCTCCGGGCTGTCATCGGCAGGCTCATCCGACTTGTCGGAGCTGTCGTCGGATACGGTCTCTGATACGGTAGTCTCCTCCCTCTTGTCGTATAGTTTGTCCAGCTTGCCCTTGATGTTCTCGATAGTGGTGAATATCGGGTAATCTATTGAGAAGAAGGTGTAGTTCCAGCCCCTGTCGGCTATGTCATAGACTGCCTGACCGTTCTGTTCGGAGATATATCTCAGCTCGTCAAAATACTCCTCGCCGTTTATTATCATCTTGGTGCCGCTCCACTCGCAGTCAAACTCCACGGGATTGCTCTGCTGCTTCACCAGCTTCTTGATAGTGGTGTTGAGCTTTATGAAGCCCTTATCCTCATCAAGTGTGTTTGGCTGGATATATACGCACTTCTTGCCCGTGGACTTGTTCTGAACGTCGAGAACATAGTACCTGAAAGCTCCCGAGGGGGATACGCCCTGCTCTATGAGCGTGTCAACGGTATTGACCCTGAACACCTTCATCACAAGGAAGAAAGCTATTCCGCCGAGGATATACAGAAGCAGGAATATAGTGCCGAAAATCGTCTTTGCCGTTTCGTTCATATGGCAACAGAAAAAGCCGAACAGCGTCACTATGAAAGCAGGGACGAGAAGCGGCCAGTTGCCCCAGTCGAGCAGCAGCAGCGGCAGGAATGCGGGCATATTTATCATAGCCAGTATGCACGTTATGGGCGAATGTCTCGTATAGAGATCCAGCAGGCAGACAAGCACCGAGAATACGGATGCGAGTATGGCAAATGTCTTTCTGTCAGTATACTCTATGTTATAGAAAAATACGATGTAGTCAAAATACAGCAGCATGGCGGTGTATGCAATGCCGAGCAGGCTGACGAACGCCTGAAACCACCTGTTGTTCAGGACTTTCATGACCTTGTCCATATACACTCTCCTTTTTGGGGACATATTCATTCAATTTACATTGTAGCGCAAAGTGATGTAAAAATCAACTACAAATCAGTGTCAATGCGGTAACAGTTTATGATGTCAGTAACGGACGCTGTAATGCGGATGAAAAAAAGATTGACTTTTCGGTATGTATGTTGTATAATGTAATTTGGTTTTTTGTTTGTGAAAGAAAGGGAGAAGTATGCCAAGAAAAAAGAACAGCTATAACGATGAGAGCATAGTTCTGCTCAAGGGCGAAGAAAGAGTAAGAAAGCGCCCTGCGGTAATATTCGGGTCGGACGACCTGGAGGGCTGCAAGCACTCTGTATTTGAGATAGTCTCAAACTCGATAGATGAAGCCAGAGACGGCAACGGTGACAAGATAATAGTCACCCGCTTTCTCGATCATTCCGTCGAGGTGGAGGACTTCGGCAGAGGATGCCCTGTTGACTTCAACAATACCGAGCAGAGGTATAACTGGGAGCTGGTCTACTGCGAGATGTACGCAGGCGGCAAATACGACAACAGCGACTATGAATTCTCCCTCGGTCTGAACGGTCTCGGTGCGTGCGCCACACAGTACGCATCGGAATATATGGATGTCACGGTATACCGTGACGGCTTCAAATACGAACTTCACTTTGAGAAGGGCAAAAACGTCGGCGGTCTGAAAAAAGAACCCTACAAGGGCAGGCGCACAGGCACGATACAACGCTGGAAGCCTGATACAGAAGTATTCACGGATATTGACATCCCCCGTGAGTATTTTGAGGAGACCCTCAAGAAGCAGGCGGTGGTGAATCCCAAGATAACCTTTGTGTTCCGCTGTGAGACATCGGCAGGCAAGTTCGATGAGACCGAGTTCTATTACGAGAACGGAATACAGGACTATCTCAGCGAGCTTGTGGGGGAGGACAGGATAACCGACATATACACCTGCTCCACCGAGAGAATGGGCAGGGATGCCGATGACCGCCCCGAATACAAGATGAAGCTGTCCGTTGCGTTCTCATTCACGAACAAGGAAGCATTCCAGGAATACTATCACAATTCCAGTGAGCTTACCCACGACGGCTCGCCGCAGAAGGCGGTACAGTCCGCATTCCGCTCCGTAATAGACGGATATCTCAAATCAAACAACAAGTATCAGAAAAACGAGAAGAGCGTCACCGTTGCCGATGTGCTGGACAGCCTCGTGCTCATATCCGCGACCTTCTCATCATTCACATCATATGAGAACCAGACCAAGAAAGCCATAAACAACAAGTCCATTCAGGAAAACATGACGGATTTCCTGAAGCATCAGCTTGAGGTCTATTTCATAGAGAACCCTGCCGACGCACAGAAGATATGCGATCAGATACTCATAAACAAAAAGAGCCGTGAATCAGCGGAGAGGATAAGGCAGAACACCAAGAACACCCTCACAAAGCAGATAGACCTTGCGAATATGGTGGAAAAATTCGTTGACTGCCGCACAAGGGACAGGAGCAGACGTGAGATATACATAGTTGAGGGCGACTCGGCTCTCGGCTCATGCAAGACCGCACGGAATGCGGAGTTTCAGGCTATCATACCCATAAGGGGCAAGATACTCAACTGTCTCAAAGCAGACTATGAGAGAATATTCAAGAGCGACATAATCACAGACCTCTTAAAGGTGCTGGGATGCGGTGTTGAGGTAAAAAGCAAGGCAAACAAGGAGCTGGCGACATTCTCTCTCGACAACTTCCGCTGGAACAAGGTCATAATATGTACCGATGCGGATGTTGACGGATATCAGATACGCACGCTGGTGCTGACCATGCTCTACCGTCTCACACCCACCCTCATCGAGCAGGGATACGTTTATATAGCGGAGTCACCGCTGTTTGAGATAACCACCAAGGATATGACCTATTTTGCCTACACCGAGAAGGAAAAGGCAGAGATACTTGCAAAGATAGACGGTCAGAAATGCAAGATAGACCGTTCTAAGGGTCTCGGTGAGAACGACCCCGAAATGATGTCCCTCACGACGATGAACCCGGATACAAGGCGGCTCATAAAAGTGATGCCCTCCGAGGCAGAGGAAACATCAAAGATGTTTGACCTGCTGCTGGGTGACGACTTACAGGGCAGAAAGGACTACATAGCGGACAATGCAGGCACATACATAGAGCTTGCAGACCTGTCCTGACATGAAGGAGATAGTATGGAGCTTGATCTGAGCGCTCTGCGCAGTGAGATAAACGATATAGATATGCAGATGCTCGCCCTCTTTGAAAAGAGGATGGAGATATGCAGGGACATCGCAGTATACAAAAGCGAAAACGGTCTGCCCGTATATCAGGAGGGCAGAGAAAAAGAAATAATAAACAATGTCAGGATCAACTCTCCCTATTGGCTGTCAGACGCCTCAGCGGTGCTGTTCTCGAGCCTTATGGACATAAGCAAGTGTCTTCAGGCGGAGGAGCTGACAAGGGGCAAGCGCTATCAGGTGCCCAAGGCATTTGAACCGGGCAGGGCAGAGGTGATAGCGTGCCAGGGCACATCGGGAGCTTATTCCGAAGCAGCGTGCATAAAGCAGTTCGGCAAGGATAAGCCCATACGCTTCATGACGAGCTTCTCGGACGTGGTGGGTCTTGTTGAGAGCGGACGTGCCGATTTCGGCATACTGCCCCTTGAGAATTCCACCGTCGGCACGATAGAGGAGACTTATTCCCTGCTGGCAAAGAACGAGCTGTATATAAACAGCGTCATCCGTGTGGAGATAACCCATTGTCTTGCCGCAAAGCCCGGCACGGACAGAGATGCGGTCACAAAGGTGTTTTCCAAAAAGGAAGCCCTCGCCCAGTGCTCAGACTACATAAAGGCGCATGGGCTCACCCCCATGGACTATGCCAACACCGCCCTTGCCGCAGAAATGGTGAAAAACTCCACCGAGGACATAGCCTGCATATGCTCAACGGACTGTGCACAGCGACTGGGGCTTGAGATCATAGATGAAAAGGTAGCCAACGCCTACCCCAATTTCACAAGATTTATCTGCTTCTCAAAGGAATTTGCGTCCCCCGACGGCGCTGACACCATAGCGGTGTCGTTCACAGCGCCCCACACCCCCGGCGGACTTTACAGGACACTGACCAAATTCGCCGTGAACGGTCTCAACCTCACAAAGATCGTAAGTATGCCCGTGGCGGGGAAGGATTTTGACGTACAGTTCTTCCTTGATTTTGAGGGCTCGTACACAAACCGCAAGGTGGTCACGCTCCTTGACGATCTCGGCTCATCACTGAGCTATTTCCGCTTTCTCGGAAATTTCAGCGAGATATGAATACAGCGGACTTGCGGCAATAAATATCACGGTTGTACATATGCGCAAATAATCATACGACAATTGTGCATATTGCATAAATCAATTGTTTGTAATTACCAATTACGACGGTCTGCAAAAATAATAATCGTTATCATTTGCTAATTGTAATATGCACTCAAATGGTGTATAATTATAGTGCAGAATAACTGCACAGTTCCGCTATATGCGGATAATGGAGGTTTTTTTATGGCTTTGCTTGAAATAAAGGGACTGAAAGTCAGCGTGGAGGACAAGGAGATCCTGCACGGCATCGACCTTTCGGTCGGAGCAGGAGAGACCCACGTTATCATGGGTCCAAACGGTGCGGGTAAGTCCACCCTAGGTTTTGCGATAATGGGCAGCCCCGAATACGAAAAGACAGACGGAACGGTAAGCTTTGACGGTGAGGACATCACCGAGGAGTCGACGGATAAGATCGCCAAGAAGGGCATATTCCTGTCCTTCCAGAACCCTGTCGAAGTGCCCGGCGTAACGCTCTCGTCGTTCATCAGAAACGCTCTTGAGCAGGTAACGGGCGAGAGGATACGTCTCTGGGACTTCAAAAAGAAGCTCGCCAAAGCAATGGAGGCTCTTGACATGGATCCTTCCTATGCGGAGAGAGACCTTAACGTAGGCTTCTCCGGCGGTGAGAAGAAAAAGGCTGAGATACTCCAGCTCCTCATGCTCCGCCCCTCTCTTGCCATACTTGACGAGACCGACTCAGGTCTCGACGTTGACGCAGTGCGCACTGTGTCCGCAGGTATAGAGGCATACAAGAAGGATGTCGGCGGTGCTCTTCTCATAATCACCCACAGCACGAAGATACTTGAAGCGCTCGATGTTGACAGGGTACACGTCATCGTGGACGGCAAGAATGCCTGCGAGGGCGGCAGAGAGCTTGTTGACAACATCAATGAGAACGGCTTTGAGCAGTTCGTGAAGTAAGGAGCGGCTCATGAAGGAAAAAACACAGGTCGCAGACATTGACAGGAGTATGTATGACTTCCGCAATGAGGACAAGGACGCATACCGCATAGAGAACGGTCTTACCGAGGAGATAGTGCTCAAGCTCTCCGAGGAAAAGGGAGATCCCGAATGGGTGCGTGAGTTCAGGCTGAAGTCTCTCAAGCTCTACAATGAGATACCCGTTCCCGACTGGGGTCCCGATATAAGCGGCCTCAACATGGACGAGATAGTTACATATGTACGCCCCAACACGGATATGAAGACCGACTGGAAGGACGTACCCGATGAGATAAAGGACACATTTGAGAAGCTGGGCATCCCTCAGGCTGAGGTCAAGTCCCTTGCGGGCGTGGGCGCTCAGTACGATTCCGAGCTTGTTTACCACAACGTCAGAAAGGACGTTGAGGAACAGGGTGTCATATACACCGATTTTGAAAGTGCCGTCAAGGGCGAATACGGCGACATGGTGCGTGAGCACTTCATGAAGCTCATCCCACCCACGATGCACAAGTTCGCTGCGCTCCACGGTGCGGTATGGTCCGGCGGTTCATTCGTATATGTTCCCAAGGGCGTTAAGGTAGCCATCCCCCTGCAGTCATACTTCAGGCTCAATGCACCGGGCGCAGGACAGTTCGAGCACACGCTCATCATCGTTGACGAGGGTGCAGACCTGCACTTCATCGAGGGCTGCTCCGCTCCCAAGTACAACGTTGCCAATCTGCACGCAGGTGCGGTGGAGATATATGTGAAGAAGGGCGCACGCTGCCGCTATTCCACCATTGAGAACTGGTCAAAAAATATGTACAACCTCAACACAAAGGTTGCAAGAGTTGAGGAGGGCGGCTCTATCGAATGGATATCCGGCTCCTTCGGCTCGCACATATCCTACCTCTATCCCACCAGTGACCTTGTGGGAGAGGGCGCACGCTCGGACTTCACGGGCATAGCCTTTGCAAACACCGACCAGAACCTTGACACGGGCTGCAAGGTAGCCCACAGAGCGCCCAACACATCATCGTATGTGAATACACGCTCCATTTCAAAGGGCGGCGGAGTGAACACATTCAGAAGCTCCGTATATGTCGCTCCCAACGCAAAGGGAAGCAAGTGCGCAGTTTCCTGCACATCCCTGATGCTCGATTCCGAGTCACGCTCAGACACTATCCCTGCTATGGACATACGCACATCCGAGTGCGACGTGGGTCATGAGGCAAAGATAGGACGCATATCCGACGAAACTGTATTCTATCTCATGTCAAGAGGTCTTTCCGAAGACGAAGCAAAGGCGCTCATAGTAAGCGGCTTTGCAGACAGTGTTTCCAAGGAACTGCCGCTTGAATATGCGGTTGAGATGAATAATCTCATAAGGCTTGAGATGATAGGTGCTATCGGCTGATAGAGTACGGAGGTCAGATATGGAAAAAATGTATGTCAACCACCTTCCGTGCATCACATGGAAGTGGCTTAAAATGAACGGTGTTGAGTCCTCCGATCTGCCTGTTTCGGCAAGCCGTATAACTGCGGATGTCCCCTCGGGCTGGACGGTATCGGACGACACTGCGGCACAGGGCTCTGATATTGCCGCAAACAGCAACGCTGAGATAGAGAAGGCGCTTTTCGCCGACAAGATCGTAACGGGTCTCGGTCCCGATATGGACAGGCTCATAAAGGAAGCTGATGTACCCGTGCTGAGACTTACCGCGTCGGCAGACGAGCCTCTCGTTATAGAAAATATATATAAGGACGGCGACAGCAAGCTGTCCGCCGTTGAGATAACGATCCCCGACGGTGTGGATGCGGTAGTGACCGAGAAGTTCATATCCGAGGACGTTTGCTCTGACGGAAATGCCGTATGCGGCTTTCAGACAAGGTTAATCATAGGTAAGAACGCCAGCGTCAAGCTCGATCAGGTACAGAAGCTGGCAAAGAACGTCGTCTTCTACAATGATATAGGCACGTTCAACGCCGAGAACGGCAGATTTGAGCTTGTAGAGGTGATACTCGCAGGCGGAAGCACTTATTTCGGCTCACGCTCGAACCTTGCAGGCAGAGAAAGTTCCCTCGATATAGAGATGGCTTATCTCGTAAAGGGCAAGGAAGCGCTTGACAGCAACATCGCCGCATTCCAGAGAGGAAAGCGCACAGATGCGCAGATAAGGGTAAACGGCGTTCTGAAGGACGAGGCAAAGAAGCTCACAAAGGCTACCATAGACTTCAAGACCGGCTCAACGGATTCGGTGGGCAGTGAAACAGAAGATGTGCTGATGATGAGCGACAATGTTGTCAACCGCACAGTCCCCCTCATACTCTGCACAGAGGAAAGCGTTGAGGGCGTTCACGGTGCAACTCTCGGAAGGCCCTCCGAGGAGATCATGACATATATGATGTCAAGGGGTCTTGACAAAAACCAGATCTATGATATTATGGAAAAGGCACGGCTCGATGCCGCCGCCGCAAAGATACACGATGAACAGACCCGCAGGGAGATAGCGGAATATCTCCACCCGGGCGAAGAAACGGAATAAACGGGATACTGCACAGAACAGACCCGATACAGCTAATGGAGGCTTTTGTATGACTGCTGCCGAAAGACGTGCGGAAGATGAGCGGATAAGAAAGGACTTCCCGCTGATCGCCGAGGGTGATTTTGCGTATCTTGACAATTCGGCTACGTCACAGAAGCCTTCTTCTGTGCTTGCCGCCGTCGAGGACTATTACAGGCGCTCAAACGCCAATCCGCTCAGAGGGCTCTACAAGCTGAGCGTTGACGCCACGGACAGATATGAGGCCGCAAGGAAGGCGGCAGGGGATTTCATCGGTGCGGATTCGGGTGAGATCATATTCACAAGGAATGCCACCGAGAGCCTTAATCTCGTGTCATATTCATATGCGGCGAGCCATCTGAAAGAGGGCGATGAGATACTTGTCGCCATATCGGAGCATCACAGCAATATGCTCCCGTGGCAGAATGCGGCAAGGCTCACAGGCGCTGTGATAAGGTATATAGAGTGTGACAGGGACGGTTCGTACAACACAGAGTCTTTCAGGGCACAGCTGACAAACAAGACAAAGATCGTTGCCATGGCTCAGATATCCAACGTTATAGGCAGAGAGAACGATATAAAGGCATTTGCAAGAGAAGCACACGCCGCAGGCGCTGTGTTTGTGTGTGACGGTGCGCAGAGCGCACCGCATATTCCCGTTGATGTAAAAGACCTCGATGTGGATTTCTTTGCGTTCTCGGGTCACAAGATGCTCGCTCCCATGGGCATCGGTGTGCTTTACGGCAAAAGAGAGATACTTGAGGATATGCCGCCGTTCCTGTACGGCGGTGAGATGATAGAATATGTCACGCTCTGCGGTGCGACATATGCGGAAGTACCGCACAAATTCGAGGCAGGTACTGTCAATGACGGCGGTGCGATAGGTCTTCATGCGGCAATAGACTATATAAACAGCATAGGCTTTGAGAAGATAGAGGAACGTGAGAACTATCTCACAGCCCTTGCGATGAATGAGATGAAGAAGATGCCCTATGTGCATATCATCGGTTCAGATGACCCGAAGGAGCATCACGGGATAATCACCTTTACCGTTGACGGCGTTCATCCGCATGACATTGCGGCTATAATGGACAGCGACGGTGTGTATGTCAGGGCAGGGCATCACTGTGCCCAGCCTCTGCTGAAATTCCTGCGCACCATGTCGACCGCAAGAGCGAGCATAGCATTCTACAATAACGACAGCGACATACTCCGCTTCACGGAGAGCCTGTCGGGACTCAGGAGAAAAATGGGATATGCAGAATAACACATTTTACAATGAGATACTCACAGAGCACAACATGAACCCTTATCACAAGCATGAGCTGGCGGACGCCGACCTTTCTCTTGAGGGTGTGAACCCCTCCTGCGGCGATGATATCGTGCTAAGCCTGAAAGTTGCCGACGGTATTATCACCGACGGAGCATACACAGGCGACGGATGCGCTATCTCACAGGCATCTGCGGACATGATGCTCGACCTTGTGATCGGCAAGCCCAAAGATGAAGCACTGCGGCTTGCGGATATATTTGTGAGGATGATAAAGGGCACAGCCTCCGAAGAGGAGATAGAGGAGCTTGAAGAAGCCTCTGTACTCCGTGACATATCCCATATGCCCGCAAGGGTGAAATGCGCCGTGCTGGGCTGGCATACCATGGAGCAGATGTTTGCCGGCGGTCAGAAAACACCGCTCATACCCAAGGAGGAAAAACCCGAGGTATGTCATATGTGACGGATCATATCGTATGTACGGCGGGGCAGGTCCCCGCCGTTTTGCGTGACGGAAATGACGATATGAGCGCAGGAATAGAATATTTTGTTAAAAAGAATGATAGATAAGCGGTCATGGCACTCCTAAAAATGAATATTATTTTATCTATCATTAAATTTATGAGTGTTAATTTGTTAAATTTACAATTCATACATAATATATCTTATAAATTTTTATATACAACAGCGCCATATATTATATAATATATTATATGTAAAAAGAAGAGGGCTGTCAGTGCCGGCTGCGGGGTCAGCTTCGGACGGTGCTTTTTAAAAATACACACCACAGGAGGAATATTTATGTCATTGGGTAAGGTACTCGTTGTTGATGATGATAATAATATCTGCGAACTGCTCAAGCTATATCTGGAAAAGGACGGTTACAGCGTCATGGTCTCACATGACGGTGATGAGGCTGTCATAAAGTTCAATACTCTCCATCCCGATATCGTGCTTCTCGATATCATGCTCCCCGGTCTTGACGGCTGGCAGGTATGCAGAGAGATCCGCAAGAAGTCCAATGTGCCCATAATCATGATAACCGCCAAGAGCGAGACATTCGACAAGGTGCTGGGTCTTGAGCTCGGCGCTGATGACTATGTTGTAAAGCCCTTTGACACAAAGGAAGTCATAGCAAGAATAAAGGCTGTTTCAAGAAGGATAGGCCAGTCCTCCTCCGAGCCCGAAATCAAGGAAGTCAAGTATGACAAGCTCGTTGTCAATATGACACGTTACGAGCTGAGAGTTGACGGCAAGGTAATGGATACTCCTCCCAAGGAGCTGGAGCTTCTGTTCTACCTCGCCTCCAATCCCAACAGAGTTTATACAAGAGACCAGCTTCTTGACGAGGTATGGGGCTTTGAATACTACGGTGATTCCCGTACCATAGACGTTCATATCAAGCGTCTGAGAGAAAAGCTGGAGGGCGTTTCGGACAAGTGGTCGCTCAAGACCGTCTGGGGCGTTGGCTATAAGTTCGAGGCTGAAGAAGAAAATGCATAACAGCATCGTTTCGGACTATTACAAGCTGAGTATCGCTGTGCTGGCGGCGTCGCTGATATTTATGGCGGCAGTGCTTGGTGCGCACAATGTCCGCATGATGCAGAAGAATGAGGAGATGCATCTAAGGAATGCCGCTGTTTATGCGGCGTCCTGCGCCGCACGCTCCTCCGGCGATATGAATGAGCTTGATGATATGTTTCGCAACGGAGCTTCCTGGTCTGACAAAGATATTATCTTGTTCGGCGATGACGGTGATGTCTTGGCGTGCTCCGAGGCGTCACCTTTTTATACTGTAAGGCTCACCGAATATTCCACCGAGCTTGTGGGCAGAGACGGCAGATACGCCTTTGACACGCTTGACGGAGTATTCGACGAAGCACGGCCGTATGTGATATATCCTGCGGACATAAAGGGCAGAAAGTGCTTTGTGATCGTTTCGGACCCTGCGCCGTATGTTTTCACGCTGCTGGCTGAAATGGCTTTATATGTCGTTGTTATCATAGCGATATGCCTTCTGTTGGCAGTGGTGATGCTGAGATTTTCTCTCGGAAGGGTCATAAAGCCCGTCCGTGCGATGACCATCGCCGCAAAGCGATTCGGCGACGGCGACTTCACCGAAAAGGTTGATGTGCGTGACCACAGCGAAATGGGCTTTCTTGCCAGCACACTGAACGACATGGCGCAATCCCTGTCAGAGACCGAGAGCGAGAGAAAGAGCTTCGTATCGAATGTGTCCCATGAGCTGAAAACGCCCATGACCACTATAGGCGGCTTTGTTGACGGCATACTCGACGGCACTATCCCCGAAAGCGAGCACAGATACTATCTGACCATCGTTTCAGACGAGATACACCGCCTTTCAAGGCTCGTCCGCTCCATGCTCAACATATCCAAATACGAATCTGGCGAGATCAAGCTCACAAAACAGCGTTTCAACCTGACAGAGCTGACCGTCAAGACCGTGCTTCTTTTTGAGAAGCGCATAAACGCAAAGTATGTGGATGTTATCGGGCTTGATGCGCCTGCCTATTTCATATCCGCCGACAGTGACCTCATACAGCAGGTCATATACAACCTCACCGAGAACGCTGTCAAGTTTGTCAACGAGGAGGGGTATATCAGCTATACCTTCACCGAGAATGACAACAGTATCAGCATAGCAATAAGAAACAGCGGAGAGGGACTGAAAAAGAACGAGATGAGCAAGGTCTTTGACAGATTTTACAAGACAGACGAATCCAGAGGAAAAGACACCACGGGAGTGGGGCTGGGATTGTCGATAGTCCGCTCTATAATCAAACTGCATGACGGCACCATACTTGTGCGAAGCAGTGAGGGAGAGTATACGGAATTTGAGTTCACCCTGCCTGTGGAATGATCTTTGCGAAAGGAATACCCTATGAATGACGAGCTTTTAAGAGAAACGCCCGACGGCGCATTCTCAGATAATAACACCGATACCGAAAATACCGGTCTCAGCAGTACCGAGGGCAACATCGCCGAAAACGATACTGCCGGCAGCAGCACTGACGTAAACAGCACTGCTCCAAATAGTATCCCGCCCTATCAGCCGATGAACAACACACCATCGGATACACCTGCCGAGGAAAATGACTCTGTATTTGCGGAAAAGGATTTCCGCACTGCCGAGGACAAAGCCTTTGCATCGGGATACAGCACGGATACATACAGCACATACGGACATCCCGCTCAGAACACCGGCGGTCAGATGTACGGACAAGCGCCTCAAAACTACGGCGGTCAGGGTATGAACCCCGGGTACAATGCCACGAACGGTGCATATCAGGGATACAGTGCACAGAATATCCCGCCGCAGGCGGCATACTCCGCCCCCGGATACAATTCGCCGCAGTATTCTGCTCCACAGTACAATACACAGAACACTCCCCCGCAATACAACAGTGTTCAGGGTGCTCCTCGGTATGCGCCCCGATACAATATACCCCCATACGGCTATCAGGAGCCGTCTCCGCTGATGCCATCCGTCTCCGAGCCTGCGCAGAAAAAGAACACCAGCACGGTGGTCATGGTGGTCATGGCAGTGATCGTTGTATTGCTGCTGGCGGTGGTGATGATAATACTCGCTGTCAAGGCCAAGGACAATGTGGGAAGCGCATTTGAACCGTCATCATCGGGCAGTGTTTCACAGAACGTGACCGTCAACATTGAAATGGACAAGCGCCCTGCCGAGGACAAGAGCGATTATGCCGATGAGGAAAAGGGACTGTTCACCATACAGGGCGCTGTCAAGTACGCCCTGCCGTCGGTCGTTTCCCTTTACGGATATAAAGAAGGAACACCTGCCCCTGTCACATCCGCATCGGGCACTATACTCTCAAAGGACGGCTATATTATCACAAATGCCCATGTGGTTGATGATATAGACAGCCTTGGCGTTACCCTTTCAGACGGCACAAAATATAAGGCAAAGGTGGTAGCCTTTGACAACAGGACCGATGTTGCGGTCATAAAGATAGATGCAGACGACCTCACCCCCGCAGTGATAGGCTCGGCAGACGACCTTGAACAGGGCGATACGGTCATAACGATAGGCAATGCGGACGGTTTTGAGAACTCTGTCACCACAGGCATAGTATCATATGCAGACCGCACCATATCGAGCTATACAGGATATGACATATCCTGCATACAGACCGATGCGGCGCTCAATCACGGTCAGTCCGGCGGTGCGGTCATCGACCTCTACGGCAGAGTGGTGGGAATAGTCGTAAGCAAGTTTTACAGCAGTGAGACCGAAAATCTCGGCTTTGCCATAAGAAGTGACGAGTTCGTGCCCGTGTGCGAGGAGCTCATAAAGAAGGGCTATGTTTCGGGCAGACCGAGAATGGGCATCATATATACCTTTATAAACGCTGACTATGCCGCCAAAAACGCTCTGAGAACAGGCGTATATGTCACTGAGATCTCTCCCGATTGCAACATTGCAAAGAGCGGCCTTCAGGTGGGCGACATAATCACTAAAGTGGGCGACATTGACATGAACGTTGAGGGCGATGTCAAGAAGATACAGTCTGTCTATAAGCCCGGAGACACCGTAAAGGCAAAGGTGTTCCGCAAGGATCAGTTCTCCAATGACGACGGAGAAGAGATCGAGATAGAATTCACGTTTGATGAGTTCACGGAGTGATACGAATCTCTGAACAAAGCCAAAGGAAGGTGCTGATTTGAACAGAATATCCATAATGCCCGATCAGCGCTTCCTTGCGGCCAAGCTGAAAGAAGCGCTGGCATCGGTGGGACCTATCGTGCTGATAGTTCTGGCTGTGTGCAGTTTGTTTGTGCCGCTGGACACGGGGCTTATGCTGTCGTTTCTCACAGGTGCGGCACTTCTTGCGGCAGGCATGACGCTGTTCACCCTCGGCTCGGAGATATCGGTGTCAAAAATGGGAGAATATGTCGGTTCATATATACCCAAATCAAGAAAACTGCTTCTGGTAATAGGTATGTCGTTCCTGCTGGGCTTTATTATCACCATATCGGAACCGGATCTGATGGTGCTTGCAAAACTTGTCCCCTCTGTGCCCGATGCGGTACTGATACTGGCCGTGGCGGCAGGAGTGGGGCTTTTTCTTGTAGCCGCACTGCTGAGGATGCTCTTCTCCGTGCCGCTCCCCCCGCTTCTCTGTGTGCTTTACGGCACAGTGTTCGTACTGGCGTTCCTTGTGCCCCGCTCGTTCCTGAGCGTTGCCTTTGACGCAGGCGGCGTCACCACAGGACCTATGACAGTACCGTTCATCATGTCCCTCGGTGTGGGCGTTGCCGCCATCAGAAGCGACCGCCATGCGGAGGACGACAGCTTCGGCCTTGTCGCACTGTGCTCCGTGGGGCCTATCATATCGGTACTGGTTCTGGGTATGATATTTTCCCCGACGGAAACATCCTCCGCCGTGATCGAAATGCCCGACGTGTCGGACTCGATGGAGCTGTTTGATCTGTTCATCGGCAGGATACCGTCTTATATGAAAGAGATCGCACTGTCGCTTTTGCCTATAATGCTGTTTATGGGCGTGTTCCAGGCGGCTGTGCTCCGCCTGCCGATAAAAAAGATAAAGTCCCTTATAGCAGGTCTTGTCTACACATATACCGGTCTGGTGCTGTTCCTGACGGGGGCGAATGTAGGCTTCATGCCTGCGGGCAACTACCTCGGACAGCGGCTTGCAGAACCGGGCTTTCGTATCATGATAATACCCGTGGGGATGCTTATGGGCTTTTTCATCGTCAGGGCTGAGCCTGCGGTGTATGTGCTGAACAAGCAGGTAGAGGAGATAACCAACGGCAATATCTCCGCAAAGGCCATGGGAACGGCGCTGTCCGTTGGCGTGGCTGTATCTGTGGGCATAGCTATGATAAGGGTACTGACAGGCATATCAATACTTTATTTTGTGCTTCCCGGATATGCACTGGCGCTCATTCTTTCGTTTGCCGTACCCAAGCTGTACACAGCTATTGCGTTTGACTCAGGCGGTGTTGCCTCCGGCCCGATGACAGCGGCATTTCTGGTTCCCCTTGCGCAGGGTGCGTGTGAGACCATGGGCGGCAACATAATGACGGATGCATTCGGTGTGGTGGCTATGGTCGCCATGACACCGCTCATAACCGTTCAGATGATGGGACTTGTTTCTGTCATAAAGGACAAGCAAGCGGCGAGACGTACGGCTGTGCTTGAGCTTGAATTTGAGAATATGGACGACGAAGCAATTATAGGAGTTTGATAGATATGGGATTATTCTTTGAGGATGATATGACCGACCTTCTCGGCATAGGCGATATGCTGAAGGACGATGAGATCAAGGACGAGCTTATGTACGAGTTCAACGAGAACTATGAGGATGAGCTCGATGAGGCCGACGATGACGACGATGACGACGTTGACATATGACAGCGGAGCGGTACGGTGAGTGAACTTTTTGTAATGATAACGGTGAGCGAGAGAAACATCATGCCGAGGCTGATAAGGCTTTATGAGGACTTCGGCGCAAAGGTGAACCTTATCACCCTTGCAAGGGGAACAGGCTCGTCTACCGTGCTTGAGACCCTCGGCCTTGAAAAGACCGAAAAGGCAGTCAGCCACACTGTCGTCACGCATGAGACATTTGATGCCATGAAGCGTGACCTGAAAAGAAAATTCCGCCTTGACATACCGGGCACGGGGATAGTGTTCCTTGTACCCATGTCGTCTGTCGGCGGAAAAAAGCAGATGTCATTTTTACTCTCAGAGCAGAAATATACCGTCAGTGAGGAAAGCACATTGAAAAATACCGAGCAGGAGCTCATCGTGATAATATCCGATCAGGGCTATTCAGATATGATAATGGATGCCGCCAGAGAAGCAGGCGCAAGGGGCGGCACCGTACTGCACGCAAAGGGCACGGGAATGAAGGGGGCGGACAAATTCTTCGGCTTCACAATAGCCGAGGACAAGGAAATGATCTACATAGTCGCCACCCGTGCAAGACGTGACCCCATCATGCGCAGTATCATAGACAATGCGGGCATAAAGACAAAGGCTCACGCCATATGCTTCTCTCTGCCCGTTGCCGAAGCAATGGGTCTGCGCAGTGAGGATGATGACTGACATCATAAGGGCTCGCCCATCACTCCGTAGCGGTATATGAGCAGCAGCGTCACCATTCGGTCGTAGCTCTTGTCCCCGTCCTCAACGCCGTTTGCTTTCAGGGTGGTGTCACGGGCTGTTTCGGAGACCTCGCTCACGGTCTCTGTGGGCAGTACGGCTGTTTCCTCCACCACCTTCATGAATTCGGGGCTGACAAATACATTGTCCTCTGCGACCTGAGCGGTGAGCAGACATCTGAGTGCGTATACCTCTTCCTCTGAGGCACAGCGCACCGCCTCTGCATAGAGGTAGTTCATGGCAGTTATATAGCCGCTGTACCTTACCTCGGGAATATCCGATTCAAGGCAGGCAATGCAGGAGAGGAACGTCGCTTCGTCCTCACGGATAAAGCCCTTTACATGACAAAGCTCGTGTATCACGGTGTCGGGCACTCTTGCATGAGACAGCTCGGCGTTGTAGTTGCCCTCAAGGGAGAAGGGAAAGTATATCCCCTGAAGGTCAAGCTGTGTCATGAGCACCGAAAAACTGATCTTCTTGGGTCTCGGCGTATAGCCGTGAAGCTCGGGGAAAAGCTCCATTTTCTCAAAGCAGTCCCGTGCGGCAGACCCAAGATCATCAGGCAGCAGAACACGCCCGTCGGCATCCCGGCTGACGGTCAGGGAAAGCTCATTTGCCCCCTCTATCATCTCCGCACAAAGAGCCACCACCTCATCGGATGAGAAATCATCGTGCCGCTCGGATACGGCGGCGAGCCTTTCGGTGAGGGGCGTTGTGTGATAAAGTATGAAGCAGTTCAGTGTCTCGGTGAAGAGTATGAATATCAGCACCCATGCATAGAGCGAACCGACGGCTTTGAGCATACGGGTGTTTTTTTTCACAGCAGGTATCACAAACAGAAACGGTGCGGCGATAACGAGCAGTATCCCGATGATTATCATGATCTCGCCCACCGAGAAAGGTATATGCCCCGTAAGGTGCGACATGAGCTCTGCCGCAGGGTGATATATGTACATATGATAAAAGTCCATAGCAGGGGCAGAGACCCATGCGGCGGCATTTATGATGATGAGTGATGCTGTTGTAATAAGCATCGCTCTTGCGTTTTCAGACAGCTTTTTCAATACGATCTCCTTTCGGGAGGAATAATGGATATTAAAAATTTTTATCTTGCCCACTGTGAAAGCTTTTACAAGGCATATCCCGCTGTGCGGGAATGGTTTTCGGACAAGCGTGCACTCACAGCCCTGAAGATAATATCAAAGCTCTCTACGGGGCTTTTGTATGCGGCTTATATCATCGGCTTTTTTGCAAGGGGATATTCGGTACTCGGCAAAAAGACAACATACGGCGTACACGATGCAATGTTCTTTATCGCACCTGCCCTTACGTTTTTTGCAACAACAGTCATACGCTCGGGTATAAACGCAAAGCGCCCGTATGAACGCTATGACCTTGTGCCGCTGATACTCAAAAGCACAAAGGGGAAGTCATGTCCGTCAAGACACACCGCCTGTGCATTTGCTGTGGCATTTGCTTATTTGTTCGGGTCTTCGCCCGATATCGGCTTTGACTTTATCCCGGGAGCGTTGTTCCTGATTGCGGCGGTCACAGTCGCTGTGAGTCGCCCTCTTGCGGGGGTGCATTTTCCCCTCGATGTGGTGTTCGGGGCAGTCATTGCCGTGGTATGCTTCGGCGTGACGTTTGCAGTGTATATGCTGTGTGCGCCTATTCTCTGAAAATGAAGCACGGTATCGGCGGATCATTGGGTCGGTTGGCAAATTCGGCGATTATGACGGAATATTCATCACTGTCGATATTTTTCAGATACTCCATCACCCGTGCCTTTTCCTCATAGCCCGTGTCCCTACCGTAATAGATTATCACGCTTATCACGCCGCCGGGCTTTATAAGGCGCATAGCCTTTGATATGGCTTCTATGCTGGTGTCTGCATTGGTATGTATGCTGTGGTCGCCCTTCGGTAGCCAGCCTAAGTTGAATGTCACACATGACACAGTGCCCTCATCGGCGTATCTGTCCATTTCCGTGTGGCTCTCCATATACAGCTCGGCGGTATATCCCCTGCTGTCAAGAAGCTCCTTTGTGCTTGCAAGGGCATCGGGCTGTATGTCAAAGGCAATCACCCTGCCGCTCTGACCCGTCAGAGAGCAGAGAAAGGCTGTGTCATTGCCTCTGCCCATAGTGGCATCAATGCAGGTGTCGCCCTCACGGACACGCTCTGCAATGAACTTTTTTGATATTTCAAGTGCGCTGAATCTTTTTCTCATATCGTCTCATGCCGCCTTCTGTGCTTTCGCAAAACTCATCTCTGATTATATCACATAATGGCGGCAAACGCAATATCATCCGACGAAAGAAGTGAAAATATGAAAATACCCAAGATAACTCCCCTGAAAATCGGTGCGGCAGGTATATTCACAGCCGCAATGCTCATCGCCGCTGACAGAATAATGGACATTCAGCTCCACAGAGGCGGCTATCCCGACAGGCGCTTTTCCGTGAACAAACGCTTCACGGACTTTGGCAGGACAAGGAAGACCGTTCGCTTCTCATCAGGCGACAACGTGCTGAAAGGGTATATCTACGGCGGTGATGCCTCAAAAGGGCTTATCGTGTTTGCCCACGGCATATTCGCCGCACATGAATCGTATATCGGCATACTGATGCGCCTTGTTGATGACGGGTGGACGGTATTTGCCTATGATGCGACGGGCTGCGGCGAAAGCGACGGAAGAAATTCTGTCAGTCTGGTACAGTCTGCGGCAGACCTTGATGCGGCTCTATCCTATGTGTCGGGCAACAGGGAGCTGTCAGCCCTGCCGTTATTCATAATGGGTCACAGCTGGGGCGGATTTGCCTCTGCGGCGGTCAGCGGAATAAGACACAGGGATATAAAGGGCATCGTTTCCGTGTCGGGGTATGCTTATCCGGAGCAGATGCTCTCCCTCGGCGCAGAATATGCACTGGGAAAGCCCATTGCGGCTCTGGTAGTCCCCTTCGGCAAGATAGTACACAGACTGCGGTCGGGGAGACTTGCTTCCCTCAATGCCATAGACTCCGTAAATTCATCGGATGTGCCTATACTCATCATCCACGGCGAACATGACGACTATGTGGACTACCGCCGTGTGAGCATCATATCAAAGAGAGACCGCATCACAAACGGCAAAGCACAGTTTATGACAATGAAAGGCATATATGCGGATCATGTGCGTCTGCTTTACAGCGACAGCACGAACAAATACAGAGAACGGCTCAAAGCCGAACTAGACAGGCTGACAGAGGAACACGGCGGCGAACTGCCCGAAGAAATGCACGAAAACTTCATACGCTGTGCAGACAAAGAGCTTGCAAACGAACCGAACCCTGAACTCATAGAAGCTGCGGAGGATTTTTTTGAAAAGTGCCTGTAATAACAAACTGTCAACATTGATATTATAATCAACAAAGTTTTAATGCGCCGTTTGTTCATATTGTACACGGTCTGTAAATATACCGCGATTAATGCGGATATTTCTATCATTATTTTGCAATATGGCCCCAAAAAAGACTTGACAACTTTTTCATAATGTAGTAAAATATATAAGGATTTTTTTGTTTTACCCATGAACTCATGAATCAGTCAGTTAATATTGATAATCTCGGCTTTATGCTGAAAGGATCTGAAATAATGGCGAGACGCAGATTTGTTGATGAAGATGCTATAAGGGAGAAAAACAACAGGGCGGCCAACAGACAGGGACCTTTGAAGAAAAATGCATCTATGTTCGTATATGTCGTGGCAGTGCTTCTTGCAGTTGCCGCAAGGATATACCAGCTGATGACCAACTGGGATTTTGATAGAGCAAGGTACATTAACAGCAATCCTCTGCTCAATTTCCCGGTGATGATAATAATACCCGCCTGTGCAGTGCTTGCATTCGTACTGATAACGGGAAGTGCAAGAGACAAGGTCATAAAGTCCTGCGTGCTCATAAACCCGTGGAGGCTCAGATATGACAGACTGAGCAGGAAGATACCGATGTCTGCGGGATATGCGGCTCTTGCAATGGCGATGATGTATCTGGTGGATATAGTCACCTTCTTCGTTTCGCTCTGGCACAAGAACGAGAAGTATGCGTATGACAATCTGCGTGTAACTCCCGAAAATCCCGACATCGACAAGTACGCCTACAAGGAATGGAACAGACTTACGGGCTATACCTGGGGAACATTCTTCTATCAGGTGCTGATGCTTTTGGTTATGATAATGTTCATTTCGCTGGCAGTCAACATATTCAAGGGCGAGGGTCTTACACACGCAAACTGCGCCGCACTTACCCTTTACTCGGTATGGCAGATAGTGAACATCCTGCGTATGCTGTCGTCGAACGACGCTATCGCACTTTCATCCGACAGACTGTATGAGCTTTTCTCCAGAATGGCGGCTGTGCTGTTCTTTATGGCGATGGCAAGGCTGTTCAACGGAATGGAGAAAAAGAACACCCGTTTCTGGCTCTGCTTCTGGGGTTACACAGCGTCCATACTTGCGGCAGTCAGCGTTATTCCCAGATATTTCTGGCTCATATTCCCCGACGGAAAGTTTGACCTCAGAGCAGGTCTTGACGTACCCGATGCGACTGACCTCGGCATCATATTCATGCCGATATGCGTAATAGGCGCTTTCTGGACGACATATGTTTACAGGGCAATGCCCAAGCTCAGCACAGGCAAGCGCCGCTGGACAAAGGCTCCCATGACAAGAGATTACGAAGAGATGGGTGCTATCGAGGACGAGAACGTCGAGAGACACGAGATATGATCCGAATATAAATATTCGCCGCCGGTGCTGCTGCATGGGCGGCGGTTTTGTCAGAAGGAATGGTAGTGTGAAAAAAGCGGCAGTACTGCTCGCGGCGATGACCCTGACGGGCTGTTCATTCGGTACGCCCGTTGAAAATCTGCTATCTCCCCCTGTTATGTCACAGATACAGGAGGATATACAAAACGCCCTAACGGATGCGGTCGGCAGTGATATCACGCCTGTTTATCCCCGGTCGGGCGAGTACAGGAGCGCCTATGTCATATGTGACCTTGACGGCGACGGCAGGGAAGAAGCAGTGGCTTTTTACAGAAATGAAGATGACCCCTCCCGTGTGAGGGTAAATGTACTGTCAAATGAAGACGGCTGGCATTCGGTCTTTGACCATGCCGCTCCCGGTTCATCCGTTGAGAGCGTATACATAACCAAGTTCTCATCAGACAACATATACCTTGCAGTGGGCTACGGCTATGCGGCAAGGGCTGACAAGACCTTGTGCGTCTATGACTACACCGACGGCCGCCTTGCAAACAGATACAGTGAGGTCTATTCCCGTCTGGAATATGTAGACATAAATCTGGACGGCGGTGACGACATAGTACTTTTAAACGGCAACACGGACGAGCATCCCGCATATGCCTCCCTCGTCACCGACACGGGAGAAGGTGTAGACTGCACATCTGCGGTGCGTATGAGAAATACCACTGCGGAGCTGGTACACTCGGTCAGCGGCGGTCTCGGCGGCGGTGCGGCGGCGGTATTTGCAGACAGCGCCTCCGCCAGCGGAAATATCTCAACAGAGATAATCTACTGCGTTGAGGGCGAGCTTCGTGACCCTGCTGCAATGGATGACTCCGAGATACCCTCGCTCACATCGAGAAGAGGGCTGTATTCCACCGACATAGACGGCGACGGCGTGGTCGAGATACCGACCATCGAGCCGTTCCCGGGCTATCGTGACACAGAGTCACAGTATGTCACCAACTGGAACGTCTATGAAAACTATACCCTTGTAAACAAATATTCCTCGCTCTATGAGCCGAAAAGCGGCTACTGCTTCATGCTCCCCGTCCGCTGGGACGGTCTTGTTACCGTAAGGACGGACTCATCCAGCGGTGAAAAGGTGTTTTACAAATTCAACACTACCCTTGCCGAAAGCAGGCTGGAGCTTATGAGGATAGCAGTCTGCGCCCCCTCACAGAAAGACGACCTGGAACTCAAGGGATACTATGAGGTCATATCGGGAGCAGAAACTATCATGGTGCAGGCAGGGGACACTGATGACACCCTCGTTCTCACCCCCGCTGAGGTTGAGAACGGTATGTATGCGGTAAAGTAGGTCAGGATATGAAGCTGAAGGAGATAAACAGCAGGATGCATTCACTGCTTGACGGAATACCCGACGGAAGCTTTGATGCCATGTGCATATTTGAAGATATGATCGCATCGAGAGAGCACCTGGCGGCGTATCCCGACGAGGAGATAAGTGAGGATAAATGCGCAATGGCGCTCGGAGCGGCACACAAGCGTCTGGAGGGCTATCCTCTCCAGTATATACTCGGCGAATGGGAATTTTACGGTATGCCCTTCTCTGTCGGCGAAGGGGTGCTGATACCCCGCCCCGATACCGAGACTCTTGTAGATGAAGCCCTTGCAGCAATAGACAGGCTTTATGACGGAAAGCCCCTTGTCACGGCAGACCTTTGCACGGGAAGCGGCTGTATTGCGGCGGCAGTTGCGGCGCACGCAGGCATAAAGGCAGATATGTACGCCGTGGAGTATTCGGGTGAAGCCATACCCTATTTCCTTGAAAACATAAAGCGCAACAACGTCAGTGTAAAGCTCATCAGAGGCGATGTCTGCGACGGCAGACTGCTTGACAATTTTGTTGACGCAGACGGTGAGATACCGCTTGATATAGTCATATCCAATCCGCCTTATCTCACCGATGATGAGATGAACGAATTACAGCGTGAGGTCACATATGAGCCCCAGCAGGCTCTATACGGCGGCAGGGACGGTCTTGACCTCTACCGTGCAATAGCCTGTCTCTGGGGTCAGCGCATAAGAAGCGGCGGACATATTCTTTTTGAGATAGGCGACAGGCAGGCTGATGCTGTCAGGGATATACTCACGGAATGCAGCTTTGCGGACATAAGGGTTATACAATATGCAGGTCTTGACAGAGTTATTACAGGCGTAAAAAAATGATCACGGGGCGGTAAACCGCTCCGTGACCCTATATGTTCGGTTTATCACTTCACCGTACAGTCAGTGGCAAGCCTCCTGTTGGCGATGAGTAAAATTTCACCGGATAAATAATTCAGTCAAGTCTCACTGCACCGTAAAGCTTATAATAGGTGGCTATCCCTTCCTGATAGGATCCGAATATACCGCCTATCGTTATTTCTTCGCCGATCTCGGGGTAGTCCTCGGGATAGGCATATCCTTCACCGAGATCAAATTCTATCCCCTGCACACAGCAGGCTGTGCTGTCGTATATCATCAGGGCATAGTAGATATTGCCGTCCTCCTCCGCTACGGTGAAGGGGGCTTTTATTTTTACGCTCTTCCCAATGAACTCCGTCGGTTCATAGATCATGTTGCAGACCTGTGCATACAGCATCGTACTGCCAAGCTGTGTCAGGTCTATGTCATAATCGTCCTGCACCCGGCTCTCTGTCTCCTGTTCTGTCACTGTATCCGCTGTCACCCATTCGGGTATTGTCTCCTCTGTCTCGGCGGATGTACCAAGCTCTATCACATTGAATGTGCTCTCGGTCTCGGGCGGCTCTGATGTCTGTGCTGTGGTGTCTGTCACTTTTTCGGTGACAGACACCGTTTCTGTAAACGGTATCTCCTGCTGTTCGGGGATGGTCTCTGTACAGCCGCAGAGAAGTGCGACGGCTGCACATATATATCGTATATTGTTCTTCATCGCACTCTCCCTCCGGCATTATCATCAGGCTTCCAGGCAGCCGTATATCCTGTCTGTCAGCGCAGACTTGTCAAGCGCCTTTCCTATGAAAACGAGCTGGTTTATCCTGTCGCCGTATCTGTCATCCCAGTCGTCTTTCAACTCCGGGAACGATTCAAACATTCTTTCAAGTTCATCATCAGGGTAGGAAGCCATCCATTCGGTCAGCTCCGTAAGCCCCGCATTGCGCCCTGCCTGCTCAAAAAGCTGTATGTGGACGGGATCATCCGAAAACCACATATATCCCTTTGTCCTGATAAGCTCCTGCGGATATTCGCCGAGCAGCTGCATGAACCGCTCTCTTGAAAAGGGACGCTTATCCTCAAACACGAATGAGGATATACCGTATTCGTCAACGCAAGCCTCTCTGTCCTGCGGCTCGTTGCTCATGAGAGCCCGCTGTATCGCCGCCGAGTCAAGAACAGCCTCATAGTCGAACTTTCTGCCGTGCATGATCAGAGACGGGTCTATATCTCCCTTTACAGCTGTGATGATAGTCGCCTTGGACTGATAGTCACGAAGCACACCCTTTACCTTTTCGACCTGATCCGCCGTCAGCAGATCTGTCTTGTTAAGGACGATCGTGTCGCAAAACTCGATCTGATCCACAATGAGGTTCATTATGTCACCGTCTTCATAGTCGGCGTTGCGTTCAAGGTCGGTCAGAAATTCCCTGTAAATGCGGTCAGCGTCCACCACAGACACTATTGAACTGAGATACACGTTTGTCTCGGGCTCATCCTCTGTGTAGGCGATGAACGAACCTGCTATCGCAGAGGGTTCACTTATACCTGATGCCTCCACGAAAACAGCCTCTGTTTCGGGGTCATCGGATATCCTCTCTATCTCACTTATGAATTCATCTCTGAGAGTACAGCAGATACAGCCGTTCTGGAGCTCGACCATATCCGAGACCACCACTTTGTTGGCATTCTTTCCGAGCAGGGATGCATCTATATTCACACTGCCCATATCGTTTACGATAAGGGCTATGCGCCGCTGTTCCTGTTCAAGAAGTCTCTGCATAAGAGTGGTCTTGCCGGAGCCGAGATAACCTGTGATAAGTATAACCGGTTTTTTCATGCCGCACCTCACTCCGCTATGTCAGCTCTCAGCGCATCATAATTTGACTGCATTATGCCGAGATATGTCTTGCCGCCTTCTATATCCTCTGCCGATACCGACTGGGCAGAGTCAAGCACAGCCACAGTGCAGTCTGCGCCCGATGCACTTATTATCGAGTCTGCGATCTTGCCGTCGGAGTTCTCGATGATGTATACAGTGTCGGCGTCCAGCTCATTTACCTTGTCGGAAAGAAATGCTATCGTTTCAAAGCTTGCCTCCGACTCGGCAGAGCAGCCGATGAATGCCGCATAGTAGTCAAGGCCGTAATCATCGACAAAATATCTGAACGGGAAGCGGTCGCCGAATATGAGCGTTTTACTTGATGAGCTGTCCACAAGCGCTCTGATATCATCATCCAGCGCGGAGAGCTGTGCATCGTATGCTTCAAGGTTCGCCCTGTACATATCGGCATTGTCGGGATCTATCTCACAGAGGTCATCCGATATCTCACGGCAGAACACCCTTGCATTGGAAAGGGAGAGCCATACGTGCTCGTCAAGCTCCTCGCCGTCCTCATGATGATGTCCTTCGTCCTCGTCATGATCGTGATCATGCTCTTCATCTTCATCATCATTATGATCATGACCTATGACCTCATCGCACACGCCCTCTGCATCCAGTGCGGCATCAAAGAATGTGGGCCAGTTGCCCTCGGGGTCAACGATGGCATCATAGCTTTCATTGCTCATGCGGATGTGGAAATGCTCTGCCTTTTCAGGTTCTATCATATGGTCGTTGAACTCGATATACACAGGAGCGCCCGACTCCTTGTCAACGGCTTCAAAGCGATACATAGCCGCCTTTGTGCCTGTTGACCAGTTCTGGATATAGTAGCCTGTGTACTCATAATCGCTCTCGGTCACAACGCCCTTGTTGTCTGTGAACTTTATGTGTCCGTCATGTATGCTTATGGCATCATAATCGCTCTTGTAACCCTTTGTGTAATACTCCTTGTATTCCTCCGCAGTCATACTGCCGTCCTCTGACTTATGCTCCCACGCCTTGTCAAGCGAGCCGTCAAGCACCAGAGGATATGCGGACTGCCAGTCACCATCCCAGTCGGAAAGAGCTCTGTCCTGTACTTCGTCGTCCTCAAAGGTAGAAACGTGTTTGTCTTCATGACCGTGATCGTGGTCATGGTCATGCTCATCCTCCTGCATACCCTCTTTGAGCTCCTCAGCTTTGGCTCTGTCGCCCATCACATCCATAAGGGATATAACTTTCATATCCTTGTTGACTGCATTTTTGAGGGCATCCTCTACCCAGCCGTCAGACTCGCCGCCGACATATATGAAAAGGTCGCATTCAGATATGCTCATCATATCTGCGGCAGTAGGCTGATAGTTATGAAGGTCCACTCCATTGCTGAGCAGATAGTTTATCTCCGCATTCTGTATGTTGTCGCCGAGCACCTGTCTTACCCAGTCATATTCGGGGAAAATGGTGCATACTATCTTTATCTTTTTGTTTTCTGTCACGTTCTCTGCCGATTCCGCCTGTGTCTCATAAGCTGATGTCACCGCCTCTGCGGCGGATGTGGTCGTATTTGTTTCTGCTGTGGTGCCGGCAGAGCAGCCCGCACCGAATATTGCCGACAGGCACACCAGTCCCGTCAGCGCTTTCTTACCGATATTATTGTATAACATATATCCTCCTGAATGATCTTTGTCCGCATTTTCTGTAAAAGGAAAAGTACATACAAATATCAGTTCAGCAGGCGCACTTTCAGCATAACGGGAGTTACCGCACTCATCACAGGTATGCATACCGCCGGGCAGACAGCCGCACAGAACACCAAGCTCACCGCTGTCTGTACAGACCCGGCTCCGCCCATTATACGCTCAAAGCTGTATATGACAGCGCAGACGGGGCAATCGTCGCCCGTGCAGTCATGATCCGCATGATGTGCTATGAAAAAGGGCAGTATCAATATAAGGACAGCAATGACAACAGCCGTATATCTGCTTTTTGTTCTCATATGTTCACCCTTTCATAAATTTGCGAAAAATTCCCGAATTCGTATCACAAAGTATACTACAAAAAATCCCGCTTGTCAAGAGATAAAAAAATAATGCTGTGAAAATTTGCACAGCATTATCCCTCTGTTCTTGTGAAAATAATACAATAAAATCAGCCGCTTCTCCTGCTCCCGATATGATACACGATAAGATATATCATCAGCGCAAAGAGCGTTCCGACAGCAGCAACAGCCGACAGAACCGCAATTATCACAAACATCCATGTCACTGCCGACGGCAGAGGACACCACATCGAATACGGCTCGACTATCACATATTCATCGTTGACCGAGATATTTTTGCAGTATATCCGTATATCCGTTGTTTTTCCGCCCGTGTTATCAATAAACCCGGCATCAGACCTTATATACACCATCTGACTGTATCCGAATATGCCGCTGTCACGGTGAGAGTGATAGATCCTGTACTCCGTGCCGTCAATATCCACGATCCCGAGCATATCGCACTGAGCATAGCTGCCGGGATATCCTGCGGCCTGCGCTTCCGTAAGGTATCTGTTGTGCTTATCGGTATAGCTTTTGTCCGCCCATCCGAACAGCGCAAACATCATAACGGAGATGACCGAAAAACCGAGCATCAGTGCAAGCAGTACCTTCCACGCCTTTCTGTCACGCAGACGCATCACATATCCCCCGCCATATTCATAAGTATGGCGGTCATTGCCACAGGGGCGGTCTCACAGCGGAGTATGCGTCTGCCGAGCCATATCATGTGTGCGCCCTTGTCCCGTGCAAGCTCTGCCTCATCACGGTCAAATCCGCCCTCCGAGCCTATCATCACGCCCACAGAGCATACTCCGTCAAGAGATATGTCTGAAAGCCTTTCACCGCCGTTCTCATAGCAGAAAAGGGCGAGCTCATGCTCCGAAAGTGCTTCCGCCGCCTTTTCAAAGCTCTTTACAGCGCTGACCGCAGGAACTATCCCCCTGCCGGACTGCTTTGCCGCTTCAAGTGCGATGCGGGAAAAGCGCTCCAGCTTTTTGTCGATATCACCCGTGAAACGTGCAACACAGCGCTTTGACTCAAAAAAGACTATCGCCGATGCACCCAGCTCCGTGCATTTTTGTATGATATGCTCCGCCTTGTCGAGCTTGGGCAGAGCCTGATATATCGTCAGCTTCAGCGCAGGCTCTGCCATAGACGGCGCCTGTGACAGTATCCTGCACGTCACACTGTCCTTGGTAAAGCTCTCAGCCTCACATTCGTACTCCGTACCCATGCGGCAGAAAGTGACCCTGTCCCCCTCCCTCATCCTGAGAGACCTGCCCATGTGTACGGCATCAGCACCCGTAACTATTATCCTGTCACCCATAAGAGCGTTTTCATCTATAAAAAATCTCGGCATATATTTACCTGCTTTCGGCGTTGGTGTTCCCTGTTCTTCTTGCTGTGATATATTATAGCCTGTTTCGGCAGATATGTCAACTGCGGTATGCAGTTTTTGTCAGTACAAACCGTTCATACCGATATGTGTCAAATATATAAGTCCGGGACACGGGATAATTTGTTTAATGTTGTGTACCTGCGGCACTTGACAGTAGCACGCTTTTTAGTGTATACTTAATTTTGTATACAAAACAGAAAGAAGTGGAGATAATGGAGATATTTGATCCGAAGCCTGTGACGGTACAGGGCTTTGAGATAGAGGAGAGAATACTGAAAGCCGCCGCAAGGGCGGAGGAGAATTCGGAGAGCGCATTCAGGGAGATAGACCGCACCGCACGCTTCAACGGCGAGAAGGTACTGAAGGCTTTCATAAACAACAAGGTATCCGATGCCTGCCTTAAAGGCAGTACGGGCTACGGCTACGGCGATATAGGCAGAGATACCCTTGACGCTGTTTTTGCCGAGGCAGTGGGCGCAGAGGATGCACTGGTGCGCCACAGCATCGCCTCGGGCACTCATGCGCTCACAGCGGCACTTTTCGGCGTGCTCCGCACGGGGGACAAGATGGTATCCCTCACCGGCAGACCCTATGACACGCTTGAAGAAGTCATAGGTCTCAGGGGACAGGGCGGCGGCTCTCTTGCCGAGTTCGGAATAGAGTACGATCAGGTGGATCTTCTGCCCGACGGCAAGCCCGACGTTGCCGAGATATTCAAGAAGGTAAAGAACGCCAAAGTGGCGTATATACAGAGGTCAAGGGGCTATTCGCTCCGCCCGTCGCTCACGGTGTCGGGCATTGCGGAGATAGTCAAGGCGGCCAAGGGCGCAAATCCCGATGTTATCGTGATGGTGGATAACTGCTACGGCGAATTTGTCGAAAGGGAAGAACCTCTGGCGGCAGGCGCCGATCTTATCGTCGGTTCACTCATCAAGAATCCCGGCGGCGGAATCGCCCCCACAGGCGGATATATAGCAGGCCGCAAAGACCTCGTGGAGAAATGCTCCTATCGTCTCACCTGTCCCGGTGTGGGCAGAGAGGCAGGCGCTTCCCTCGATCAGAACAAGGCGCTCTATCAGGGACTTTTCTTAGCTCCCGAAACAGTGGCGAATGCCCTCAAGACAGCGGTGTTCACCACCAATATAATGAACCTGTTCGGTTTTGAGACATTCCCTGCGCCCGATGCCCGCAGGGGAGATATAATCACCTCCGTGCTCATGAAAAACAGTGAGAACCTTATCGCATTCTGCAAGGGCGTGCAGAAGGGCTCGCCCATAGACAGCTTCGTATCGCCCGAACCCTGGGATATGCCCGGCTATGACAGTCAGGTCATAATGGCGGCAGGAACGTTCAACAACGGTGCTTCCATAGAGCTTTCCGCAGATGCGCCTCTCCGTGAGCCCTATGCGGCATATGTGCAGGGCGGTCTTACCTATGCCACGGGCAGGATGGGCATACTCTGCGCATTGCAGGAAATGTTTGAAAAGGGCTGTCTTAACATGACATCTCTCAGAGTGTGACATCGCAGGCTCGGTCTGCTTCGGTCACTGCTGTCCATGAACACACATCATTGATTCTGCGGGTTTCACATGAAAATATTAGAAGCACTTTATCAATACTTCAAAAAGCTGGATAAGCTGTTGTTCCTGTTTTCGGCGGCGCTGTCGGTATTCAGCGTACTGCTCCTGTGGTCGATCGTGAACAACGGTGTATCCACTATAACAGTCACATCATCGCTGTACAAGACACAGGCGATAGCCGCTGTGGTATCACTGGTGCTGACGCTTCTGCTGAGCGCCTTTGACTATCACAAGATAGTTCAGCTGTGGGTGCTGTATGCTCCGCTGGCGATAGTCCTGTCACTTCTCGTTTTCACAAGTCTCGGCATAGAGGTGGCGGACGACAGAGCGTGGATAGATCTCGGATTTATCACATTACAGCCGTCGGAGCTCTTAAAGATCACCTTCATCACCACCTTTGCGCTTCATCTGTCAAAGGTGCATGACCGCATAAACAACATATTCAACGTTATGCTGCTGTGCGCCCATGCGGCAGTTCCCATAATCATAGTCATGCTCCAGGGCGACGACGGAACAGCCTGTGTGTTCATCATGATATTTATCATCATGATGTTCTCCGCCGGTATATCGTGGCTGTACATACTTCCCTGTGTGGCGGCTCTGCCCGTCGGTGTATACTTTGTATGGAACCATGTGATGAAAGATTTCCAGAAAATGCGTTTCAGGGTGCTGTTTGACGAGGAGCTCGACCCTCTCGGCATCGGTTATCATCAGCACATGAGCAAGCTGGCACTGGGCTCGGGTCAGACCTTCGGCAAGGGGCTTTCCGCCTCTGAATATGTAAAAGTGCCCGAGGTTGCAAATGACTTCATATTCACATATGTGGGTCAGTGCTTCGGCTTTGTGGGCTGTATAGCAGTAGTGGCCGTGCTGACATTTATCTGTCTGAAGATACTTGCGGACTCACGCATTGCAAAAGACCCTCTCGGCAAATACATCTGCATGGGCGTATACGCCATGGTATGCACACATATAGTCCTCAATCTCGGCATGGTGCTGGGTATGCTGCCCGTTATCGGCGTGCCCCTGCCGTTTCTGAGTCAGGGCGGCACATCGGTGCTGGCACTCTACATCGGGATAGGGCTTGTTATGAGCACTTATTCCCATTCGGAAAAGAAATACCGTATGTTCTCGGATGATGAATGAAGCTGAATAGACACAAACCGTGCCGATGCGATGCATCGGCACGGTTAAAATTTTCACTTCAAACGACAGCTCTCGCACGGGCCGAGATAGCTTTTCGGAAGCGGTCTGTCAGCAGGGAAGAACACCAGCTTTTCAAGTATTATGCCCGTATCCCCCGCATAGAAATACACATCGTTCCTGCCCTCTTTCAGTTCGAGAGACACAGTGACGGGGCGCACCTTGTCAAGCACTCCGTTCGCCCACTCTGCGCAGAAATGCTCCGTGTAGAAGGTATCGGACACGGCATTCACCCTCCTGTGATCGCCGCCGTTTACGGATATGCCGAAATACATACCCGCTCCCTTTATCACGGGGTTTCTTGACAGAAGGTACAGAACAGCATTGTATGTGCCGCCCTTTTCCGTGATGAAGCTGTATCTCAGATACGGCGCATCACTGCCCGACCAGCTTTTCATATTCGGGAATGCCTTTACTGCGGCGTGTTCCCTGCCAAGATGATCTATGACCATAAATCCGCCGTCGGTATCCTTCTTTTCGCTGAAATGCTCTGCAAGTATGCACACATAGCCCTGACGCTCAAGGAACACGTTCTCATCCGTGCATGACGGAGCCTTGCCGGCGGTAAATCTGAGTCTGGATAAATCCTTTCTGCCGTTGTCAAAAACAATGTCCACCGTCACATCCGCCGATACATCGCCTGTTATCTTAGTTCTGTCAACAGTGAAGCGTATTGTCCTGTGTCCCCCGTCGGCGATCTCGACTCTGCCTGTCTTTTCCTCACAGATGAGCCACGGGCAGTCATATTTCATCTCATAGGAGTATGAGATATTTCCCCGGCTGTCGAGGTCAAACAGCACCTCGTCCGTATCGGGACGTGTAAAACCGTCGCTCACAAGTACTATACTGTCACCCCAGTGAGTGCCGAGATGATATTCAATGCTGCCCCTGAACCCTGCAACGTGCTTTGCAAACGGGATAGGTATTACCTCCGCCACGGTGGGATATGTCCAGTCGTTGTCGTCCCATACCTTGAAGCCCGTATGGGCTGAATCCATGCAGTGCGCCCACTTGCCGCCGAGGGTGCTGTGAAATGCGCTGACATACTCCGCATCAGCGGCGATGCGCTCCCTGACCAGTCCCGCATATTTGTTTGCGTATACACAGCCTCGCTTTGCCAGTTCCTTGTTCATAACGGCATATGCATACATCTGAACAAGGCTCAGCGAGGCGGAGGCGTGATAGTATACCATGCTGTGATAGGTGTCGAGCGCCTCTCCCGTGAGGGTACGTTCAAGCCTTTCAGCCGTTTCAAGGAGCCTGCCCGTCTCCTCTGCGACCCTTTCACACTCGCCGAATGCCGTCGTGAATATATCCTCTCCCATAGCCTCGGGAGTTCTTATGTAGTTCCATTTGGTGTAGCCGTATATCACGTCATACATATCCTTTTTCTGCTCATCCGTAAGACGTGAGCCGAACTGGGTGTCTATCCAGCGGCGCAGGAAACTCTCGGTCATATTTGGCGCCGATGTGCCCATGCCTTCAAAATCATATGCCAGCGCCATAAAATAGCTGAGAGGATATTCATTCCCTTTTAGGTCGCCAACATTTACTATCCACATCTCACGCACGCCCGAATCATATGCCTGTGACATCTGTTCCCATGTCTTCGTAAGGCGGTTGGTGTTCACCCATTCGTAGCTGATAGGACCGCCGTGGTAGTCAAAGTGATAGTACATACCGTAGCCGCCCCTGTGTGATGCGGCTTCCTCTTTGGTGGGGAGCGCTCTCAGGTTGCCGTAGTTGTCATCACTGAGCAGGAATATCACATCATCGAGCTCGGACCAGTCCTTCAGCCCCTCGCAGGTCTCGTCTCCGTAGTAATAGTCCTCAACTTCCTTGTATATGGCAAGCATCCTCGGCACATCACCGATGTGTTTTTTTATCAGCTCATTCTGTGTGAGTATCGCCTTTTTAACGATATCAACATTGTCCTTCAGCTTTGCATCCTCCGGAAGGAGCTTTGAGTCGTTCTCTCCCCTCATACCTATCGTGATTACGTTCTCAAAGGGCTTGTTGCGCAGTATGCCGTCCTCCCAGAAACGGGTTATGGCATCCGAATTGGATATAAAGCTCCAGCTGTTGTCATCGCCGTACTCACGGTACTTTCTCTGCCATTCAACGCCTGCCCTGCACATAGGCTCATGGTGAGAAGCGCCCATAATAACGCCGTACTTGTCGGCAAGCTCGGCATTGCCCAAACCCGGTCCGTCCTCAGAGAAGCTTGAATTCCACATGGCAGGCCAGAAATAGTTGCCCTTTAACCTGAGGAGCAGCTGGAATATCTTTTCATATGCCTTTGCATTTATGCCGCCGAATTTCTCGCTCGCCCAACAGCCGAATGCAGGCCACTCATCGTTTATGAAAAATCCCCTGTATCTGACCGAGGGTTCCTTTGAAACATATGTGCTGTCTATACAGATATCTTTGTGCTTTTCGGGCACGGCATCGCCGAAGTATACCAGCGGTGACACGCCGCACAGCTCCGACAGGCGGAACATACCGTATACCGTACCTCTTTTGTCACTGCCTGCAATAACGAGAAGCTCTTTTACAGACCCGTCCGCCAAGGGTGTCTCTATCCCCTGTATCATGAATACCTCTCGCCTGCCCCTTATCTGCGACAGATCGATCTTGCCCGACTTTTCAAGTTCGGAGAGCATATCGCTCCTGCCGTCGGTCGCCATGAGTATGGCAGTATCACAGCCTGCGGCGCCTGTTTTTATCTCGGGTCTTTTCCCATCGGGCACGGTCAGGGATATATCATCCGCCACCACAGCGGCTATGCTCTTTACGCCCTCAAAGGCGCTGTCCTCAACTATGAAATGTGCGGGCACACCGTTTTTCACCACATAGAAACCCATCATTTTCCTCCTCATATCATATGATATTGCTATCATGTCATGATTTCAAAACTTTGTCTTGATTATACATTATCCGGCCATAAAAGTCAACGCATATGTTGTCAACTTTATTCAAAGAACTATTGTCAACCAAACCACATTTATTAGTTGACAATAGTGCTCAGATATGTTATGATGTCATCATAGGAAATTTACCCCACGGGGTATATCGGGGAGGATCTATGAAAGACAAGTTTTCTGTAAGAGATATGACATTCATTGCGCTGATGGCGGTCGTTATAGCCGTTTGTTCGTGGATATCGCTGAGGATAGGGACTGTACCGCTGACGCTCCAGACCTTCGGTGTGGCGGCAGCGCTGTGTATGCTCGGCGGCAGGCGGGGCACATTCTCCGTCATCATATATATACTGCTGGGTCTTGTGGGCGTGCCCGTATTTGCCAACTTCACAGGCGGCGCCGGAGCGCTCTTCGGCATGACAGGCGGCTATATCATCGGCTTTCTGCTCATGGGTGCAGCGTACTGGCTGATAACCTCAAAATTCGGTACCAAAGCCGTTGTCGTTGCGATAGCTCTTGCGGTGGGGCTGATACTCTGCTATGCATTCGGTACGGCATGGTTCATGGTCGTTTATTCAAGAAACAAGGGAGATATATCTCTGCTGTCCGCACTGAGTATGTGTGTGTTCCCGTTTATCATACCCGATGCGGTAAAGCTCACTCTTGCGGCAGTCATCGCAAAGAAAATACCCGCCTCCGTAAAGGAGAAGGCAGGCTTTGCGTCATGATAAAATAATACGGGGCTGATGCATTCTGCGTCAGCCCCGTTTGTATCACTTCTCAAAGGGGGTATATGAGATATAACCGTATTCCGCGGTGAGCGGCAGATCTGAGTCATCAAACTTCTTCGTCCAGCCGTCGACGCCTTTTGCGCACCATGTGTTCACCATTATCTTTCCCGGTGTCACGGGAATGTCCTTATCGGCAGTATAGGCGGTCTGTCCGTCAACATACCATACGATCCTGTCCTCATACCATTCAAAGGCGTAATCGTGAAATCCCTCAGACGCATCAAATCCCAGATCGTAGACATACTCATGTTCACCCTTGCCGTCGGTGAAGTAGTTGAACTGCACCTTGGTGGTATCCTTTCCGAGTATCTCAACATCTATCTCGTCCCACGGAGCATTCTCCGACGGGCCTGTGTAGGTAAAGAGCGAGGTTATGACACCGTCGTTTTTTATCGCCTTTATGGATGCCTCATATCTGCCGTAGCCGTAGTGATCCTTTGAGCGGTACTCAGAACCCGAATACGGTATGTTGTCCTTGGGCTCGGGATCTTTTGCTATGGTCAGCTGCATCTTTTGATCGTTGAAAGTAATATTTTCCTTTCGCCATGTGACGTTGAACATACTGCCGTTTGTCCATCCGTCCGAACATTCAAACAACTCTGACGGACCCTGCGAAAGATCGGCATATATTCCGCCCTTTTCACGCACCTCATCGGCGGCGCTGTTTTTGCCCGCACAGCCTGTGATGAGCATGACGGCGATTATCATAGGTCGTATATCCTTCATGTTTTCACCTGTATCAATTTTAAACTAACGGTATCAGTTCCATACGGAACGATAGTATTTTTTTCTGTATTCACCGGGAGTCATTCCGGTTATCTTTCTGAATGTGCTGATGAAATGGCTGTGAGACGAGAACGCCAGATATCCGCCTATCTCCGACGGCGGGAAATCGGAGTATTTGAGCATATTCTCAGCCGCCTCTATGCGCTTCACGGTGATGTATGTGCTGACCGTAACGCCTGTTTCCTTGTGAAAGAGCCTTGATATATACGATGTGCTGAGCTTGGTGTGACTTGCGATATCCTTCTCTGTGATCTTGGTGTGCAGATTGTCATAGATATAATCCATAACGGTTATCACAGGCTTTGAAAAGACCGACTGTCTCTGTATGCGCTCCATGCGTGCGGTATAATCGTTTATGGCATCGACGTGTATGCTGTGTATCTCTGCCTCGGTGTGTGCCTTGTCAGCCTTGTTTATATAGAGATCGCTCAGTGTATACGCAGTTTCCATTTCCATTCCGCCCTCGACACAAAATCGTGTTACCAGTGCAATGGTTATCACAAAATGATATTTCAGGTTCTGCAGGCTGTTCGACGACAGCTTGCCCGTTCCCTCGGAGCCCAGCGGAGACATGGTGCGCCTGACATTGTCGATGTCTCCCATCCTCACAAAATCATAGAACTCGAATTCCTTCTCAAACGGTGAATGCTTGAAGGAATACTCACGGTTTAGAAATATCTTGTGTGAAAGCTCCTTTTCTGAATACATACTGATTTTCTCCTTCTGATCAGAGTTGTTTTATGATCTCCCCGACACAGCCCGCAAGACGCTCATCGGAAAGGCCGAAGTCCATCTCCTTGTATGACCACGCCGCACGGCCTATGTCGTATTTTTCAAATACATTGTGTATGGTCCTGTACCATTTCAGTGTCTCCTCGGGGGATACCCTGTCTATAACGCCATACTCGCCGCAGTAAACACCTGTCCCCTCACTCTCTGCCTTTTTGAGAGCATCTCTGAAAATATTCTCAAAAAGCTCCTCGGTGATGCCTGCCTCCTCAAAGGATATGCGTCTGGCAGGGTCTATATCGGGTGTCCATGTAGCTCCCTGATGTGTGAATTCCAAGGGTGAATAGCAGTGGAAGTTGTAGTATACGTTCTCATCATAGGGCTTGTCAAGGTCAGACACAGCCTCGGGGCTGTTGTTCCAGTAGCTGCCGACGAGTATGGGGATATCGGGTGCAAATGCTCTTATCCTGCGGATACATTCGTTTGCGGTCTCGTTCCACACGCCGATAAAGCGCTTTTCTGTCACTTCGTTGAGAAGCTCGAACGCCGCATTATCCGAGTATTCGGCAAATCTCTGAGCTATCTGCTCCCACAGTCTGTAAAAACGCTCCCTGTACTTTACATCATCGAAAAATCCGGCTTCATTCTCCCCGAAGTCAAAGGAAAAACCGGCTGTCTTGTGAAGGTCGATGATGATGTTGAGACCGTATTTCTTTGCAAGGAGCACTGCGTTTCTCACCCTGCCGAAGCCGCTCTCATTGTATGTGCCGTCCTCATTTTCAAGTATATTGTAGTCAATGGGTACTCTGACGTGATCCACGCCCCAGCCTGCGACACATCTGAAATCGTTTTCCGTGATGAAATTATCCAGTCTGTCAAGACTATAATCACACTGAGAGAGCCAGCCGCCGAAGTTTATGCCTTTTCTGAATCCGATAAGTTTTTTCATATAATATCCTCCGTTGATAACAGAACTTTGTAATGATATTACAACTGTTTGACAGCGAAGTATATCACGATATTGACTAAAATATCACAGCGTTGACCATTTCAGAGCACGCCAACGGACGGAGACACAGCTCCACCGCCCCGAATGTCAAAATTATAACATTTCAGAGCATAATAGTCAATATGCGCAATTGCTTCGTTGTGCGGGATAATAGCATAATTGTGATATCTTGTTCAGCATCATAATACAGGACTGCCTGCTGATATTGTTATAATGTCATCCCGTGATTGACTTATCATCCGAAATGTGGTATAGTAGATAATGGGGTATTAAAAAGTCCATCATGGGGAGGGCAGTCATATGGTGCTCGGTTCATGGAGCGGCATGAGGAAATATCTTGAAAAGGATATGCTGGCAGAGGATATGAAGGGCAGAGTGCGTTACGGATGCACTTCATACAAGGGTATGGACGGCTGTCATATATTTGAGATAATCATAGACGGCAGACAGATCAAGCGCTTCTCATGGGAAACAGTGAACACATGGTTCATAGAAAAGAGTCTGAAGCGGGATAACGCCCTGACAGGCACAGCCGCTTATTGGGACGGCTTCTGGGAGCTTATGGACAGCGTCCCTGTCTCAGAGCGCACAGAATACACCGACAGCGAATTCTGCAAGGCACTGGAAAAATACCGTTCGCAGCGGATAGGTGAAAGCATAGTCTCCGACGATCCTATCGTTTTTATGTTTGCCTGCCTTGACAGGCGCACAGGCAGGCGGACATATCCGAGGCTTGCAAAAGCGGCAGAAAAACACCCTCAGTGGGTGCGTGATATCATAGATATAAGGTTTAAAGGGGAGGACGATCATGAGTAAGGTACATCTGATAAAATGCGGCACGGAGAACTGTTATATCGTATCAAATGACAATGCGGCTGTGCTTGTTGATACGGGCACAAAGGAATATCTTGATACAGTCATCGCAGAGTGCGGGAAATATGATATCAAGCTTATCGTGCTGACACATACGCATTTCGATCATGCGGATAACGCCGCCGCCCTCTCGGAAAGATTCGGCGTGCCCGTGGCATACAACAGAGCGGATGACGAGCTTTTTGAGAATTACAACGCTCAGCCCCTGAAATGTTACGGTCTGACGGGCCGTGTGGTGCTGGGAATGTCAAAGAAGGTACTTGCAGAGACTAAGGTGGATCGCCCCGAAAATGTGGTATTCATCAAGGACGGCGACAGCCTTTCGGAATACGGTATAGATGCGGATATAATCGGATTGCCGGGGCACACCAGCGGCTCGATAGGCGTCGATGTCGAGGGTAAGGCACTTCTGGTCGGTGATGCGCTTGACAACTGGGTACTTCCGGGGATGGGGCATCTGTACAGCGATCTTGATGCTATGAAAAAGACCTATGAAAAGATCCGGTCACTCGGCGAGCGTACCATATTCTACGGTCACGGCAAGCCGACGGTCACAAAGGTGAGATAATGTCCGAAATAACAAAAAACGAGCTTGTGCGGATAATAAAGGCACATGATGCACAGGGCGCATACTACCTTTACGGCAATGACGAATACAATATCCAGAAGCTGAAAAACGCACTTGTGGAGTCTGTCGTCGATGCGGGCTCGCAGGAGCTGAACCTCCATTCCTTTGAGGGCAGGAGCGATATCGGCGAGATCATTGAGGCGTGTGAGGCTCTGCCCGTGTTTGCGGAGAAAATGTGTGTGACGGTGCGTGACTTTGACATTGACTCCGTGCGCCCTGCGGCAGACAAGCTGAAAGAGCTTTATGCCGAGATAGAGGCACTGCCCGATACCACAGTGCTGATCTTCTTCACACAGAACACGGACATATGCGCCGGAAAAAAAGCCCCCACCGACAAGAACAAGAAGCTGGTGGAGCTGATAAAAAAACACGGTACTGTGTTAAAGGCGGACACTCCTACGGCTTCCGATGCCGCAAAGGAGATCACCGCAGTGTGCAGAGATAACGGCTGTGAAATCGACCGCAAAGCGGCAGAGCTCATCTTTATGCGCACCGCAGGGGATATGGGTCTTGCGGTCAATGAGGCCGAGAAGCTGTGTGCCTATGCAAACGGCAGAAAGATAACGGCGGATGACGTGTTGCTCCTGACCCCCGAGCAGGATGATACAAAGGTCTATGCCCTCACGGATGCCATTGCCGCAAACGATCTAAACAAGGCGATCGCCGTATACAATAAGCTTATAGACAACCGCACCGACCCCGTGTATCTTCTCTATGTGATAACAGGCAGTATAAACGACATCTACCGTGCAAGGGCGGCGCTTGACAGCGGTCACTCGGTAAATGATGTGTCAGCGGATTTCGGCTATCCGAAGATACTGTCATTCCGTGTCTCGAATGCATTCAAGAGCGCAGGGCGCACCAATACGGCGCATATGAGACATTGCATGGAGATACTCCTTAAAGCAGACCTTGCCATAAAGACAGGAGCGGGGGCGCCCGAGACTATCCTGGAAAGCGCTGTCATACAGATGCTTGAAGGGAGAAACAGACGGTGATATACAAAAGTCTGCTGAAAAGCACATTCAACACAAGAGAGCCGGGCGGTTTCGCTTTGGCGCACGGTGTGATCAAAAGGGGCATAATGTGGCGGAGCGACAGGCTGTCGGAGTATGACCCCGACGATGAACAGACACTTCTTGAAAGACATATGACCACCCTTATAGATATGCGGACGGAGGATGAAGTCAGGAAGTCAGAAGGATCCCGTGCGCCTATGCAGACAGACAGGGCTTTGACTATCATCACTGTGCGATTACCGAGGGCAGTATGCCGCCATCATCGCTTGATGAAGTGCCTGTGTCATATATGAGCATAGCACTTTCCGACGGTATGCGTGAGGTGTTCAAAACAGCGGCGGCACTCATGCTCTCCGTATGCGGTGCAGACCGCAGGGACTCGTGGGTGATTACGCCGTGAGCCGTGAATACAACAGGATAAGGCTTGAAAAGTTCCTGTCCGAGCATCCGGAAGTTGACAGGGAGATCGTCCTTGCCAATGAGAAGAGCATGGACAGGTTCCTGACGCTCATATGCGGAAAATTCGGCAGTACAGAAGGATACTTTGACCAAATGGGTCTGTCCGTATACAAAGAAGCCATAAGAAAAAAACTGACAGGAGAATAGAAATGTTTATTGATGATGATGACAACAAAATATCGGGGACGATCGGCGCACTTATCGGCGCCGCACTGGGTATAGGCCTATGGTGCCTGATAGGTGCATTCGGCAGGATCGCATTTGTCGGCGGTGTTTTTCTTTGTCTCGGTGCTTTCGGCGGATATGTACTGCTGGGCAAGGGCATCAGCAAACCGGGTCTGATAATATCAGCCGTCATAGTGCTGATATCGGTCTATCTCGCAACAAGGCTCAATTACAGCATTGCTCTCTATCGTGCGATGGAGGGTGAGGCAACATTCGGCGGGTGCTTCGTCAATATCATGAACCTGCTCGGTGTGCTCGGCATGAAGAGCGAATTCTTTAAGGAACTCGGTATAGGATACCTGATAACACTGGGCGGAGGAGCTTATCTTATGTATAAGTTCGGTATTTTAGAGGATCTGCAATGATAAGTACAGACCGTGCGATAATAGTTGAGGGCAAGTATGACAAGATAAAGCTCGCCTCTGTGGTAGACGGCGTGATAATATGCACAGACGGCTTCCGTGTATTCAAGGACAGGGAAAAAGCCGCACTGATACGCCATTATGCCGATACCACAGGCATAATAATACTCACCGACTCAGACAGTGCGGGCTTTAAGATAAGAAATCATATAAAGGGCATAGTGAAGCGCCCCGAGAATGTGATAAACGTCTATATCCCCGATGTGTTCGGCAAGGAGCGCCGCAAGAACAAGCCGTCAAAAGAGGGCAAGCTGGGCGTTGAGGGCATAGATGAAAAGACACTTGAGGATGCATTCAGAAAAGCGGGCATCGACACCGACAAACGAAAGAAAGGCGACATAGACAAGGTGCTTTTATATGAGTTGGGACTGACAGGCACTCCCGATGCATCGGAGCGCAGAAAGAAGCTTCTTGCGGCACTGTCGCTGCCGGAGCTGATGACGGCAAATCCTCTCATAGATATACTCAATACGATAATGACCGCAGACGAGCTCAGAAAGGTCTGTCAGGACATAAATGACAAGAATACGGAAGAAAGCAGGTAAACTATGAAATTTTCAGAAATGAAGTATGTGCGCCCCGATCTGGAAAGTGCAGGAAAAGCGGCTGAGAAGGCGGCTGAAAAGCTCCGTGCCGCGCAGTCGGCGGATGAGGCGGCTGATGCCTATCTGGAGTGGGACGAGACCTCAAAGGAATATGCCACACAGATGAATATCTGCTACATACGCCACAGCATAAACACAGAGGATGAGTTCTATGCCGCAGAGGAGGACTTCTTTGACGAGCACGGTCCGCTCTTTGCCGAGATGAGCCAGAAGGTCGCACAGGCTCTGGCAGAAAACAAGTTCCGTCCCGAACTTGAACAGCGGTTCGGCAAGGTGATGTTCACAAACACAGACATATTCCTTCGCAGTTTTTCACCCGAGATAGTGCCCCTCATGCAGCAGGACAACAAGCTGGTCACGGAGTATGAAAAGCTCATTGCCTCCGCTCAGATAGAGTTTGACGGCAAGGTCTGCACGCTCTCACAGCTGACACCCTACAAGCAGTCGCCCGATGACAAGCTGAGACACGAAGCATGGGCGGCTGAGAGCGCATTCTACATGAGCCACAAGGATGATCTTGACAAGATATATGACGAGATGGTGGCACTGCGCCATGAAATGGGCGTTAAGATGGGCTTTGAGAACTATGTGAAGCTGGGCTATCTGAATATGACACGAAACTGCTATGACGAGAATGACATAAAGGCATTCCGTGAGGACGTGGTAAGATACATCGTGCCCATCGCCGACAGGATATTCAGAGACCAGGCAGAGCGCATAGGCGTGTCATACCCCCTGAAATACCCCGACACGTCCCTGTTCTATCGTGACGGCAACGCCAAGCCAAAAGGCAGTGCGGAGGATATCCTTGAGGCGGGGAGAAGGTTTTACCGCTCGCTTTCCGCAGAGACAGGGGAGTTCTTTGACTTCATGCTTGAAAACGAACTTCTCGATGTATACAGTCGCAAGGGAAAGATGCAGGGCGGCTACTGCACTGAGATCGCAAACTATGAGTGCCCGTTCATATTCGCCAATTTCAACGGCACACAGGGAGATATAGAGGTAGTCACACACGAGGCAGGCCACGCCTTTGCCGCATATGTGAACCGCAAGGCTTCGCCTTCCGATGTGATGCTCCCCACCATAGAGGCGTGCGAGATACACTCGATGTCAATGGAGTTTTTCGGCTGGAGCGCCGCCGAGGATTTCTTCGGCGATGATGCAGAAAAATTCTGCCGCAAACACCTTGCAGATGCGCTGAAATTCATCCCCTACGGCACTATGGTCGATCACTTCCAGCACAGCGTATACGAACATCCCGAATACACTCCCGAGGACAGGATAAACGAATGGAAGCGCCTTACCGCAATATATATGCCGTGGATAGACCTTGACGGCTCCGCTTTCTACGGTGAGGGCAGGGCATGGCAGAGGCAGTCGCATATATATGAGCGTCCGTTCTACTACATAGATTACTGCCTGGCACAGACCGTGGCACTTGAATTCTGGGTGCTCATGCAGACCGACCGCAGGAATGCGTTCGAGCGTTACTACAAGCTCGTTTCTCTGGGCGGCAGAGACACATTTACAGGTCTTGTTGCGGCGGCAGGTCTTGAAAGCCCCTTTAAGGGAGCACTCCGCACCGTTGCCGAAACAGCGGAGAAGTGGCTTGCCGATCAGAATTGACCGGACTTATCTCAGATCAGTAAAAACACGCCGCCGTGTCGGTCATCTTCCGACACGGCGGTATTCTGTGGGCGTCATGCCTTTTCTCTGTCTGAAAAGCCGCATGAACACCACATCATTGTCATATCCGCAGCTCTCGGCGGTCTCTTTAACGGAGATGTCGGTGTTTTTCAGCAGATACTCCGCACTGCGCAGGCGTGCATTGATAAGATCCTCGTAGCAGCTTACACCGAACTGCTTCTTGTAGAGCCTCTGAAAATACGATGGGCTTAGGTTTGCCATTTCAGCCATATCGTCAACAGAGCTTATGTTTGCGGGACTGCTGTATATCTCAGTGCGTATGTCACGCAGTTTGGCGAAGTACGGCGGCGTGTGGGCACGTCCCGGCTCTGCCTTGCTCCTGCCCGTCTTCATGAGGAGCAGTCGTATGAGCAGGTCGGTGTATTCCTCGCCTGTGCCGTTTTCAGACAGGCTCTCGTTGACTATCATCTGCATGATATCCTCCGCCTCGGCAGAATCCGTCAGTTTCACGGGAGTGTCAAAGGGCAGACCCGTGGTACTGTGAAAAGGATCATCGTCACAGCAGTCCATATGCAGAAAATGGTTTATATAAACATCGCCGACGGCGGCATAATGCTGGTATGTGCCTTTTTTGTACAAGAGCGCAGTGTCGGGGGCTATATCTATCCTTTCGCCGTCCCTGAAAAGCACCGCAGGGGTCTTGAATATCAGCATCAGATCATCGCCCGAGCCCTCTGGACGGTCTATCTCGAAATCCCTGCCGTGACGGTATCCTATGCCAATGGAATGGAGCCTCATCATCTCTGCCGCCCTCCTTTCTGTGACCGGGTCATAACACAAATAGTCAGTATAATAGTATTATAAATCATTGAAATCCAAATGTCAATGGTTGTACAATATATGCAAGATTTTTACCGTGAAGGGAGCGGCTCTCATGAAGTCTGTAAAAATGTATGTCAATGCGGCTGAAAAGATCTCTCACATCAATCCCGAGATCTACGGCCATTTTTCAGAGCATCTGGGCAGATGTATATATAACGGCATATACGTCGGCGAGGACTCATCCATCCCCAATGTGAACGGTGTCCGCAAGGATATCATAGATGCGTTCAAAAAGATAAAGATGCCCGTACTGCGCTGGCCCGGCGGATGCTTTGCAGATGAATACCACTGGAAGAACGGCATAGGCGACAAGTCCAAGCGTGCCAAAATGGTCAACACCAACTGGGGCGGCATCACCGAAGACAACTCCTTCGGCACACATGAGTTCTTTGACCTGTGTGAAGAGCTCGGCTGTGAGCCGTACCTTGCGGGCAACGTGGGCAGCGGCACTGTGAGAGAGCTTTCCGAATGGATAGAGTATATCACCTTTGACGGCATATCCCCTATGGCGGATCTGCGCAGAAAGAACGGCAGAGAGAAGCCCTGGAAGCTGAAATATCTCGGCATAGGCAACGAGAACTGGGGCTGCGGCGGCAATATGCGCGTTGAGCATTATGTCGATCTTTACAGGCAGTATCAGTCCTTCTGCAAGAATTACAGCGGCAACGAGCTTTACAAGATAGCCTGCGGCCCCGGCGGCGGCGGAGATATGTTCTACGACTGGACAGACAAGCTGATGAAGAACATAAATCCCTCCATGGCTAAGGCCATCACCCTGCATCAGTACACCCTGCCCACCAATGACTGGAACCACAAGGGCGATGCGGTGAAGTTTGACAGGAACGAATACTATGACACCATAGACCATACGCTCTATATGGATACCCTTATAAAGAACCATGTAAAGATAATGGACAGATACGATCCCAACGGTGAGATAAGCCTCATCGTCGATGAATGGGGTCTGTGGTTCGACGTGGAAGAGGGCACCAATCCCGGTTTCCTCTATCAGAAGAACACCATGCGTGATGCTGTCGTGGCGGCTGTGAACCTCAACATATTCAACACACACAGCAAGCGTGTATCTATGGCAAATCTGGCTCAGGCTGTAAACGTGCTTCAGGCTATCATACTCACCGAGGGCGAAAAAATGGTGCTCACCCCCACATATCATGTATTCGATATGTTCAAGGGTCATCAGAACGGCGAACTCGTTTACAGCTATGCGGATGAAGTGCGCACAGGCGATGACAGGATACCCCTGCTCTCGAAGTCTGTATCCGTCAAGGACGGCGTGATGACCGTCACACTGGCTAACTGCTCAATAGATGACGATGCAGAGATATCCTGCAATATAGAGGGCTTTGACGGAGCCGATGCCGAGGCTGTGATACTCACCGCAGATGATGTTCATATGGGCAATGATATAGACCATCCCGATGATGTGGTCATCAAGCCCTTTGAAGTCACAAAAACAGACAGAGGATTTTCTGCTGTGCTGCCCAAATGCTCTGTTGTCACCGTTACTCTCAGATGATCCCCTGCAAAAAATGTATGCTCTCGGAGCTTGACCCCGATGGGCTGTACAAGGAGGTAAGCGAGCTTATCGCCCTGATACGCCCCGAGGAACGCACCTCTGAGGACGAATACCGCCGCAGACTTGATATCTGCGGCGGATGCGACTCGCTGAGCATGGGCACCTGCGGTGTCTGCGGCTGCTTTGCGGAGCTCAGAGCCGCAAAGAAAGCCATGTACTGCCCGCATGAGATGCATAAATGGTGACGTGTTTCAGGCAAAGGATCCGTTGTGTAATATGCCGCATCAGTCCGATACATCGGGATGATGCGGTCATTTTGGGTCACGCCGGATCCCCCTGTCATAATGTTACATAAAGTTAAAAATATTGCACAAAATAGTCCTTGATTTTCGCTGAAAATATGATAAAATGTAAATTATGGAAGTATGACGCCGATGAACTTTGGTCATGATGTATGATAACGATATCATGGCTCCGGACGTCGGTAGGGCAAGGAGGGGAGCTCATTGTCGAAAGTATTTGTTACAGGTGCCGCAGGCGTAATAGGCACTGCCGTGGTCGAGATGCTTCTGCAAAAGGGATACAGTGTCGTTGCCACGGACTCAAAGCCTAATCCGTTCACCAACCCCGACATCGTGTACATACAGTGTGACATAACCGCTAAGGATCGTGTGATAAGCGGCATCAAGGAATGTGAGTATCTTGTGCATCTTGCCTGCTCCGTTGACAACGATTTTCAGCCGTATCTCTCGGGCGAGGAAGAAAGGATAACGGCATCGGTGGATAAGTATATCTACAAAGCCGCCGTTGAAGCCAATCTAAAATGCGTCATGATGCTGAGCACCTATCAGGTATACGCCCAGCCCAGGAACAGAGAGCCCGTCAGAGAGACATTCCCGGAAAAGCCGTATTCGATATACGGAAAACTGAAATATTCCAGCGAAAGAGCTCTGGAAAATGCCATGAAAAAGGCGGATGACACAAGGGGCGTTATCATGAGGGTGTGCCCTGTATACTCCAAGCGCTTTGTGGATAATCTCAGGTCGAGAGTGCAGGATCCCAAGGATGGTTCTGTATTTGTCTACGGTTACGGCGATTACGGCTATTCATTTACCTGTATCCACAATCTGACGGACTTTATCTACGGCGTGCTGTCAAGCACAAAGAATATCAGCGGTGTTTACAACGTCTGCGATTCAAAGCCCACAGCCGCAAAGGATATTGCGGAATTTCTCAAGGAGGAGCACGGTGTCACCGTCGTTCAGTCGAGAAATTACAGTTCGGATATGGTCAAGACACAGTTGACGGTTTTCGGCAGCAAGGCAATGCGCACAGAGTACAGATATCTCGATCCTGCAACAGCGTGCAGCAACATAAACTATGACAACACGAGGGCTCAGCAAGTATCCACTTTCAGGTGGAAGCTGAGCAATACAAAATAGCCATATACTAAACACCGCATTCAGGTGCGGCGTTTTTTTTACATCGGGATAAACGGGACGGGGGTATGAGCTATGAAAAAATGGTATGACGAAGAATATGAATTTGATATAGAAGTGACAGGATTCCTGCATGGGGACAAAACAGAAAGATACTGCCGCAACGGCGAGGAGATAGGCGACAGATACACCTGCACCTACGGCTGCCCTGTGAACAAGGACGGATACGGCATATGCTCAAAGACGATGATGATACTTTATCCGCTCATGGAGGCTGTCAGGAGCGGCGGCGACCTTGTAAATCTGGGCGGTGACGGCAGATACACAAAAACCGTGGTCTGTCCCGATGGTTGCGTGATATTCAGGCTGACAGCAAAACCTCTCGGCAACGAGAATTTTCACAGAGGCGGTTTCTGGGATTATCCGGATGAAACGCAGAAATGATGAAAAGGATATACAAGGATGATAGTAGAGATTAAGGATCCAAAAGAAAAGCAGGCTATCTCCAGAAAAGTGCTGGAAGCTCTCACAGACTGGTTTGAAATAGAAGAGAGCAGAGAAGAATACATTTCAGGTAGCGCTGATTGGACATTATTTGCTGCAGAGGAAGAAGATGAGGCTATTGGATTCCTATGTTTAAAAGAAACGGGAAAGGCTACTGTTGAACTGGCTGTCATGGGAGTTTTGAAAGAACATCACAGAAGCGGTGTTGGACGGCGACTGGTAGAAAGGGCAAAAGAAACTGCCAGATTGCAGGGGTATGAGTTCATGCAGGTCAAGACTGTGAAGATGGGCGTGTATGAGGATTATGACAGGACAAATCTATTTTACATAAGCTGTGGATTCAAGGAGTTCGAAGTTTTACCGCTCCTTTGGGATGAGGCAAATCCCTGTCAGATCTATGTGATGTCTTTGAAATGATATCCCGGAAGAAATCTTACCAAGACAAGAGGTAAAAAACGGCACAGAAGTTTAAAGAGGGGGATATTGCATATATCGTGGAATCAAACCGCTTTATCAAACAAAAACCGTGGAGCAGAAACTGCTCCACGGTATCGCCGCCCGATGTTCGGCTGGTCGGGGCGACAGGACTCGAACCTGCGGCATCTTGCTCCCAAAGCAAGCACTCTACCAAACTGAGCTACGCCCCGATATCCGCAACAATGTATATGATAACACATTTGCAGACATTTGTCAAGGTAAAAATTGAGATTTGTTCCGACGTTTCACTGCTGACTTTTTACCATGTCGATAAATGCGGTGACATCATCACATTGATATTTATATCCTTTTTCTTCAAAAGCGGCAATGGCGCTCTCGTCCACTGGTGCACCCGTGAACGTCACATTTGTAAGCGACGGCAGTGCCAGCAGGGGGGTGATGTCGCTCACATTGGTGTAGGATATATCTACCTTTTCAAGTGCGGTGAGCTCCGCAAGTGCGGATATGTCGCTCACGCCGCAGTATGACAGATCAAGCTCCCTGAGCGTTTCGGGAAGGGTTTCAGAGGATAGCAGGAAGCTGATGTCAGACACATCCGTGCAGTCGGCATAAAGCTCATCTATCTCAGCCATTGCGGCGGCTGTTTCCTCATCGGTCATGTATTTCTCTGCCCTGACGGCCAGACGGGCACTCTGCTTGTACGGGATCAAATCCAGTGTTTCCAGGCGGTCAAACCGGGCTATGTTCCCGATACCGTCCTCCGTCATCAGCACAAGAGAGAGTGAACGTTCGGTGATGTTGTAGTTCCTGCCGTCTATCATAACAGCCTTGTCATCATATACCCCTGCCGCAAGATAAAGCGCCCCGAAGACGGCTATCAAAGCCGCCAGTATCACCACTGCCTGCAATGCACGCTGTTTCATACGCCACCTCTGTATCTTATGCCCTGCATGGAGCCATGCGACGCAAGATATTTGTCTATCTCATTTAAAACCACGAATTTTTTCATGCTCCACAGCGGTGCTATCAGCTCGCCCTTAGCCCCGTCCCCCGTCAGCCTCTGTATTATGAGTTCCGGCGGCAATACCTCAAGCTGTGAGCACACGGTCTCAACATAGTCCTCAAGGGTCATCACGCTAAATTCTTCCCTCATGTAGCTGTCCGCAAGACGTGTGCCTTTCAGCACATGGAGCAGGTGTATCTTTATGCTGTGCAGAGGCAGTTTTGCCATAGCCTCTGCGGTCTGCATCATCATGTCAAAGGTCTCACCGGGCAGACCGTCTATGATGTGCGCACAGAAAAGTATGCCCTTTGAATACAGCCTGTCTGCGGTGCGCAGAAAATCGCCGTATGTATGACAGCGGTTTAGCATCACAGCCGTGCTGTCGTGTATGGTCTGCACGCCAAGCTCAACAGTAAGATATGTCCTATCAGAAAGCTCTGACAGAAACGAAAGCATATCATCGGATATACAGTCGGGGCGTGTCGATATGGCAAGCCCCACCACATCGGGCTGTGACAGCGCCTCATCCGTAAGACGTGACAGCTTTCCGACCGTGCAGTAGGTATTGGTGTTGCTCTGAAAATAGGGAATATAAAGTCCCCTGCCCCACTTCGGTTCAAGGGAACGCCTTATATCCTCAAACTGCTCCGTTATGCTCTTATGCGGATCACCCGCAAATCTGCCGCTCCCCGCCGAGCAGAAGGCACAGCCGCCCGTGCCCTTCGTGCCGTCTATATTCGGGCAGGTGAAGCCGCCGTTCAGCGATATCTTCATCACCTTCTGCCCGAAGCGCTGTTTAAGATAATAGCTTTGTGTCAGATACCTCTTGTTGGTATCCGAAAACCTGAACGGATTATCCACGCCGACCACCATTCTTTGCACAGTTCACATCACCTTGTAGGGCACGAATTTGAGCCAGTCTGCTGATATCATCCTCAGATCTATGCCCTCAGTGATGCCCGTGACCGCCCTGCGGTGCGCCTTTCCGTGAACATGGCCGTAGAAGCACCGCCTGATATCATATCTGTGAAGCACATCGACTATCGCATCCGTGCGCTCCGAGCCGAAAAACGGCGGATAGTGCAGGAAGACCACAGGCTCTGCGCCGTCGGCTATCGCCGCCTGCACAGACACTTCAAGGCGCTGTGCCTCCCTTGCGATGACCTTAGCATCTGCGGGCTCGCTGTCATCATTGACCCAGCCCCTTGTGCCGCATATGCCGATATCCTCATAGCGATAGAAATTGTTGTGAAGTATATGTATGCTGTCAAAGCCGTTCTCGTCAAGAAATCGGTTCATCTTGGCGGCAGTCGTCCACCAGTAGTCGTGATTTCCCTTGGATATTATCTTTGTGCCGGGCAAGGCGTGTATATAGGCAAAGTCAGCCTTTGCCCCCTCCAGACTCATGCCCCATGATACATCCCCGGGTATCACGACAGTGTCGCACGGGTGCACCAGCATTTCCCAGTTCTGCTTTATGCGCTCGGTGTAGTTCTCCCAGCCGGGGAATATATCCATAGGGTGACCCGATGTGAGCGACAGATGCAGATCGGCAATGACATAAAGCGCCATTATATGTTGTCCGTTTCAGAGAGAACAAACTCTCTCATTTCATCCCTGCCTATTACTCTGGTAAATCTCACAGCCTTGTTTTTGAGCGCCGCAAGAGAAGCAGGGACCTCATAGCCCGATACTTCATGCAGCTTATCGACCTTTTCAAACTCATCCTCGGGAGCACTGCCTGTGATAGCCTCAAGAACAGCCGTGCCGAACTTGTATGGGCTTGCGGTGGATGCAATGATGGTCTTGGTGGTGTCACCGGTCTTTGCACGGTAATCCTCATACACCTTTACCGCAACGGCTGTGTGTGTGTCGAGGGTATAGGAATACTTTGCGTATATCCTCTTTATGGTCTCCTCGGTCTGGGTGTCATCACAGCAGCCTGCGGCGAAGTCCTCAGCGAGCTGACGCTTAACATCGTCATTTACCTTATATCTGCCCTCCGATGCCAGCTTGCCGAACCACTCCCTGATGAGAGCATCGTCACCCGTCATGATGTAGAGCAGTCTTTCAAGATTAGAGGATATGAGTATATCCATAGAGGGGGATATAGTGGTATAGAAATCCCTGTTTCTGTTGTATATGCCTGTCTCGATGAAATCAGTGAGAACGTTGTTTGAGTTTGAAGCGCATATCAGCTTGTTCACGGGCAGACCCATGCGCTTTGCGTAATAAGCCGCAAGTATGTTGCCGAAGTTGCCTGTGGGCACGGTGATGTTCACCTTTTCGCCTGCCTTGATCTCATTGTTCTTCACAAGCTCTGAGTATGCAGAGATGTAGTATATTATCTGGGGTGCAAGTCTGCCCCAGTTTATGGAGTTTGCGGAGGAGAACATGAGCCCCTTTTCCGCAAGCGCCTTCTTGACCTCATCGTTTGTGAATATAGCCTTGACGCCGTTCTGGCAGTCGTCAAAGTTACCCTTTACGGCGCAGACGCTGACGTTCTTTCCGTCCTGTGTGGTCATCTGCTTCTTCTGCATTGCGGAAACGCCGTCCTCGGGGTAGAACACCATAATGGAAGTGCCCTCGACATCAGCAAAGCCCTCAAGCGCCGCCTTGCCCGTGTCACCGGAAGTTGCCACGAGTATAACTACCTTCTTGTCTATCTTCACCTTTTTGAGGGAAGTGGTGAGAAGATAGGGGAGTATCTGGAGCGCCATATCCTTGAATGCGCAGGTGGGACCGTGCCACAGCTCAAGCACATATGTGCCGTCAAAGAGATGCGATATCTCGGTTATGGAAGCGCTGGCAAAGCTCTTGTCGTTGTATGCGCTCTCTGTGCAGTATTTCAGCTCTGCATCGGTGAAATCGGTGAGGAACTTCGAGAATATCTTCGCCGCTCTCTCGGGATAGCTGATATCCGCATAGGATACTATCTCGTCAAGAGAGAGAGAGGGTATCTCCTCGGGTACGAAAAGTCCGCCGTCTACGGATATGCCGTTGACGATAGCCTCTGCGGAGCTTATCGAAAGCCCGCTGTTTCTGGTGCTCTGGTAATTCATAAAGATCTTTCCTTTCGCTTATGAGGTCACAGCACAGCGCTGTCAGCCCCGAATGCATTGTCTATATAATCAAGTTTAACAGGCTTGCCGTCCTTTACGGTCACCTGTGCTATATCAAATCTCGGCTGAAGGTCTATGGGATAGCGTGCAAGATAGGTATTCGCCGTGCGCAGTATATACGACCTTTTCTGCCGTCTTACAGTCTGTGCGCCGCTCTCCCACGCATCCACATCCCTTGTGCGCACTTCCACAAAAGCGATATATTCATCGTTTGCGGCGATTATATCCACCTCACCGCCCTTCACACGGAAGTTGCGCCTGAGTATGCGGTATCCGGAACGCTTGAGATAATACACCGTCAGCTCCTCACCGAGACGGCCTGTATCATGTCTGTCAGCCATTGTCATCACTGTCTGACGGCAACAGCAGACTTATCAGCCCTTTCCTGTATTTGAATACGCTCTTGAATACGGAGTACCCGTCGGATGAATAGTACAGCCGCTGTCTGCCGCTCCTGTCGTATACGCTCACGTTTTTGAAGAAATTGTCTTTGTTGTTTATGTTCATATCGTAGTTCTTGTATCCTCCGACCGAGTCGGGCACATCGACATCGGCGTATATGTACCAGGTCATTTCATCATCCGTTTTTGAGACGGAGTAAAACACGTTGTCAAATTCCATATCCGGGCGGTTCTCCGCAGGCAGTTCCGCATAGGGGATAAAGTGGCTGACGTATTTCTCTTCTCCGCTGTCGACCTTCTCTATGGCTTCCTGCACCTCGGGCATTTCGGATATGCTCTTCATCCACAGAACATCCGCATCGGTTATTTCCAGAAACGGCTCCTGTGCAACGATAGTACCCTTGCTCTCTTTTGAGAATTCAGCGCTGTAAGGCTCCGTGCCCACATCCATAAAGAACGTGACATACGCCCATACAGGTATCAGCAGTATTGCCGCTATTTTCAGAGGAGAGAGCTTTTTCTTTTTGCCTTTGCCGTCAGCCCCGTCGGGAATACCGTCAAGGTTGCCGTCATCACGGAAGAAGCCCTTATCCTCCTCGACCTCTACCCTCATCTGTGTGGTGTCAAATGTGTTTCTCATAATACTTCTTTAAGAACGAGTGACGGTGTATAGGGCTCTCACCGTACTTGTCGATCATTTCGTAGTGCAGTTTGGTGCCGTAGCCCTTGTGACGCTCAAACTGCCATTCGGGGTATTTTGCCGCCATATCAGCCATATATCGGTCACGGGTGACCTTTGCTATGATAGATGCCGCCGCTATGCTTGCGGATGTGCCGTCGCCCTTTACGAGCGTTTCAGCCTGTGTTCCGAGCGGAGGCAGACGGTTGCCGTCTATCAGTGCAAACCCGGGGCGGAGTATGAGCCCGTCATATGCCCTTTTCATAGCAAGCATCGCCGCATTGAGTATGTTGATGCTCTCTATCTCCTCCACCGTAGCGATGCCGACGCTCCACGCCGCCGCCTTTTCGGTTATCTCGTCATAGAGCGCATCGCGGCGCTTCTCGGACAGCTTTTTTGAGTCGTTTATGCCGTCTATCACAACGCCCTCATCGAGCACCACAGCCGCAGCATACACATCGCCTGCAAGCGGTCCCCTGCCGGCTTCGTCTATGCCGCAGAAAACTCCGTGTGCCGCACGGACAGACTTATCATATTCAAAAAGATCCATATCATTTATTCCTTGTCAGAGGTATGCAGGATATCGGTGTGAAATGTACCACGGCCTGCTTTGAACCTTCTATTAAACTATCTGCTTCCTGCTTTGAGATATTTACTCTGATCTCGGATGTGTCTATGCCGTTTGTATGAAAAAACCTGTCCATGTCTATCCCGACATAGTTGTTTCCCTCATCGAGCATGATATGCTTTGTGCCGAAATATCTTGCGACCTGAAACAAAGAGAGCAGACCGTCCGTCTTCTTCTCAACTGCACCGATCAGACCGTATCTCATATCATCTGTGGTATGTCTGTAATATCTCATCCATTCGGCAGCGATATCCACATCACTGAACACATAAAGTGCAGGCTGACCGTTAAAGTCCTTGGTGCTGATAAGAGGGGAGCTTGTTCCGGTTTCCGGCGAATAGTTATCACGGGAAAGGGCAAAAAACAACACAGGCTGCTCATAAACAGCTTTTATAAGCTCATCATAAGGAGCGTTCCAGTCGGAGTTGCCGTTCAGAGCATCGTTGAGCTTTTTCTTGCAGAGTTCTATTGTGTCGTTCATGTTTCTCCTCCTGCTCGTTCTATTCGAGAGTTATCCTTCCGAGCTTGCCCGCGCGGAATTCGTCGAGCACGCAAACAGCCGCACGCTCGGTGTCTATATCTCCGCCGCGCATCAACATACCTCTGCGCTTGCCTATGCGCATGAGCAGTTCATACCCGGAAGCACAGCCGAGGGTCTCGCCGCTCTCCATAGCCGCATCCTCTTCGGGTGTATCAAGGGATATGCCGTAATGCTCTGCCACTCCGTCGGGATACTTCTCACGAAGCAGGAGCAACAGCCTTGATGCAAGCAGCTCGGTATCCACGACATCGTCCTTGACAGCCCCCGTGAATGCTAGCTTTTCGCCCACACTCATATCCTCGAATTTCGGCCACAGCACACCGGGCATATCGAGAAGCTCAATGCCGTCACTTATCTGCACCCACTGCTTGTCACGGGTAACACCCGGGCGATCCTCTACCTTTGCTTTTTTCTTGCCCGCCATGCGGTTTATGAACGAGGACTTCCCCACATTGGGTATGCCCACCACCATAAGGTGGAGCATCCTGCCGCCCATGCCCTTTGCCTTGTACTTCTCTATAAGCTCCGAAAGCACCTGTCTCACGGCAGGCTCAAAGCCGTCAAGCCCCCTGCCCGATTTGCAGTCTGCGGCAACAACCGCAGATGAGGTCTTTTTCAGCTCCCTTATCCACCGCTCTGTGGCGGCAGGGTCAGCCGTGTCACATTTATTCATCAGCACGATATTGGGCTTGCCGTCTATCAGCGCCGCAATATCGGGATTTCTTGACGACAGCGGCACTCTGGCATCTATTATCTCAACGACCGCATCGACCATAGGCAGATATTTTTCCATCATGCGCTTGGTCTTGGTCATATGCCCCGGGAACCACTGTATCGTTATTTCTTCTTTCATTTTACCTCTTCAAAAAACAAGCGGAAAAGAAGACCTCTTTTCCGCCGATTCCTTTTATTTTACAGATCCGATACCTGAAGCGGGCCATAGTCTGAAAAATGCCCTGCCCATTATCTCGTCCTCTGACACGAGCCCTACCTGAGAACTCCTGCTGTCAAGAGAATCCATGCGGTTGTCACCCATAACGAAGTAATAACCTGAAGGAACTGTTACAGGATATGTCTGACCGCCCTCATCAAGCTGTGTCAGATCCTTTATGTAATCCTCCTGCTGTACCTCGCCGTTCACCGTAACGGTGCCGCTGGCAAAGTCTATATCTATCGTATCTCCTCCGCAGGCGATGACCCTTTTGATCAGCGGCTTGCCGAGGCCTAAGCTGTCTATCACGACTATATCGCCGCGTGCGGGCGTGTACATAAGATGCTGCACTATCAGCTTGTCTCCGTCTTCAAGGGTGGGCACCATAGACCTGCCGTCAACAGTCACCTGTCTTACTATGAACGTAAATACGAGTATGACCGCAAAGAACGCAAATACTATCGTTTCTATCCACTCGATGAACTCCTCATAAGGGATACCGTCCCTCTTGTTGTCGTCCTGATCGAGAACCTCGTAGTTAATCTGGAATTTAGCCATTACAGCAGCCTCCCTGCCTTATTATTTTACCGTTTACGCATCCCTTGCGGGATACTGTGATCGGATACAGCCGGTCAGACATTATTTTCAAAAGATCTTTGCGGAAAGCTCCGCAGACGATATCCTGCACGGGATAGACCGTATCAGGCTGCCGCAAAAGCTTCCGCACAAAGGGATACCTCTTTTATCAGAGCTGCTCCTTGAGCTTGGCAGCCTTGCCGACTCTGTCTCTGAGGTAGTAGAGCTTGCTTCTTCTTACCTTACCGTGTCTGATGACCTGTACGCTGTCAACAACAGGTGAGTGAACAGGGAATACTCTCTCGATGCCTGTTCCGTGAGCTACTCTTCTTACAGTAAAGGTCTCCTGTATGCCGCCGTGTCTCTTGGCGATAACAGTGCCCTCGAAAGCCTGAAGTCTGTACTTCTCACCTTCCTTGATCCTTACCTGTACCCTTACAGTGTCTCCGACTTCAAATGCGGGGACTTCGCTTTTTAAGCTGGGGTCGCTTATGAGCTTGAGTGCGTCCATTTTTATTCCTCCTGATATTAAGGCATTCTTGCCGTCGATACATCACGGTATCGTCAAACGCATTGGCAGAGGACTGCCTGATAGCATACACACCGCTCGGTGTGCAGTTACTCCCGTCATATACCGCCGTCTTTCCAAAAGCGGTCACTTTCGTGAGGGCATACCTACCCCATATAAACGGATTTGCTTTTATATTTTACCACAAGTCCGTCCGATTTGCAAGCGTTTTTTTCTCATTTGTAAAAATTGTTAAGTTTATTTAAACTCCCCACCGTCTGCACAGAGTATCTTTGTGCGTTTTGTATACAAGAGCGAACCGCCGCTGTTCCCGATGAATGCATCCGTAAACAGCGCCGCATTGATATTGAGCTCATTCCCTGCGGGCAGCCGCATATCCACGATGGTGCGCCCGTCCCGACTGCTTATCCCGTTGACGGTAACATGAGGCTTTATGTCCATAAGTATCATGCCTTTCTTCTTGGAGCGCTTCTCGACCTCTATCCTGTCGCTGTCCAGAAATCTTCGCACGGCATCTTCGTCCGTGCCCTCAAAACAGACCTCATACTCCGCACTGCCTATCTCCTTATTGGTGTGTACGGGCGCTGCGGCGGACTTTGCATATATCCCCTCCGGCAGTACTGCCCCCAGCCGCCGCACAAACTCGTCGGCAGGCACCTCGCCTATGGTGTACAGATCCATGGCTTCATTCATACCCTCACAGCCCACAGGCAGAGCCAGCGGAAAGTTCAGGTATATCCTCGGGTTGTACCCCTCGCTGTACCACACGGGCAGTCCCGACCGCTTTATCGCCCTCTGCATGGTGCGCAGAAGGTCAAGATGTGATATGTATACCGCACGGCCGCTTTTCTCAAAAAACAGCCTTACGGCACGGCGTTCATCATTCATATTCCGCTCCTTGTCTTTTGTGAAGCGTGCAAGCCTCGACTCCGCAGGCGGCGCACTTCTCACGGCAGTTCGGAGTGGGCGTATCCGCATGGGCAAGCCTGTTCTCACGCACAAAAAAGCTCTTGTTAATCATATAGTCAAGATGATCCCACGGGAATATCTCATCATATCCCGCCCGCCTGTGCGCATAGAAATCGGTGTCTGTGCCCGTCTGTTCAAACGCCGCCATCCACTTGTCGTAGTCGTAGAACTCATCCCATCCGTCCAGCTTGCAGCCGTTTCTCCACGCCTGCTCTATCGCTCTGCCAATTCGCCTGTCCCCCTTTGCGAGAACGGCTTCCAATAGGCTTATCTTGTAGTTGTGGTAGCTTACATTGATATATCTCTTGCCCCTCACGCTGTCAAGGAGGAGTCTCTGCCGCCTGTTTATCTCATCCACCGATATCTGCGGCTCGAACTCAAAGGGCGTAAAGGGCTTCGGGACAAAGGTCGCACAGCTTATGGATATGCTGAGGCGCTGACCCTTCGGTCTGTCCTTCATGTTGAAGTATATGTCCGCTATCTTCATGGCAAGGTCGGATATCCCAAGTATATCCTCATCCGTCTCGGTCGGCAGACCCATCATGAAATACAGCTTTACCGAGGTATATCCGCCCGAAAAGGCTATCCGGCACCCCGAGAGTATCTCCTCCTCGGTGATGTTCTTGTTTATGACATCACGGAGCCTCTGAGTGCCTGCCTCCGGCGCAAAGGTAAGACCGCTCCGCCTTATGGTGGAAAGCTGTTTTGCCAGCTCCTCGCTGAATGCGTCTATACGCATTGAGGGCAGGGCGAGATTTACCATATTGCTGTCAGTGTATTCCGATGCCTTTGTCAGCACTTCATCTATGTGTGAATGATCCGCCGTGGACAGCGATGCCAGCGACAGCTCCTCATAGCCCGTGCTTTCACACAGAGCTCTTGCACTGCCGACTATGGTGTCTGAGGACTTCTCTCTGTACGGACGGTATATGAACCCTGCCTGACAGAACCTGCATCCTCTGATACAGCCCCTCAGCACCTCCACGACCGCCCTGTCATGCACTATCTCGGAAAAAGGCACTATGAACCTGTCGGGATAAAACACCTTGTCAAGGTCGGTTATGATGCGCTTTCTGACCCTTTCGGGAACGCCCTCCCGATTTGGGTTTACAGAATGTATTGTTCCGTCATCATTATACGATACGTCATAGAACGAGGGCACATACACGCCCTCTATCCGGGCGGCGGCGGCAAGGAACTCCTGCTTCGATGCGCCCTTCATGCGCTCATACAGTTCAAGCACCTCAATATTCAGCTCTTCGCCCTCGCCGATAAAAAACATATCTATAAAATCAGCCAGCGGCTCGGGATCACAGACACACGGACCGCCCGCACACACTATGGGATATTCGTCGCCCCTGTCGGCGGCTCTCAAGGGCAGACCCGCCAGGTCGAGCATATTCAGCACGTTTGTATAGCAAAGCTCATATTGCAGTGTAAAGCCTATGAAGTCAAACTCAGCTATGGGGTCAAGGCTCTCGAGCCCATAGAGCGGGATGCCCTCCTCACGCATGAGCGCCTCAAAATCGGGCCACGGCGCAAATGCTCTCTCGCACTGCCAGCCCTCATGCTCATTTTTAAGATAGTAGAGTATCTTCATCCCTATGTGGCTCATGCCGATATCATACGTATCGGGGAAGCAGAAAGCGAAGCGCAGGCGCACATCCTTTCTGTCCTTTACCACGGAATTGAGCTCTCCGCCGATATACCTTGACGGATTTTTTGCTTTGAGCAGGATTTTTTCTATCTTTTCTCTCTGGTTCATATTATCCCTCTGCGATGTTTCTGTTGTACGGCTCACAGTGATCGGTGCATACTGTTTCTGTTATTTTATCACAATACGGTCTTTATTGTCAAGGAACAGAGCCTTGACTTTAAATTCAGATCTCATCCTGATTTGTAATTACAACTGCGTAAACAGGTCGCTGTAAGCATTTGCTAATTAGTCAAAACCGCCAATTTTTTTATGAAAATAGCAACTTTTATAACAAATTACCGTTGATATTTTACAAAATTATGTAAATTGCCTTGACAAAACCGAAAAAATGAGATAAAATGACTATATGCAAATGAATGAGTGTGTAAACGATATGGATCACGACGATATTATTTCGGCCAGCACCGATGAAGAGCTCGTCAGACGTTTCAGGGACGGCACGGCATCGGGGCGGGTGATACTGACAGAGCTTGTATCAAGGTATTTCGGATTTCTCAAATCAAGGACTCTGGAGCTTTGTCCGGACAGTTCAGCATTTGAAGATCTGCTCCACGAGGGCATACTGGGCTTTATTACAGCGGTGCGCCGCTATGATGAAAGCAAGGGCAGGTTCTTCCCGTTTGCATATTCCTGTGTTTCAAACCGCATAACGGATGCACTGCGCCGACGTTCGGACACGGTGTATCTCGCAGAGGACGAAGAGGACGGTTCCCTTTCTCCCGAAGCGGCGTTCATAAACCGTGAACTTGCCGCCGATGCGCTTGCGGCGCTTTCTCCGCTGGAGTATGAGGTGCTCCTGCACAGGATATCGGGTCATTCATTCGATGAGACAGCTCAGGCGCTGAATGTGTCGAAGCGTTCCGCAGAGAACGCCGCAGTCAGGGCAAGACAGAAGTTGAGACGGCAGTTCCCGTCAGAATAATGTTATACCGCCGCAAGGCTGTATATATACCAACTAAGTAGCTTAAATCTCAGAGCGTTGTTTTACAAAGGTGTCGGTGCGAGTCCGTCCTTAGTCCACAATATTATTTAAGTGAGGTAAACAAAAATGTTCCAGGACAAGACATTAGTTTGCAAGGACTGCGGAAAGGAATTCGTATTCACCGCCGGCGAGCAGGAATTCTACGCTGAAAAGGGCTTTGAGAACGAGCCCCAGAGATGTAAGGACTGCCGCTCCGCCCGCAAGAGCAAGAGGGCTGAGAGGGAGATGTTCGAGGGCGTTTGCGCAGAGTGCGGCGGCGTTGCAAGAGTTCCCTTCACACCGAGAGAGGGTCAGCCTATCCTTTGCAGCGAGTGCTTTGCAAAGTCCAAGGCATAAGTCATACAAATTTAAAGGACGGCTTACGCCGTCCTTTTTTATGCATTCACACAGAGGAGCTTCTTTGTCTGGGGCAGACCGAAAAGCACAGCTGCACCCACAGTGGTGAATATCATCTCCGGTAGCATATACGAACCGTTGTAGAGGAGCGAATAGAGAACGGAATTATCCGTTGAGAAGCCGTTCCACAGCTCACCGTAGGACTTCCAGATGATAACGCCCGACAGGAAGTGGAACAAAAACCTGCAGGTTATCGCTATGACCGTGCCGATTATATTGCCCGTGTTGCCCTTGCTCCTGAATATACCCGCAATGCCGAGCACGGAAAATGCACCGAGATAATCAAGGAATATGCAGGCTATGAGCATGACAGGGGTAAGTCCCCAGGTAAAAAGGCCGTCGCCTACGCCCTGTGCAAACTGAAACAGAGCAAATATGAATGAGCAGCCAAGCCCCCAGCCGATGCCTCTCCTGATGCTGAAAACAACTATCGGGAGCATCGACAGCAGTGTTATCGAGCCGCCCCACGGCAGCTTATACACCCTGATAAAGCTCAGTACGACGGCAAGAGCTACCATAGCGGCACACTCCACCATACAGCGGGTCTTCTGATTTGACATAAAAAAACATCCTTTCCGTGTGGATAAGGACGCAGCGGATGTACGCCTTACGGCGCAACGCACATATACTGTGTTTCCCTACGTCGGCATTATCCGAATCAGGTCATCGGTCTGGGCTTCAAGCCCACTCTCAGCACAATACGCATCGCATACGCAAAGGGTCCTGCAATGCCATCGGCTCCCAAAGATATATTACATCAAATCCCCCTGCTTGTCAAGCAGATAGATATTTTTTTACAGTATGAACATATTTAAAGCTATGAAAAATACATCTCACGGTATTTCAAATATTCCGTTCATATGATATTATATAAAAGGCATGAAAGGAAGCGATTTTGTGAAGCACAATGATAAGGACATAAAAGATCTCATACAGTTTATCACCGAAAATTCAGATGAAGATATTGCTCCGGACGAACAGGATGCCCTTGCTCAGCGGTATCTGATCGAGCGTAACGGCGTCGGGATCCCAAAGGACACATCACCGGATGCAGACGATTATCTTGAAATGGCAAGTAATGCCGGCTCAAAGAAAAAGCAACCGGAATATATCCAAAAAGCCCTCAGCCTTGAACCCGACAACGCAGATGCCAAGCAGATGCGTTTAAAGAACATATCAAAAAATCCGTTTGAACTTTATGTGGATTATTGTAATAATCGGTATCATTTCTTTTTAAATGGTTATGGCGGATATGATACTTTTAGGAATAGAGTTATGCAGGTTACAAACAAAAACAATATACTAAAAACTCCTATTTTATATTTAAGTTCATTTGAATTTTTGAAGGAACATAAGACAGAATTTGTATCAAAAATATGGACACCACATGGATATATTTATTTGGTTACTTTAGATGGATGGGTTGTTACAGATGAAGAGTGTCAAATACTTGCATTAGAATTTATAAAATATATAGAAGGTGGTGTGACATATGAGTAAAAGAAAATATGTCACATCGTATAGCTTAATTATTTCAATTATTCTTATTGTTTTTATAATTACTTTTGGGATAATAATCTTAATTATTCATAAAGAGACACATTTGAATATTAAGACTGTGTATGGTGATGAAGTAACTATTGATTCCGATTTTTTTTGGGGAGATATTACATTATCAATCAAAGATTATGGCAGAATTACAAGGCTCGATTATTATGAAGATGTAGAATATTATTCTGATAAGGTAGTAGGTTTAGTAAACGATTCCCAATATAGAGTTTACATGGTATATAATGAACATAATGTGATTGTATTGTATCTTAAAAAAAGCACTTTCAAATATCAAGTTATTAAGAATGGAATTAACAATAGCGATGAATTTGATATAATTAAAAAGGTATTACTTTCTGATGAAAAAATATTAAAAACATATATAAAATATTTTAAAACATACAATGCTGATGCTTATAATGAACTTGTTAAAGCATTAACATCACATGATATTCATTTATTGAACAAATATGGGTATAAAGAAGGAGGAACACTCACAATTGAAAGTATTCTTCAAATAATCCACTAATTCCATAACTAAGAAATCCCCCTGACCATCTGTTATGGGCAGGGGATTTGGTCATAATCTGCTGTATTCCATGGCACACAATGATGCTCATTCATTCTCTCTGTTTATTGTGCCCCACTCATATGTAAAAACAGGTATCGGAAATTTTTTGTCCGATACCTGTTTTCAGTGTCATGGTCTGCTGTTCTGCCACGGAGCACAATAGTATTCATTCATTTGGATACAGACCTGACACGATCGACGAATATCAGTTTATGGAGAGCGAGTATCCATTCGTGTATATGTTGAACGAATGCTTCTTTGAATGGGCTTATACCATAACCAAGGGAAACAGAGGCAAAAACAAAAAATAAGGTCTCTCAAAGGAACACCCGTGAACGCCCTGACGTTCACGGGTGATCTTTTATTCTACCTTGAAATCCACATCTATCACATCAGATCGGTCATCCTTTTTCTTTTTGAGCACCTCCGTGCCGAGCAGAGTTGCGCTCAGCCCCGTTATGCTCAGTATCACAAATGCGATGAATGCAAAGAATGTAAGTCGTTTCACTGCTCATCTTCCCCCTGTCCGCTGTTTTCGGGGTCATCCCCCGTATCTGTATCATCCGCTCCCGTATCCTCTGTGTCGGATACATCTTCGGCATCGTCCGTCTTGACCTCTGTCCTGTCCTCATTGCCCGGTGTGATGTGGTAAACGGCACGTCCGTTCTCATCTGTCCAGTTCATCTCATCAAAGAATTCTTCCAGACACATCTTTTTCTCTGTGATGATCTTTGCGTAGTACTTACCCACATAGCGGTAATGCCACGGTTCAAACTTTATTCCCGTGATCCCTGTCTTGCCCTCCGGGAAGGAGAGTATCAGGCCGTAATCTGCGGCGTGCTCGGAGAGCCAGGCATAGCCCTCTGTATTCTTGAAGCCGTCATCGGTCATATCCGTATAGTCAGCCTGCATGATGTCACAGGCAAGTCCGCTGTTATGCTCGCTCTCACCGGGCAGTGCCACTTCAAGAGCGGTGTCTGCCTCGGCTTCCTCACGGGTCATGCCCCTGTTCTCTATCCTGTCCTCAACGCTGGTGTCAAAGTTGTTCTGCTGATACTCAAATGTGCGGTAGCCCGATACCACCACCAGCTCTATACCGTCCTCCTCTGCATCCGCTATCATCTGCCTGATGTACGGGGCGCACCTGGAGTCCATATAGTAGCCCTTCCAGCTCTCATATACCTTTTCGGTATCTATATTGGAGCAGTAATCCTTTGACACGGGATTTGCCTTGTTCACAAGGAACATTGCCCATGTATCGTCAGCCTCGGGAGGATCCGGGACAGGTGCCGTCGGATCAACGACGGGCTTTGTTTCGGTCTCCGTGACAGCAGGTGTCTCCTCTTCGGGCTTTTCGGCCTCCGTATCGGGCTTGAAAAATGCTGTCAGCCCTGCGACCATGACGAACATTATGCACGAATACGCCGCAAAAATCTGTATACCGTTGTTTTTCATATTCTACCTCATGCAGGGATCAGTTTCCTTTAAGCTCCGTGATAAGCTCCAGAAATCGCTGAACATCGTCGAAATCCTTGTTCACCGACGCAAATCTGACATATGCCACCTCGTCGAGCGTTTTCAGCTTTGCAAGCACTATGTCGCTTATCTCCGCAGTGGATATCTGGTCTCTGTTAGTGCTGAGACACATATTCTCTATCTCGTCTGCGATGTTTATTATCTCCTGACCCGAAACAGGTCTCTTCTTGACTGCGAAAGACAGTCCCTTTATCAGCTTGTTCCTGTCAAACGGCTCATATGTGTTGTCCTTCTTGTTCACAAGCAATTCCGGGCGCTCCACGCTCTCATAGGTCGTGAACCTCTTGCCGCAGTCGGGGCACATCCTTCTGCGCCTCTGCTTTTCCTCCGTAAACCTTGAATCTACCACCTTGGTGTCATCACACCCGCAGTACGGACAACGCATATTCATCTACCTTTCCATTGTGTTTATCCTGTTCGGCTTTTTCCCTTATCTCGAAGAAGATGCGGAATATCTCGCCCTCAGTGCCGATGGTCTCTTTCAGCTTTATGAGTCTGCGCCTGCCCACACGCCTGTCAAGCAGGGCAAACACCCTCACCAGACAGTTTTTGCTTGCAAGGCTCTCCTCTATGCTCTGACCGTCAAACTCACAGAATGCGGAGTAAAACTGCCTCTGGTCGAACATACCGAGTTTTACCGCCGTGTCGTCCATAAAGGCAAATTCCGTGCGCAGTCTCTTTTCACGGGTCTCATCATCGGGAAGAAGGTGGGCATTGCTCCACTGTTCCCAGTAGCTGCCCGAAATAATCTGCTTCCCGTCAAGAAGTATCGCCGCCCTGCCCTCATGGTCGGGGCATTTGCTGTATGATGTGCAGAAATATCTTATCCTGCCCCTGAGAGAGTAGGCAAGATATTCCTCCTCCAGTTTTTTTCGTATCTTAGTCCATGAACGGATCATTGTCTGAACCCTTCCGCTTTTTCAAGCAGTACATCCCTGTCGTTGCTGCCGCCGTGAAGCACAAAATCCAGAAGCAAACCGAGCACACGGCTTATATCCTTTCCCTCATATCCGAGCGAGGATATATCCCTGCCGTTCACCGCAAGAGCATCGAGGCTCGTGCATCCTCCGCCATCGGCATATGCGGCTATCTTTTCATAAAGCGGAGACAGCAGCTCCAGCCTTTCGTTCGGCATATCGCCCTTTGCCCTGTTGTCGCCTTCGGCAACGAAAAACAGCTCTCTGAAAAGCTCCCCGCCTATCATACCGTACAGTCTTTTCATATCGGGTATTATGTCGTGCGCCTGCGGGTCTATCTCATGGTATCTCACCAGTGCAGTGACATTTCTTACGGTCCTGTTGTCAAAGCGCAGTCTGCGCAGTATCTTTTCCGCCGTGACCGCACTTGCCTCCGCATGATGCGGAAAATGCCGCCTTCCGTCCTTTTCGTAACAGCAGGAAGGTTTCTCTATATCGTGAAGCATCAGTGCAAGACGCACATCTCTTACGGGCTCGCTTCTCTCAACGGCATAGCAGGTGTGTGTCCACACATCATAGCTGTGGTGGGGACTTTTCTGATCATAGCCTATGCAGTCCGCTATTTCGGGAACGACAACAGCTATCACATCGGAAAATCCGCTCAGCACCCCGAAGGGAGCCTTGCCGGAGAGCAGCTGTGCCAGCTCCGATGCTATGCGCTCCACAGCGATGTCATTCAGAAGCTCCCGGTTTCTGTGCACTGACTCCGCCGTGCCGCTCTCTATCTCAAATCCCAGCACAGACGCAAAGCGCAGTGTTCGCATTATGCGCAGGGCATCCTCGCCGAACCGTTTGTCGGGATCGCCCACACAGCGTATTATACCTCTATCCAGGTCGTCTTTGCCGCCGAAAAGGTCTATCATATCCCCTGTTGCGGGGTCAAGCAGCATAGCATTTATGGTCAGGTCACGCCTGCTCACATCGTCCTCGGGGGAGTCAGAAAAGCTGACACTGTCGGGCCGCCTGTGGTCGGTGTATTCCCCGTCGGAGCGATAGGTGGTTATCTCTATATTCTCTCCCTCAGACACAACAGTGACAGTGCCGTGCCGTTCTCCCGTAAGTATGGTGCGGTGATCGGCAAACACCTCCTGCACTGTGTCGGGGCGTGCGTTTGTCGCCACATCGTAGTCGTGCGGCACTTTGCCGAGGAGCGTGTCACGCACACAGCCCCCTGCAAGGTAGGCATCATATCCTGCGGCTCTGAGCCTTTCCGTCACTGCCGTGACATATGCCGGTATCATCATGATCTTTTATCTGAGTCCTCTACCAGAGCGACCGCCATTGAGGATATGCCCTCGCTCCTGCCGGTGAAGCCCAGTTTTTCCTCGGTGGTAGCCTTTACGCTCACCTGTGAAACATCTATGCCGCAGGCTTCTGCGATGTTTCTGCGCATATTGAATATAAAGGGTGCGAGCTTCGGGCTCTGGCATATTACCGTGCTGTCTATATTGTTTATCCTGAAGCCCTTCTCGGTAATGAGCCTTGTGACCTCACGGAGCATATCTATACTGTCTGCATCCTTCCAGCGTTCATCGGTGTCGGGGAAATGCTGTCCTATATCGCCCATTGCGCAGGCTCCGAGAAGCGCATCCATGACCGCATGGGTCAGCACGTCCGCATCCGAGTGTCCCGCAAGACCGAACATATAGTTTATCTCTGCGCCGCCTATGATGAGCTTTCTGCCTGAAACGAGCCTGTGTACATCATAGCCCTGGCCTATCCTGAGCATAGTTATCCTCCGTTCCTAAAAGCGAGCCGATCAGGAGTGATATGACATTATCGCCTCTGCTATCAGCATATCCTCGGGAGTGGTTATCTTTATATTCGCATAGTCCGATGAGGTCATTCTCACCTTGATGCCAAGCGCCTCAACGAGCTGACAGTCGTCAGTGAAGTCAAGACCGTTCTGCTCTGCACGGGCAACGCCCTCAAAGTATGCTTCCTTTCGGAATATCTGCGGTGTCTGAGTGATATACAGCCCCGACCTGTCGGGAGTGCCGTTCACAATGCCGTCAGAGACCGTCTTTATGGTGTCCTTGACGGGCACGCCGAGAACAGCCGCACCGCATTCTGCCGCCGCAGCGATACATTCCTTGATATAGCCCTCTTTCACAAGAGGTCTTGCCGCATCATGGACGGCTATCAGCGTGCAGTCCTCAGACACACGGCCGAGAGCGTTTGTGACAGACTGCTGTCTTGTCTCTCCCCCGTCGGAACAGCCTGCGAATTTGGTGATGCCGTTCTCCTCTGCGATGTTTGAGATTATATCCCAGTCACACTGCCTTGCGGCAACGATTATCTCGGATACTTCCTCAATATGCTCAAACACGAGCATACAGTATGCGATGACGGGCTTGCCTTTCAGCATGGCAAGCTGTTTATGGATGCCGTTCATCCTTTCGGCATTTCCCGCTGCCGCAATTATAACAGATACTTTTTCCATAGTATTCCCTCACTATATCCATAAACGTTTTACCGCATCTGTCGCCCGCAAGGCGATGACGTCGATCACGTTCGCAAACTTCCTATGCACAGGATCTGTGTACAGATACATCATCTGTGACCGCCGACACCGCCGCCGCCGTGATGTCCGCCGGAAAATCCACCGCCGCCGCCGTGGTATCCTCCTCCGCCCCTTGACAAAGATGAATTGGAGTAGCTGTAATGACGGGTCTTTACGATCTGATTTTTTCTCTTGTATATATCCACAGTATTTTTTTCAAGATATGTATCCGCAGATACTGCGGCGGGCACACGGTATTTAAAGACCACCACCACCACACTGATGATGGCGGCAATAATGCCTGCGCCTGCGGGTATCACAAGATCCGAGGGCTTGAAGGGCTCTTTTCCGTCAACATGATAGTAGCCGTCATTGTCAAAGGTGTCATACCCCTGATCCGTAAGCTCGTCCTGTGTGACCTCGCCGCGGTCATAGCAATCCTTTATTCCGTTTGCAAAAGCCTTTACAGAGCCAAGATCGTCGTAATTCATGTATTTGCTGTTGACTTCGTCCAGCAGTGAGTCAAAGCGCTGACCGACAACATATTTTCTTGCACCGTTGGCAACGCATATGTACCTTGTTCCCACATCGCACAGGTACAGAACACCGTCCGAATCCACGCCGAAGACCTCGTCATATATCTCTTCCGCCTTGATGCCTGCGCCGCTGCCGTTGGGGTCATAGTCATAATCGCAGGTCACAACGCCGACGTTCCATCCGGTGTGATCGGCCGCTTCCTTCAAAAGTGCCTCTACGCCGTCTGCATCCGAGTAATAGCCCATCCTGTCGTCAAGATATACGCTATGCTCGTTCTGCCTCTGCGGCTCTTCGACCGTTTCTTCACTTACGGCAGCGGCATCAAGATACGAATAATGCCCATACTGCGTCAGCGGATCCGAAGCTATGGGATCCTGTCCGTCAGACGGAGTGATCTCAAAGTCACCTTTGCCGTAGATATAAACGTACTGTCCGTGATTTATCTCAAATTCGACTTTCTCGTCCTTCGGGATGATCGCAGCAACAGATACCTCATACGGTTCTTCCCTGCCGTTCTTGAAGACCGTCCTCTTTGATCTTACAAAGAACACCGATGTCGTCTCCGATCTCGTGAGATTCTTTGCAAAGTATCTTCCCTCGGGCAGAAAGTATCCTATGAAGCTGTATTCATCCTGCAGCCCTGCGTTGAATGTTATCGTCTCTGAATATGCATTAGTCTCACCGCTGTGCAGTATAACTGACTCAAATGCGGTTTCTGCATATACCTCAGGGTGTACCGCCAGCATCAATATGAGCGAGAGGATAAAGACAAACAGTTTTCTCATTCTGTTCATGGCTTATGCCTCCATCAAAAGCAGTACTGCTGAGCCTACGATCAGTGTCACCGCCGCCGCAAGTATGAAAAGCTTGCCTATAGACACAGGATAACGTCCCACCAGCTTGCCTGTCTGACCGTTGAGCGCAAAGCCGTACATCTTCCCCCTGTACTTGTATGTAAAGAACCACACAGGCAGCATCATATATCTCCAGTGGGTAGCAAGAAAGCGTATATCACGCTGTGTTACCGTTACTGCACCGTGTCCCGACATATCATTGAGGATGATCGCCTCCGCTGATTTTTCCACACGGGCCTTTATCCTCGGCATGACCTCTGCCTTGTCAACGTCGTATTTGTCGCAGAAAAAGCCCGACAGATAGGACATATCAAAATCCCTTAGCTCCGTATAGTCAAAGGGCTCTACTGCGTCCATAAGAGCATCGTCTATCTTCTTTGAGCCGTCTGCGGGAACACCCTTGTATCTCATCCTTGCGGAGCGTTCGTGCCTGTAGATATGCTCCGTGACATATGTGGTATCACCGCTCCTGCGGGAATGGGACTCCGTGCTCCTTCCCTCCATGTGTACGTCTATGTCGGGATCTGCTATCCAGAACGGCACATAGAGCCCTGTCATCTTTTCAAGTGTGCTCTCGTCGGTGAAACCGAAAGGCAGGAATTTCTTTGCCTTGATGAGCTTTGTGAATTTCTCCTTTGCGCTGTCCTTGCTTATCTTGAAGGGTATGATCTTGTCCGGCTTGAACGAGCCCTCAAGACGGCCTTTCAGCTGCACGGGATTGTGGCAGTAAAAGCAGAACGTTGCCGCAGTGTTATGGTCGCAGAATATCTCAGCACCGCAGGACTGGCATATATACAGGTCTGTGTCCCCGTTGAAAGCCTCGTCCTCATGAGTAGGCTCCTGCGGCTTATACTGTATAACTTCCTTTTCACTGAAGTCAGATGAACACCATTCACATGAATACAGCTGTTTGTCTGCATTCCATACAAGCTCGCCCGAACAGTTCGGGCATTTGTATGAGTTGGTCTGCATCTCCATGATGTACCCCCCATTCCGATCGTTCGTCCACAGCTGATACTGCTTTCTGACACCAAAAACGATATCAGCTCTGGATCCGATCCTTCACGGTGATTTGTGCTCACCCCCGAGGGGTGAGCACACCGTCATTCTTATGTCATGCTCTGGGCTTACCGCATCCCGAGCAGAAATTGCCCTGATTTACGGTGCCGCAGGAGCAGGTCCAGCCTGCCGCAGGCTTGGGCTTGCCGCATCCGCCGCAGAAATTGCCCTGGTTCACGGTACCGCACTCACAGGTCCAGCTTGCAGCCGGCTGGGGCTTGGGCTTACCGCATCCCGAACAGAAGTTGCCCTGGTTGACAGTACCGCAGGAACAAGTCCAGCCGCTCTGAGCCTGTGCCTGCTGTGCGGCCTGAGCCTGCTGAGCCTGCATCTGCATCGCATTTGTCTGAGAAGCGCTCTGCATGAAGCCGCCCGCCATGTTCATGCCCATACCGACGCCCATGAATGCATTGCCTGCACCGGCGGTATTGGAGCCTGCCGCCTGTATGCCCTGGGCAACAGAGGTCTGAACAAAGCCTTCTCTTATGGAAGGATCGCTCATCATAGCGCCCTTGTTGCGCAGGTTGATAAGCTCCTTGGACTCATCATCGTAGCTTATGGAAGCGATGCCGACAGAGCATACCTCAATACCTCTGAGCTCGCTCCAGTCCTCATCGAGAGTTGTGGACATATACTTGGAGAGCTCTCTTGACTTGGAAGTGATCTGAGAGATCCTTACGCCGTCAACAGACATCTGGTTGATGGCAGACTGCAAAGCATCCATGAACTCGGAATAGAGCTGGTCGGAAAGATTCTTTGCATCTATCCTGTCAGTGCCCTTGGGAGCAAATTCAGCATAGAACTTCAGAGGATCGGATATCTTTATGGAATATGTGCCGTGAGCACGCAGGAACAGCTCTGCATTGTAGAAATTATCGAAATACTGTACGGGATTTCTCGTGCCGAACTTGATACCCTTTATCTCAGCTGTATTCACATAGTATACGAGCTGCTTCTGAGAAGGGATGCCGCCGAACTGGAAACGCTTCCATGTGTCCTTGAGTGTCTCCTTGAACTCGCCGTTGAACAGAGAGGGAGCAGTGGAGTTGTTTACCTCGTAGTAGCCCTCTTCGGCGCAGTAGTCAACGATCTTGCCGCCGTCTATAAGGAGCATGAGCGTATTGGGATATACATGGATTATCGAACCGTTTGATACGAAATCCGAAGTACCCTTAGTATTTGAACCGCCCTTTCTCGCGGCAACACCTCTGACCAGAAGCGTGGTATCATTCATATCGGCAGGTTCGATGACTTCCTTCCAGGAATCCTTCAGAGTTCCCGATACCGATGATACAGCAGCAGCTATAAGTCCCATAAATTAGCCCTCCTAATGAATACATTCATTTATATTTTACGGAGCTTCCTCCGACTGTTTCAATTTTAACACAAAACCCTGTGAAAATCAATGTCCATTTGGATTTTTAAACTGATTTTAATCTGATTTTAATACTGACAGATGTTCAGGCTCATTTCTTCTTTTTCGTGATCAGTCCTGCGATCACTGTGCCGATCACAACAACGCCTGCTATTGCGGCTATGAGTATATATGTGCCGACAGGTGTGTTACCGAGCACGATCACCGCATTTTCAACCATTTTATCACGCCTTTTCAAGAAAACACCCCGCCCAATCAGCCATATACGGAGCGAGCGCCATATCAATACGACTGTACTATATGCGCCGATCGGTATGTCCGATGGACGGGGAGTCACGCTCTGATACCATGTATCAGACTGTGTATGTAACGACGGATGCTCGGTGCCGGGCACCCGTCAAAGTATCCTCAGCGGATCACTTGAGAACTACGAGGTAAGGACCGCCTGCGGTGATGTTGAATGTAGCCGCACCGTTCTTGTCAACGGTGGTCTTTGCAACACCCTTGAGAGAACCGGAAGCAGGATCATAACGATAAGCGGTAGCTACGAGGCCTGCTCTCTTTGCAGAGAACTTTACAGTTATCTGAGAGGAAGCGCCGAGCTTCTCAAAGCCCGTTGTAACACCGATCTCAGCCTTGGTCTTGCCGCCCTTCGCAGCCTTTGCAACGAGAGTATCGGGGATGTAGTCGATGTTGTACTCGGTGTAGATGTTCATATCGCCTGTGGAGGAAACGTTAGTGCCGTTGATAGTCCACTTTACACCGTTGGGAAGGATGAAACGAACGTTTACGTTCTTGCCCTTGATGGCCTTGAGCAGAGAGCTGTCGATAACATATGTGCCGTTCATGTTCACATTAACGGTAGCGCCCTTCTTGGCGTTATTGACATACTTTACGATAGTGCTCCAGCCTGCATATCTCTTGGACTCGTAAACATAGGGAGTACCTTCCTTGACTTCCTCGGTGGTAGCCTTGGCAGTAGTGCTCTTGGTCTCCTGGTTCTTTGCATTGTAGTATGCAAAGTAAGGATCTATGAGAGTGCCGTAAGCTGCGGGATAGTATACACCGTTGATATAGTAGCCGGTAGTTCCTCTGGTGTAGTAGCCTGTGGGAGAATAAGCGGGAACAACAGCAGTAGCCGAGCCGCCGCCTACATAGGATACCTTGCCCTTGTCATAGCCGGAAGCATAGAGAGCGGATGCATAGTTGGGATAGTAGGAATTGGTGTTGGAGCTGAAGTAAGAGCCCTGAGAACGGGGAACTGCGTCAGCTATATAACCGATGTCCTGCACCTGCGAAGCATTGCCGTTGGAAGCGGCAAGTGCGCTCGCATAGTCGCCGAAGTATGTCTGGGTCTTAGCGGAATAGTAGAGCTCGCCCTTCTTGTTTACAACAACAGAAGAAGGAGCAGCGTTATAACCTCTGTAGAATACATAGTCGCCGTTCCAACCGGATGCTGCAAGAGCGCTCTCTCTTGTGGAGTAATACTGACCTGTGAGGGAGCTGTACCAGCCGTAAGCAGTATTCACATAGTTGTTGGTGTAGTTGTATACATAGGACGATCTGTTGCCGGAAGCTGCGAGAGCCGCGCTGTATGTGGGATAGTACAGACCTGTCCATGCGCTGTAATAGGGATAGCTGGAGCTTCTGTATGTAGAAGTGCTGCCATAATAGTAGTTGTTGCTGTCGCCTGTGTTGTAAACTATAACACTTGCCTCGTTGGTGCGGTAAGCAACCGTGGTGTCATATGCACCGTCGTTCTGTGCAGCTGTAACGCTGGAATAGAACTTGTTTCTGTTGGCGGAATAGTATACCTGCTGAGCAGTTGCGGGGATGTAGTCACCGGTAGCGGTGCTTGTCCAGGTGTTGCCGTTGCTTGCGGCTCTTGCACTGGAGGAATCCTCATAGTAGATGCCGTTGATGTAGTAGTAGGTCTTGGATGCATCTGCTGCGAATACGCTTGCGCCTGCAAACTGAGCAGTGATGACTGCTGCAGCGGCGATAGCCGCTATCTTTCTCTTGTTCATTCAGATCTTCCTTTCGTTTATAGATAATTGATCTAATGCTGCATAAAGCTGTGATCCATCACAGCAGTCTGAAACAGTCCCGAGGGATCTGATGACAGACTTTCTCCTATACGGTGTTATTCTAACATATTTCAACAAAAAAATCAATAGCAATTTTACTCATTTTTTTTCGAATATAAATACATTTTGTACAAAAACACATATACGCCCCGACGGGCACATATCACAAACGTGATGTCTCAGCCGAGAAGCCCCTGTCCCAGAAGGATATATGCCGTCACGACCAGCAGGAGCAGTGTAACGGCAAAGCCCGCCCGACAGCACACCTCGGCATTGAAGTCATAGACAAGGCCTTTTTTCGTCAGACAGACCTTTGTCTCCCTGTCCGTGCGGTACAGCACATCACGGAAAGCAAATTCGCTCGGAAACACATTCTCGTATTCCGTACCGTCTATCATGTAGAACGCCACGTCATAGCGCCCCCATTTGTTCTGCCCGAAATGAGTGAACTGCGCCGTCACACGTTTTGCTCCGAAAAGCTTTATCCTGAACACGATGAAAAACGTCATCGTGACCAGCACCACGAGCCCCATGATGCCGAGTATGATGCCGATGATTATGTGTATGTCCACACCAAGTATCAGCATCAGAAGAAATATCGTCAGAAGAGCCAGTATCGCACCCATACATATCCCTCCGTTATTTGCATTCCATATCCTCTGTCCTCAGCCTGTTCGACACCAGCGCATCCACCAGTGTTCCATCCTCACGGTATTCGGTGGAGAATATCTTTCCGCCGCCCTCTATTATCTCGTTCACGAGCCCCGACCTACTGTACGGTATGAGCAGTTTCACCCTGCGGTAGTCGGAGGGCAGGTTGGCCGCTATCTTGTCAAGCAGTCTGTCAAAGCCGTCGCCCGTCTTGGCGCATATCCTCACCGTAGTGTCATCCTCGGGGATGTTCTCTGCGCCGAAGAGCTTGTCGCACTTGTTCAGCACCCTTATCCTCGGTATGTCGGCACACCCCAGCTCTGCCATGAGCTTCTCAGTGACCTGCATCTCCTCCTCTGCCGTTTCGGAGGATATGTCTATCACGTTCAGTATGATGTCCGCATTTGCCGCTTCCTCCAGCGTGCTGTGGAACGCCTCCACAAGGTCGTGGGGCAGGCGGCGTATCAGCCCTACCGTATCGGACAGCAGCACCTCTCTTCCGTCGGGCAGAGACAGCGCTCTCGACGTAACATCAAGCGTGGCAAAGAGCTTGTCCTCGCTGAGCACCCCGGCATCCGTCAGGGCATTGAGAAGTGTGGATTTGCCCGCATTTGTATATCCAACGATAGCGGCTGTGACCACATTGTCCTTTTTGCGCCGTCTGCGTATGAGCTCACGGTGACGGCGTATCTGTTCAAGGTCTTCCTCAAGCTGTGCTATCCTTGTACGGATATGCCTTCTGTCGGTCTCAAGCTTCGTCTCGCCGGGACCTCTTGTACCTATCCCGCCGCCCAGCCTTGAAAGAGCCACGCCCTTTCCCGCAAGATGTGCCAGACGGTACTTCTGCTGTGCCAGCTCCACCTGTATGCGCCCCTCGGCAGAGGCAGCACGCATGGCGAATATATCAAGTATCAGTGTAGTGCGGTCTATGGTGTGTATATCCGTCACTGCCTCAATGTTTCTTATCTGATTTGCGGTCAGCTCCGTGTCAAAGATGAGCAGATCCGCTCCGAGAGCCTCCGATTCGGCGGCAAGCTCGTCGAGCCTTCCGCTGCCTATAAAGGTCGCCGTATCGGGTGAGGGGCGCTTCTGTATTATCTTGGCGGCTGTCTCAGCCCCGGCTGTCCTTGCCAGCTCCTCAAGTTCGTCAAGCGATACCTCCGCATCAAATTCGCCCGTATCCACAGTGACGAGTATCGTCCTCGGCAGCTTCTCCGTTTCGTTGTCATACAGTTCAGGCATAATATCTCCTTGTCATTTACGACCCACAGCGAAAGCCGTTTCGGTCGTTTACATCATCTCAACGGTCTCTATGCCAAGAGCATCAAGATGTGCGGTTATGATGCGCCTTGTGAGGGTGATGAGGGCAAGGCGTGCATTTTTCTTCGCCGCATCCTCCTCATCAATTATCCTGCTCTCATGATAGAAATGTGAGAAGCTCACGCATATCTGATACACGTTCTCACAGATGAAGCTGGGCGCTCTCTCGGCAAATGCGGTCTTCCAGCTCTCGCCCGAGCCCAGTAGCTTCAGCATGAGCTCACGCTCGGAGTCAGTGAATATCTCAAACTTGTCTTCGTCAAATGTGATGCCCTGTTCTGCCGCCTTGCGGAGAATGGAGTTTATCCTGGACACGGTGTAGAGTATATAAACACCCGTCTTGCCTTCTGCCGAGAGGAACTTGTCCATATCAAATATATAGTCCTTTGCACGGTGGTTGATAAGGTCGCCGAACTTTATCGCCGCAACGCCTATCCTGCGTGCATATTCCTCCCTGTCCGCCTCGGACACCTTGCCCTGCTCCTCTATCCTTGCCAGAGCGGCATCAGTAACAGTGCCTATCATGTCGGAAAGACGCATCACTCCGCCGTCACGGGTCTTATACGGCTTGCCGTCCTTGCCGTTCATCGTGCCGAAGCCGAGGAAGCTGAGCTCCGTCGATTCGGGAACGAGGCCTGCCTTTCTCGCACAGCGGAACACCTGTGTGAGATGCATCTCCTGACGGTTGTCTATGACATACCATATCTTTGAGGGCGCAAAGTCACGCTCTCTCTGTATTATAGTCGCAAGGTCTGTGGTGGCATATATGCTCGATCCGTCGGATTTTCTCACGATAACGGGCGGCACGGGAGCCTTGTCTGTCTCCTCCGCAACATCGACCACCAGTGCACCGTCACTCTCATAGGACAAGCCTTTCTTTTCAAGTATGTCCATAAGCTCGGGGATGTACGCATCAGCATCGCTCTCGCCGTACCAGTACTCAAAGTCGACATTCAGCTTGTCGTAGTTCGATTTAAGGTCAGCGCCCGATACACGCATTATCTCTTTCCACAGGGCAATATAGCCCTCCCTGCGGTTCTGGAGGTCAAATGTAGCCGTGTGAGCCTTATCACGGAATGCCTCGTCCGTCTTGCTCTTTGCACTTGCCGTGGGATATACCTCTGTCAGCATCTCCGCAGTAAGCTCGGGCACTTCTCCGCCCTCTCTGAAGTCGGGTGAGAACACCGCCCATTCGGGATGCCTTTCTTCAAGCTCAGCGATAACAAGGCCGATCTGCAAGCCCCAGTCGCCCAGATGCGTGTCACCGACAGCAGTACAGCCGCAGGCTCTTGCGATGAGCTTCAGCGACTGACCGATTATGGCAGAGCGCAGATGCCCCACATGAAGGGGCTTTGCCACATTAGGTCCGCCGTAGTCTATCACTATCATCTCATTGTCATACTGTGGCACGCCGAGATGCTCGTCAGCCGACAGCTCTCCCGTCATTTCGGCAATAGCCTTGTCGGTGAGAGTAAGATTTATAAATCCGGGCTTCACGCCCTCCGCCTTTTCAAAGATCTCGTTCCTGCCGAGAACAGCCGCAACATCATCAGCGACCATGAACGGCGCTTTTTTATACTGCTTTGCCGCCGCAAAACAGCTGTTGCTCTGGAACTGGCAAAGGTCGGGACGGTCGGAGAACGTCACCGCAACGGGCACATCCGTGTAGCCTGCCTCTGCAAATGCCTTTGCGGCAATATCTGTGAGCCTTTCGGTCATAGTCATAAGATCAATCCTTTTGTATATATTTTGTCATCATAATGCATTATAGCACAACCGATGTGAATTATCAAGTCACTTTGCGAAAACAGTGCAAATTTATCGGTATCATGCCCCGGCTGTAAACAAAAAAACACCCGTGGATATCCACGGGTGTCAGGATAGTTATTATCAAACGTTCACGCCGTCGCCGTTTACGCCGGCACCTGCGCTGACATCTTCAATGCTTGCGCCTGTGATCCTGTAGTAAGAACGTGTGGAGATCGTAACGCTGATGCCTGTCTCGGTAGCGTTAACGCCGCCCATATCCTCAACTGCGGAATCGGTGATGTGATAGAGACGAGCGGAAGCAACATCGAGCTTCTCAGGGATCTGGTCGATGTTGATAGTTACGTTTACATCAAAGCCGTAATCGCCGGAGCCGATGGGATAGATGTAGATGGAATCCTCATCATACTCGATCCTGAAGCCGATATCTGTGCTCTTAGCGCTCTTTACGGAAGCAGGATCAACGGAGAATGAAGAGCCGTCAGCATTCTTGAAGCTAACGGGAGCATCGGCCTTTGCGAGCTCTGAAACAGCAGCCTTGTTTATTACAGCGCCTGCTGCGGGGATACCTATTGCAGAACCGTCCTTTACAGCCTTCTTAACGTCAGCCGCAGTAATGGTCTTCTTTCTGGAAGCAGCCTCATCGTCGTCCTTCTCGCCGAAGATAGGTGTTACGAGAGCAGGAGCAGGAGCTGAACTGCTTGTTCTTACGATAGTGGGATCGTAGGGAACGCCGCCGGTGTAAGTAGGTACGCTATAATCGATAGCAAATACAGAAGCGGAAGCTACCGAAACAGTCATGATGGCAGCCGCAACAGCTGCAAGTGTCTTTTTAGCCTTCATTTTTTGTTCCTCCTGATATAAACCGCTGACATTGTATTGCAGATAAACAGCGGCAACAATCTTTATATTCTGTCGTTATGATAGTCATTATCACAACAGATAATCACCCTTATGACAGATTATACCATATCCCCCGCGGGATTTCAAGCCCTTTGCGGCAGAAAATCAATTTTTGGCTTCTTTTACAAAGAGCGTTTGTGATTTTGTACATTTTTTATACAAAGCAAGAAAATATCTAAAAAACGGCAGGACGTCCGCCCTGCCGCCTTTATTTTAGAAGGAAAAGTAACTGTCTTTTTACGGCAGGAATGCTATCTTCTCGCCCTCATAGCCCTGTGCGAAGGAGCCGGCAAGTTCATCGAGAGCAACGGTCACCATACCGTCTCTGCCTATCATAATGACCCTGTCGCCGTCAACGACCGCTCTTTCAAAGGGCACGCCGTCGGGGCTGTCTACAACGCCCAACTGCATGATGCCGCCGTTGTAGGAGAATATGTAGTACCTGCTCATGTCGCCCGACTCAACGGGAATGCCTATGACCATATGCTCACTGTCTATGAGCATCGCATTCTTGTCTCTGAGTGCTTCCGAGTCTGCATCCGCAGTCTCAAAGGAATAGCTGTCCTCGATCTCGCCCGTAGGACCGACCGCTGTGATGCACAGGCCCTCATCGTTCTTTGTGAAGCTTATCGAGATATCATCCGTCAGCTTGTTCACGGAGCCCGTGAAGAACGTCTTGTCCTCCACCTCGGTGCTTCTGGTAAGATCGACCACCAGAACGGAGTCGGGACCGTGTTTCTCATTGAGCACAGCCACACTGTCCTCAAACTTCACGGAACCTATCACCTTGTCGGGCATCAGTCCCTCGGAACTGTTGACCGTTTCAAGGGCATCGTTGAGAGAATATATATTCGTGCCGTCCTCGGTGCTGCACGCTATCCTGAACAGTCCCTCTGTCTCAGCCATTGATCTGCTGATAAGAGCGCCCTTCAGCTTAGCGGAAGCCTTGTATTCCAGCACGCCGTCATATACCGAGAAAGAGGTGACATATGTCACATCCGATCCGTCTTCAACGGCACTGCCGATAACGTAGAGTGTATCCGCCGAGCAGTACACCTCAGCATTGCCGAGGACTGCCTTCGCCGAAACCCTGCCGCTTGCGGCGTTGATCATCGTCATTATCGTGTAATCGGTGTTGTTCGCAGTCTGCGGCACCGATATGTCCGAAGCGCTGAGGAAAGCCCTCACGCCGTCCGCATAATACGACGGCACATAGCTCTCTATGCCGGAGCTGTCCTCCATCGCACTGCCCGTGAGACCGGTCACAAGGAAAACTATGCCGTCCTCGGAGCGTGCAGACACATAATCACCGCCAAGGCTGTAATCATGTGCAAGTTCGGGCGTACCGCCCGATATATCGTATATTTCAGCGGCCGTTCTGTACATACCGCTGTCGGTCCCCTTGCCTATGAGTATCAGGCTGTCGCCCGAGATATACATCTCAAACGGGCTTATGCCGCTCACAGTCTTTGAGTCTGTTTTCATGCCCGACTTTTCGACCGAATACACCGTGTCACCGCACAGGTAATAGATGTGGCTGTCGCTGCTCTTGACTATATCCGCATCGGAGAAGTCGGAGTGCACCATTTCCGTTACCACGGGTCCGGGCTCACTCACCGGGACTGTCACCTCGGGAACAGGCTCTGTCGTCACAGGTGCAGGCTCGCTCACAACAGTCACTGCCGGTTCGGTGGGTATCTCTACGCCATCGCCGTTCGCGGCGCCTGACTGCTCGTTGCTTATGCCTGTATAGATGTCATACAGCTCGCCGTAGGACTGCACCTCCTGAACTGCCATATAATCCTTCTCGCTGGCGATGGGGTCTATATGTGCATTGTTTGCGTTCAGGGCGGCAAATCCGCCTGCCAGTGCGGCAAACGCCGCGGCCGCCGCAGCCGTTCTTATGAACACACTGCGCTTTGACATCCTGATCTTCTTTCTGTCGAGCTTTTCTGAGATAAGAAGCTCGGGTATATCATCAGGCTCAAGCTGAACGACATTCGCAGCTCTGAGCATCTGCTCCATATTTTCGGGACTGAGACTGTCGGGTATCTTTATTTCACCGACCGCTCTTTCAAGCTCCTTATCGAAACTCATCACGGGACCTCCTTTCCTTACAGACTATTCAAGTAATTTTTTCAGTTTTTCTTTTGCTCTTGCCGCCTTTGATCTGACTGTATTTGCAGTTATACCCGTCATATCGGCGATCTCTTCGCTTGTGTAGCCCGAGACTATGCTCAGGGACAGCACCATTCTTTCATCCTCCGAGAGCGAAGCCATCGCATTCGTCAGCAGAACACCGTCGAATTTTATATCTGTTGTTTCGTCGGCCTGCGTGTCCTCAAGGTCTTCTATATCTTCCATGAGGTCTCTGACCCTGACATATTCCTTCTGTTTGTTTTTTATTTTTGCAGTAAGGATTGTCATGATCCATGCTTTGAAGGCATTTGCATCTCTGAGCTTTCTGATATTCGTGTACGCTTCGAGGACTGCGTCGCTAACCGCATCCGAAGCATCGTGCTCATTGTTCAGGTTCAGCAGAGCTACACGGTAAAGATCCTTGTAGACAAGGGAATAAAGTTCGGCAAACGCTTGTGTATCACCCGCCTGTGCCTTTTGCACCGATGCGGTCAGATCCAAGCTCATAACAGCAGATCACCTCGCAGCCGCCTTTGCAGTAAGGACGGTGTTGATATGATATTTACCGCCGGGATGCCCCACACTCTATCTGAGCCTTTCGTATATATAGTGTGTTCTGAGGGGCATTTTGTTGCATCGCAAATTCATATTTGTATATATGCACAAATAATTATATGCAACAGCGCTGATTTTACAGCGCATACGACAAATATCGTGTGTTTGCAGTCCGCCTCCCGTGCTGCGGCGGCGAACGCATTTGCATAAAAAAGCAACACCTATTCATTCTGATTTTACTACAAAGATGATAAAATGTCAAGTTAGGCTTGAAAATGTAAGGGGAATGTGATAATATAGTTGAGAACAAACACTTTCGGATACGCTGTATCTGTTTAAAGTAAAAAGTTTGAGGTCATTGATATGAAAATAATCATCGTAGGCTGCGGCAAGGTCGGAGAGACCCTTGCCAACACTCTTGACGCTGAGGGCGACGACATCACCGTTATAGACACCGACCCCGAAAAGGTCACTAAGCTGTCGGATCAGACCGACATCATGGGAATAGTCGGCAACGGCGCTGTCCATGCGGTGCAGGCTGAGGCAGGCATCAACGAGGCCGATCTGTTCATAGCCGTAACGGGGTCCGACGAGCTGAATATGCTTTGCTGTCTTATCGCCAAGAAGGGCGGCAGATGCCGCACCATCGCCAGGATAAGAAATCCCGAATATGTGGCGGACTCGTCGTTTTTGCAGTCGGAGCTTGGTCTTGCCATGACGATAAACCCCGAATATATAGCCGCATCGGAGATCGCAAAGGTACTGCGCTTCCCCTCCGCCATGAAGGTGGACACATTCGCAAAGGGGCGTGTGGAGCTTCTGAAATTCAAGCTGCCCGAGGGCTGCAAGCTCACCGACATGACCGTAAAGGACGTTGTTGCCGTGCTTCGCTGTGACGTGCTCATATGCATAATAGAGCGCGGATCAGAGGCATTCATACCGAACGGTGACTCCGAATTCGCAGAGGGCGATGTAATATCCATAGTCGCTTCACCAAAGAATGCGACGGAGTTTTTCAAAAAGATAAACTACCGTCTCAACCCCGTCAAGGATGTTATGATAGCGGGCGGCGGCGAAACGGGATACTATCTCGGCGATATACTCACCAAGGTCGGCATAGACGTAAAGATAATCGAGAAAGACCGTGACCGCTGTGATGAGCTCTGCACATCTCTGCCCGGCATAGACGTGATACACGCCGACGCCACTTCCAGAGAGATACTCAACGAATACGGCATTGCCGATACAGACGGCTTTGTGTCACTCACCAATATGGACGAGGAGAATATCCTGCTCTCGCTCTTTGCGGCGGACAGCGGCAAGGGCAAGGTGGTCACAAAGATAAACAGGCTCGAATTCGACGATGTGGTGAAACGCCTTGACCTTGACACCATAATATACCCCAAGAACCTGACATCGGATGTTATAATCCGCTACGTCAGGGCGATGAAGAACACTATGGGCAGTAATGTCGAGACCCTTTACAATGTCATAAAGGACAAGATAGAGGCGGCGGAGTTCAGGATAACGGAGGGCTCGCCGATAACCGACAAGCCCATATCACAGCTGGTATTCAAGAAAAACACCCTTATCGCCGCCATACTCAGGGGCAAAAAGGTAATGATCCCCAGAGGTTCGGACGTTATCAAGGCAGGGGACAATGTTGTGATAGTGTCTGATATAAAGGCACTGACGGATATAAAGGATATACTTGAACTGAGATAAGGATATGAAAGAACTGATACATGACCCGTTTATGCTCTCGCTCAAATCCGAGGACGCAGGGGCAGAAGACATACAGACCGCAGAGGAACTTGCCGACACGCTCAGGGCGAACCGAGAGAGATGCGTCGGAATGGCGGCGAATATGATAGGTGTGCGCAAGCGCATAATCGCATTCTATGACGGCAAAGAGCTGATAACCATGTTCAACCCCGAGATAATCAAAGCCGAAAAGCCCTATGACACCGAGGAGGGCTGTCTGTCGCTCCTTGGCGGACCGCGCCCGGTGAAGCGCTTTGAAAAGATCAAGGTACGCTGGCAGAACGAGCGTATGCAGACAAGGGTGAAAAATTTCAGCGGCTTTGCCGCACAGATAATACAGCACGAGACCGACCACTGCAACGGCATACTCATATAACGGAGGAAAAATGAAACTTCTATTTATCAGACACGGCGCACCCGACTACATAAAGGACTGCCTGACCGAAAAGGGCACAGCACAGGCGGAAAGGCTCGCCGAAAGGCTGAAGGACGAACATATCACGGCGGCATATATGTCCCCCATGGGCAGGGCAAAGGAAACAGCCCATATCTGTCTTGACGGGACGGGCATACCACTGACGGAATGTGCGTGGCTCCATGAATTCGATGTGTCCGTACACGGGCTGAACGGCGATATACTCCCGTGGGATCTTGAACCCGAATGCCGCCGTGACGGGCGGATATTCGACAGAGAGGGGTTTGACCTGTCCGACACCGCACGGGGGACAGACATGAAAGCACGGTATCTTGCTGTATCGGAGGGGCTTGACAGCGTACTTGCGGCGCACGGGCTGATAAAGGACGGCGATATGTATGTAAAGCAGGGCGTATGCGGCGACACGCTGGCATTTTTCTGCCACTTCGGTGCGACCTGTGTGATGATAGCAAAGCTGCTCGGCATCTCTCCCGTGCTCACATTGCAGGGCATGAGCTGTGAGCCGACCGCAATAGCGGTGATGTGTACGGATGACCGCTTCGGAAACCGTGTTAACTTCCGCCTGCATTCCTACGGCGATATAAACCACCTTGAAGACAGGCAGGAAAGCGGTATAAACTACAAGTGACAAATATCTGAGAATAATAATGCCTTGCGGCTGTTCCGACGCCGCAAGGCATTTTGTTTTTATCGGGTCTGTGCGGTCAGCTCAAATGTCCGCCGTCACTTTTCCTCCAGCTTTTTCAGGGCTTTCATCTCTTCCTTATCCACCTTTGTCCTTGCTTCCTTGATGAGCGTGACATCCGCCTTGTCGAATATGACGGAGGGATCATCGGAGCGCTCGGGCTTTACCTTTATCTTGCCGGTAATAAGGTTCACTTCCTCAACATAGCCCTTGAACTGCGGTGTATTCACATATGAACCCACCTTCGGCGTACTCCTGTATTCCTGTTCATAAAAATCCTGCTCATATTTCAGACAGCACATGAGCCTGCCGCAGGTGCCCGATATCTTGGTGGGATTAAGGCTCAGACCCTGATCCTTTGCCATTTTTATCGACACGGGCTGAAAATCCGTAAGGAATGTCTTGCAGCAGAATGGTCTGCCGCATACGCCCAGTCCGCCCAACATCTTTGCTTCGTCCCTGACGCCTATCTGTCTGAGCTCTATCCTTGTCCTGAACACCGACGCAAGATCCTTGACCAGCTCTCTGAAATCCACACGGTTGTCCGCAGTGAAATAGAACAGGAGCTTGTTGTTGTCAAAGGTACACTCAACGTCCACCAGCTTCATATCAAGACCGTGGGCAAGTATCTTTTCCTCACATATCTTTGCGGCGTTCTTTTCTTTCTGGCGGTTCTGCTCAACAGTGCGCAGATCCTTTTCGGTGGCTATCCTTATGATGGTCTTCAGGGGAGATACTATCCTGCTGTCCTCCTCCATATGGGGTGCCGCCGCCACCTCGCCGCACTCAACGCCTCTTGCGGTCTCAACAATGACCTTGTCGCCCTCACGGGGCTTCATGTCACCGGGTGAGAACCAGTATATCTTGCCGTTCTCCTTGAACCGCACGCCTATTATCTCAGTCATTTATATCCCTTTCTTATACGGTCATCTTCCCCGCAAGGACAGCCGCAGCAGCATCCGTGTTCACGTTCAGTCCGCAGGCATAGGATATCTTCATCACTTCATCATACATATCCGTGAGCCTCTGCGCCGATATCGACGCCATCATTGCCGCACCGCCCGCATCACAGCTTATGCGCACGTCAGAACCCGCTTTCTGTGCCGCCGCATCCCTTATCACAGCGGCAAACATCCCGAGAAGCTCTTTCAGGTCATCCCTGTCCTTGACCTCGGACAGCACTCTCAGAGCCGTGTACTCACTGCCCGATGCCGCCGCCCTTGACAGCTCACGCACCCTTGCAACGTTCTTCATCAGCTTTTCATTGCCGTCAAGATACTCTATGCATTTGCCGATATTGCCGCAGAATGCCGCTGCCGCCCCGGCAAGCTCTGCCTCGTCCCTGTCGGGGAAGCGCTCCGAAAGTGCGGCGATACAGCTCTCCCTGTCCGCAGGCGATACTTCCGATGGCATGGAGCGTGATATCAGCGTCGGCAGGAAATCCGACAGGCTCTCCGCCGTGAATATGAAATACACAGGGTCGGGCGGATCTTCCGTGATTTTCAGCATAGCCGCCTGTGCCGCATCGGACCAGCCGCCGCAGTCAGCAAGCAGATATACCTTTCTGTCGCAGTCATTGGGCGATACATAAGCATCTGTGACTATGCGCCGCATATCATCCACGGAATAGCTTTTCTTTGACCGCTCAACGATGATAAAATCGGGATGCTCGTTTTTCATCACCCTGCGGCAGTCCCTGCACACACCGCAGGGCATACCGTCATGCACATCCGAGCACAACAGCATCATTGCGGTATAGACGGCGGCTGTTTTCTTGCCTGCGCCCTTCGGCCCTGTGATAATGTATGAGTGAACGAACCTGCCGCTCTCTGACATAGCCGCGAGCGGTGCTGTCACGCTCGCCTTTGAATAAAGCTTCATATGACTTCCTTTGGGGAATGGTTGTTTCAAATCTGTTCAACTTGTGTTATTATAGCACATATTTTATAAAAATGCAATAGCCGAAAAAACAGGCGGCACGGCCGACGGCGACCCCGCTGATGTTTACCTTCAAATCAGCCTCACTTGCGGCTCGGCTGCCTTCATAACTGCTGTTGTCCCACTAAGGATACCCGTGAACAGTAAAAATCTGTCATTGAGTATAAAATCGTCCCCCGCCAAAAAGCAGGGGACAGTGAGAAGATATTATATGGTGACTATTTCGTAAAGCTTCTTGTTGTCGCTGTTGTTTGCAAGATAGTCATAGGCTGTCTTCAGGGCATCGCCCTTTGTGATGCCTGCATCAGGGCTGAACCTGCCGCCGCTGCCCTTTACCATGCCCTCTGACTTGGCAAAGACTATCCAGCCGCAGTATCCGTGGTCTGAACCCACATCGGTGAAGGGCGCCTTGTATATGCCCTTGACAACAGCGGCATCGGAGTATTCATCTGCATACAGCCAAACGTATATCTTTGCGATTTCCCCTCGGGTCAGCTTCTTGTCCTTTTCGGGGTTTTTCACATATTCTTTTCCATTCCATATGTCGGAGTATATCCTGGATATGTTCGTACCGCATACGCTGTCGAAAAGCTGTGCAAACTCACCGTTGGTTATCGCCTCATCGGGAGCGAGCCTGTCGCTGTCGGTGACATAAATGCCGTAGTCCAGAAGGGTCTTTATCTCCTTTTCATACTTGTATCCGCTGATGTCGGTGTAGGCGATGACCTTTTCCTTTCTTTCGGGATTGTCGGTGTAGTAGGCGGAGGCATCCCATGTGTTTATCCTCTCGCCTGTGAGGGCGTTTATGGTGTAATCCGCATCAAATCTGTATGTCAGATAGATGTGCGGTTTCAGCTGGAGGTCTGCAAAGCCTGTATAGTAAAGGTCGGGCTTCATTTTTTCAAACAGCTTACTGTATGCCGCATCCTCGCCCACCAGCTTTGGCTCGGGGAATTCCAGATCGTGGTATGTATAGCTGAAATTCAGCACCTCTCCCCTTGAATCAACGCATATTGCCATGCTGTCAAAGTCAGCCGGAAGACCGTTCACATATCTTGTGTAACCCACCGTACCGTCAGTGGCGGTATAGTCCTTTGATTTATAGACATATGGTTTGGAGCCGGGTCTGTATTCGGCGGCTTTGCTGCCCATGAAATGCTTTGCGGCTTCATTTGCCCTTTTGAGCACCGCATCATCGTCTGCGCCCTTTGTGTTTCTGTTGGGACTGTTTTTGCCATAGGTGTATCTCTTGGAGAACCTGACTATCTCGCCCGTCACGGCGTCCATATCGACATCAAGACGGATGCTGTCCTTCTTTTCGTCGGATGACGAGAACTCAAATCTCAGCATCCTCAGCGGCTTCACCTCTCCCTTTATATCGGTGTATTCGCCCACACGGTTCGACTTGTTCACAAGCACGCTGTCAAAAACGATGAAGGGGTCTTTCTTTATCTGTTCAAGGCACTTTTCATAGGACAGATACTTGCTCTCATCAGCAACAGCGGCAAGCTCGGCGGGAGAGAGCGCCATATTATCGACATCAGCCTCTTCCTCCATCGCCTCTTCCGTAACTTCCTCGACCAGATCGTACTCCTCCCATTCGTATGCATCGGTGTAGGAGTATTTTTCCTTGTCGTCATACAGAGCGGTGTATTCGCCCGTTATGGCATCTATCTCGTTCTCGCCGCTCACCGAGGGAGTATACACGGGCAGAACGAATACCGTGCGTTCATCCTCTTCCGTCTCCCTGTTGTACTCATATTTGGTGAAAAGCCGGTATGATGCTTTCAGGGGCTTGCGGCTCCTGTATATCTCCGACACTGCTTCCTCCGACAGTCTCTTTGACGCATCGGGGAACAGCGCATCGTTCCACCAGACAAGCTCATATTTCACCAGTGCGCCCGTATCCTTGTCTATGGTTATGCGTCCGCCGTTCTCGCAGAACTCTATGCCGCTCACGGGTCTTGTGATATTGTATGTGATGTCCGAGGAACGCAGGGCGCTCGTTGACCGCACACGTTCAAGCACGGGCTCGCCTTTAAGACCGGGGTATATCTCCCTGACATACTTTGCGGCACGGCTCTCTGCCTGTGTGTCGGTGAGCTTTGCAAAGCCTGTTCTGTCCTTTCTTTCATTATCACGCACATTCACATATATGATGATGTCCTTGTGGCATCTGACAGTGACGCTCTTTACAGTTTCCGTGTCGGTGCCCCATGAGTATTTTACCGTTCTTTCCTTGTACCATGTAAGGGAATAATAGGTCACTCCGTATTTTGTGTCTGTATCATACTTGAATTTGTCCAGGTCGGAGGGGATGGATACCCTCGACTTTACAGACTTTATGACGCTCTCCAGCGCCTTTGCCTCTACAGTGACAGCCGACGGAGTGCTGTCAGCCGCAAAAACGGGCATGGGCACACTGCCGACCATGAGCACTGCAAGCAGTGCCGCCGCAATTCGTTTCATACATATTCCTCCTCACAGAAATATCTTCTGATATATATACAACTCAGCATCATATTATTTTTCACTTTTCAAAAAAAATCACAAAAAGGGGAACGCCGCCCGGATGTGACCGGTGTTCCCCTTAACCGTAATTGTATCATTGTGCGAGAGAGTCCCTGAATTCGTCCGTTATGAGCAGTTCGGGGGATATGATCAGCACCAGCCGTTCACCGAGCTTGTATATGCCCGATATATAGTCCGCACTTTTCAAGAGTCTGGGCGGAGTTTTTATCTGAGCCACGGCAAGGTCCTCAACGGAGCACACCCTGTCAGCCGCCAGTCCCAGAAATTCCGTGCCTGTGATATCACAGTCCGTGACTATCACACAGCCCGTATCCGACGGGGGCGCACCGAACCGTCTGCGCAGATCTATCACAGGCACTACATCGCCCCTGATATGAAGTATCCCCTTCGCAAAGGACGGGGCTTCGGGCAGGGGAGTGATGTCTGCAGCGTCGCTTATTATCTCTCTGACCGCACATATGGGCAGAGCAAACATACCCTTATCCACCTCAAAGGTAAGATACTTTTCATATTCCACCCGTCATACCTCCTTCATGAAAGGATGCTCAGCATTCCGGCGGCTTTCTGAATATCGCCGGACTTATGTATTCATATCCGCAGTCTCTTGACAAATTTTCCGCATGACCCGTGAAAAGATACCCTCCCGCCTTGGTGCATCCGCAGAGCCTTTTCACAAGGGCATCCTTTGTCTCAGATGAGAAGTATATCATCACGTTGCGGCAGCTTATCAGATCAAAGGGCTTTTTATAGACTATCTCATCCATAAGGTTGAAGCGCTTGAACACCACGGAATTGCGTATATCCTCATTTATGCGGTAAGACCCGTCGGGCTGTCTGGTGAAGTATCTGTCCACCCTTTCCTCGGACAGACCGTCCACCGCATCGGCAGGGTATATGCCGTTCCTTGCGGTTATGAGCGCATCGGTGTTTATGTCGGTGGCAAGAATGGTGGTGTCCCACCTGTGGCGTGCCGCACCGAAGTATTCATCTATGACCATAGACATTGAGTATGCCTCCTGCCCCGTGGAGCAGCCCGCACACCATATCCTCACGTCTCTGTCAGTCACGGTGGATTCTATATACGGCAGTACCTTCTCAAACATGAATGTGAAATGCTCCGCCTCACGCATGAAATAGGTGTGGTTGGTGGTCAGACGGTTCACGAGCTGTGTGCGCAGCCTGATATTGTCGGGGCTCATGGCGTCCTCTATATAGCTGTCAAGGTCGTGATACCCCTCCGAGGCGGCTGTGGAGGCGAGCCTGCTGTCAGCCAGCACACGCTTGTTCGCAAGGTCCATGCCGTAATTTGCCTTTATGAAACAGACAAGGCGCTCAAAGCAGCCGTCTGTTATCCTAACCATTCCGAGCGCCCCCTTTCCGCTTTACAGGAAACAGCCGTTGCTGATACCGGTCACTTCTCCTGGTCGTGTATCAGTCTCTCACAGCTCAGCAGCAGCTTTATGCCGCTTCTGTCCTCAATTATGTTCTTTATATACTTATTGGTGTTCACATTTTTCTGCACGGGCGTGTCGCATATACTGCCCGGCTTTGCCGTGACGACCTCACGGACACGGTCAACGATTATGCCCACCTGATTTTCCTCATACTCAAGCACGATTATGCAGGTGCGTTCGTCATACGGTATCTCTTCCTTGCCGAAGCGCTTTCTGACGCTGATTATGGGCACTATCTTTCCTCTGATATTGATAACGCCCTTGATATACTCGGGGACTTTCGGCACAACGGTTATCTGCTCTATGCCGATTATCTCGTTGACATACTTTATCTCTATGCCGTAGAAAACATCGTCCACCGTAAAGGTCAGCACCTCGCCGCCCTCAGCCGCAAAGCCTTTGTTCTCGCTCATGTTCTCGCCCCCTCAGGTCAGTTCTCCGCAAGGATGTTGGATATATCGAGTATTATCGTGATAGAGCCGTCGCCCAGTATGGAGCATCCCGCCATGCCGTTCTGCTTGACTCCGAAACTGAGGAGCAGCGGCGAGAAGGGCTTTATAACGACCTGCTGTTCGCCCATCAGCTCATCCGCAAAGAGGCAGGCGCTGTGCCCGTCAGCCTCGGCAAGTATTATGATACCGTCCGAAAGCTCCGTATATGCGCCCTCAAGACCGTACAGCTCGGCAAGCCTGATAAGGGGATAGCACTCTCCTCTTATCATTATCATCTCCTTGCCGTCGGTATCGGTGATGACCTGACCCTCTCTGGGCTTGAAGGATTCCTTTATATAGTTTATGGGTATCGTAAATATGGAACTGCCCACCGATACCTCCATACCGTCAACGATAGAAAGGGACAGGGGTATCTTTATCGTGAAGGTGGTGCCCTCGCCGAGCTTTGAGTCCACCGACACGGTGCCGCCGAGCTTCTCTATGCCCTGCTTGACAACGTCCATGCCCACGCCTCTGCCCGAATACTCGGTGACCTGCTCATTGGTCGAAAAGCCGGGGAGCATAATGAGGTTCATAGCCTCCTTGTCGGTGTATTCCGTGCGGGGCTTAGTGAGTATGCCGTTCTGCTCCGCCTTGGTGAGCAGTTTCTGCGGATCCATGCCCTTGCCGTCGTCGGAAACGACTATGACGACCTCGCCCGATGAACTGTATGCGGCGAGCTTTATCGTGCCGACAGGTGGCTTGCCTGCAGCGATGCGCTCCTCCGCACTGTCCTCTATGCCGTGATCCATCGAGTTTCTCACCATATGCATAAGGGGATCGTTGAGGCTGTCTATCACGGACTTGTCCACCTCGGTCTCCTCTCCGTCAAAGACAAGCTCCGTTTCCTTGCCGAGCTTTACCTTCATATCACGGACTATCCTCGTCATCTTGTTGAATGCACCGGATATGGGCACCATCCTTATGCTCATGACGATGTCCTGCATCTCGGAATTCAGCTTTCTGAGCTGTCTTGCCGCCTTCTGGAAATTGTCGAGCTTCAGCCCTTTCAGGTCGGGGTTGGATGTGACCATAGCCTCGGCTATGACTATCTCGCCCATCATATTCAGAAGCTGGTCGAGCTTTTGCAGGTTCACAGACACAAGTGACTGCTTTCTCTCGGTGTGTACACGCTTCTTGTCCTTGTCGGCGGTCTCCGTCTTTGCGGTGCGGTCTTCCGCCTTTTCGGCGTGGGGAACGGATGCGGATATCATATCAACGCTCTTTACGCTGGGAGTCTCGCCTATGGTGCGAAGTATCTCTTCATCGCTGAGTTCCGAGCGGAAACGGATGATAAAACCGTCGGTCTTTATCACCTGAGCGGTGTTCTGGTCATTTTCTATATTCTCGGGGGAATACTCCAGCTCGGAGCAGTCGTCCCTTATATTGTTCACCACCATGAGCGCACGGAGGTTCTCCATCTTGCACTCGGGCTCAAACATCACCCTGACGGTGGTGAGCGCAGTATGAGCAGAGCTGTCGTGAGCGGCGGCCTTTTCGGCGCCCCCCTCTCTCGTGCAGGATGCCACACAGGTGCCCTCCTTCAGCATACCCATAACGCTGTCAGGGTCGGCGGAGACAAATTCTATTTTCAGCCCCTCTGCGGCTATCTGTGTCTCTGCCGCCTCGCTCTCGGTCTCGGGGGGTATGGTCTTTATATCGGAGCACAGCTGTCTTATGCTGTTTATCAGCACAAGGGCACGCATACCTATCATCTGTGTATCGGGTTCAAAGCGCACCAACACCTTTACAGAGCCGTTATCCTCCTCTGTGCGGGGCGAGCCGCCCTTTAGTTCATCGGCAAAGGCATGGATCTTGTCCATATGCCCGGAGAAGTCCGTAGGGGGAGTATCGTCCGTAATTATGTCTATCTCAGCCCTCAAAAGGTCGGAGGCTGTGAAAACAAGCTCAAAGAGCCTGCCTGTATCCTTTATCACGGGATGCTGTTCTCTTATGATGTAGAACAGATCCTCAACAGAATGGGCAAGGTGTGACATATTGTCGAGCCCCATCATAGCCGACGAGCCCTTTATAGTGTGCATTATGCGAAAGATCTCATTAATCTCGTCCTCGCTGAACGAATTCTCGGACTCGGTCTGCATCAGGATGTGATCGAGCTGTTCGAGCAGAGATGTGGTCTCATATATGTACATATCGACCATATTTTCCATGCCGGACTCAAACTTTGCCATACTCTCCCGCCTTTCAGGTATATACGTCCATTATATCACACTGCACAGCAAAGTTCAAGAGCAAACCAAAAAACTATGCAGTCACAAAGCTATCTGCGCATCCTCAGCTCCCAGAACGCAAGTGCGCCTGCGGCGGCAACATTCAGGGAATCGACACCGTGCAGCATCGGTATCTTTACGGTGTAGTCGCACCGGGCGATAGTCTCTTTACAGAGCCCGTCGCCCTCCGTGCCGAGGACTATCGCAAGTCTGTCTTCACCTTTGAGCCGAGGGTCATCTATGCTCACCGAATCATCCGACAGCGCCATTGCCGCCGTGGCAAAGCCCAGACCGGACAGCGTCTTTGTCCATTCCTCGTCCTTTTCAAAATAAGCCCACGGTATCTGAAAGACCGTGCCCATGCTCACACGCACCGCACGGCGGTTGAGCGGGTCACAGCAGTCGGGTGTGAGCAGCACCGCATCCGTGCCCAGTGCAGCTGCCGAACGGAATATCGCCCCGATGTTCGTGGAATCTGCGATATTTTCAAGCACAGCTATCCTGTGTGCACCCGTGACCGTGTCTGATATACTTTTTGGCGCGGGGCGGCGCATAGCGCACAGCACGCCCCTTGTCAGGCGAAAGCCCGCAAGCTGTTCAAGGATATCGCTCTCTGCCGTATACAGTGGGATATCGTATTTATCACAGCGGTCTATGACCTCTCTTGCACTGCCGTCTATATGCCGCCTGTCCATCAGCATGGACACGGGCTCAAGCCCCTCATTCAGCGCAACGTTTATCACCTTCGGGCTCTCGGCGATGAATATCCCCTTTGAGGGTTCAAGGCGGTTTCTCAACTGTGCCTCTGTCAGATGAGAGTATACTCTCACGCCCTCTGATGACAGGTCGGTCACTTCGGTCACGTTCATTTTTTCACACTCCGTATATATGCGTTCAAAAGAAGTATATCACATAATACCGAAAAATGCAATAGAATGGACACAGAAATGACAGGACATTTGGCGGCATCGGACAGGCAGGGCAAAAGCTTTCCTGCCAATTTCCGAAGCGAAGATTTGTACAATTCTACCCAAAATCTAAAAAAATCGCAATTTTTGTGCAGATTTCGCCAAATTCACAAAATTTGACAAAAAAATCTGCAAAAACTATTGACATAAAGGTGCAAATATTGTATAATAAATCACAGTCGGAAGTTTTCGATCATTCTCGGATTTTTTCCGTATAAGATAGAAAAAAGTGAGGGGAAGAAAATGAAAAAGAAAGTAAGAGGCTTCACACTCATCGAGCTTGTTGTGGTAATCGCCATCATTGCTGTTCTCGGCATGGTCATTGTACCGAATGTCATCATGCAGATAAGAAGCAACCGTGTTGCCACACAGAACCAGTATGCTCATCAGATCTACAATGCGACCTCGGATTATCTTGTCAATCTTCAGAAGAGAGGTCTTAAAGCAAGGACATATTTTGCGGAGACTTCCGTGACCGAACGATATGTGTTCTATTCGTTCAATCCCAGAGATGGTGCAGGCAACCGCAGCATTGAAGCCGGCGTGCGAGATGCACTCTCTGTCGGCAGCAGAGGCGGAAAGTCCTTTGATACAGCAGGCATATCGTGGCATTACGGTATCAACAATCTGGCAACACCCTCTGACTCAGACGTCAGCAAGCCGTATGCGGCATATGTGGGCATAAGACGTCAGCTCACAGGCTCTACCGGCACAGCACAGGCGACCACATATGACTGGTTCGATCAGGGCGCATGGGGCGTTATAATAGATATGGACACCTACACCTGTGTAGCCGCTTTTTATAACAAGGACGGCGGAGCAAGTGCAGCATCCGACCCGAGATGGTGGGGCGTTGGTCTGACAGCCGGTGACACATTCACATCCACCGAGGAGCAGATAAGGGCTATCGCCACTACCAACCAGAGCAAGAACACAGGGCAGTATCCTATACCCGTTATAGGCTGATATTGATAAACTCATCCCCACCCGAAAGGGTGGGGATTTTTTATAGTTTTGGTTACGATTTGATTACAGATAACTGCCGATGGGACAGCTACTTTTTATGCGAGAGCACAGTGAAAGAAACAGCGCATGGTTTTCGGCGAGACCTGAAAACCCATGCGCTTTATACTGTTATCCCTTTACGACCGCACCGCAGTATTCGCAGGTGGCGGTCGTGCCCTTTCTTATCTGCACCACACCGCCGCAGGCAGGGCATTTCACTGCTGCCGTCACGAATTTTCCCGACACGGCGTTGTCCACCGTGAGCAGAACTGCGGGGTCGCTTCCCCTGCGCAGAGCGCAGTTTCTGAGATATGACCGTGTGATGAGCACATCCAGCTCCTTCAGCACATCGAATATCTGCATACCCGTCTGGTCCGTCAGCTCCTGCTTATCCACGATGCCGTCCGTATCGCTCTCAAAGATCGACGCATAGAACTGCGTGCGCTTTACCTTCTTGCCTATGCCGAGGCCTATGACTATCATCAGGATCGAAACAGCAAGGTTCACAGCGAAAAATGCTCCGACGGCGAAGTTGATACCCATATCGTTCCGGTTTTCCGGGTCGGGCAAAAACGAGAAGAAGAAGAACATCAGCATAAAGAGATTGACTGCGCCCGTCAAGCCGCCCACTATATAGAGGATCACCTTCACCACATTTGAAGTGTTTAACTTGTTTGAATTTATATATCTGCCCATAACATCCTCCTGTCAATCGGTCGAGACCTCGATAGCCGAACCGCAGTATCCGCACACAGCCTGTGCGCCCTTTTTATACTCCGTATTGCCGCCGCAGTAGGGGCATCGTATCACGAAATATTCCGTCCTGTCCTCCGGATATATCCCCTTTTTCGCCACCATGATGCCGGGGTCTGTTCCCTTTCTGAGAGCGCAGTTTATAAGGATACCGTTTCTTATCAGCGGCTCTGCCTCCGCAAGCGCCCGGGATATGTTCCTGCCCGTCAGCTTCTCTACGTCGTCTGCGCCTATTATGCCGTCACTGTCCTTGAACGCCTTTGCATAGATATCGGCTTTTCTTATCATATCGGCGTTCTGCGAACCGAATTTGCCGCAGAGCCCTGCCGCTACAAGCAGAAACAGACCAAATATGATGATTATGGTGTATGTGTCGGGGTCAAGCGCCTCTTCCGCCGTTGCGGTGAATATCATCAGCACAGCCACTATGATCAGCATGATACCCGTGAACCCGGCGGCTATGAAGAATATTATGCTGAGCGTCACCTTTGCCTTTGCGGCGGATACTTTACCTTCGGAGAGGTATTTTGTTTCCATTACTTGCTCCGTTCTCCGCTCATGGGGTTTGCGTCAAGAGCGGTGCGTACATTGTCATTGGTCAGATGCGTATATATCTCCGTGGTGGATACGCTGGCGTGGCCGAGTATCTCTTTTAGCACCATGGGATCAACATTGCCGTACTGATACATGAGAGTGGCGGCTGTGTGCCTTAGTTTGTGGGTGGAGAGCCCCCTTCCGTCCATGCCGATGCGGGTTATGGCATTGTCCACTATCTGCTCCACACGCCTGTTGCCGATGCGCTTCTTGCGCTTTGAGAGAAAGAGTGCCTTTTCATCGGTCTCTCCCCTTACTTCAAGATAGTCCGTGACAGCACGGGCACAGCCCTCGTTCAGATGAAGTATGCGCTCCTTGTTGCCCTTTCCCAGCACTCTCACCGTTCTGTCCTTGAAGTCGATATCGTTCACATTGAGCCCGACAAGCTCCGACAGACGCATACCGCAGTTGAGAAACAGCATCAGTATGCAGAAATCACGCTTGTAGAACGGGTCTTCCGTGTCCATCTGCTCCACGAGCCGCTTGCTGTCATCCAGCCCCAGATACTTGGGCTGGCTTTTTTTCAGCTTGGGCTTCTCCAGATTCTGAACGGGATTGCGGTCAAGACGATAGCTCACTATCTTGCCGCCGCAAAGAGCGTTGTAGAACCCCTTTATGGACGACACCTTGCGTGCCCTCGTCTTTTCGTTGTTGCCCTGCTCCTTGGCCGAGAAGCTCAGATATGCATACACATCCTTCAGCGTGACCTTAGCCACCGTATCATAGGGTATGTCAGCTATGGTGTCACTGTCATCATGGAGCTTGTCGAGCTTTAAAAAGCGCAGAAAGAGCCTGAGATCTATGTAATATGATTCAATGGTGTGCTCCGACCGGTTCTTTATATCACGCAGATAGTAGATATATTCCTCCAGATAGTCGGGGCAGTCGGTCATATCCGTCATAATATCCTCCGCACTGACTTAATAAAACGACATTAAGATTTCTGCATTCATCATTTGCAAAATCATGATATACGATCTTGTGGATGCGGAATGTCAAGAAATTGTCGGTTATTATAAAATGCCCCGTCCGCTAAGGACGGGGCATGGTCTTCATTTGGATTAAGGGATTATTCCTCGTCCTCGCCTTCAGCTTCGCTGAGAGCTCTTATAGAAAGGCTGATCCTCTTCTTTTCAATATCAGCATCGGTGATCTTTGCTGTTACCTCATCGCCAACGGAAACAACTTCCTTGACGTCGCTCACCTTTCTGTCAGCAAGCTGGCTGATGTGAACAAGGCCGTCGATACCGGGCATGATCCTTACGAATGCACCGAAAGGAGTGATGGATACTACCTTGCCTGTAACGGTGTCGCCAACGCTGTACTCATTCTCGAACTTGACCCAGGGATCGTCCTCAGTCTTCTTGTAGCCGAGAGAGATGCGATCCTTCTCGGGATCGAGCTCCTTGATGTATACCTCAAGCATATCGCCTACGTTCACTACCTCGGAGGGATGACGGATCCTGTCCCATGAAAGCTCGGAGATATGAACCATACCGTCGATGCCGCCGAGATCAACGAATGCACCGTAGGATGTGAGGGACTTGACCTCTCCCTTGAATACGTCGCCGACCTTTGCAGACTCCCAGAACTTAGCCTTTGCGGCGTCCCTCTCAGCGGAGAGCACCTGTCTGATAGAGCCGACTGCTCTGTTTCTCTGCTCGTTAACTTCGATTACCTTGAACTTCTGAACGGTCTTTACGAGGGGCTCAAGCTTGTCATCCTTGCGTGCGGTAGCCTGAGACTTGGGGATGAATACCCTTACGCCGTTGTAAAGGATGGTAACTCCGCCCTTTACCACTGCGGTAACTGTGCCCTCGAGGATCTCGCCGCTTTCCTTAGCCTTGATGATGTCATCGAAGCCCTTCATAGCGTCGATCTTCTTCTTGGAGAGCTGGACTGTGCCCTCAGCATCATTGACCTTTGTTACGATGAAATCGTACTCTTCGCCGACTTTAACCACGTCCTCGGGCTTGAGAGCAGGATTGTCCGTAAGTTCGGACAATGCAACGTAGCCTGACTGCTTCGTTCCGAGATCAACAGTTGCTTCTGTATTGTTGACTGCGATTACTGTTCCTTTCACCCTGTTACCGGTATATATTCTTTTAAAAGAAGCCTCGAGCTCCTCCTCAAAGTTAAAGTCCTCGTCCATGTTAAATTTTTCGCTCATGTGGGTTACAACCTCCTTGATTATATAAGCCGGCGTCGAGGCACCGGCGGTGATCCCTATCACGGCATCACCTTTATGAAAAATACCCTGAGGTATCATCATTTCAAGCTCATTCATATCCTCGGCACAATAGGTATGCGCACAGCGCTCCCTGCATATCTCATACAGCTTACGGGTATTTGAACTGTTATGACCGCCGAGAACTATCATAACATCGCTGTCTGCGGCAAGCTGCGCCGCCTCGCTCTGTCTGTCAGAGGTAGCCCTGCACACGGTATCATAGACCACCGTGCCGGGAAAACGGCAGGCAAGCTCCCTGCATTTTTGCCAATTACTTATATTATACGTCGTTTGCGGCATAATTGCAACACTTTTTTGCAATTTTTCACAATTTTTTTTCAAATACATTTCCAGAGCGGCTATATCGGGCACGACAGAAACATTTTCGCCGCCGTGACCTGCTATGCCGATGACCTCGGGATGCTCACTGTCACCCACGATGACGACATCCATCCCCTTTTCGGTACACTCGCTCACGATGCGCTGTATGCGCTTTACAAATGGGCACGTCCCGTCGAGATAGGGTACGCCGCAGGAGTCCAGCCTGTCGTATACGTCACGCCCCACGCCGTGAGAGCGAATTATCACGGTCTCGCCCCCCTCCGCCTGTTCGGGGCTGTTGATTATCCTGACGCCCGAGGCGGCAAGCTTATCGGTGACGGAGCGGTTGTGTATGATCTCGCCGAGGGTACAGCATCTGCCCTCAAACCCCTCTGCCAGTTCAACGGCTCTCTCTACCCCAAAGCAGAAGCCTGCACTCTTTGCGATCCGTATCTTCATCATCTGTTCCTCCGATGTGCTGCGCTGAGTATCATTATATCACAAAGCGCCGCAAATTGCAACAGACAGGTTCTGCGAATGTCAGACCGCCCGTCAAAAAAGCTCCTTCCCGCAGAAAGGAGCTTATACTTATACCTATTCTTTCCCGATGTACAGAAAAGTTAATTTTTTATCCGCATCACAGAGCTATCAGGAAAGAAAATCGGAGAACTCTGACATATCTATGTCGTCGCCGGACATCATTTCCTTGGAGAATTCGGGGGAGAAATACATGACCATGGTCATCTCCTGACCGTCATCCTTGGTGTATGCGGTAGCTGCGATCTCATCGCCCTTGGCATAGATATATGCGGTCTGACCGTCCTCGGTCACCTTGCCCTTGGATGTGTAGCCCTTGTTCTCAAGATTCTTGTTGTAGGAGCTGAGCTTGTTGCCCTGTACTGCATCGGCATAGCCCTGGAGCTTTGCATCCTCATCAAATATGTAGAGCTTCATGCGTGTCTCGCTGCCTGCGATAACGATCATGTCGAGATCAAGGAACATCTCGCTGTTCTCGGCGCTCTTTACGATAGCATCATGAGAAGTGCCCCACTTTACAGCGGCAGAGGAAGTAGTCTTCTTGGCGGCAGTCTCACCCTTGAGAACGCCGTCAGAACCGAAAGTATAGGTCTTGCCGCTGATCTTTACGGTGCCTGTTACCATCTTGCCCTTCTTGGCAGAGTTGAAATAATAGGTCTTGCCGCCGATCTTGTACCAGCCTGTGAGAGCCTTGCCCTCCTTGTTGAAATAATACTTGCCGCCGTCTATCTCCTGCCAGCCGGTGAGCTTCTTGCCGGTGGTGTCATCCTTGTAGGAATAGGAAGAACCCGACTTTACCCACTCAGCGGATGTGGGAGCGGAAAGTGCGGAAAGGCCTGTTACAGCAATAACAGATGAGAGTGCGATAGCAGCTATCTTCTTGTTCATATTGATTACCTCTTTCATTTGATTTATATTATGTCCTCAGACATTGTGTATATCAGCCTATGCTGCCGAGGATATCGGCAAAATCGGATGTGTCACCTTTTTCTATCTGCTTTGAGAGCTTCGGCGAACAGTACATGGACATTACAAAGTGCTTGCCGTCGCTTTCGTATGAGGTGACGAACGCCAGATTGTTCAGCTTGTTCCGGTAGAAATAAACATCACTGCCGCCGGCATCCACCTTGCCGTAGAATTTGTATCCGGCATTTTTCAGTTTGTTGCCGGCACTGCCCGTGTCAGTGCCCTCATACATATTGCCGTATACGCCCAGTACGTCATCATCATCGAACAGGTAATATGTGATGTTCATTCCCTCAAAGTCGCCGGAGAGGATCGCAGAGCCCATAGTGACATACTCTATATCCTTGTTCTCGAGCATCTCCTCAACGTCGGCGATGCTGTCGTTCCACGACACAGAGCCTGACTTTGACGCCGAAGCCACCTTGCCTGCAAGAACGCCGTCAGTGCCGAACCTATACGCCTTGCCGTCTATCTTGACAGTACCCGTGCGCATAACACCGTCGCTGCCGAAATAGTAGGTCTTGCCGTCCAGCTTTACCCAGCCCGTGCGCATAACGCCGTCAGAGCCGAAATAGTAATAGCTGCTGCCGATCTTGACCCACAGAGTGGACATTCTGCCCTTTTTGGCCGCATTGAAATAGTACTTGTCGCCGCTTATCCTGTACCAGCCCGTGAGAGCCTTGCCGCTCTTGTCGAAATAGTACCTGCCGCCGTCTATCTCCTGCCAGCCGGTGAGCTTCTTGCCGCCCTCGGTGTAGCTGTAAGAACTGCCGGACTTAACCCATTCCGCCGATGCGGGAGCCGACACAAGAGACAGCCCCGATGCGGCTATCACGGATGACAGCGCAAGCGCAGTGATCTTTCTTTTCATAAGATCTCCCCCATTGATCATTGTATGATGTTATTTT
>JAGAZJ010000006.1 GCA_018110925.1 Oscillospiraceae bacterium | reverse complement strand
TATATGTTCCTGCGGACAAAGGAGAACGAGATGAACAGAAAAAAACTGATATGTGCGGCGCTGGCGGCGATACTTATGACCGCCTGCGCATCAAATAAACCTGGCGGCGATACTCAGGTCGAGAACACCGATACGCCGTCTACCGAGGTCTCACAGACCGAGGCACCCTCAGAGACAGGTGTTGTTGAGACATGGGCGGAGGATCCCTCTGTCACTTCTGAGGTAGCCAATGCGGAAACTGCGGCGGTCACAGTGCCCGTTGCACCCGTGCCCTCACCCATAAACGGTATTGACCTGTCGTATTACTTTATAGAGATAGAAACGGGCGACAGCTTCATGCCGAGGGTCACCATGTATCCCGAGACCGCATCGGACAGTGACAAGGGCGAGATATGGACATCGTCCGATACCGAAGTTTGCACGGTCGATGAGCTGGGCTATATCACGGGCGAAAATCCCGGATACGCCACCGTTACAGTGAAGTCTGCCGTTAATCCTGCGGTGTTTGCCACCGTTACCGTCAGGGTGTATGACCCCGACAACTACTATGCATACGGCGATGAAGACGATGACAGGGTGCGCAGGATAGAGCTCACCTATAACAGCATAGACATGAATGTGGGTGACACAGATATGCCCTATGTTACCATGTTCCCATCATACGCCGATGATATAGGCGAGGAGTGGTCATCATCGGACAATTCCGTTGCGACCGTTGACGGCAAGGGAAATATCACGGCGATAGCTCCCGGTTATGCCGTCATAACGGTAAAGTCCACCGCCAACCCGAAGGTGTTTGCGACCGTCACCGTTCATGTAAACGGCGATATATTCATGGATAATTCCGCAGGGGCTGTGCCCCCGTCATCCGAGCCCGTGCAGACGGTTCTTGCGGCAACTGTGCCCTCTGATGACTTTGTCACCATAGACGACGATGACGAGCCCGGTGCGGTGAAGCAGATAAATCTTACATTTTACAGTGCAAACCTGGAGATAGGTCAGTCGGTCATGCCGATAGTGTCGATGTATCCCGAAGATGCCTATGACAAGAGCGAGAGCTGGTCGTCGTCGGATGAGAATGTGGCAACAGTGGATCACAACGGCAATATAACTGCCGTTGGCATGGGGGAATGCATAATCACGGTAAAGTCCGTGTCAGACCCCGACGTTGAGTCAAATGTCACCGTCAGGGTAAAGAGAAATGTCAGCGAGCCCACGTATGTTGAGGGAATACTTATCGTTAACAAGAGCTATCCCCTGCCCTCTGACTACAACCCCGGCGTTGACCCCGATGCACAGGCGGCTGTTGATGAGCTCATATCCGCCGCAAGCGCACAGGGACTCAATATCTATGTTTCATCGGGCTTTCGCAGTTATGACAGACAGACCAGCATATATAACCAGTATGTAGAGACCAGCGGCAAGGATGCGGCTGACACCTATTCCGCACGCCCCGGCTATTCGGAGCATCAGACAGGTCTCTGCTTCGACCTCAACACGATAGATGCTTCATTCGGCAACACTCCCGAATATGAATGGCTCAAGGACAACGCCCACAAATACGGCTTTATAATACGCTTCCCCCTCGGCAAGGAAAACATCACGGGATATACCTTTGAGCCGTGGCATATACGCTATCTCGGCGTTGAGAATGCCACAAAGGTGTATGAGAGCGGTCTGTGCCTGGAGGAGTATCTCGGCGTTGAGTCGAAGTATTCCGAATAAAGGACGGGGAAATACTATGGACAACAGCTCTTCCTATAATTCGGATATATATGATGAAAAGATAACATCCGTGCTGCCCTATTACAGGGAGTATCACACACAGGTCATCGACCTTGTGAGGAATATGGGGATGAATTCCCCCGAATGGCTCGATACGGGCTGCGGTACGGGCACACTTGCACTTAGGGCTCTTTCGGAGATGCCCGGTATACGCTTCACGCTGGCCGACCCGTCGGAGAATATGCTTGATGAAGCGAAGGCAAAGCTTGACGGCAGGGATATACGCTATGTGAACGCGCCCTCTGACAAGCTGCCGTTCATCGCCGAGTTTGATATCATCACGGCGATACAGAGCCACCATTACTATGATATAAATGGCAGGAAACAGGCTGTGAAGCGCTGCTTCGACGCGCTTAAAAAAGGCGGCGTGTTCGTGACGTTCGAGAATATCAGGATGTCATCGGATATAAGCGACGCCATCGCAGTCACACGCTGGAAGACCTATCAGAAGGAACACGGGCGTTCTCCCGAGGATGTTGAGGCGCATATAGCAAGACGCGGTACAGTGATGTTCCCGATAACGATAGAGGAACATCTTGATATGCTGAAAAAATGCGGCTTTGCAACTGCGGATATACTGTGGACATCATATCTTCAGGCAGGCTTCTGGGCGGTAAAATGATACAGAGATACTGATAGAAAGAGGGACCATTATGATAATAATAGGCAGCGATCACGGCGGATATGCTCTGAGAAAAGAGCTTGTTGAACATCTTAAAGGCAAGGGATTCCTTGTTGCCGAGGCAGGCAGTGAGAACGGCGAAAGCGTTGACTATCCCGATGTAGCAAAGGAAGTCTGCGACAAGGTCATCTCCGGCGAAGCCGAGAAGGCGGTGCTGATATGCGGCACGGGCATCGGCATATCCATTGCGGCAAACAAGATAGACGGCATCCGTGCGGCACTCTGCACCGACTGCTACATGGCCAAGTACACAAGGCTCCACAACAATGCGAATGTGCTCTGCCTCGGCGGCAGGGTCATAGGCGCAGGTCTTGCCTGTGAGATAGCTGATACGTTCTTTGCCACCGATTTTGAGGGCGGCAGACATCAGCGCAGGATAGACAAGATAGCCGCACTTGAAAAGTAACGCAAAGTACAAATTGTAAAATCTGATAATATTATACAGTATGTATATCTCCGAAAGGAATGATAGTATGCTTAAATATACCGTTACAGATCATCCACTGATACAGCACAAGCTGTCACTCATGCGTGATGTGAACACAGGCTCAAAGGAATTCAGGGAGCTTGTCAGCGAGACCTCCATGCTCATGTGCTATGAGGCTATGAGAGATCTGCCCCTCAAAGAGGTGGATATACAGACACCCCTTGGCATAGCACGCTCTAAGGTCATATCCGGCAGAAAGATAGCCGTAGTGCCCATACTCCGTTCGGGGCTCGGCATGACAGACGGCATCATGGGCATGATACCTGCGGCAAAGATAGGGCATATAGGCACGTTCAGAGACCCCCGGACCACGGGCACGGTGGGCTATTACTGCAAACTGCCCCGTGACATATCCGACAGGGTGGCTGTCATAGCCGATGTCATGCTGGCAACGGGCGGTGCGGCTTGTGAGGCTGTAAGGCTCGCCAAGGAGGCAGGCTGCAAGGATATAAGGTTCATGTGTCTTATCGCCACAGAGCAGGGCATTGCAAAGCTCAATGAGACCCACCCCGATGTTGAGATATTCTGTGCGGCGGTGGACGATGGCCTCAACGAGGATCTGTTCATCGTTCCCGGTCTCGGTGATGCGAGCGACAGGATGTTCGGGACAAAGTAAGATACGGGAACGGGATACCCGAAAAAGTATAAGAAAGAGGAACAACTTTTATGTGCGGAATAGTAGGATTTACAGGCATTAAGGAGGCGGCACCCATACTGCTGGAGGGTCTGTCCAAGCTGGAGTACAGAGGATATGACTCGGCAGGCATAGCAGTGCGTGACGGCAGCGGCGAGACCACCGTCGTCAAGGCAAAGGGCAGGCTCAAGGAGCTTATAGACAAGACCGATGAGGGCAGAGCCGTCAAGGGCTCCTGCGGCATAGGCCACACACGCTGGGCAACTCACGGAGAGCCCTCGGAAACGAATGCGCATCCCCACTGCTCCGATGACGGCGCTGTTACGGGCGTACACAACGGTATCATCGAGAACTTCAAGGAGCTCAAAGAAAAGCTCATAAAGAAGGGCTATACCTTCAGAACACAGACCGATACAGAGGTGGCGGTGAAGCTGGTCGATTACTACTACAAGAAGACGGGCGGCGACCCCGTTGACGCCATACACAAGACCATGCTCCATGTGAGAGGTTCATATGCTCTCTGCATCATGTTCAAGGATCTCCCCGGCGAGATATGGGCGGCAAGAAAAGACAGCCCCATGATAATCGGTGTCACCGATACGGATACCTACATAGCATCGGATGTTCCCGCCATACTCAAATACACCAGAAATGTGTACTACATAGACAACCTTGAATTTGCAAGGCTCACTCCCGGCAAGGCTGTTTTCTACACCATGGACAGCGAGGAGATAGAGAAGCAGAGCGTAACCATCGAGTGGGACACCGAGGCTGCCGAAAAGGGCGGCTACGAGCATTTCATGATAAAGGAGATACACGAGCAGCCCCGTGCAGTGCGTGACACTCTCTCATCTATCGTCAAGGACGGCAGGATAGACCTCTCACAGGCAGGTCTTACCGAGGACGAGATAAAGGATATTTCGCAGATCTATATCGTGGCGTGCGGCTCGGCATGGCACGTCGGTATGTGCGCACAGTATGTGATAGAGGATCTGGCAGGCATACCCGTAAGAGTTGAGCTTGCGTCGGAATTCCGATACAGAAAGCTGCTTCTTGACCCCAAGGGACTTGTCATAATCGTGTCGCAGTCGGGTGAGACCGCAGACAGCCGTGAAGCGATGAACATAGCCAAGTCTATGGGCATAAGGACTCTCGGCATAGTGAATGTTGTGGGCTCGTCCATCGCAAGGGATGCGGACAGTGTGATATACACCCTTGCAGGACCCGAGATATCGGTCGCTACCACCAAGGCATACAGCGCCCAGCTCATAGTTGCCTATACCATTGCGATAGAGTTTGCGAGGGTAAGAGGGACTATCGGCGACGACAGATACTCCGCACTTATCGCAGAGCTTGAAACTATCCCCGACAAGATAGAGAAGATACTCTCCGACAAGGAGCGTATACAGTGGTTTGCAAACAAATTCTCCGCCGCAAAGGATATATTCTTCATCGGCAGGGGCATTGACTATGCTATCTGCCTTGAGGGAAGCCTTAAAATGAAGGAGATATCCTATATCCATTCCGAGGCATATGCCGCAGGAGAACTGAAGCACGGAACCATCAGCCTTATCGAGCCGGGCGTTCTTGTGATAGGCTCTCTCACACAACCCGCTCTCTATGAAAAGACCGTGAGCAACATGGTGGAGGTAAAGTCGAGAGGTGCATATCTCATGGGTCTTACCACATACGGCCACTATGCGATAGAGGATACGGCGGACTTCACCATATATGTTCCCAAGATAGATGAGCACTTTGCCGCAAGCCTTGCGGTGATACCCCTGCAGCTCATGGGCTACTATGTGTCCGTAGCAAAGGGACTTGACGTTGACAAGCCCAGAAACCTTGCAAAGTCCGTTACCGTCGAATAAGGGAGGTACTTATGAACATATGGCATGATATGGAGCCCGACCGCATAACCAAGGAGGATTTCTATTCCGTTATAGAGATACCCAAGGGCAGTAAGATGAAGTATGAGCTTGACAAAAAGACGGGTCTTCTCCGCCTTGACAGAGTGCTTTACACATCGACCCACTACCCTGCCAACTATGGATTTATCCCCAGAACATACGCCGAGGACGGCGACCCTCTCGATGTGCTGGTGCTCTGCTCCGAGGCTATCTATTCAATGGCGCTGGTCAGATGCTATCCCATAGGTGTTATCTCAATGCTCGATGACGGCGCAAAGGATGACAAGATAATCGCAGTCCCCTTTGACGATCCTACCTATAACACCTATAAGGACTTAAAGGAACTGCCCGCTCACAAATTCGAGGAAATGTCGCACTTCTTCTCTGTCTACAAGCAGCTTGAGGGCAAGACCACAGTGGTCGATGAGGTCAAGGACAGAGCGTCGGCTGTCGAGATAGTTGAGAACTGCATAGACAGATATATCGAGTATTTCTGCAAAGGAAGACCTGCACAATGAACGACAGGGAACTCTATCAGCTTGCGGAGAACGCACGGAAATATTCCTATTCCCCGTATTCGGGCTTTTCTGTGGGAGCGGCACTGCTCGCCGCAGACAGCTTCGGCGATGAAAGGGTATTCACGGGCTGCAATGTGGAGAATTCCTCCTACGGCGGCACGATATGCGCCGAGCGCACAGCCGCAGTAAAGGCTGTTTCCGAGGGATACACGAATTTCATAGCTGTTGCCGTGACAGGCGGCCTTGCGGAGGATGACGGTGGAGAGCCCGTTGAGAATACATATCCCTGTGGGAATACATATCCCTGCGGGATATGTTTGCAGTTCCTTTCCGAATTCACGGGTGTAAATATGCGTGTCATCATGCATGACAGAACGGTCACTCTCGCAGATCTGCTCCCGCAGTCATTCAGATTATAAAGGCGTCATACATAAACGGCGCTGATACAGATGTTTAACGCCATAGTATCTCGGAAGTACTATGGCGTTTATGTTGACAGTTGTTACCGAGGCAGGTCGGAAATGGGGGTATAATGAACGCATATGAATACAGATGCAAGGTGCTGAGGAGGACATTCAGAAGATGCCTGACAGCGGCGCTCATAACGGCTGCTCCCGGCATCATTATGGGTATCTTTAACAGATGGCTCCTGTTATTTGCCCTTTTTGCCGTTATTCCCGTTATCAATTTGGTAGATAAGATCTTCATTATCACAAAATGGCATCTGGCAGAGGGGATCATAGAAGATGTGACTTTATTCAATGACTTTGACCAGCCCTGCACAGAGGCTCATATCAGGTTCATGAATGATGATGCCGAGCATGAATGCATATTCACGATAGGGCATTACGGAGACTATGAAGACGGGATAGAACCGGAGCTTGAGAAGATGCTTCAAAAAGACAAAGGACTGTTTCTGAAAAAGACAGTGCCGGTTTTTTGCTCCCCCCAAAATGCTGAAAGATGCATGGTGTATCTGGAGGATTCTAAGTAACACCGTATTTTTCCTTTTCAGTTAAAACAGAATTTGTCTACCTGGCAATCAAACCTCTCTTATTAAGCATTACAAGGTAAATATATGCAACGACTGTACCTGCAACACCGAATACTGCATCCCCAATATCCGGTGTGTTAAGAAACGGAAGAAAACATTCATAAACAACGCCGAGCGCTGCAATCAATATGGTCGCAAGAGCGATGATTTTAAACCTTCCTCCGAAGCAAAGAAAAACAAAGCCGAAAATAAGCAATGCCATCATACATAGGGCAAAATTTGTTATATGTGTCAAGAGCAAATCAGGAAGCAGTTTAACATCAGGATTTATACTGTTGATCCAGCGAGATATCATGCAAAATGCACCAACGGCAACCAGGCATAAATATATAATCATATACTTTTTCTCAACTTCAAATTTAACCATGGAAACGCCTCCTGTACCCGTCTGCTTAGATGCCGGGTTTATGTATGTAACAAATTATAGCGCAACATCGCTGCATTGTCAATATAAACGTCATAGTACTTCTGACTTTGCATCAGAAATACTATGGCGAAAAACTTCTATATCAGCGTCGTACATATTCAGCACACTCTTTTGGGTCATCGTTTATCTGTCTTCATGTGTCCGCAGGGGGCTGTTCTTCGCTGTTATCCGCAGTGTCGGCATCGGTAACGATGTCAGTCTCATCGGGAACTTCATCTTCATCGAGAATGTCGCTTGCGATGAATACTTCCGCACGGTCAAAGCCTGTTTCTGCGGAGAGCCAGTTTCTTATGGTCTGACGCTCCTCGTCCGAGATATATCCGACGCTGTCGGCGGTCATCACGGCATACTCTCCCTGTGTGTCGGTCAGAGTGCCGCAGCTTATCCCTGTCAGCTTTGTGAATACCGTCCCTGCCTTTTGGGATATGGCAAGGTAGTCGTTTTTCTGTTCAAGCTCTTTTTCATAGCCGTCTATCCTGCTGTAAAGCTCTTTTATCTCGCTGTCCTTTTCGTCGAGCTTTGAGGACATTTCCTCTATGGCGGTCTCTCTTATATACGCATTTATCTTTTCGCTCGACGACTGTTCAGCCTCGCCGAAAAGCGCATAGAACTCATCCTCGGTGATGCCCTTTGATGTGAGGGTCTGCATCACTCTGAGGTCGTATCCTTCAAGGCCGTAGTCACCGAGGGAATCTTTTATCACGCCTATCATATCGTCAGACAGCGTAGCGCCCACCAGTGATACCGATATGACCTGTTCTTTGCCGTCATAGGAGCTTTTGACCACCTGCGTGTCGGCAAAGTCGAACTCATTGCCGATAAATCTCTTTACATTCGCGGACAGCACCGAGTCATAGACGGTCGATGCGCCTATATACACGCTGGGAGCGGCGACTATAACGACTATCAGCGCTATGGCACGGTTTATCACTCGCTGTTTCTTGTCGGTGATGCTCTTGTGATAGGGCACACGCAGTATCATGGTCACAAGCATGGTGGACAGGGCGATGAACAGCGTATTGATGGAAAACAGGTAAAAACCGCCCAGCACAAATCTCAGCTGTCTTGTGCCTATGCCGTATCCTGCGGTGCAGAGGGGCGGCATCAGAGCGGTCGCTATGGCGACGCCCGGTATCACATTGCCCTTTTTGCGGCGTGTGTTGCCTATCATTCCCGCAATGCCGCCGAAAAGCGCTATCAGCACGTCCCACAGGGTGGGGCTCGTTCTTGCTATCATTTCAGACGTGGCTTCGCTCAGGGGCGATATGGTAAAGTAAAGCGATGAGGTTATGAGGCTTATCGCCACCTGTGTGGCAAATCGTGTGAATGCCTTCCACAGCAGGCTCAGATCTCTCACCGCAAGGGAATAGCCCATAGTCATAATGCCGCTCATCAGCGGCGATACGAGCATAGCGCCTATTATAACGGCGGTGGAGTTGACGTTCAGACCTATCGAAGCTATGAGTATCGCCATCATCAGTATCCACATATTCGGACCGTGGATGACGGTATTCTCCTTCATCATCGCATCTATCTCTTCATAGCTCATCATATCGTCGGTGATGTTGAATACCGATCTGAAATAGCTTCTCATGGGGTGTTCCTGCATACAGTTCTCCTTCCGCTCAGGGGCAGGGCACAGCCTCTGTTACTTTTCGATATCACGGTGGCTGACCTTTGTGCGTATGCCCTTGTCCGAAAGATGCTCATACATCCTCTCGGCAAAGGTGACGCTCCTGTGCTTGCCGCCTGTGCAGCCGAATGCAATCACAAGGGAGGATTTCCCCTCCTGACGGTACAGTGGTATGAGAAAGTCTATCATGTCCCTCAGCCGTCTGTCGAGCTCCTGTGACTGCTCAAACTGCATCACATAGTCACTCACTGCTTTGTCAAGACCTGTGTGCTCTTTGAGTTCGGGTATATAGAACGGATTGGGCAGGCATCTTACATCGAGCACTATATCCGCATCCATGCACATACCGTATTTGAAGCCGAATGACGTTACCTTTACGGTCATCCTGTCGTCGGGGTTGTCAAGGAACATTTCGGCTATCCTGTCCTTGAGCTTTGAGAGGCTCATGCCGTCGGTGTTTATGTAGAAATCCGCCAGCTCATGCAGTTTTGATAAGAACAATCGTTCCGACGTTATGGCGCTCTGAAGGGTGTGCCCCTTTTTTTCGAGAGGGTGTACACGCCTTGTCTCCTTAAATCTGCTTATGAGCACGTTGTCCGAGGCGTCGAGAAAGAGTATGCGCACATCTATCCCCTTGTTTTTGAGGTGTTCGATGTCCATCCTGAGATTGCCCGTCATTTCCGTGGTGAAAGCAGAGTCGGCAAAGCTTCCCCGTATATCCGTGACGATAGCCACCTTTTCCATCTGCTGACCTGCCTGCATACAGATATCGGCAAACTTTGATATGAGCTGGGGGGGGATATTGTCTATGACATAGTAGCCGATATCCTCCAGCATATTTGCGGTGGCGGATTTGCCCGCACCCGAAAGACCTGTAACGATAAGAAAATACATGATTGTCACTCCTTTGACAAAGGTATCATCCGCACGATATCAGCGGAAGAACGCCGGACTCTCCGTGCCGAGGGGAAGTGTTGCCACCGCATTGAGCGTTGCATCGGCGTGCTTACCCGCTATATGGTCGTAATAGCCCTGGCAGGCTATCATAGCGCCGTTGTCGCCGCAAAGGTGCAGCGGCGGCATATACAGCGCATATCCTCTTTTTTTGCAGGCACCCTCCAGCATCGAGCGTACTCCCGAATTGGCGGATACGCCGCCTGCAAGGGCGATGGTCCTGTATCCTGTCTGCTCTGCCGCCGCCATAGTGTTGTCCACAAGCATCTTTGCCGCCGTGAACTGGAACGATGCCGCAAGGCTGTCTCCGTCTATCTCCTCGCCCTTCTGCCGCGCATTGTGGGCGATGTTTATCACGGCTGTTTTAAGGCCGCTGAACGAGAAGTCAAGGTCATTCCCCGCCACTTTGGGTATGGGCAGTTTGTATCTGTGCATATCCCCTTTCTGCGCCGCCTTGTCTATATGCACTCCGCCGGGATAGGGATACCCAAGTACCCTGGCGCACTTGTCGAATGCTTCACCTGCCGCATCATCACGGGTTCGGGCAAGTATTTCAAATTCGGTATAGTCCTTCACATCCGCTATCATGGTGTGGCCGCCGCTGGCGATAAGGCACAGATAGGGCGGTCTCAGCTCCGCATGGGCGATGTAGTTTGATGCTATATGCCCTGCGATATGATGGACGGGTATCAGCGGCTTGCCCGATGCCATAGCAAGCCCCTTTGCAAAGCTCGTTCCCACCAGCAGTGCGCCAATGAGCCCGGGGGCATAGGTCACGGCTATGGCATCCATTTCGTCCAGTGTCCTGCCCGCATCGGAGAGGGCTTTTTTTACCACCGGGAGTATATTTTCACAGTGCCGCCTTGATGCTATCTCAGGCACTACACCGCCGAATTTCTTGTGCTCCTCTATCTGTGTCGATACCACATTTGAAAGTATCGTCCTGCCGTCGAGGGATACCGCCGCAGCGGTCTCGTCACATGAGGATTCAATTCCGAGTATAAGCATATTTTCACCTTGATAATGTTTTTATCATAACGACCGCATCCTCTTTTTCGGGTACGGAGTAGAAATTCTTTCTTATCCCCGCTTCCGAAAAACCTGCGCTTTTGTAGAGCGAGACCGCCGCAAGGTTTGAGCGCCTTACTTCAAGGGTGATGTCACCCTCTGCACGGCTCTCAAATGCCGCTATCAGAGCCCTTGCCATACCCTGCCGCCTGTACTGCGGAGCTACGGCAATGTGGGAGATATATCCCCTCTCGCCGTCATACTCGCCGTAGATATAGCCTGCGATGATGCCCTCATCCTCTGCGGCAAGGGCAATGCCCAGACTGTTGTCACACTCTGCGGCGATGCCACTCTCGCTCCAGGGGTCGGGGAATGAGCATTTCTCTGTTTCATATATAGCCGCAGTGTCCTGCGGAGTTATATCCCTTATGATCATGCGTTCGTCCTTATCTCGTCCGCAAGGTGCTTCACATCGTCAAGGGATGTGAGGGTCGAGCATCGTCCCCGATAGCCTGCCGCACCCTTTATGCCGTGCAGATAGAAAGCGCACTGCCTGCGTGCCTCTGCCATTGCCATGCGCTCCCCCTTGAAGGATACCGCCAGCTCTGCCTGTCTTACCATAGCGTCAAGACGTTCCTCCAGCGTGGGAGGGGGCAGTATAACTCCCGTGTCGAGATATTCACGCACCCTGCGGAATATCCACGGGTCGCCGTAGCTTGCCCTGCCTATCATCACAAGGTCACAGCCCGTTTCGTCATACATACGCTTTGCCGCCTCCGGGGAATTTACATCGCCGTTGCCTATGACCGGTATGTTCACCGCCGCCTTGACCTGCTTTATAATGCCGTTGTCGGAACAGCCGTGATACATCTGTTTCTTTGTGCGCCCATGCACAGCCACGGCGGCAATGCCGACATTTTCGAGCCCCTTGGCTATCTGTACCGCATTTATGCTGTATTCATCCCAGCCTGCTCTTATCTTGGCTGTCACGGGCACATCAACGGCATTCACCACAGCCTCTGCTATGGCAAATGCCCTGTCCGGTTCTCTCATAAGGGCGCTGCCGCTGCCGTTGCCCGCTATCTTGGGCACGGGGCAGCCCATGTTTATATCTATTATATCAGGTCCGAATGTCATCAGCTTCTTTGCCGCCTCGGCACAGAACTGCGGCTCCTCGCCGAAAAGCTGAAGAGCGTAGGGGCGCTCCCTGTCATCCACCGTACACAGCTCCTCGGTCTTGCGGTCGCTGTAACAAAGCCCCTTTGCCGATATCATCTCGGATACCATATACGCCGCGCCCTGTTCCTTGCAGATGAGCCTGTATGCCCTGTCTGCCACGGATGCCATGGGAGCGAGCGCCGCCGACTGTTCTATGATGACACTGCCTATCTTTATCGTTCTCATTGCAATGTGATGTTACGTGCAAGATATGCCTTTATCCTGCTGTCGCTCCCGTCCGGCGATAGGGTGTGTATATATCTGCCGTCCGAATAGACCACGGTGCCGTCGTCCGCCAGAGCGAAGTCCAAAACGCCCTTTGCCACGGTGGTCTCCTCACCGTCTGCCTCACGCTTTATGAGGACTCTTTCGTGGGGCATGAGACCGTCCTCGTTATTCTCGTTCTTTTTGGCGAGCTTCTCGGCCTTGATGATATTGCCGTCTATTATCATATCCCGTTCACTGCGGTTCTTTGTGCGTTCATTCAGCATATTTGCGGGATCCTTGCCGTTGAGGGATTCTCCGCCCCAGATGACCGACATGAAGTTGAGCCAGCCGCCAAGCGCCTTGATAAGTCTGACGGGTAAGAGGAATACATCCTTTACCGAGAATGATGACTTTTCTGTCTGCTGGGAATAGGGCTGTCTGATATAGTAGAGGTCGCCGTTTGCGTTGTCCTTGAGGGATATATGGTCGTACTTCTCGTCGGTGAGAAGCTCCGTCATGGTGCGGCTCTTCATATCGAGATATGCGCCAACACGGTTTGATACGGCGGTGACAAAGCCGTTCTCATTCCTTGCGTTGCCGCAGGAGGAAAAGTATATCCTGTCCCTGTGCGCACGGGAGAAATACGGGTCGAGCTCCTGTGAGTCACCGTCGGTGTATTCCTCATATAAGGATGAGGGCGGTTCAAGCACGCATATGTGTCTTTCCGAGGGAGAACCGCCCAGACTTACGGCGAGCTTTCCGTCATAGAAATCGCTTCTGCCGAAATAAAGCTCATTCGATGAGAGTATCAGACCCTCGTCACCCTCTGATCTGTCCGCACTGCGGTGATATATGCAGGATGACTCGTCAAGTCTGAGGGAATATATTATCCTGTCGTTGTATGAGCATACACCTGTGAGGTCCACCCTGACCTCCGAGGAGTCCTCATAGTTCCTTGCCGTGCCCGTGAATGCGGCTCCCCTGCCCGATGTCTTCCACTCGTTGCGGCGGCGGATGCTGTCCACGGTCTGACGGTATTTTTCCGTGCGCTCACAGGGTATCTCGGTCTTATTGCCGTTCTCTATGCAGTATATCCTGCTTTCTGACGAATAGATTATCTTCATATGATCCCCCTGTCAGCGCTTGAATGCAGCCGCCGCCCAGCCGTCTGATGTGCGCATGGCTATCCTTGTGAGGCCTGCCTTCTTCATAGCGTCCATGACCTCATCACAGCGTTCAAGTATTATGCCGGATATTATTATCACGCCGTCCTCTGCCATAAAGCCGCTGAAATAGGGCGACATGGCGATTATGACATCGGCAACGATATTGGCTGTCACTACCTGATAGCCCGTGCCTATCCTGTCACGCAGGGCGCTGTCCTCTATGATGTTGCCTGCCTCTGCGGTGTACTTTTCTGCGGGGATATGGTTCTTCTCGGCGTTCTGGACGGCGATGCGCACGCTGTTGGGGTCTATGTCCACGGCGTATGCGTCCTTTGCGCCCAACAGTACGGCGGCGATGGAGAGTATGCCGCTGCCGCAGCCCAGGTCAAGCACCCTGTCGCCCTCTTTTACGTTGTATTCGAGCATTTCAAGGCACAGCTTGGTGGTGTTGTGCTGACCTGTGCCGAATGAGGATTCGGGGTCTATCTCCAGTATTATCCTGTCTTCGGGGTTTTGGTACTCCTCCCAGGAGGGCTTGACTTCGAGCCTGTTGCCTACGGGGAACGGCTTGAAGTACTGCTTCCAGTTGTTCGCCCAGTCCTCCTCACGCACATTGGCGAGCTGAGTATAGAGCCTGCCGTACTGAAGGTCGTCATCGAGAGCGGCAAGATCTTCCATTTCGGCTCTGATGCGCCTGAGCTGTTCCAGACCGTGCCGGTCGTTGGTGAGGTAGCAGGTGACAGTGGTCTCGCAGTTTTTGAGATCCATCAGATCATCGTCTATATAGTCCCAGTTCCCCGTCTTGTCGGCAAGGAAGTCCTCAAAATCCTTTGCGTCCTTTATTATAAAGCCCGTGATGCCGATGTTCAGAAGTCTGCCGCAGACAGGCTCAATGCCTGCTGTGGTAGTATAGATATCAGCCTGTATCCAGTCCATATGTTCCCCTCCGCATTATCCGATAAAATTCCACTCTATATTATAGCACATTATTCCGCATACGGCAATATGTTTTTTTAGATTTTCGGTAAATTGAAAAATTAATAAGCGGATAAGCACAATTGTTGACGAATTCGGCGTTTGGTGATATACTAAGACTTATCACAAAATGCTCAAGCCGTTGGCACGGGAGGTAAATATGACAAAGCACAGATATTTCCTGATCATAACATTGGTCTTTACAATGATTGTTACGTCATGCAGTGGATCTGATACACAG
>JAGAZJ010000005.1 GCA_018110925.1 Oscillospiraceae bacterium | reverse complement strand
TGCTTCCTTGGTGGAATCCCACTCCTCGACTACCTTTTCATCCTCGTCGATTATCTGTATATGTGCGCCCTCAAGCTCCTTGCCGTCTGCTATGTCGGTCTTTGAGATCTTTACTTCGGTAAGGCTGTCCTCTATGAGTATAGTGTCGTTTTCGATGGTGTCGGCGGTCACCGTGCCGTCAGTTCCTATCGAGAATGTGGTATCGCTTGCCACTGTGTAGCCGTCGGGTGCCACTGTCTCTCTGAGGGTGTATGTCACGCCTGTTTTCAGGCCCTCAACGATATGAGCGGATGTGGTGGAATCCCATTCCTCATATATATCCTCATTTTCGTCGAGTATCTGGATGTGAGCGCCTGCAAGCTCTTCGCCGCTGACGATATCCACCTTTGAAACAGATACGGATGTCCTGCTGTTGAGTACAGTAAAATGGTTTTTCCTGTCGCCGTCAACGCTCACGCCGCTGTCGGTGCATATGACATCGTAATTGTCGTTAAGAGTAAATGTTATATCATCAAAAGTGGTGTATCCCTCGGGAGCTGTAAGCTCGGTAAGAGTATAGGTCTTGTCGGGATATACATTCAGAAGCTCGTGTTCATCGCCGTCGGAAGTCCACTGATCTATGATATTGCCTTCAGAATCCTTTACTGCGAGCTCTGCGCCCGAAATGCCCTTGCTGTCCGCATCGACCTTTTTGATGAATATCGGCTTGAAAGGTGCGCCTAAAATATTCTGAACATCTTCATCCTCGGTGTAATATACCCAAGCATCCCATTCCTGCTCAAAGTAATCAGGAAGTTCATTGTCTATGTAGTCCATTACAGGCTTATATATTGCATTCCAAAGGCTATGCTCATCACTGCCTGCAATCGGATCATCGACCGCATATGCAACATAGTAAGTCCTGCGTTCCTCAAAATTATACCGGTCAGAACTGCCTGTTACCGACCCATCATCTCTCAGCCACTGATCCCATTCTTCTTCTCCATGGACCAGTGCCCAGATAATATACTGATAACTGTTGCTCCAATAACCTATTTCATTGGCAAAATCGTTCTTGTATCCCTCAAACTCCTCGTCAGAGATTTCCCCGTTGTCGTGCATTTCACGCATTTCGCCATAATTACGGCTTCTTTCGTCTATACGAAAAGTCCTGTTGGAACTGAACTGTCCATTGTCATACAAAGCATCGATATTATCTAGAAACCACTGCTTGTATTCGGACAGATCAAGACTATTCTTGAATGACCTTATATCACCGTCGGCGATCACCGCTTTAAGAAGCCTTGACTTAACATCATCAGTAAAGGCTCTCTTGTAATGCAGCGGCTTTTCATAGTCTTCCGCTTCCGACAGGCGCATCCTTGTGAATTCCTGACCGGTCGGTGAACTTGCATTGCCATCCAGACAGTATCCGTATCCGGGTATGATACTGTCATTATTGTCCCTGATAATATCAGGCTTCCCATGCCCTCTGACAGTAAACGTCTCCTGAGTGCTGTCGGCGGACACTACCCCTCCGAATGCCCCTGACGGTATGAACATCAATATGACCGCAGCCATAAAGAGTGCCCATAATCTTTGTCTTTTCATTTGCTTACCTCCCTTTGTTCCACATCGTACTGACGTGTACTTTTCTATTTTATCACACTGATACGCAATAGTCAAGAATAATCCGCAAACCGTACAGCATTATGACACATATGTATAACAGGCTTCGCATCGGCTCATTGTATTTGGTCATAAACACAACTGTGCCGGTCTGTCTCCTGCCCCAGGGGTATTTTTCATCCTCCAAAAATTTTATTATGAACAATTTGTAAATTTCAGAGGAAAGTGAAATTTTTTCTGCCCGTGAATTGTATTCATTACAGAACGAGAAACCGACAACAAAACAATGTTAACGGAGGTGGCATCATGCCTAATATCTATTTATCATCAAACGGCCTGACAGACCTTTCGGACAGACCTAATATACTGATCTGCGATAACAGACAGAACAAAGACAGACAGATACAGAACCTGCTGATAAGGGATGAAATGAACGTCGCTGACACCAATCAGCCCGTATATGCCGCTGACGGCGCACATCTACTGATAATCCGTGACGGCGGTATGGAACGCCCTGCCTTTGACACGCTCGAAAAACTGAGGAGTTTTTCGGATATCCCCGTGATGATGATACCCGATAACATCAGCGAAATGTATACTATCATGGCTCTGTCCAAGGGCGCCGATGCCTGCATGGAATGGGGCGCAGACTATGAGTTCAGGGCAAGAGTGACCGCTCTGCTTCGCAGACGGCTCTATGCTCCCGCCGCTCCGCAGAGGCTCAGCAACGGTGTCATAAGCATAGACAGGCGCACAAGGAAGGTATATGCCGAGGGCAGTCACATTCGCATGACTGCGATAGAATACGGCATACTTGAATACCTGCTGGCAAATCTCGGAGATGCGTGCAGTATCGACGACATATACCGCAGTGTATGGCATGAACAGCCCTACAAGGTGCGCAAGACCATAGTCGAGCACATACGCCGCATACGGGCAAAGATAGAGCCCGACCCCCACAATCCCAGCTATATCAAGGCTGTATCGGGGATAGGCTACAAAATGGAATATGCATACTGATCTTTCAGTTGTATATAACAAAAGAGAACAGCTATCGTCAGGCTGTTCTCTTTTTTGCCCTTATTTATCGGCCTTTTTATCATCGGTCTTTATCTTCTCACCGAAGATATGTTCAAGCACGCTCGAAAGACTGCCCTGCATATCGCCTATGTCAACAAAGCACACACGGCCGATTATGCCGTCCTCATTGCGGAACGCTATCTCTCGTGATTCCTCTCGCATCTCTCTTGTAAGGGGATATATATAGCACACGCTGTCGGTGTGGTATATGTTCATCAGGTCATAGATATCCATGATATCCTGATCTCTGATGCCGAAGTTCTCATCATCGCCCGAAAGCCCCTGCCACTTGGCATCGAACACTACCCTCATGCCTGTCTCTCTGTACGTCATGACCGCAAGCGCCTGGGCACTGTCACGGGGCATGGGATGGTTCATCATGGGGTAGTTCTTTTTCTGTATCTCAGCCTTGAAGCGCTGGTTGTCAAGCATTTTCAGAAGGTTCGACACAGTGTAGCTGTCAAACAGCTGCCTTGACGGGAAAAGCACTCCGTATGACACGTCACGTCCCTTTGTGACGCTGATATATCTGCCGAGCAGGAATATCTCAGCCCACCGCAGGGCATTGAAGTATCCTGCCATACTTCTGTCAAGTATGGATGCGGCAAAATCCTGCGAATAGTTCATGGAGTAGTCCACACCGTCAAAGTTTGCGATCAGTGAGTCTATCCTGTTGCGGCTTCGTGCGGAGCTTGTAACATCATGCAGGTATTTGAGCGTGGATTTTATGAGCCTGTTTTCTGCACGGTTGACAGTGAACACATCATACATCACGTAGAATTTATCCTTGTGTGCAAAGTTCTTGGTGGCGTGCTTTGCGTATATTACCTTGCCTTTGAGGAAGTTCTCATTGTTCTCAAATGGAGTATAAGCCATCTTGATGCCGTTTTTTACTATGCCGTGGACCTCATTTATGAACGCAAGGATGAAGGTCTCGAATATGTTCAGGTTCTCTGCCGCCTTTGTGTTTAGCGTGTTCTTGTTCAGAGGGACACTTTTCAGCGAGCTCACCATATCGAGAAAGACTCTCTTGTTTGATACCACCGTGCCGTCTTTGCGCTTTGCCTGGAGCATGGGTAGTATCTCAAACTGTGTGCCATCCTTGAATACTATCGTGCCGACATATCCGCCCGCACGGAGCACACGCTCCTTGCCCTCGCCCTCCAGATCGAGTATATAGCTGTTTATTCCTCTCGGATCGGGCATCCTTTTCTCAAGAGAGAATTCCGCCAGCATATCGAATATCTGCTCGGGGAGGGGCAGACCGCCCTCACGCCTTGACGAGCCCTCTATGGTAAAAAACTGCGTTTCGGTTATCCTGTATCGGTCCTTTTTCATATAAACGTCCCTTTTTAAAAATTGAGAGGCTGCCCTGTCAGCATCAGCCTCTCATATACTCATATCAGTTTTCTGTAAGCCTCGGGATTCCAGAAAGCGTCGTCGTTTATCTCATAGGTGTCATCAACATCAAGGAAGAGCTCGACCTTTTCGCCGAATGTCTTCTTATAGTCGATAGCAAGTGCCTTTACGAACTGCTCGTCAGGCTCCTTGTTGTAGTCACCCAGCACCCAGCGCATCTTCTGATAGTCGCCGTAGAAATACTCCTGCAAAAGGGGTATTATCGAATTCTTGAATATAGAGCCGAGACGGAGTATTGACGGGTCGGTCTTCAGCGACATGAAGTACGCATGACCTATGGTATGCTCTCTGTCAAGGAGTATCTCTATACGCTTGTTGATAGTGGCAAGAAGTCTCTCTATGCTTACGCCCTCAACAAAGCAGTCGCCGAAAAGCTCGGGGCGGGGCAGCATCTCTATAAAGTCAAACCTACGTCTTATAGCCGTATCCAGCAGTGCTATGGAACGGTCGGCGGTGTTCATCGTACCGACGATATACACGTTCTGAGGCACGCCGAAAAGCTCCTGTGAATATGCGAGTCTTACCTTTACCTCTTCACGCTCGCCCAGTCGCTTGGAGGGCTCTATGACGGTTATGAGCTCACCGAATATCTTGGATATGTTACCTCTGTTTATCTCATCTATGATGAATACAAACGGCTCATCGGGGTGCTCCATCGCCTTGTGGCAGAACTCTCTGAAAATACCCTGATCGACAACGTACACCATTTCCTTCTTACGGGTACGCTCACCTCGCTCGTTCATGGTCTCAAGGAATACGGGCTTGATACCCTCGATGAATTCCTCATAGCCCATAGACTGGTGGAATGTGGTGAATTCTATCTGACCGAAGCTGTTCTTCAGTTCGTTATATCTGTCGAGCATGGCGTCGTAGTCCTTGGCCATGACCGTTTCGACAGGGATATTATATATGATGGACAAAGCGTAGTTGACACTGTTATATGTCTTACCTGTCCCCGGAGGTCCGTAAAGGATTATGTTCTTTCCCATTCTTCGGTGACTTCCCTTCAAAAAATAAATCGGTTAATGTTATAATACCACAAATCATTCAAAAAATCAACAAAAAAAACTTTCCCGTCGTATATTCTGCACATTGTACAAATTTCACATCGGTTTTTTTATCACTTTTAAATGTCAAAATCATTTGTCATACTGATTTACGACCTTGGTACAGAGCAAGAAATGCCGAGCGACTGCAAACTCATACCATACTCTGTGCATTTGTCGGGACAGAAAGCGTCTGTACTGAGAGGAGTAATCAGTATCAGCAAACATGACCCGCGGCGCAAAACTTTTTTAGACTTGGTTGTACTTTTTTCATCCCGCCTCGGTTAAAGGAACAAAAGACACCGATAACCTTTATACGGAGGAGTAAATATGAAAAAGTCAACAAAGAGATCCATAAGGCTCATATCAGCCATCACCGCCGCTGTCGCTGCCGCCGTTCTGCTGTCAACAGCCGTCAAGGCGGATATATTCATTGATAACGGCATCATCTACGACAGCGACACGGGCTGCTGCAGCGACCCTTCCGACGGGTCGTACTATGACCCGGGAGCAGGTCTGTACTACGACGGCACGGATCATATGTGGTACAACACCTTCACGGGCAGATACGCATACAGTCCTTATGTTGACTACACCCATCTCTATGATGTTGAATACGCCGCAGGGTTTACATTCGACAATCCGACATTTGCCGTAGACAATATGACTTACGTGAACTATTCCCTGATAAACGGCAAGATAATACAGATAAGATATTCAAACTCCGCAGGCGATGAAGTTATCATCCGCAAGGGTTCGGGAAAAAGTGATGTCAGCGGAGACGACACCATATACAACACTGTGGTGAACGAAACTGTCAACGATACCGATGTCAGGATGAAGGGCTTTGACGGTCTGTGGTATCTCGCTGTATGGTCAAAGGGCGGATACTCCTATTCTGTAAAGTCAAACACGCCGCTCACCTTGTCTGAAATGGAGTGCCTGATAAGTGAGATAGTTTGAAACAGAACGATGCAAACAAGGGCTGTCGCACAGACAGCCCTTTGATATCAGTATCCTATCGAACCTGTGTATACAGGCAGGTTTCCGGCCGCTGCCACGGCCTCTTCAAGGGTCATGCCGTAGAAATTGCCTGCGGCAAGATTCCTGCCGGAGCGCTTATCGTCAACAAATGCTCCGACCACGACTCCGGGAATGGCGCTCTCGGGCGCATTCGGTGCGTGCTGACCGCCGAGGTCAGTTCTGCACCAGCCGGGGTCTGTTATGTTTATGCACACATCCGTGCCGTCGTATTTATTCGCAAGGTCCATAGTGACCTTGTCGAGCGCCGCCTTGCTGGCGCTGTACCCCGCCTGCTCGGGTTCAAGGCGTATCCCGCTGGTGGTGTTCACTATCCTGCCAAAGCCGTATTCAGCCATTTTCGGAAGAAAATGATACACTATCATCATTGGTGCAATGGTATTTATCTTAAAACTCTCCTCATAATCCGAAACGGGAGTAGTCAGATACTCCGTGCGGTATGCCACCTGTATGCCCGCATTGTTGAGGACTATATCAACACGCTTGCCCAGAGCATCTATCTCCGAAAGCATTTTTTCCACCTGTGAAAGATCCGAAAATTCCGCTCCCACGGCATATGCCTCGACACCGAAAGCCTTTGTCTCAGCCAGCACACCCTCACAGTGCGCCGCAGTACGGCCGTGCAGTATCAGATTGCATCCTCTCTCTGCAAGAAACAGCGCCGCAAGTCTGCCTATGCCCCTTGCCGCACCCGTAACGAATGCCCAGCGTCCCTTAACGTTTACCATGTGAAGTCCTCCCTGATATTGTCCAGTGTCTCTATCACCTTGTCGCAGAAGCGGTCAAAATCCTCATCGTCATTCTGACAACCGGGATGCGAAAGGATATAGTCCACCGCTGTTTTTATTCCCTCTGACGGCGTTACCTTTGGGTCAAACTCCGGCACGAGCGACTTTATCTTTGAATTGTCGAACACGACAGAATTTGTCTTGTCACCTGTCAGTCCGCCCAGATAGTCATATCTGCCGTGAGACAGCGCCTCCAGCATATCGGAAGGAACGTAGTACGGCTTCAGCTCCACGCCCAGAGCATCTGCAATGGCCTTGTAGATATCGTTCCATGTGACACTGCCGCCGGTGATGTGAAATGCCTGACCTATCGCTTTTGTATTGCCGATAAGTCCCGTATAGCCAACTGCAAAATCACTGTTGTGCGTTATAGCCCAGAGGGATGAACCGTCGCCGTGTATGATGACGGGCTTGCCCTCCTTTATGCGCTTTACCACCTGCCAGCTACCCTTTGTGCCGTGTACGCCGAGGGGCACGCTTCTTTCGTCATAGGTATGTGAGGGGCGCACTATCGTCACAGGAAAGCCATCCTCACGGTATCTCTCCATGAGATAATCCTCGCAGGCCTTTTTGTTGCGTGAATACTCCCAATAGGGATTTTCAAGGGGAGTCTCTTCAGTTATGACATATCCCTTCGGCGGCTTCTGATAGGCAGATGCCGAGCTTATATAGATATACTGCTTCGTTCTGCCGTTAAAGAGACGGAAGTCCCTCTCGACCTGCGGCAGTACAAATCCTATGAACTCTCCCACGCAGTCAAACTCCATGCCCTCGAGAGCCTTTGCCGCCGCCTGCTCATCGCTTATATCGCACTTTATTATCCTGACATTTCCGGGGATATCGTCATTGCGGTTCCCCCTGTTTAACAGATACAGCTCGTGTCCCTGAGCCGCAAGGCGCTTTGTTATCGCCATGCTAATAGTACCCGTGCCGCCTATGAACAGTATCTTCATTTTGCTTCTCCTTTCAGGTCAAGCACCATAAACACATCTGCCTTGTCATTGTCGTTATAGCGCCCTGTTTCACAAAACCCAAGCCCTTTGTAAAGGCTTATCGCCCTTGTATGACAGGACATGGAATCAAGGTATATACGCTCAAAGCCACGTCTCTTCGCCTCGTCTATAATCCGTCGAGCCAGCGAGAGGCCCAGCTTTTTACCCTGACAGCGCCTGCTCACATACATGGTCTTCAGCTCGCAGTCCCTGTCGGACAGGCGTCTGAGCGCCGCCGTACCCACTATCTCACTGTGTTCAAACGTGCATATGAACAGTTCAAAACTGTCCTCTATGTTCTTATACATACTGTGTCTGCCGTTGATGTCAAGCATCTTGCCGTTTTCGGCAAACACCGCCGCAAGAAACGCAAGCACGCTGTCTTTCATATCCGCAGTGTATTCTTCCGTGTGATAGGGCGAGACACGCTGACCGCCGAATGCGTGTATGGAGCGTGTTCCCTTTTTCACTTTGCCGCCCTGTAAGGCACCCTTTGGTATGAACAACTCGTCCCCCGCACGGAGAAGATGCTCCGCACCGTCTATGGTAACGAGATATTCCCCCTCGACCACGATCATATATTCATCGTAATCGTGGGTGTGTTCCTTTGACACTCTGTCCGCTTTATATGTCCAGAAAGCCATCTGAGAGCCGTCCGCCGCCGTGTAGTAATACCCCTCGATATCGGGAGTATTCTGCTGGTCGACAGGAATAATATTCTCTCTTCTGAGCATGAACTCGGGAAAGCCCATCACAGCTCAGCCCTTACAGCAATGCGGTATATCTCTGCCACGTCTGCCGATTTCAGATGAACAAAGCCGCCTGTCTCGCCGTCGCCAAGCCCTAACTTCTCCACCAGTACGGGGATGTCCTCTTCCTTAGCACCCAGTTCCGCAAAGTTTATGGGCATACCGATGCTGTGCAGGAAAGTCCTGAATGCCTTTATACCCGCAAGTGCGGTGGTCTCGGGGTCGGCAAAGTTCATCTTTACGCCGAATACCCTTGTCGCCATCTGACAAAAGCGCATAACATCGTGCTTATATACAAACTCCATCCATGCAGGCATTATCACGGCAAGACCTGCGCCATGGGCACAGTCATAAAGCCCCGACAGCTCATGCTCTATGCCGTGGCTGTTCCAGTCCTGTTCCCTGCCGACACCGACAATGTTGTTGTGAGCCACCATTCCTGCCCACATGATATTCGCCCTTGCTTCATAGTTGTCAGGGTCTGCGATGACACGGGGAGTTTCCTTCACCATAGTCATAAGGACAGCTTCGCAAAGGCGGTCTGTGATCTCGACTTCCCTTGTATTGGTGAAGTATCTCTCAAACACATGAGCCATTATATCGGTAGCGCCGCAGGCTGTCTGATATGCAGGGAGCGTCTGTGTAAGCGCAGGGTCGAGAACGGAAAATCTGGGACGAAGTACATCCGAGCCGGTGCCTCTTTTGAGCATACCGTCCTCCTTGGTGATGACCGAGTCGCCCGAGCCCTCACTGCCTGCCGCCGCTATGGTCAGCACCGTGCCGACGGGCAGAGCCTTGTCTGCGTGCTTTCCCGTATAGAAATCCCAGAAATCCCCGTCGTAGGGAACGCCTATGGCGATCGCCTTTGCAGAGTCTATGACCGAACCTCCGCCCACGGCGAGTATGAAGTCAACGCCATCCCTGCGGCATATATCTATGCCCTTGTACACAAGGGTGTCACGGGGATTTGCCTGAACTCCGCCCAGCTCCGTGTATCTGACACCGCTCTTTTCAAGAGATGCCTTTACACGGTCTATCAGCCCCGACCTTACGGCAGACCCCGAGCCGTAGTGCAGGAGCACATTGCTGCCGCCGTACTTTACGACATATTCTCCGCACTCATTCTCCCTGCCCTTGCCGAAAACAAATTCCGTGGGGCTGTAAAAGTTGAAATTTTCCATATACGTTCCTCCTTTTTTCGGTCATCACACAGACTGTGATGTATATAACTCATAGTATGCGCCGTGCTTCTGCATCAGCTCATCGTGACTGCCGCTCTCAAGTATGCCCTTTTCGTCGATGTACATTATCCTGTCGCAGTTTCTTATGGTGGACAGACGGTGAGCTATGATAAAGCTCGTCCTGCCTTTAAGAAGCTCATTTATGCCCTTTTGCAGAAGTGCCTCGGTCTTTGCGTCTATCGACGATGTAGCCTCATCGAGAACGAGTATCTTCGGGTCTGACAGAAGCGTCCTTGCAAAGCTGATGAGCTGTTTCTCACCGCCCGACAGCTTTGAGCCCCTCTCATTCACCTGAGTGTCATAGCCGTCCTCCATGAGCGAAATGAACTGGTCGGCACAGACCGTCTTCGCCGCCTGCATCACCTCTTCATCGGTGGCATCAAGGCGTCCGTAGCGTATGTTGTCCATAATAGTGCCGCTGAATATGAAGCTGTCCTGGAGCATTATGCCCATCTGCGAACGCAGTGATGCAAGGGTCACGCCCGATATGTCCACCCCGTCAACAGTGATAGCTCCCTGCTGTATGTCGTAGAAGCGGGATATGAGCGATACTATCGTGGATTTGCCCGCCCCCGTAGGGCCTACAAGGGCTATGCTCTCACCGGGGCGCACATCAAAGGAAACGTGCTCAAGTACGTTTATCCCCTCCTCATAGCCGAAGGTGACATCCTTGAAGGATACTGCACCCTCTATCGTGCCGAGAGGCTCTGCCCCCTCCTTGTCATGTATCTTCACAGGCTCGTCGAGGGTCTCGAAGATACGTTCAAGATAGGATATGTTGTTTATGAAGTTGTTCATTATATTCGACAGGTTCATTATTGGCTGCCAGAAGCGAGCCGCATAGCCTGTCATGGCCGCCAGTGTACCGAGGGACACCGTGCCTGCGGGCAGTATCACAAGACCCATGACGAATATAGCTACCCTCACCAGTGTTGAGATATTGTCCGTTGCCGGCCATACCAGGTTTGAGTATTTGACAGCTTCCATCCACGCCTTGCGGTACTTTTCGTTAAGGCGGTCATATATGCCCGCATTCTCCTCCTCACGGGTGAATACCTGTGTTATCCTTGCTCCGACGATATTCTCCTGGAGATAAGCGTTCATATTGCTGGACTTGTTGGATACCGACTGCCATGCCCTGCGCTGTCTTTTCTTTATGGCGAACATGACCAGCATGAACAGCGGCAGACCCGAGAGCGCCACGATGGACAGCTTCACATCCACTATGAACATGAAAATGAGTATGAATATCATGTTCAGTATCTCCATAATGAACATGATGATACCGTTTGACAGCATATTGGATACACTGTCCACATAGTTTATTACCCTTATAAGTATCTTGCCGTGAGGTCTGTCATCATAATATGAGAATGGCAGCTTCTGCAAATGTGCGAACAGGTCTTCCCTTATGTCAAAGATTATGTTCTGACCTACCTTTGTCATGATGCGTCCGCTCATATTTCCGCACAGCATAGCGCCTGCATTGCAGCAGAGCAGTGCCAGCGCAAGAAGGAACAGTTCCTTTATGTCCTTGCCGGGTATGGTCACATCCAGCGCACGCTGGGTTATCAGAGGCCCGATCAGCCCGATTATTGCCGCACATATGCTCAGCATCAGAGAGCCTGCCATATTCCTGCGGTATTTTTTTACATAGACAAAGGACCTTTTCAGGTGGCTGAAATTAAATGGTGTCTCAAGCTGTTCATCAACGTCGTATTTATTTCGCATCAGTCGGTCGCCTCCTTTCCGGAGAGACCGTCTGCGGGCTCTTCTCCCATTCCGCTCTGGAGGTCGTATATCTGCTTGTAGTAGCCCTCATGGGATATAAGCTCCTCATGAGTGCCCATATCAGCTATCTTTCCGTTTTCGAGTATGATTATCTTGTCTGCGTTCCTTGCGGTGGATATCCTCTGGGCAACGACTATCTTTGTGCAGTCAAAATCCAGCTTGTTGTCAAGAGAATCCTTTATATAGTTCTCTGTCTCCATATCCACTGCGGAGGTAGTGTCGTCGAGTATCAGAACAGAGGGTCTGACAGCAATGGCACGGGCAAGGGATATCCTCTGCTTCTGTCCGCCGGAGAGACCGACACCCCTTTCGCCCACTATGGTATCATATTTCTGAGGCAGCTTGTCTATGAACTCACTTGCCGCAGACAGCTCCGCACAGCGGTGTACATATGCCTCTTCCATCTCGCTGTCGCCGAAAGCTATGTTGCTGTCTATGGTATCCGAATAGAGCAGAACATCCTGTGTGGCGATGCTCACGTTCTTTCTGAGCTTTCTGAGCTTGTGCATACGCACGTTCATGCCGTCCACCAGCACTTCGCCCGAGTCACAGTCCGAAAATCTCGGTATCAGGTTTATGAGCGATGTCTTGCCCGACCCTGTTGCTCCCATTATGACAACGTGTTCGCCCGGGGATATATGAAAGCTAATGTCATCGAGTATCTTCTTGCCGCCGATGGAATAGGTGACGTTTCTGAACTCCACCTCGCCCCTGAACTTGTCCCTGTCCTTGGCATCCACACGGTCAACGATCCTCGGCGCTTCGTAGTATATCTCTATTATCTTGCCTGCCGATGCCATAAAGCGGTGGAAGTCATTTACATAGTTGCCCATGTTTCTCATGGGATTGCTGACCGCCCAGAGCAGGCCCGATATCGCCACATACTGACCCATAGTCAGGTGACCGTTTATCATAAAGTATCCGCCGCACAGCAGCAGTATGACACTGAGCCCGCCTGCCGCAAGCTCGATAAGGGGCTGAAAGCGCAGCCATACGAATGCGGCATTTATGTTCGCTTTGCGGTATTCCTCATCACGGGCACGGAATTTCTTTATCTCATAGTCCTCACGGGCAAAAGCCTTGACTATTCGGTTGCCCGATATATTCTCCTGTGCGGCGGTATTGAGCGCAGATGATGTTTCACGCACCCTGCGGTATGCAGGACCTGCGTTCTTTGAGAGCCTCCTTGTGACGATGAATATGCAGGGTGTCATTGCAAGTATGCACAACGCCGTGCGCCAGTCTATGGTAAAAAAGTAAACCATTGATGCCGTAAAAAGCGCCATAGACTCCACACAGCCCTTTATGACCCATGAGACCATGTGTCTTACCATATCCAGGTCGCCTGTGAGCCTTGTCATCAGGTCACCCGTGCGGAAACGGTCATAGAACGCCATATCCTGGTTTTCTATCTTTCTGAAAAGATGTGTCCTTACTTTGTATATCATGCTCTGTGACGCTACCTCATAGTACATATTGCATGAATACTGACATACCGTTCGCAGAAGCGTAAAACCTATCATACCTCCGAGCAGTCTGAAAAGCAGATCTCTGTGCAGTTCAAGATTGCCGACCGCATCGGGGCTTGAAACAAACGTATCTATTATCCTTGACTGAAAATATGGTGCGGCGATATACAGCGCATTGCAGACTATCGACAGACACAGGGCTATGATATAGTTCCTGCGGCTGCCCTTCATATTCGCCCACAGCCATCTTAGCTGAAACATCCGGGACTCCTCCGTAAAACATACTGTCGCCGGCAATACTATCGTATAAACCGGACCGATATCAACATTACCCTATTATCGCACAACGAACATATAAATAAAATAGGATATGCTATTTTATCCTTAACATATCCTATACTTTTGATATACAAACGGGACCGCCCGATATACAGGCGATCCTGACGGCATTATATGATTTATCTGCGCTCATTGCAGCCTGAACGCCTTTTTCTCACGGAGCCTCTCTGCCTCAAACGAGAATACAGCGATTATCATGGGGATGATAACGCACAGTATCCAGTTGAACCCGTAATCACTGTCAAGCATAAGGCTGAGTATATACAGAAAGCCGTTGAAGCCGAGTATGCTCTTTATGCACTTGAATATGAACCTCACAAAAAATACCATCTTCATATGATCTCCTCCGTTCAGTGACTGCATGACAGTCTCAACATATCCTCACATATTTAACCGAAGAGATCCGAAAAAAGTACAATCAGTTTCAAACAGCCATATTTTCCCTGCGCCATTCCGTGGGGGAATGCCCTGTCATCTGCTTGAACTGCCTTGAAAAATGCACGGAGTTCTTGTATCCGCAGATAAAGGCGATCTCCTCCACCCCCAGGTCGGAGTAGGACAGATAATGCCTTGCCTGCTCTATGCGGCTGTTTATCACATCCGCCGCACAGGTGACGCCGAAGGCACGCTTGTAAAGGCGGTACAGATAGGGCTCGCTCACATTTATGAGCTTTGCCATGCGGTTTATCGACCATTCCTCCTCGGGGGCGGCGTATATCCTGCCTCTCAGGTCGAGAAGCTTCCTGTAATGCGCCACCGTGCCGTCTATCTCCTGCCCTGCGGCATAGACCTCATTTATGAGTGCCTTAACCAGAAGACCCTCTGTCTGCTTATTGTCTGTGCGGTAGTAGCAGTCGGCTATCAGCCTGAAATACTGCGGCACATCCACCCTGCCGTCTATCTGTATCGGCTTGTTGAAAAGGTCAACGCCTGTCAGCGGTTCATTGCCGTCAAAGCGTATCCAGTCGTTTATATATTCGCCATCATATGCGCCATAATGTATCTCTGCGCCCTTGTCGTATATTATGAATGTATCGGGCTCTGTGACAGTAAGTGTCCCGTTTATCAGAAACTGCGCCCTTGTCCTGACAAACAGCATGAGATACCCGTCAACGCCGTTGGGTCGATCAAAGACGAAATCCTTATCGTGGCGGCATCCGCAGCCCATACGGAATATAGTGAACATACGATCATCTCCGTTCATTTGTCGGTGGTCTGCACAGCTTCAATGTATCCTGATGTAATGCACCTTTGCCTCATCTCTGCCGAATGATCTGTCCATACCTTTCAGATACTTGTCAAAAAACGCATGGTGCGAATATGAAAGATTATCGTGAAGCACATCGTCATCAAGCTTGCCGCAGGCAAACCGGAGCGGGCAGAAGAATTTCGCATCCGCAAACCCGATATGCTGCATATCTTCAAATATCACCTGATAGGTATCGGCTGTGGTGTCAAGGAACGGCCTTGTCTCAAAGCTGAGGTTGGAGCGGCAGCTTATCTGACAGAACGGCTTTGTCATAGGCGTATCGTCATATTCGCCCCACATCGCCCCGTCGATATTGATACCGCAGGAGAATATATCGCTGTACCTGCAAAGATAGTACGCCACTGCTCCTCCGAAGGAGTGTCCGCTCACGCCAATGCCGCAAGACAGGTCTATGTGCTCCGCAAAGCTCTCCCTGACTGCATTTTCGGCAAAAAGCACATCTTTTGTCCACTCGACAAGTCTGTTCTTTAAAAATGAACAGCAGCTGTCCTGAAATCTGTCAAATGCGCAAAGCTTTTCCTGTGCGGTTTTGTATTTCTTGATCTTATTCATCTCAAACAGCACCGATATGACATTTTTGTCATACATCTTTTTCAATATGCTTTTGTCCATAACATCCGAACCGCCGTCGTCATACTCATTTAACAGGGCTTCATTGGCGTGTCCCACCGATGCCACCATATAGCCGCGGCTCGCCAGATCACAGCACAGGAATGTGTTTGCCTCAACATAACTGCCTAAGCCATGACTGAACATTATCAGCGGAAAACGTTCATCCATCGGCGGCACATCATAATGTTCGGGATAAACCGCTTCATCCGGCAGTTTGCGGGCATATGCGAATTTCATGATCTCTTTTGCTTTTCTGTCCGAAAGGGCAGGAGCTTTTGAGGCGCTCTCAGCGCTCTCTTTTGACACCGGGTAGTAAAGGCGCACTGCTATCCGCCTTTTGCCGCCGCTGCCGAGAGTTTCGTCCCTTTCGCTGTCGGTAAGTGAAAAAGTTCTTGTCCCGACTGCATATTCACCTGTGATGTAGTTCTGCGGTACCATATTGTCCTCCTGACATATGTCTTTATTGTATTATACCACAATAAGATACGGATAATCAAGCCCCCTTACTTGATTTTGCGGCGAAGATGATATATAATGGACATGGTGATAAGGATGATAAGAAAGCATATAATTTTCTACGGCGATGTTCAGGGCGTGGGATTCAGATACCGTGCATATCACGCCGCCCGTGCCTGCGGAGTCTCGGGCTGGGTGAGAAATCTGCCCGACGGATCTGTTGAGGCTGAACTTGAAGGTGAAGAAAAAGCCATCGACGAAATGATAATGATGATAGAAAGGGGCTCATACATACGCATCACCGATATGTCGGTGCGCAGTATGCCCGTTAAGGGTTCGCACGGCTTTGATGTAAAGGACTGAACCGCCCTGAACCCCTACACCCCACGACAGTATCACACCTCCGCCGACGAACATCAGCAGAGGTGTGTATCTTTTATCAGTAGTAGATTATGACAGGTACGCCCGACGAGGGATTATTTATATCCACATATTCGATCGTGCCGTTGCCGCCGGTGCCACCCACCCTGTAATGCTCATAGATGGTGTAAACGTGCTCACCGTCGTATGAGACCTTGTACTCGGCGGAGTATACACCTGCATCGGCTTCGTGAGTGACGCACTTTACATCAAAGCCTTTGCCGATGACCTTGAAACGATACTTATCAAAGTCAGCCAGTATTTTCTGCTCGACCTCGGTGGTGTTTCTGCCGTACTCCCAGAATGTGGTAACATGGCCTATACCCGAAAAGCCTGCCGAACTGAATGTGGGCATTGAAGGTACGGTGCCGCCCTTCTTCTTTGTCGAAGTTGTCTTCTTGGCGGTCTTCTTTGCGGCAGTCTTTGTAGTGACAGCCACCTTGTTTGAAACACCGCCCGACTTGTAGCTATTGCCGCTCTTGACAAGCGATGCCACCTTGAAGTAGTATTTCTTTCCTGCTTTAAGACCTGTTATCTTTGCCTTTGTCCCTGCGACGGTCTTGACCTTGACGAACTTGCCCGTCTTGCTGCTGTACTGGTATACACGGTATGCATCAGCGCCGTCGACCTCATCCCACGAGATAGTGACCGCAGAAGTGTCAGCAGTGGTCTTTATATGCTTTGGTGCAGACACAGACTTTGCCGCATATACCACACTGCTGCTGTCAGCAGAGGGGAGAGCAGTAACAGTACTGCCCGCAAGCATGAACGCAAGTATGGCCGCAGGTATTTTCAATGATCTTTTCATAATATCACCCTGTTGTATAGATTTGGAAAGTACCGAATTCCATAATAATCATATCATAATCATGAACGGATTTCAAGTGCATAGAGACATTGTGTTCGTTTTTTACATTTTGCACAAATATCATCGTGTATCGTGTACACGGGCACTGTGTCACAGTACGCTCTTTACAGCGTGCTTTGCGGCTATCATGCCGAATGTGTAGCACTTGCCGAGAGAGAGCCCTGTCTGGTGGAACGGATAGTCCGCTCCGCCGTAAAAGCCGCCGCCAAGATTGCCGACACAGTAAAGCCCGTCTATCACGTTACCGCCTGCATCAAGCGCCTGTGCGTGTTCATTTGTCAGCACTCCCGATACCTCGGCAGAAACACGGATATGCTTTCTTGCGCCCCAGAACGGTGCTTTTTCGATCTTATGCATATACTTTGACGGCTTGCCGAAATCGGTATCACAGCCCTTTTCACAAAGCTCGTTGTATCTGTCAACAGAGCACTTCATATTCTCATAGGGTATGTCAAGCTCCTTTGCCAGCTCCTCCAGAGTATCGCATCTGTGCAGGTCTATGAGATTTTTGAAAACTCCCTGCGGTTCTTCGACAGCCCCCGGGATGAACTTCTCCATCACAAAGGGAGGGACCATGCCGTCCACAAAGCTGTCCTTGTCCCAGTTCACATAGTCGCTGTCATATATCGTGCAGTACCAGCCCTTTGAACCGCTCTTGTGGTCTGCATCCAGCATAGAACCCTTGTATGAGGGCTGACCTCTCAGCACGTTGCCCATATACACAAAGCCCGTATACTCATTGGTGAAGCGCTCACCGTTCATGTTGAGATAGAGGAAGGGCTCTTCAAACATCAGTGCCGAGTCAAAGTCGTGCATCATCTTTGTATGGCCCTGCGGCTCCATGACCGCACCTGCGCTCATGGCGAGCAAATGTCCGTCACCTGTCTTACCGAACTGCTTTTTGTCAAAGTCCGCTATGTCGGGGCACCAGTGCCTGACCATGGCGGCATTGTTGGTATAGTCGCCCGTTGCGAGTATGACATCCTTTGCCTCAAAGCGGATATATCCGTCGGCGCTTTTTGCTATCACGCCTGTGACCCTGCCGCCGTCCGTTATGAGCTGTACCGCAGGAGTGGAGTAGTATACATCAAGGCGGCCTGTTTCCTCCCTGACCCTGTCAACAGCAGTCCTCAGCGCATTGCCCACATTAAGGGGCTTGGGACCTATCCACGGTGCGAAAAAATAGCAGTGCTCATCGCCGTAGTCATATGTATTGCCCCTGTCGTTCCACACCCCTGTGAAATCGCCGCTGGTACATCTGAATGCGCATATCTTCCCGCCGTCGTTGAGGAGCTTTGCGCTGTCGGTATTGCTGTCCACTTTACTGCCGTCGCCGTACTCGGTCTCTTTGGTAAGCCCCGAGCGGTTGAGCACCCACATCATAGCTTCTTCGGAATTATCCGCATAGGCACGGAGCAGCTTTGTATCCGCTCTCCAGTCGCAGAGGCTGTTTGTATGGTGTATCCACCGTGCGATGCCTGCCTCGGTGGAGCGTGACCTGATTATCGCAGAGCCGCAGTTGCCCTGTGAGATAACGCCCGAGCCTTTCTGCAAAAGCGCAGTCCTTGCGCCAAGCTCTGCGGCAAAGCCCGCAGCGGGCACGCCGGATGCTCCCGCACCCACTACCACGATATCATAGGTGAGGGTCTTTTCAGCCCTGAGCTCGCCCGTTTCGCAGCAGGAAGCGGATATTTCCTCTTCCGTTGCATAATTTATCCCGTTCATGATGATCCCCCCAAAAGTTAATCATTTATAGGATCATTGTAACACAAAATTCAGGCACGGTCAAGAAAAGACGCAATATACAGACAAACCGGAGATATTTAAACAAAATTTTAATATGGCACATCACCCGTTTTCGCACTGTCAATGTTTATATTTTGCTCTTGATAACCTCGGAGCAATGTGATATACTTAACATAAAACACAACACACGTCAGGGGGGTAACATATGGACAAATATCTTCACCTGCTCGCCAAGGAATTCCCGACGATAGAGAGCGCGGCAAGCAAGATAGTGGATCTTTCCGCCGTGCGCAGTCTGCCGAAGGGCACGGAGTATTTTTTCAGCGATATGCACGGAGAGTACGAGGCATTCTCGCATATGCTCAAAAGCGCATCGGGCATGATAAAGATAAAGATAGACCGCACGCTGGGCAAGACAGTATCCAGCACAGAGCGTGAGGCGCTGGCATATCTTATCTACTATCCCGACAAACAGCTCAAACGCCTGAAAAACAACGGCTCGCTCACCGATGAATGGCGCAGGCTGACCATATACAGACTGATACTGGTCTGTGAGGCGGTGTCGGCAAAATACCCCCGCTCACGGGTCAGGAGCAGCATACCGAAGGATATGGTGTATATCCTCGATGAGCTTCTGAATGTCACCGATGACGTGGTGAAGGATTATTACTATGATGAGATAATCTCGACCATACTCGACACGGGCATTGCGGACAGATTTATACGTTCTCTCTGCGCCCTGATACAGTCACTTGCCATAGACAAACTTCATATAATCGGCGATATATACGACAGGGGTCCGAGAGCAGACCTCATTATGGACGAACTGATGAAGATGCACGATGTTGACATCCAGTGGGGCAACCACGACATATCATGGATAGGTGCGGCATCGGGCAATCAGGCGCTTATCGCAAACGTGATACGCATATCTATGAGATACAACAACTTTGACGTGCTTGAAGACGGTTACGGGCTCAATCTCCGTGCCCTTGCGGTGTTTGCGGGTGAGGTCTACAAGGACGATGACTGTACGCTCTTTATGCCCCACACCCTTGACGACAATATCTATGACCCTGTTGATGCAGGCCTTGCGGCCAAGATGCACAAGGCTATAACCATAATACAGCTGAAGCTTGAAGGTCAGCTCATAGAGCGTCATCCCGAATGGGGCATGGAGGAACGGGACATATTCAGAAAGACCGACTTCAAAAACGGCACTGTCACAATAGACGGTGAAGCATACACCCTGACAGACACATCGTTCCCCACTGTTTCTCCCGATGCACCGCTGGAGCTCACCGACGGCGAAAAGGAGCTTATGACGGTGCTCACCAACTCCTTTATGCACAGTGAAAGACTGAGAGAACACATTGGATTTCTGTTCTCAAAGGGCTCTATGTACAAGGTGATAAACGGCAATCTGCTCTTTCACGGGTGCATACCCCTTGATGAGAACGAAGACCTTATGAGCATGGATATAGAGGGTGAGGAATACTCTGGCAGGGAGCTTCTCGACAAGCTCAACGAAATGACAAACAGGGCATATTTCTCTCAGGACAGCGATACCGACACAAGCGGCAAGGAATACGCCGCAGACCTGATGTGGTATCTGTGGTGCGGGCCTGTCTCTCCCCTCTACGGCAAGGACAAGATGGCATTTTTCGAGAGATACTTTCTTGCGGAAAAAGCTCTCCACAAAGAGAACTACAACGCATACTACCACTTCTCGGAAAAAGCGGAGGTATGCGGACGGATACTCTCCATGTTCGGTCTTGACCCCGAAAAGGGGCACATCATCAACGGTCATGTACCCGTCAAGATCAAAAACGGCGAGAGCCCCGTGAAGGCAGGGGGCAGGCTGTTTGTCATAGACGGCGGCATCTCAAAGGCATACCAGACAGCTACGGGCATTGCAGGATATACGCTGATATATGATTCCCACAGCCTGAACCTTGCCGAACACAAGCCGTTCATTGCGGGTGAGAGCGAGCTCACACCCACCATACATCTTGTGGAAAAACTGCCGCACCGTGCCAACATATGCGATACCGACGAGGGCGAGGAGCTTCTGTCGCAGATAAACGACCTGCGTGCCCTGCTCAGAGCCTACCGTTCGGGCGAGATAAAGGAACACCGCACATGACTGTTCCATTAAGGAGGTAAGCATGAAAATACTTGTCATTAACGGAAGCCCCCATTCAAACGGATGTACCGCAGCCGCTCTCGACGAGATGATAAAGATCTTTGAATCCGAGGGTGCGCAGACGGAGCTTATCCACGTCGGAAACAAGGACATAAGAGGATGCATATCCTGCAACACCTGCGGTGAGAGGGGAAAATGCGTATTTGACGACTTGGTTAACGAGACCGCCGATAAATTCAGAGAGGCAGACGGCCTTGTCATCGGCAGCCCCGTGTATTACGGCTCACCCAACGGCACACTTCTCTCATTCCTTGACAGGCTGTTTTACAGCTCATCATTCCCAAAGCAGATGAAAGTCGGAGCGGCAGTTGTCAGCTGCCGCAGGGGAGGCAACACAGCTTCATTCGACGTACTGAACAAATACTTCACCATATCCGAGATGCCCGTGGCTTCATCCACCTACTGGAATCAGGTTCACGGCTTCACCGCAGAGGATGTAAAAAAAGACCTTGAGGGTCTCCAGACCATGAGGAACCTTGCTCGCAACATGGTCTTCATGATAAAAGCGATAGGGCTCGCAAAGGAGCGGTACGGTCTGCCCGAAAACGAGCACAGCTTCTTTACATCCTTCCCCGACGGCAAATAACGGAGGCTCGGTATGGATAGTTCCGTTATCGCTTTTATCACAGCACTTATGACTCTTACACACGGCACAGAGATACCCGACAAGGGCTTTTTTACCGCAGATGACGGCACGCTGTACATCGACGGTCAGGCATATCACATGACCTTTGACGATGAATTTGATGGGAATGAGCTTGACCCGTCAAAGTGGGAGAGATGCCCACAGCAACACCGACAGGATATGGACAACTACTGGGACGACTCCATGTCATATGTTGACGGCGGATGTCTCATAATAGCCATCGACAAGACCGGCGAAAGATATATCTCGGGCGGTGTCAGGACAAAGGGCAGATTTGAGCAGGCATACGGCTACTATGAGATATGCTGCTCGGTAAACACCATACCCGGCTACTGGACTGCATTCTGGCTTCACAATGACAGCGTCGCCAATGAATCAGGGGGCGGCAGAAACGGCACCGAGATAGACATATACGAATCCCCGTACTGTGAGCAGAAGCAAATACAGCACACTCTCCACTGGGACGGATACGGTGCGGCGCACCGCTCCGAGGGAAAGACTGTCGATGCCGATGTGTATGACGGTAAGTTCCACACATTCGGGCTCTTGTGGACAGAGGAGGAATATGTCTTCTATATCGACGGCAGAGAGAGCTGGCGCACCGATGCAAAGGCGGCACAGGGCACCTGTGAAGTGCCGCTCTATATCAAGGTGACCGCCGAAACAGGCTCATGGGTGGATATACCCGATGAGGAAAGGCTCCCCGACAGCATGAAGGCAGACTATGTGAGGGTATACGCACGGGGAAAGTAACGTGCGGTGACTTTTCGTGCATACATTTTCAGACAACTGAAAGGATAATATATGAAAACTATCACTCTTGGCAAAACAGGCATCACCACTCCGCAGAACGCTTTCGGTGCGCTCCCCGTCCAGAGAGTGGATACCGCACAGGCGGTGAAGCTGCTCCGCCGTGCCTATGAAGGCGGCATGACCTTCTTTGACACCGCAAGGGCTTATTCCGACAGCGAAGAAAAGCTGGGCATCGCCTTTGAGGGTATGCGTGACAGAGTATACATCGCCTCAAAGACGATGGCAAAGACTCCCGATGAACTGCGCAAAGACCTTGACACCACGCTCAGAAATCTCAGGACAGACCACCTGGACATATATCAGCTCCATTGTGTGTCTCAGTGCTACCGCCCCGACGACGGCACGGGGATGTATGAGGCTCTGGCCGAATCCAAAAAGCAGGGCAAGATACTCCACATCGGCATAACAGCGCACAAGATAGGCATAGCGGAGGAGATCGCAGACAGCGGTCTGTATGAGACGCTCCAGTTCCCGTTCTCATATCTCGCATCGGACAGGGACACAGCACTGGTAAATAAATGCGAGCAGAACGGCATCGGCTTTATCGCAATGAAGGGTCTGTCGGGCGGACTGCTCACCAACTCCCAGGCGTGCATGGCGTTCATGTCGCAGTACAATGTTCTGCCCATATGGGGCATACAGCGTGAGAGCGAGCTGGACGAATGGCTCGGATTCTTTGAAAATGATGCGGAGTATATCGATGAGGTAAAGGCGCTCATAGAGCGTGACAGAGCGGAACTTCTCGGTGAATTCTGCCGCGGCTGCGGATACTGCGCACCGTGTACGGCGAACATCATAATAAACCAGTGCGCAAGGATGTCGCAGATGGTGCGGCGTGCCCCCTCCGACGTGTGGCTGTCTCCCTACTGGCAGGGAGAGATGATGAAGGTGGAGAACTGCGTTGACTGCGGTGCCTGTATTGAACGATGTCCCTACGAACTGAACATACCCTCGCTTCTGAGAAAGAACCTTGCGGACTACAAGGACATACTCGCAGGCAGAGTGAGCATATGATATAATGAGAAAAAAATGCCTCCATGTGTCAAAAACGCATGGAGGCATTTGATATCAGCACGTTTACGATCTTGATTTTCTCATGAGCTGTCTTATGTATGCAAAGGTGTATTCCTCTCCCCTGTCACGAAGCATGATGAGGAGCTTTTCAAGCAGCTTTGACGTCGTCGGGTGTATCATCCTGGTATGTCTGCCCTTATCAAAATACGCCAGCGGACAGCCGTCATTGTAGGCATCGCCCATATACACCTTGCTTGCGGCAACTCTGTCGCAGAACATCTCGATCACATATATAAGGGGCATCTTGACGGGTGACATCTTCCGTGTGGCAGGGTCATAGTCTGTCCAGTATTCAAAGTGGTGCTTGTTCCTGCCCTTGTGGTGCATCCATGCAAGGCTGTATCCCTTGTCCTCACGCTCCCCCTCGTTGGGACTGCGTGTGCCCTGATACATAGAGGCGCTCACAAGGAATTCCTCGGGTGAATACTTCGACAGGTCGTGAGTGAGCCCCTGCCAGTATATGCCTGCCTTGAAACAGTGCATACAAACATATAAGCGGTGCTTGTTCACGGTATCAAAGTGCTTTTTTATATTCTCGGGGTCTACCGCAAGACCCGTGAAAGGGATGTTTATCTTCATATCATTATCCTTTCGGCATCAGAGCGTCAGTTGGTCGGGGTCGTCCACGCCCTTTGCGATAAGACCCGTTACAGGCACGTTCTTTACATAATAGCGGCTGTACTTTTCAAGCTCCTCGGGAGTGAGCACCCATGCCTTTTCCACCTTTGCCCCCGATTTAAGGGTCATGGTCTGCACGCCTATGGTATCTCTCGCCGCCTTGGGGAGTATCAGTGCCGTGTTGAATATTACCATGCGTCCCCTTGAGGATATTAGAGCTATGTCCGCATTGTCACGCACATATATGAGCTTCACAAGGGGCGACTTGTCCGAATATGCGCTGGTAAGGCGCTTGCGGTTCGTTTTGGTGGCATATGAGGAAAGAGGTATCTTTGCGGTCTTGCCGTTCTCAAACACAGCTATCAGAAAGCCCTCATAATCCGTTGTGGGGACCATTGCAAAGACATTCTCGTCGCTCTCAAACGACAGCTTGACGGGCACATACTCACCCATGACGGATGCCTTTGTATCGGGGAATTCTGCGGCTGTGGTCTTGTACACCCTCGCCTTATCGGTAAAGAACAGAAGCTCTGTCTTGTTGGTAGCTTCCACCGCACACTCTATACTGTCGCCCTCTTTGAGTTTCTGCTCACCCGACATTCTAAGGCTCTGCGGCGTTATCTTCTTGAAATATCCTTCCTTGGTGAAGAACAGGTTTACGGGATAATCGGGCGTATCATCCTCAACTATGCTTTCCTCCTCGTCATCGGGGAAGCAGAACATACTTCTCCTCGGCTGGGAGTATTTCTTTATTACTTCCTTCAGCTCGGATATGATTATCTCATATATCTTCCTGCGGTCATTCAGGGTATCCTGCATTTCCTTTATGTCTTTTTCGAGCTGTTCAGTCTCGGATATGCGGTTGACTATGTACTCACGGTTGAGGTGTCTGAGCTTTATCTCTGCCACATATTCGGCCTGTATCTCATCTATGCCGAAGCCTATCATGAGATTGGGCACTACCTCAGATTCCTCCTCAGTCTCCCTGACTATCTTCACCGCCTTGTCTATGTCGAGCAGTATCTTTTTCAGACCGTACAGCAGATGCAGTTTGTCCTTTTTCTTGGTGAGCTCAAAGTATACACGCCTTTCCACACAGCCCCTGCGGAATGCCGTCCACTCCGTCAGTATCTCATAAACGCCCATCACCTTGGGATATCCGGCGATGAGGATGTTGAAGTTGCAGGAGTATGTGTCCTGGAGCGGTGTCATGCGGTACAGTTTTTTCATCAGTGCATCCGGGTCTGTCCCTCTTTTCAGGTCTATCGCTATTTTCAGACCGTTCAGATCCGACTCGTCACGGATATAGTTTATCTCACGCACCTTGCCGTTCTTCGCAAGCTCCACTATCTTGTCCTTTATCTGCTCGATGGTGGTCGTGGGGGGTATCTCGGTTATCTCTATACAGTTGTCGTCCTTGTCGTAGTTGTACTTGGAGCGCACCTTGACCTGTCCCCTGCCCGTGCGGAATATCTTCTCCATCTCGGCCTCATCATATATGATAAAACCGCCGCCGGGGAAATCGGGTCCCTTTACCACGGAGGATATATTGAAGTCGGGGTTCTTTATGAGCCCGATAGTCGCTTCGCATATCTCCTTCAGATTAAAAGAGCACACATTGCTTGCCATAGACACTGCGATGCCCATATTGTTGTTTACAAGTATATTCGGGAACGTGGTCGGGAACAGTGTCGGCTCGGTGGTCTCATTGTCATAGTTCGGCACAAAGTCAACCGTTTCCTTGTCTATATCCCTGAAAAGCTCTGCACAGATAGGTTCGAGCTTTGCCTCGGTGTAACGGGGAGCGGCATACGCCATATCCCTTGAATACGCCTTGCCGAAGTTCCCCTTGCTCTCCACATAGGGATGCAGGAGTGCCTCATTGCCCCTTGCAAGTCTGACCATGGTATCATATATCGCCTGGTCGCCGTGAGGATTGAGCTTCATGGTCTGACCGACGATGTTTGCCGATTTAGTCTTGTTGCCGTTTAAAAGCCCCATCTTATACATGGTATAAAGGAGCTTTCTGTGGGACGGCTTGAAGCCGTCTATCTCAGGCAAGGCTCTTGACACTATGACGCTCACAGCATAGGGCATATAGTTTGTCACGAGCGTGTCTGTAATATGTTCCTCCACCACTTCTCCGCTGCCTGCGATATATGCGTTCTGCTTGGGCTTTGCGGACTTTGGCGTTGATGATCTTTTCTTAGGCATATCCCTGCTCCTTTACGCTTTTATCCTGACATATTATAGCACTTTTGCAAGTAGTTGTCAAATACCGTTTACGCAACGCATTGACTTTTTTGACGGCATATAGTATAATTAATCCGAACGGAGCAGGAGATGCTCACAGATAATCCGGACGAGGGTGATCACGGGATGTTTATGCCGATAAGCAGAAAAGATATGGACGAGCGTGGTATTGACAGGCTCGATTTTGTGTATATAATAGGCGATGCCTATGTGGATCATCCGAGCTTCGGCGCGGCGATAATATCACGTCTGCTCGAATACAACGGATATACCGTTGGGATAATCGCCCAGCCCGATGTTTCCGACCCCAAAAGCGTCATGAGGCTCGGTACACCGAGACTGGCATGGCTCGTCACCGCAGGAAATATAGATTCCATGGTCGCCCATTATACAGTGGCAAAAAAGAAGCGCTCCGAGGATATGTATTCCCCGGGAGGCAAGGCGGGCAGACGTCCTGACCGTGCGGCCACCGTGTACTGCAAAATGTGCCGTGCGGCGGCGCCCGAGGTACCCGTGCTGTGCGGAGGGCTGGAGGTATCGCTCAGACGCTTTGCCCATTACGATTACTGGAAAGACACCGTTATGGAGTCGGTGCTGGCGGACTCCGGCGCTGATATACTCATGTACGGCATGGGGGAGCACTCTGTCATCGAGCTTGCAGACAGGCTGAGAAACGGCGAAGATGTACATTCCATAAGAGATGTCCGCGGCACATGTTACCTGTGTGATCCCCGTGAGACACCGTTCGGTGCGGTACAGTGCCCGTCCTTTGCAGAGGTATCTGCCGACAAGGAGCAGTATGCCAAGGCGTGCCGCATACAGTATGACTGGCAGGATGAGGTCTACGGCAAAACTATCATACAGCGGCAGAGAAACAAGATGCTCGTGCAGAACCCTCCTGCGGTATCTCTTACCACGGAGGAGCTGGATCTTGTCTATTCACTGCCCTATGAGCGCACATACCATCCTTGCTATGAGAGCGAGGGCGGTGTCCCCTCCATAAAGGAAGTGCAGTTCTCCATAACCCACAACAGGGGCTGCTTCGGCTTCTGTAATTTCTGCTCCATAGCACTGCATCAGGGCAGGCGTGTCACTTGCCGCAGTGAGGAGTCTATAATCGAAGAGGCAAAGAAGCTCACGCAGATGAAAGGCTTCAAGGGCTATATACACGACGTGGGAGGTCCTACGGCGAACTTCCGCGGCCCATCCTGTGAAAAACAGCTCAAAAGCGGTCTGTGCAAGGGTCGCAAATGTCTTGCTCCCGAGCCGTGCAGAAATCTTAATGTAGATCACAGGGAATATCTGGATATACTGCGAAAGCTCAGGACACTGCCCGGTGTGAAGAAGGTATTCGTGCGCTCGGGTATAAGATACGACTATCTTATAGAGGACAAGGACGATGAGTTCATGAATGAGCTTATAGAGCATCACATCAGCGGTCAGCTGAAAGTGGCTCCCGAGCATTGCTCGGCGGCGGTGCTCGATAAGATGGGCAAGCCGCATATCGAGGCTTACAAGCGCTTCCAGAAGCGTTTTTATGAGGTGACCAAGCGCCGTCATCTTGAACAGTATCTCGTGCCGTATCTGATGTCATCGCACCCGGGCTCGAAGCTGTCGGACGCCGTGAAGCTGGCGATGTTTTTAAAAGAGAACAAGATACACCCCGAGCAGGTGCAGGATTTTTACCCCACGCCGGGAACGATATCGACCTGTATGTTTTACACCGGGCTCGACCCGTATACCCTTGAACCCGTATATGTGGCGAAAGATCCCGCAGAGAAGGCTATGCAGCGTGTCCTGCTCCAGTACTACAAGCCCGAGAACCGCCGCAGGGTGATAGAAGCGCTCATCAAGGCAGGCAGACGTGACCTTATCGGACACGGCGAGGGCAAGCTCGTGATGCCCGATGCACAGTACACCCGTGAGCAGAACCTTGAACAGCGGAACGACAGGCGCAAGACTCAGGGCGGCCGCAGTGCCCCCCGCAATCAGAAAGGCAGGCACGGCAGGGGTAATAAGCGATGACCGTATCCGTCCCGAAAACAGACAAAAAAACACGCTGTATACGAAGACCGTATACAGCGTGTTTGGCGCAGAAGGAGGGATTTGAACCCTCGCGCCGGTTACCCGACCTACGCCCTTAGCAGGGGCGCCTCGTCACCACTTGAGTACTTCTGCACAATGGTAACAACTTAACATATAAATGGCGGAGAGGGTGGGATTCGAACCCACGGTCCCTCGCGGGATCACCGGTTTTCCAGACCGGCTCCTTAAACCACTCGGACACCTCTCCACTCAGAGTGTTTGAGCCATGCTTTTTAAAAGTCCGAAAGCCCGTCTCTGAGCTTTCGGATAATGTGGGGTGGATAATCGGATTCGAACCGATGATCTTCAGTGCCACAAACTGACGCGTTAACCAACTACGCTATACCCACCATATCAGATACCCAAAGGTATCTGTATTGGCGCGTCTTACAGGATTCGAACCTGTGGCTTACTGCTTAGAAGGCAGTTACTCTATCCAGCTGAGTTAAAGACGCATATCACCGCAAGGGTGTCAAATGGAGCGGGTGATGGGAATCGAACCCACGCGACCAGCTTGGAAGGCTGGGATTCTACCATTGAACTACACCCGCAGTCCGTCACATCAAGTGACAAATGGTATTATACCACAACCGCTATGGTTTGTCAAGCTTTTTTTGAAAAAATTTTGCTCCCGTTTCAACGCAGTCCCGGTACGCTGCCCATGCCGCTCAACGAAGCTCCGGGCAGTCTGCCGCCGCAACGCCTTTACCGTGAAGTCTCCGTGAACGCGGCATTAGCATCCCCTGCCGTGCGGAAGGTGGATGAACACGCCATAAGATACTGATGCGATGCGTCAAATTCCATAGAGAGATAGTAGCTGTCCGTCGGGGCATCAGGGTCCTCTATCAGCCATATCACAAGGAAATATCCGTCGGGATAGCCGCCGTATATCTGAATGGCATCATATCCGCCGACTTTGAGAGATGCGGCGGTAAGTCCGTCTATATCATGCTCCTTGTCCATATACGACAGAAGGTTCTGAGCAGCCGACTGAAAATCCGTGCCGATGTTGCGGCGCAGTGTCACTATATTTTTGCCCGTCCTGTCGGAGTATTGCAGTACGCCCTCGGCAGAGGCGTCCTCAAAGCGCACAAAGTCGGCAGGTATCTGTATATATCCGCTGTCATCATCGCCCTTTTCCACAAGCTCGCCCGCATAGCTGAAAGCACCGCTGTCATCGTATATGGTCTCATATGTGACCTCGGTGGTGGTCGTTTCGGCAGTTGTCGTCACTGGCGGAGACGTGACAGTGGTGACCGTGGTCTCAGCCGTTTCGGCTGTCCCGGAAGTCTCGGCTGTCTCTGTCACAGCCGTGCCGCAGGCAGTGAGCATGACACACATCATGAGCCCGAGAGCAGTGTATCTGTGTACCATTACCATCTTCCTTTTATGATAGTATATACATTATATCACATAAAGCCGAAAAATGCAATAGACAGCTTCAGGGCGCATCCGAAAAGCCCTGCCGCCCCGTTCTGCGCAGATGTGATGCCGGCAAAGTGCGGCGAATGTTGAGCCCTCAGCTTTTTTACACAAAATTTCTTGACAACGGATATGCATTCTGCTATAATTATAAGTTGTATATTCTTATACCCGACAAACGCCGATGCGAACGACAGCGGCAACACCGCACAGTATGGCGTCACGGGGTATAAAAAACCGAAACGGAGCGATCTTTATGAAATGGACAGGGCTCAACGACCTGCGTGAAAAATATCTATCCTTCTTTGAATCAAAGGATCATCTCAGAATGGCAAGCGCCAGCCTTATACCGCAGGGCGATAACAGCCTTCTGCTCATAAACAGCGGTATGGCTCCGCTGAAAAAGTTTTTCCTCGGCACTCAGACACCCCCCCGGAAGCGTGTGACCACCTGCCAGAAGTGCATACGCACACCCGATATAGAGCGTGTGGGAAAGACCTCACGCCACGGCACATACTTTGAGATGCTCGGCAACTTCTCCTTCGGTGACTACTTCAAGAAGGAAGCTATTGCATGGGCATGGGAATTTCTCACAGGCGTGCTGGAGATCCCCGCAGACAGGCTCTGGATAACCGTTTTTGAAAGTGATGACGAAGCCGAACAGATATGGATGAACGACATAGGCGTTCCCAAGGACAGGATCGTAAGGCTCGGCAAGGCGGACAATTTCTGGGAGCACGGCAGCGGTCCCTGCGGCCCCTGCTCCGAGATACACTTCGACAGAGGCGAGGCATACGGTCCCTTCGAGAGCTTTGAACAGGCAAGCGATGCCGACCGTATCATAGAGATATGGAATCTGGTATTCTCTCAGTTCGACAGCGACGGCAACGGCAACTATGCCGAGATGAAGAACAAGAACATAGACACAGGCATGGGCCTTGAAAGGCTCGCAGTAGCTATGCAGGGCGTTGACAACCTCTTTGAGGTCGATACAGTACAGAACATCATGAAGCACATAAGCCGCATAGCAGGTGTTGAATACAAGAACGACGAAAAGACTGACGTTTCTCTTCGTGTCATCACCGACCACATCAGAAGCACCACATTCATGATAGGCGACGGCGTTACCTGTTCCAATACGGGCAAGGGCTATGTTCTGCGCAGACTGCTCAGACGTGCGGCAAGACACGGCAGACTTCTCGGCATAAAGAAGCCCTTCCTCCATGAAGTTGCGGACACCGTGATAAACGAAAACAAGGGCGCATATCCCGAGCTTGACGAGAAGCGTGAATATATCAAGAAGCTGATACTCACGGAGGAGGAGGCCTTTGCCAAGACCGTTGACGGCGGCATGGATATGCTCGGCAGGATCCTTGCGGGCATAAGCGATGGCGGCACCATCCCCGGCGAGGATGTATTCAGACTTTCCGACACCTACGGCTTCCCCTTTGACCTCACCAAGGAGATAGCGGAGGAGAAGGGCATAAATGTTGACGAAGAGGGCTTCAGAGCCTGTGTTGACGAGGCAAGAAGACGTTCCAGAGAGGACAGGCTCGCCAAGGGCGGTTCGTCATGGGACGAGAGCGTTCTCAGTTCCATAAAGCTCGAAAAGACAAAGTTTGACGGCTACACCGAGGATACATCCTCATCCAGGGTGATCGCCATATTCAAGGACGGCGTAAGCGTGGACAGCATAACAGAGGGCGATGAAGCAGTCATCGTGCTCGACCGCACACCTTTCTACGCCGAGAGCGGCGGACAGATCGGTGACACGGGTGTCATAAGCATAGGCGAATCCGCTTTTACGGTCGCTGACACACAGAAGAACGCAAACGGCGTATATCTCCACTTCGGCACAGCCGACAACGGCGGTATGTCCGTGGGTGACGAAGTAACCGCAAAGATCGACACCGTTCGCCGTCAGGCGATAATGAAAAACCACACCTCCGTTCATCTGCTCCAGGCGGCTCTCCGCAAGGTGCTCGGTGACCATGTTCATCAGGCAGGCTCATATGTTGACGACAAGAAGGGGCGTTTCGACTTCTTCCACTTTGAGGCAGTAAAGCCCGAGGAGCTTGCGGAAGTTGAGGCTATAATAAACAAGAACATCATGGACGCTATACCCGTCGTTATGAAAGAGATGCCCATAGAGGAAGCAAAGAAGCTGGGCGCTATGGCGCTTTTCGGCGAGAAGTACGGCGATATAGTAAGAGTTGTAAGTGCAGGCGATGTATCCGTAGAATTCTGCGGCGGTACTCATGTTGACAACACTCTCAGGCTCGGTCTTTACAAGATAACCTCTGAAAGCTCCGTTGCCGCAGGTGTAAGACGTATAGAGTCCATAACCTGCTCGGGCGTGCTTGAGCTCCTCGACAGGTACGAAAAGCTCCTGCACCGTTCGGCGGCAGCTCTCAAGGCTTCCGGCATCGAGGATGTTCCCGAGCGCTGTGCGGCGAACATCGCACAGATAAAGGCACTTGAAAAGGAGAAATCCGAGCTTGACGCAAAGCTCGCCGCTTCAAAGACGGGCGACATCATGTCGGGCGCAAAGGAAGTAAACGGCATCAAGATAAACGCCGTAAAGGTCACCGACATACCCAAGGCGGCGCTCCGCACCATGGGCGATGAGGTAAAGGACAAGTATCCCGACAGCATCGTGCTCTTTGCGGACACAGAGGGCGGCAGCACCACATTCCTCTGCATATGCGGCAGGAAAGCCGTCGAAGCAGGCGCAAACGCAGGCAGGATCATAAAGGACACCGCAGCCGTAACAGGCGGCAAGGGCGGCGGCAGACCCGACAGTGCTATGGCGGGCGCAGGCGACAGTTCCCTTACCGACAAGGCGATAGAGGCATTTGCCGATATAGCCGCATCCTGCATCAGCTGACAGACTATCACACGATATGACGGAGCGTGAGAGCTATGGAAGAAATATTTGCAGTAGGGTTCGCCGCTGTATATCTGCTGATAATACTCGGTATGCCATTTGTCTGGGGCTTTGTGTGCCGCAAGATAGTCAGTGACAAGGGTTATCCCGGCAATATGAACCACGGCTTTCTGTGGGGATTCTTTCTCGGGCTGATAGGTGTCATAGTATGTGCCTGCAAGCAGAACTACGTTGACCCCATGCTCTATATGAACAATATGTACCCACGATATCCGCAGAATTATCCCGGCGGCACACAGCCGGTGAACTACGGACAGGAGTATCAGCAGCCGCAGAGCTATCAGCCTGTGTGGGTGTGCCGTTCGTGCGGTGCGCACAACCCTGCTGACGGCAACTTCTGCTCCCACTGCGGAACACCCAGAGAATAAGCGGATAAAGCTCTGCTTTTACAAGCAGGGCTTTGACATAACCGCACAGCCTTTGAAAGGAGCATGATATGCGGATACTGATAGCAGAGGACGAAAAGAAGCTCGCAGATGCACTCGTGCAGATATTTGCAAGGGAGCGCATCACCGCAGATGTTTTCTATAACGGTACGGAAGCTTGCGACAATGCTCAGGCGGATATATACGACGTTATTGTACTCGATATTATGCTCCCCGGCATGGACGGCATCTCGATACTCAGAGAGCTGAGAAAGGAAGGCATATCCACGCCCGTCATGATGCTCACCGCAAAGGATGCTCTGAGCGACAAGGTGAGAGGTCTCGACAGCGGCGCTGACGACTATATGACCAAGCCCTTTCAGACAGAGGAGCTGGTGGCAAGGGTAAGGGCACTTGCACGGCGAAGCTCATCGGGGCTCGTTTCATCCGATGAGTTGGTATGCGGCGATATAACCCTCAGCACATCATCATACGAGCTGACCTGCGGCTCGAACTCCATAAAGCTTGGGCTGAAGGAATTCTCCGTCATGGAGCTCCTGATAAGAAACTGCGGCAGTGCCGTCAGCAAGGATATGCTCATAACCAAGATATGGGGCTATGAATCCGAAGCTGAGGACAACAATGTGGAGGTCTATATCTCATTCCTGCGCAAGAAGCTGGGCTTTCTCGGCTCAAAGACAGCCATCAGGACGCTCCGTGGGATAGGGTATACGATAGACAAGTCATGATAAAACAGCTAAAATCACGATTTACCGCTGTTCTGACGGTGGTGCTGTCCGTCATGATGCTTATAATATGTGCGGCGATATACATATTCATGTACAACACCACGCAGGACAACACAGAACGGATACTCTCAATGGCGATGTACGGCAGGGCTGAACGGCGTGCACCGTATCAGACCGAGATACCCGCCCCGTCGTCGGCAAGACCCGACGCCAAGCCCGATGAAAAGCCGTCCGAAAAACCGGATGCGGACAATGTGCGTATGGAACGGCAGGGCATATTCGGGCTGTCACAGCTTTTTTCGGACAACAGAGGCATGAACACGGGCTGGATAAGGCTCAGGCTCACAGAGGACGGCACTGTGGAGGATATATTCCTCTCACAGTACAGGAGCGAGGAGAATTCCGCCGATGCCTTCTCTCAGGCAACCGCAGACGAGACCGCACAGAGCATACTGGCAGAAGGCGGCAGACGGGGAGACATGACCATAAACGGCACACATTACCGATATGGATATGACCGTGAAAAACGTGTCATAGTGCTTCTCGACACTCAGAACGATGTGTCTGTGCTGAACCGTCTTCTGCTCATGCTGATATGTGTGTTTGTACTGACATTCTTTGCGTTTCTGATACTCTCGGCCGCTCTCGCACGCTGGATAGCGATACCCATAGAGGATTCATGGAGCAGGCAGACCATTTTTTTCTCAAACGCATCTCATGAATTAAAAACTCCGTTGGCGGTCATATCGTCAAATCTGGACGTGATAACGGGTTCACCCGACAAGACCGTGAGGGAGCAGGAACGCTGGTTCTCTGTCATCCGTGAGGAGACAGCAAAGATGTCCGGGCTGATTAACGAGATGCTCTATCTCTCACGTGAGGAGCATTCCGAGAGCACTGTCATGGCAGAATTTGACCTGTCCCGTGAAACAGAGCGCTCCTGCCTTGCAATGGAGGCACTGGCCTATGAAAACGGCAAGACGCTCACCGAGGAAATATCTCCCGATATAACCGTAAAGGGGGACAAGGAGAGCCTTGTGAGGGTAGTGCATATACTGATAGACAATGCCGTAAAGCACTCCCCTGCCGGCAGTGACATAAAGATAAGCCTGTCACAGTCAAAGGGGAAGGCACGTCTTGCAGTCAGGAACACGGGCACTATAGCCGCAGAGGATCTTGAACGCATATTTGACCGCTATTACCGTCCCGACGCATCCCGAAGCAGGGAAACAGGCGGCTACGGGCTTGGACTTGCCATTGCAAAGGCAGTTACGGAGAAGCACGGCGGCAATATCTCAGCCGCATCGGATGACGGTGAGACCGTATTCACCGTGACGATACCGTGTGAACGGAATGACAAACAGAAAGGAGTGCATTTCTCCTCAAAGGGGAAATGATCGCAATGTCCGATTTTTACGCAGAATATCTTGTTCAGAAAACCCCCACAGGAGCAGACAAAGCAAAAACGGCGCTGATCGTCGTCGGAATGATAGTGCTGTCCATAGTGCTTTTCCTGTTTTTCGGTCTGCTGTCGGTAGTGCCCGTGGGCTTCCTGCTCTACGGCGGATTTTACCTGCTGACGGGTCTTTCTACCGAATATGAGTATATCATTACCAACGGATCTCTTGATGTTGACAAAGTGTCGGGTCAGAGAAGCAGAAAAAGGCTCATATCCACCGATATAGCCACATTCACCTCCTTCGGCAAGCTGAGCGACGCTCCCGAAGCTCCTGCCGACTGCACAACGGTGCTTGCCTCCGACAACAACGGCGGAGAGGATTATTACGCCGATCTGAAACATTCCTCCGCCGGGAATGTGCGCCTTATCTTCTCCCCAAATGAAAAGATAGTGGACGGCGTGGAGATGTATCTGCCGAGACAGGTCAAGGCAGAATACAGAGCCAAGTACAGATAATGGGGCTCGAAGCAAAAAATCTCGCCGCAGGATACAGGGTCAGGAACAGGACCCGTATCGTGATCGACGGCGCAGAGTTTGAGGTAAAAAGCGGAGAGGTCGTTGCACTCATAGGCCCTAACGGGTCAGGCAAGACCACCCTTCTCCGCACTGCCGCAAACAGGCTCTCACCCCTTGACGGCGCAATTTTTCTTGACGGCACCGATATGTCGCTGATGGATCAGCATGACATTGCGCTGCGGCTTGCGGCGCTCACCACAGAAAGGATCTCACCCGCCCTGATGACCTCCGCCGATATAGTGGAGGCAGGGCGTTATCCGTATACGAACATACTCGGACGCATGACGGAAAGAGACAGGTCTGCGGTGGCTGATGCCCTCAGAACGGTCCATGCGGAGGAGCTTGCCGATACCCTTTTTGATACCCTGAGCGACGGTCAGAGACAGAGGGTACTGCTTGCAAGAGCTATCGCACAGGAGCCGCAGGTGATGATACTCGACGAGCCTGCCTCATATCTCGATATACGGCACAAGCTGGAGATATTCTCCATACTCAGGGGACTTGCCTCAAAGGGCATGGCTGTGATAATGTCTGTGCATGAGACCGACCTTGCCATGAAGGCCGCCGACAGGCTCATCTGCGTAAAGGGCGGGCATATAGCCGCACAGGGCTTACCCGAGGAAATATTCTCATCGGGGATGATACCCGAACTTTATGACATTCCCGCAAACAGCTTTGACAGTGTGAACGGAAATGTGGAGCTTATGCGCACAGAGGGCGAACCGCAGATATTTGTCATAGGCTCATGCGGCTATGCTTCGGCTGTATACCGACAGCTGAGGCGGAGCGGCATACCATTTTCCGCAGGGATACTGCGCACCAATGACATAGACTTCCCCTGTGCAAAGGCGCTGGCGCAGGAGGTCTTCACCGTTCCTCCCTTTGAGCCGGCAGATGATATGATATATGAAAAAGCCCTCTCTGCCGCAAAGAAATGCGGCCGTGTCATCTCCGCACAGGAAACGTTCGGCGGGTACGATGACAACAGACGGCTTTACGAAATGATAAATGACAGTGATATACCTGTCGGACGGGACATACCATGATAAAGCAGATCATATCGGCATTCTCGATGTATTCGGCAATACCAATGCCGCAGATAGAATGGTCGGAGAAAAACAGGCGCTATGCGCTGTGCTTCTTTCCGTGCATAGGCGCAGTCATAGGGGCGGCGGAGTATGCCCTCTTTGCCGCAGGTACATATCTCGGAGCGGAGAAACTGCTCCTTGCGGCGGCGGGCACGGCTCTTCCCGTTCTGATAACGGGAGGCATACATCTTGACGGATACTGCGATGTATACGATGCGCTGTCATCATGCGCTCCGAAGGAAAGGGCGCTTGAGATAATGCACGACCCCAGGATAGGCGCATTTGCGGCAATAAGGCTGGGGCTGTATCTTCTGATCCAGACCGCACTTTTTTATGCACTGTGCGGCACAGGGGCTTTGCCAGTCGTATGCACAGGCTTTGTGCTGTCACGGGCACTCAGTGCATTTGCGGCATATACCTTCCCGTCGGCAGGAAAAGGGCTCCTGCACTGCTTCACCGAGGGCGAGGACGGCAAACGCCGAATATCTGCGGCGACTGTGATGGTAACTGCTGTGATATGTGCCGCCGCCTGCATCATCATTTCACCCGTATTCGGCGCAGGGGCTGTATGCGGTGCAGTACTTGCATTCATACGCTACCGTCTGACGGCACTTAAACGCTTCGGCGGGATAAACGGTGATATGGCGGGCTGGTTTTTGCAGATATGTGAGATATACACCATGCTTGGCACATACCTTGCAACGCTCGCAAATCACATGATGACAAAAGGCTGAGGAAAGGAATAATATGAAACTCATTACAGGAGGCACCGCACAGGGCAAGTCGGGATTTGCAAAGACACTGTGCAGAAACGTCATAAACGGTGCAGATGCCGATATATCCGCATACCCTGCGGGATATGACTGCATAGACGACTGCCATATACTGATAAAGCGCCTTATCGAAGCAGGTATTGACCACGAAGGATATTTCACGGGGCTCATGAAGGCATATCCGGATATGGTGTTTGTCATGGCTGAGATAGGGTGCGGGATACTGCCGCTTGACAAAGACGAACGCAGATACCGCGAGGCTGTCGGCCGCACGGGATGCCTCATCGCAGAGAATTCCGATGAAGTATACAGGCTGATATGCGGTATCGCTCAGAGGATAAAATAATGACAGAGATAAAAGAATACATCTATAATGAAAACGAGGTACGAGAGCTGTACTCCTCGGTGGGGTGGAGATCATATACCGACGATATGGAGACCCTGAGAAACGGGTTTGCGGGCTCTCTCACGGTGCTTGCCGCATATGACGGCGGTGAGCTGACAGGAATAATAAGGGCAGTGGGCGACGGTCACACCGTACTGTTCATACAGGACATACTGGTGCGCCCCGACAGACAGCGTCAGGGCATAGGGAGCGCACTGCTGAAAGCTGTCCTTGACAGATACAAAATTGTTCGCCAGACGGTGCTCGTAACGGACGACACGGAAAAAACGAAAGCATTTTACCTGTCAGCAGGCTTTGCAGAGTCGGGGCAGTTCGGATGCTGTTGTTTTATGAGGTATAAACAATGAATATAACGACAAGACAGTTCCAACTCCTGACAGATGAAGCGGTGATATGGGATCTTATGACGGATAACTATGAGCCGCTGTCTGTGAACGGTGCGCCTGCACCGAGCTTTGAGTACTATGCGACATCCGCAAATTTTGAGAACCGGTATATGTCTTCATGCAGGCTGTGGCTCGATGACGGCAAGCCCGTCGGTTTTGTGTACTATGAAGACTGTACGGACAATATCAATTTCATACTCCGGCGAGGATACGAAAGTCTTGCAGACGAAATGGCAGACTACGCCGTGAACCATATGCACGGCAAAGATAAGACACTGACATTCACAGACGGTCAGACAGCGCTTATGAGAGCGGCGGAGAAACTGGGCTATTCCGAGGTCGGAACCGATACAGACAACACCTTTGACTTCTCAAAAGGTTCACTGGATCATCCTCTGCCGAAGGGATACCATTTCATAAAGCCCGAGGACATAGAACCCGAAAAGCTCACAAAATGTCTGTGGAGAGGCTTTGTCAGCGGTGAGTACCCCGAGGATGCCGACTTTGAGACAATGGATGATGACGAACCTCTGAAAGAGCTGTATCTTGCGGTGTACGGAAACACGATATCTCCGCCGCCTCATTCCACCTATGAACACAATATCGTTATCGCAGACGAGAACGGCGAGTATGCGTGCTTTTCGGGGATGTGGTGGGTCGAGAAGAACCGGCTTGCCTATATGGAGCCCTTATGCACCGTACCGGAGCACCGCAGAAAGGGGCTTGCGGCGGCGGCGCTCTCAGAGCATCACCGAAGGATGAGATCTCTCGGTGCCCGATACATGACAGGCGGCGGGAATACCTTCTACAAGAGGATAGGTTATAACACCGAAACAGTATGGCACAGGTGGAAAAAGATTTCTACGATACAGTAGCATTGATCCGCAGCTCAGATAAAGGGACGGCACCGTTATGATGGATTTTGTCAGGTCTGAAGAAATGAAGGTCACGCTTGCTCCCGAGCAGGAAGATATGCTGTCAGCAAAGGATACTATCCGCACTATCATCAGTGATAATCCGGATACGGTCATGGCATTTGACATATTCGATGAGGATGATCTGATCGGGTTTATTCTGGTGAACCGTTTTGAAGATCATAAATATTTCTTATGGGAATTTGCCATAGACATAAGCAGACAGGGGCAGCACAAGGGTACTGCCGCACTGACGGAGTTTATTGAGTCTATGAGGACACGCCACGATGCAAAGGTGATAACGACTACCTATATTTACGGCAATGACCGTGCAGGACAGGTATATGAAAATGTGGGCTTTACAGAGACCGATGTGGTGAACGAACCGGACTGCCATGAGGTGAATATGGCGTATTATCTATAATTTCCATATTTTGATTACAATTGCGTTGGCAGTATTGCAAAACCCGTAAATATGTTGTAGAATGGAAGCATAAACTATCGCACTGCAATATCAAAGGGGGAAATGATATGAATAAACGTATAACCGCAGTCACAGCGGCAGCTGTCATGGCGCTGTCCGCAGGGGGATTTTCAGTTCCTGCCTATGCGGAAAGGCCTGAAAAATGGCCCACGCCCATATCCGATGTCAAAGGGAACAAGGATGTAAAGGCGTTCAAGGCGGCAAAGCCGAAGCTCAGCATGGAGGAGTATGAGGGCAGATATTACTTTGAAAGGACATTCACATGGACTAAGGTAGACAACGCCCTTCTTTACTATGTGTACAAAAAAGATGACTCCTCAAAGACATTCAGGCTCGTCGGCAAGACACTTGACAATTCCTATTCCATACCCAACGAGGACGCAAGCTACAAGGTCAGGGCGGTCACATATGACTATTCCGACGAGTTGGTAATGGGTGCGCTCTCAGATCCTCTGAAAGTAAGATCTGTGGATACCATCCGTCCCGTATATGACGAAATTTACGAGGAAGAAGCGGAAGAAGAAAGCGGGGCGGTATACTATACTGCGAATTCCGCAGCGCCGTCGGTATCGTATCGCTCGGATTCACTGGGATTTGTACCCGCTCCCGTGCCGCACCCCGACAAGAACACGGAGGAATACTCCCACTATGACGACAACGGGTACAGGGATGCCGCTAAAACTCCTCTCTCCACCTTCTCCGCAGACGTTGACACCGCTTCATATGCCAATGTCCGCAGGATGACAGAGACAGGCAGGATCATACCGTCGGATGCTGTACGCATCGAAGAATTCGTGAACTACTTTGATTACAACTACACTAAGCCCACAGGCGACAAGCCCTTCTCGGTAGACTTAGAGCTTTCAGACTGCCCGTGGAACAAGAACGCTCAGCTGATGTCGGTTGGCATACAGGCAAGGCCTCTTGACAAGGAGCCTTCATCAAATCTGGTATTTCTCATAGACGTAAGCGGCTCTATGTACTCGGATGACAAACTGCCTCTGGTAGTTGACTCAATACAGGAGCTCACCAAGAACCTAACCGCAAACGACAGGGTGTCAATAGTAACCTATTCGGGCGAGGAGAGGGTCGTGCTGGCAGGCGCAAAGGGCAATCAGATCAATGCCGTTACCGCCCTTACGGATCTGCTTGAAGCAAGCGGCTCCACAAACGGTGAAAGCGGCATCAACATGGCGTATGAGATAGCGGAGAACTATTTCATAGAGGGCGCCAACAACCGTGTCATCATGGCAACGGACGGCGATCTGAACGTCGGCATATCCGACAAGGACGAGCTTGCGAAGTTCATTGAGAAGAAGCGTGACACAGGTGTTTATCTCACTGTCCTCGGCTTCGGCACAGGCAATATCAAGGACAACAAGATGGAAGCGCTCGCCAAGGAGGGCAACGGCAACTACTACTACATCGACAGCGAAACAGAAGCCGAAAAGGTACTGGTAAAGGAAAAGAACGGCACTCTTGTGACCGTTGCCGACGATGTGAAAATACAGGTGGAATTCAACCCCGATGTGGTATCGCAGTACAGGCTCATAGGCTATGACAGCCGCAGGCTCGAAAACGAGGACTTTGACAACGATGCAAAGGATGCAGCAGATGTGGGTGCAGGTCAGAGCGTTACCGTGCTCTATGAGATAATCCCCGCAAAGGGTCAGACCAAGGGACTTAAATATCAGAAGTCCACAGGCAACAAGAACGAGATATGCACTATGTCCATCCGTTACAAGGATCCCGGTGAGACCGATTCCAAGAAGCTCAGCTACAAATTCAGAACAGACACATATGTACCCTTTGCAAAGGCAGACCCCCGTCTGAGAGTATCGGCTTCGGCGGCTATGTTCGCAATGTCGCTCAGAGAGGACGGCTACGGCACTGATGTGACCGCTGAGCAGGCTCTCAAAATACTGAAAGACACCGATAAGAAAGACCTTGAGCAGGTAGGTTACAGCGACGACCTTATGAAGCTCATAGAAAAGCATATAAACAACACAGCCGAATAATCACCGACATCCCGAAGCTGTTGCTTCGGGATGCTTTTGCGTCCGCTCACGTATTTTTGTTCCCCCATATCGTTAAACGGTCATTATGCAACAGTTATCAAATACAGTTGCAACTCCGGAAAAATTTAATGCAAAAAACTATTGACATATCTCTAAAAGAATAGTATAATTCTTTTAGTATCGTGCTTATGCTAAACGGTTTTTGAGAACAAGCGTCACGATATGACCGCAAGTAAAATTTGCAAGGCATTCTGATCTGTCTTGCAGTGTTATAGGAGAATTTGTTATGATAAGACTTGGTATCTTAGGCTACGGCAATCTCGGCAGGGGCGTTGAGAAGGCCGTTATGCACACTACTGACGTTAAGCTCTGCGCTGTATTTACCCGCAGAGACCCCTCTAAGCTCAGCATAGCTACCGCAGGCGTGCCTGTATACAGCGCTGATGACCTTGCCGCTCACAAGGACGATATCGACGTCCTTATCCTCTGCGGCGGCAGTGCGAACGATCTCCCCGTACAGACTCCCGAGGCTGCAAAGCTCTTCAATGTTGTTGACAGCTTTGACACACACGCAAGAGTGCCCGAGCACTTCGCCAATGTCGACGCCGCCGCAAAGGCATCCGGCAAGGTCGGCATCATCTCCATCGGCTGGGATCCCGGTCTGTTCTCGCTTATGAGACTTTATTCAAATGCAGTCCTCCCCGAGGGCAGTGACTACACATTCTGGGGCAGAGGCGTCAGCCAGGGTCATTCCGATGCCATCAGACGCATTGAAGGCGTAAAGGACGCAAGACAGTACACTGTGCCCGTATCCGCCGCTCTCGAAAAGGTAAGAAACGGCGAGAACCCCACGCTCACAACAAGAGAGAAGCACACAAGAGAGTGCTATGTGGTAGCAGAGGAGGGCGCAGACAAGGCTAAGATAGAGAACGCCATCAAGACCATGCCCAACTATTTCGCAGACTATGACACCACCGTGAACTTCATCTCCGAGGAGGAGCTGAAGGCAAAGCACAACGCAATTCCTCACGGCGGCAGCGTTATCCGCACAGGCACAACAGGCGACGGTTCAAACAAGCACGTTATCGAATTCAGCTTAAAGCTCGATTCCAACCCCGAATTCACTTCAAGTGTTCTCGTTGCATTTGCAAGAGCCGCTTACAGGCTCAATTCAGAGGGCGTTACGGGCTGCAAGACGATATTCGATATCCCCCCCGCATACCTTATCGACAAGAGCGGCGAGGATATAAGGGCTCATATGCTCTGATAACACCGCAATCAGACGGGCTATCATTCCTTCACGGGTATGACAGCCCATTTTTATTACAGGAGGCAGTTATGACACATACAGGCACACAGACGATAGAAACAGAAAGACTCATACTCCGCAGATTTGAATACAGCGATACCGACGCAGTGTTCAAGAACTGGGCATCAGATGAACAGGTACAGAAGATGTACTCAGAGCCGACCTATGAGACCGCAGAAGCTGTAAAGGGACTGCTGGACAAATACATAGGCTCATATGAACGTGATGACTATTACCGCTGGGCAGTGACCCTCAAAGACGGGGAATGTATAGGTCAGATAGCCTATTTTATGGTGGACAGCAAGAACCATTTTGCTGAGATCGAATACTGCATCGGTGCGGCATTCCAGAAAAACGGCTATGCTACCGAGGCGGCAAAGGCTGTCATAGCCTATGGCTTTGACAGTATCGGCCTGCATAAAGTGCAGATATGCTGCAAGACGATAAATACGAAGTCCAGACGTGTTATAGAGAAATGCGGTCTTACTTATGAAGGAACTCTGCGTGATTATTTCTTCATGGACGGAGAATATGTCGGCAGGATGTACTTCTCGATCCTGAAAGGCGAATACATTGGATAAAAAAGCCGGTGCAATGCACCGGCTCCAGTCTGTCGAAAAAGTCAGCCGAAAGGCTGGCTTTTTTGCGTCTGATATGGTATAATAAACACGGGTGATAAAAATGCTTGAAAAGAATAAAAGTGAAAGAGATCAGCTTGAATTTGTATGTCTTGAAACAATGGTGCC